>NZ_LQOY01000066.1 GCF_002101675.1 Mycobacterium gordonae | reverse complement strand
GCAACGGGGGTAACGGCTGGGGCGGTGGTTTCGCCAACCGGGGCGGCAACGGAGGCACGGCCGGCCAGAACGGCAACGGCGGCACCGGCGGCAGCGCTGGAACCGTGGGGGCGGCCGGCAACGGCGGGCCCGGAGGCGACGGAGGCGCCGGTGGCAACACCGGGAACGGCGGCCGAGGTGGCGACGGTGGCTATGGCGGCTGGGCCGGCCGGGCCGGCGCCGGCGGGGACGGCGGGGCAGGCGGCACGCTGACCGGCAACGGCGGCGCGGGCGGAGACGCCGGAGCCGTCGGGCAGTGGGGTGATGGTGGCGACGGCGGCAAAGGCGGGTCCGGCGGCTCGACCTCCGGTGCGGGCGGCAACGGCGGCAACGGCGGCAAGTCCGGTGCGCCTGGCTTCCCGCCCCAGACCGGAATCGGCGCCGGGGCCAAAGGCGGGTTCGGCGGGAATGCGACAGGCAGCGGCAACGGCGGCAGCGGCGGAGCCGGCTCGGCGGGGGCGTATTACGGCAGCGGCGGCGCCGGCGGCGACGGCGGCGACGCCTATGGGACGGGGAACGCGGGGGCCGGCGGCGTCGGCGGTGACGGCGGTTCGGCTCTGTTCCGGTACGAACCGACGCTTGGCCGCGATATTCAGGTCAATGGGTGGGGCGGCGCCGGTGGCTGGGGCGGGAATGCGTGGCGCAGTGGTTCCGGCTATATCGGCGGCGACGGGGGCGACGGTGGCGCTGCGAGCAGTGGCGGTAACGGTGGGGCCGGGGGCGATGGCGGTACCGCCCACGGAACCGGCAACGGCGGGGCCGGCGGCAACGGCGGTAGGGGCGGCAACGGCGGCAACGCCGGTTCACCGACCTCGAACACCAACGGCGGGACCAGCGGACCAGCGCGCAGCCAGGGCGGCGACGCCGGCGATGCGGGTTCGGGCGGCCAGGGCGGCGCAGGCGGTCGCGGCGGCGACGCGCTGGGTCCCGGCACCGGCGGAGACGGGGGAAGGGGCGGGGCCGGCGGAGCCGGCGGGGCCGCCATCGGCGGGGCGGCTGTCGGCACCGGTGCCACC
>NZ_LQOY01000065.1 GCF_002101675.1 Mycobacterium gordonae | reverse complement strand
GGCGGGCGGCGATGGGGGACACGGCGGCTTCTTTGTCGGTCAGGGAGGTCAGGGCGGCACCGGCGGTCGTGGGGGCCTGGGGGGCACCGGTGCGCTCGGTGGTAACGGTGGCAACGCTGGCTCCGGCGGCGCCGCGACATCCGTTCTAGGTCTTGCTGCGACGGCCGGAAACGGCGGCATCGGCGGCGACGCCGCCACCGGCGGTGTTGGCGGCGCTGGTGGCGCCGGCGGGCACGGCGGTAACGGTGGGGCCGGCGGTTTCCTGGTCGGCAACGGAGGAGCCGGCGGCACCGCAGGCACGGGCGGCACGGGCGGCGCCGGCGGAGTAGGCGGCGTCGGCGGTGTCGGCGGCGTCGGCGGGGCCGGTAGTGGCACCACCAGTTACGGCGGTAGCGGTGGTGCAGGCGGTAACGGCGGCGCCGGTGGAGCGGGGGGCGACGGTGGAGCCTTCGGCAAGGGCGGAGCCAAGGGTGTCGGGAATACGAGCAGTGGCACGACAGGAGCTGACGGCAAGGCCGGCGGCCAGGGCGTCTCGGGTCAACCCGGTTAGCCGGCAGCCGGGGCAGGGTCGAATACGGTGTCCTGGTGACACACGACCGGGCCCCACACCCCGGCGGGGGCTTCAACCCGCCCGAACCGACCGACAAGGGTGGCCCGGACTACCACCGCTTCATCGAGGCGGTGCGCCGGTTGCAGGATCACGCCCGCGCCGTCGACGCGCCCGATGAGGTGATCACCGAAGCCGCTGACCGACTCGAGCAACTGTCGGCATTGCTGGCGCCGTTCGACGCCGACGAATGGCAGTCGCCGTCGGGCCGACGGATGGACCTGCCGATGCGCGGGAATCTACTGACCATCCCGATGGACGCACACAAAACTGACGATGGCCGCATCGAAGGCCGGGCGCGGTTCGCCCGGTTCCACCTAGGACGCAACGGCGCCGTGCACGGCGGGTCGCTGGGCATGCTGTTCGACACCGTGCTCGGCCTGACGGCGTCGGTGCTCACCGGCAGCCGTCGCCAGCGCACGGCGTATTTGAAGATCAACTACCGCAACATCGTGCCGATCGAAAAGGAGTTGCACTTCGACGCCGGACTCGACAGCGAGGACGGGCGGAAGATCTTCGTGTCCGGCCGGTTGCGCGACGGCGACACACTGCTGACCGAAGCCGACGCGCTGTTCGTGCGCCTCAAGCCGGGGCAACCCTGAGGTCAATCGGGTGGGCGAAACTCCACGCACAAAGCTGAATATCCTTCAAAAACAATTTCCTTGACAAATCATTGCATAGGTGTCGAATATTGATCAGGTTCGATCTGTGGCCGTTCGCCGATCGAACTGGGCATCTCACCGCATGGCGCCGAGGTGTGTATCGGTAATAGACGGCACGAGCGATAGCGGGTCGGACAATGACCGAAATCTTGAATGCGTTAAGTCGTCCGAAATTGTCAGACGGTGCAGCGATCCCCTCGGTAGCGGTCGTCATTCCCGCCTACAACGAGGAACGGTTCATCGCCAACTGTCTGGAATCCTGCCTTCGCCAAACATCCCTTCCGGATGAAATAGTCGTCGTCAACAACAGGTCCACGGACGACACCGAAAACATTGTGCGCCGGTTCCAAGTCGCAAACCCGCATATCACCATCCGGTTGATCGCCCAACACGACCATCAAGGCATCATCCCCACGCGCAACCATGGATTCGACAACGTACGCAGCACCGTCATCGGCCGCATCGACGCCGACTCGACGATCGCCGACAATTGGGTCGAGACGATCCGCCGCCGCTTCCAGAACCCCGCCGTCAGCGCGGTGACGGGCCCAGTGTGGTACTACGACATGCCATTTAAGGAGGCCGTCTTCCGGCTTGACCGTGCCGTGCGGGACCGGTTGCACCGGAAGGCGAAAGACCAACGGTTTCTGTTCGGTTCCAATATGGCGCTCCGCGCGTCGGCGTGGCGCGCCGTCCGTCACCTCACCCAACTCGATCCCGAAGACCGACTGCACGAAGATATCGACCTCGCCGTGACGCTGTTCAAGAACAACTTCGAGATCGAATACGACGCCTCGCTTATTGCCGGTGTGTCCGGCCGGCGGGTGGAGGACTCCCCACGCAAATTTTATCGGTATGCAATGCGCTATCTCAGGACAACAAAGGCGCACCACGTCAAGAGCGGCGCAGCGGTCATGACCATCGCAATTCTGTTGCTGGGTTACTTCCCGGTGCACACCTTGCGCTTGTTGTACGACGGCGAAAACAATCGATTCACGACGGCGAAGCTGCGTGCCGCGGTGCGCGCCGAGCGCGCGCCGGCGCCGGTGGCCAGCCGGCTGGTGGTCTCGGGCACCGGCGGCCTCAGCACCGCCCAGCCGCAATGGCCGCCGGCGGCCTGACGTGATGCTCGCCCGATAGGGCCGTGGCGCTCTCTCACTCACGCTCCGGGGCCATCGGCTTGGGCCCGTCTCGGTGGACACCGATAGCATGGTCGCGACCGATTACGCCATGCCCCCGAACATGCCCAAGCCACGGAGAGCCACGCAATGAGCGCCCCCGCACATCAGATCCAGGCATCCCCGATCCGGGTTCCTGCCGGGACCACCGCGGCGGCCGCTGTCGGCGAGGCGGGGTTACCGAGGCGCGGTACCCCCGAGGCGATCGTGGTGGTCCGCGACGCCGACGGCAAACTGCGTGACCTCAGCTGGGTGCCCGACGCCGACGTCGAGGTGACTCCGGTGGCGGCCAACACCGACGACGGCCGCAGCGTCATCCGCCACTCGGCGGCACACGTGCTGGCCCAGGCGGTGCAGGACCTGTTCCCGCACGCCAAACTCGGCATCGGCCCGCCTATCACCGACGGCTTCTACTACGACTTCGACGTCGCCGAACCGTTCACGCCCGAGGACCTGGACAAGCTGGAAAAGCGGATGCGCCAGATCGTCAAGGAAGGCCAGCTGTTCGACCGGCGCGTCTTCGCGTCCAAGGACGAGGCGCGCGAGGAACTGGCCAACGAGCCGTTCAAGCTCGAACTCGTCGACGACAAATCGGGCGACCCCGACGTGATGGAGGTTGGAGGCGACGAGCTCACCGCCTACGACAACCTCAACCCCCGCACCCGCGAACGGGTCTGGGGCGACCTGTGCCGTGGGCCGCACATCCCCACCACCAAGCACATCCCGGCGTTCAAGCTGACCCGCAGTTCGGCCGCGTACTGGCGGGGTGATCAGAACAATGCGAGCCTGCAACGCATCTACGGCACCGCGTGGGAATCGCAGGAGGCACTCGAGGCCCATCTGGAGCTCATCGCCGAGGCCCAGCGCCGCGACCACCGCAAACTGGGCGTCGAACTGGACCTGTTCAGCTTCCCCGACGAAATCGGTTCGGGCCTCGCGGTTTTCCATCCCAAGGGCGGCATCATCCGCAGGGAGCTGGAGGAGTACTCGCGGCGCAAGCATGAGCAAGCCGGGTACGAGTTCGTCAACACCCCGCACATCACCAAGGAACAGCTCTACGTCACCTCGGGCCACCTGGAGTGGTACGCCGACGGGATGTACCCGCCGATGCATCTCGATGCCGAGCTCAACCTGGACGGCACCGTGCGCAAACCCGGCCAGGACTATTACCTCAAGCCGATGAACTGCCCGATGCACCACCTGATCTACCGGGCGCGCGGCCGGTCGTATCGCGAACTTCCGTTGCGGCTGTTCGAGTTCGGCAGTGTCTACCGCTACGAGAAATCCGGCGTCATCCACGGGCTGACCCGGGTACGCGGGATGACCCAGGACGACTCGCACATTTACTGCACCCTCGACCAGATGCGCGACGAGCTGACCTCGGTGCTGCGCTTCGTGCTGGACCTGCTCGCCGACTACGGTCTGGACGACTACTACCTGGAGCTCTCCACCAAGGACCCCGACAAGTACGTCGGCTCCGACGACGTGTGGGAGCAGGCCACCGCGATCCTGCGTGAGGTCGGCGAGGCCTCCGGTCTGAAGCTGGTGCCCGACCCGGGTGGCGCGGCGTTCTACGGGCCCAAGATCTCGGTGCAGGTCAAAGACGCACTCGGGCGCAGTTGGCAGATGTCGACGCTGCAGGTGGACTTCAACATGCCGGACCGCTTCGAGCTGGAATACACCGCCTCCGATGGGTCCCGGCAGCGTCCGGTGCTGATCCACCGGGCGTTGTTCGGGTCGATCGAGCGGTTCTTCGGCATCCTCACCGAGCACTACGCGGGCGCGTTCCCGGCCTGGCTGGCGCCGGTTCAGGTGGTCGGCATCCCGGTGGCCGACGAGCACGTTCCATACCTGGAAGATGTTGCGCTGCAACTGAAATCGCACGGAGTCCGGGTGGAGGTGGACGCCAGCGACGACCGGATGGCCAAGAAGATCGTCAACCACACCAACCAGAAGGTGCCGTTCATGCTGCTGGCCGGCGACCGGGACGTGCAGGCCGGGGCGGTCAGTTTCCGGTTCGGTGACCGCACCCAGATCAACGGGGTGGACCGCGAGAGCGCGGTCGCGGCGATCGTCGACTGGATCGCCCGTCGCGAAAATGCCGCGCCCACAGCGGAACTGGTGAAAGTCCCGGAGAGCGAAACGTGAGTGACCGGGACGACCCGAACGATCAGGACACGATCCACGACCGCGGCGTCGGCCAGCGGGACCATCTGCAGCGGCTGTGGACCCCGTATCGGATGAACTACCTCGCCGAAGCGCCCAGCAAGCGCGCTGATGCCAGCCGGGGCGAGCCGTTCACCGACATCCCGCAGATGTCCGACGAAGAAGGTCTGGTGGTGGCCCGCGGCGAGCTCGTCTATGCCGTGCTCAACCTGTATCCGTACAACCCGGGTCACCTGATGGTGGTGCCCTACCGGCGGGTGTCGGAGCTCGAGGACCTCACCGAGGCCGAGAGTGCCGAGGTGATGGCGTTCACCCAGAAGGCGATCCGGGTGATCAAGAAGGTGTCCCGACCGCACGGCTTCAACGTCGGCATGAACCTCGGGACCTCGGCGGGCGGCTCGCTGGCCGAGCACCTGCACGTGCACGTCGTCCCCCGCTGGGGCGGCGACGCGAACTTCATCACCATCGTCGGCGGCTCCAAAGTGATACCGCAGCTGCTGCGCGAGACCCGCCGGCTGCTGGCCGACGAGTGGGCGCGGCAGTCGTGAGGCACGCATGAGCAAATTGCCATTCCTGTCGCGGGCGTTCTTCGCCCGCCTCACCAACCCGGTGGCCCGTGCCGCGCTGAAGGTCGGTCTGACGCCGGACATCGTCACCGTCATCGGCACCGTGGGCTCGATGGCGGGGTCGTTGGTGTTTTTTCCGATGGGCAAGCTGTTCATCGGCGGGTGTGTGGTCTGGTTCTTCACGCTCTTCGACATGGCCGACGGGGCGATGGCGCGTATTCGCGGCGGCGGCACCCGGTTCGGCGCGGTGCTGGACGCCACCTGCGACCGCATCAGCGACGGCGCGGTGTTCTGCGGGCTGGCGTGGTGGATCGCCTTTCACATGCACGACAAATGGTTGACCGCGGCGACGCTGATCTGTCTGGTGACCTCGCAGGTGATCTCCTACATCAAGGCCCGAGCCGAAGCCAGCGGGCTGCGGGGTGACGGCGGTTTCATCGAGCGCCCGGAGCGGCTGATCATCGTGTTGGTCGGTGCCGGGGTGTCGGATTTTCCGTTCGTGGCCTGGCCGCCGGCGCTGCCGATCGGCATGTGGCTGTTGGCCGTGCTCAGCGTGATCACCTGTGGGCAGCGGTTGTACGCGGTGCGGACCTCGCCCGGGGCCGTGGACCGGATTCCCATCCCAGGAAAGAACGAGCAGTGATACCGCCATCAGTAGGTCTGAAACTGCCCGGCCGGCCCCGCGACCTGCTGACCGGCAAGGCCACCGACTGGGCCTATGCCACCGGCTGGCGGGCGGTGCGGGTGCTGCCGGAGTTCGCCGCGCGCAACGCATTTGAGGCCGGTGCCCGCTATGCCGCCCGCAACGGTGGGCCCGAGCAGCTGCGCAAGAACCTGGCCCGTGTGACCGGGGTACGGCCGACGCAAGTGCCGGACTCGCTGATGCGCGCCTCGCTGGCTTCCTATGCCCGGTACTGGCGGGAAGCGTTCCGGCTGCCGACGATGGATCTGCGCGCGCTGACGCGCCGGCTCGACAGCGGGACTCACGGCCAGGACAACCTCAACGCCGGGCTGGCCGCCGGCCGCGGTGTGGTGCTGGCACTGCCGCACAGCGGCAACTGGGACATGAACGGTGTCTGGCTGGCACACACGTACGGCACGTTCGCCACGGTGGCCGAACGCCTCAAACCGGAATCGTTGTACGAGCGCTTCATCGACTACCGGGAGACGCTCGGCTTCGAAGTCATCCCGCACTCCGGCGGCGACCGACCGCCGTTCGAGGTGCTGTGTGACCGGCTGCGCGACAATCAGATCGTGGCCCTGATGGCCGAGCGCGACCTCACCCGCACCGGTGTCGAGGTCGACTTCTTCGGCGAACCCACCCGGATGCCCGCCGGGCCGGCCAAGCTCGCAATCGCGACGGGCGCGGCGTTGCTGCCGTCGCACTGCTGGTTCTCCGGTGACAGCTGGGAATGCAACATGCAGCCGCCGCTGGACTGCAGCAGCGGCGACGTCGGCGCCATCACCCAGGCCCTGGCCGATGAGTTCGCGCGCAATATCGCTGCCCATCCCGCAGACTGGCACATGCTGCAACCGCAGTGGCTGGCGGATCTGTCGGACGACCGGCAGGCCTGGTTGAAGGACGGCTGATGCGGATCGGGATGGTCTGCCCCTACTCGTTCGATGTACCCGGCGGGGTGCAGTCGCACGTGTTGCAGCTGGCCGAGGTGATGACCGACCGCGGACATCAGGTCAGCGTGCTGGCTCCGATGTCTCCGGACACCGCGCTGCCCGACTACGTCGTGTCCGCCGGCAAGGCCATTCCCATCCCCTACAACGGGTCGGTGGCCCGCCTGCGGTTCGGCCCGGTCACCTACCGCAAGGTGAAGAAGTGGCTTGCCGAAGGTGATTTCGACGTGCTGCACCTGCATGAGCCGGGCGCCCCGAGCCTGTCGCTGCTGGCGCTGGACATCGCCGAGGGCCCGATCGTGGCGACGTTTCACACCTCGACCACCAAATCGGTGGCGATGTCGGTCCTGGGCGGCATGTTGCGGCCCAGGTTCGAGAAGATCGTCGGCCGGATAGCGGTGTCGGACCTGGCGCGGCGCTGGCAGATGGAGTCGGTGGGCTCGGATGCCGTGGAGATTCCCAACGGCGTCGACGTCGACTCCTTCGCCTCGGCGCCGCTGCTGGACGGATATCCGCGGCCGGGCAAGACGGTGCTGTTCTTGGGACGCTACGACGAGCCGCGCAAGGGCATGACGACGCTGCTGGCCGCCATGCCGGCCGTCGTGCAGCGTTTTCCCGACCTGCAGCTGTTGATCGTGGGACGTGGCGACGAGGACGAATTGCGTACTCAGGCAAGTGACTTCGTCGAACATCTGCGGTTTCTGGGGCAGGTCGACGACGCCGGCAAGGCCTCGGCGATGCGCAGCGCCGACGTGTACTGCGCGCCCAACACCGGCGGCGAGAGTTTCGGCATCGTCCTGGTGGAGGCGATGGCCGCCGGCACCGCCGTGGTGGCCAGCGACCTCGATGCGTTCCGGCGGGTACTGCAGGACGGGGAGCTCGGGCGGCTGGTTGCGATCGAAGACGGTGATGCGCTGGCCCAGGCGCTGATCGCGGTCCTGGAGGACGACGCGCGGCGCGCGCGCTACGTCGCCGCCGGTAGCGAAGCCGTCTCCCGTTACGACTGGTCGGTGGTGGCCAGCCAGATCATGCGGGTCTACGAGACGGTCGCCGGCTCCGGGGTCAAGGTCCAGGTGGCCAGCTGATGGTGTGGCTGATCGTTGTCGGGGTCCTGCTGCTCGTGGTGCTGGTGGTGTTCGGTGCCTGGGGTTATCAGCGGGCCAACCGGCTCGACCGGCTCAACGTCCGCTACGACCTGTCCTGGCAGGCGTTGGACAGCGCGCTGGCCCGGCGGGCGGTAGTGGCGCGTGCGGTCGCTATCGATGCCTACGGCGGATCACCGGAGGGCGAGCGGCTGGCGGCACTGGCCGACGCCGCCGAGCGTGCGCCGCGCAGTCAGCGGGAGACCGCGGAGAACGAGTTGTCGGCCGCGCTGGCGCTGGTCGATCCCGCGTCGGTGCCGGCGGGCCTGGTGGCCGAACTGGCCGATGCCGAGGCACGGGTGTTGCTGGCCCGCCGATTCCACAACGACGCGGTGCGCGACACCCTGGTGTTGGCCGAACGGCGCATGGTGCGGCTCTTTCATCTCGGCGGAAGGGCGCCGCTGCCAACCTATTTCGAGATCGCCGAGCGGCCGCACGCGCAGCGGCACACCGGTGACCAGCTCAACCACCGCACCTCGGCGCGGGTCGTCCTGCTCGACGAGGACGGCGCGGTGTTGCTGCTGTGCGGCTCGGATCCCGCCATTGCCCATGCACCGCGGTGGTGGTTCACCGTCGGCGGCGAAGTCCGGCCGGGGGAGCGATTGGCCGAAGCGGCCGCGCGTGAGTTGGCCGAGGAAACCGGTTTGCAGGTCGCGCCGGCTGATCTGGTCGGACCGGTATGGCGGCGCGACGAGGTCTTCGAGTTCAACGGCTCGATGATCGACAGCGAGGAGTTCTACCTGGTTCACCGCACCCGGCGGTTCGAGCCGGCGCTGGACGGGCGGACGGCGCTGGAACGCAGCTACATCCACGGCGCCCGGTGGTGCGGGCCCGCCGACATCACCGAACTGGCCGCCGCCGGCGAGATCGTCTACCCGCGGCAGTTGGGTGAACTGCTACCGAGGGCCAACCAGCTGGTCGACTCCGCTCCGCGGGATGCCGTGGTGCCGCAGTCGATCAGCTGAGTCAAATCTTCCCGGGCGTACCAACTGCCGGCGGTTCGGGAATCACCGGTGGGGCGGGAATAACCGGTGGCGCCACGGGCTGGGGCGGCGTGGGAATGGCGTACGGGCCGCCCGCGCAGATCGGGTCGGCGGGCATGGTGGCGCAGGTAGGATCGGCCGGCGACGTCGGGGCGCTGGGCGCGGCATAGGGGCCGCCCTGGCACTGGGGTTCGAAGGGCATCGAGATGCACCGCGGGTCGTCCGGCCCGGAAGGAACCCCCGAATCGGGATCGTCCTGACGAGCGAACGTGGCCCAGGCCGGTACCGGCACACTCGCCGCCAGCCCGATTAGCGCGATTACCGCCAGTGTTCTCGCCCACGTCATCCGTCTCTCCTTCGCCGGTACGCCATTACGGTAGCCGCCGTGGGAAACCCAATCCGTCCAGCGCGTCGTTGACCCCCTGTATCGCGCCCTGCTGCAGCTGCGCGGCCAGCAAAACCGGGTCGATCTGCGGGAACAACCCGGCCGGTGTCGGCACATCCTGGTAGGCGGCGCGGTCGTAGCCCAGCTCGACGAGCAACCGCAGGTCCGGCTGGATCAGGTCGGCGAGGGGGTTCCCTACGAACGGCACCGCGCGCAGCGGATTGAGCAGCGGCAGGTCGTGGGTGGGAATCAGGACGTAGGTGGTGAGACTGTCCGGGGACACCGGCTGGACGATGCCCGAGGCGAATTGGGCGGCCGACAGTGAATACGACGGGTGGATGTAGGCGAAGCCGGCCAGCGCGTTGGCCGTCGCCAACAGGTTGAGCGGGTATTGCGGGAAGTCGGCGGCGCCGTCGTACTGGATCGCGTAATCGATGGTGGGATAGACGTTGGCCGGCGTCGCGCCGTTGAAGGTGAACCCCATGAACGGAATGGACAGACCGGGGAAGCGGGACAGCAGGCCGCCGTCGGGCCGGTTGGGGTTGGCGACCAGGACGAAGGACAACTCGTCGGCGGCAGGGCGGAGCGCCGCCGGCAGCGACTGCAGATAACGCATCTCCAGCGTCGCCACCGTGGAGCTTTGGGACAGCCCGAAGACGACGGTGTCTTTGCCCGCCGCGTGCAGGTTCATGATGGCGGTGTTGAGCCGCTGCATGCCCTCGGCGATGGAGGCGTCGAAGGTCAGGCTGGTGGGACCGGTGAGGGGGAACAACTTTGACGGTGTCACCACAAACTGTGCGTCATAGGCCGGGTGGGTGGGGGTGATGAAGCTGTTCGCCAGCGTCTGGAAGCCGGACCAGGGCAGTGGGCTGGGTCCGGTGCCGCCCATGAGCAGGGCCGTGGTGGTCGGACTCCCACCCCCGACCGGGTTCATGTTGATGAGGTTGACGCCGATGTTGCCGTCGCCGGGAAGTCCGTAACCGATCAGCCGGTTGCCGGTGTTGATGAGCCCGACGTTCCAGTTGCCCCTGTTCTGGACGCCGATATTGCCGTCACCCCGGTTGTTCAGGCCGATGTTGCCGTTGCCGATGTTGCCGAACCCGATGTTGTTGGCGCCCTGGTTGCCCGAGCCCAGGTTGAAGGTGCCGTGGGTCCAGTCGATGCTGAGCCCTGGCAGGCCGGTGGCGGCATAGGCGGCGGCGAGTTGTTCAGCCACCGCCGAAGCCTGTGCGTGGTATCCCGCCATGGCGGCCACGTCCTGGGCCCACATCTGCTCGTAGGCGGCCTCGGCGGCCGCGATCGCGGGGGCGTTCTGGCCGAACAGATTGGCCGCGATCAGCGACACCAGCCCCGACCGGTTGGCGGCGACCATTGCCGGGTGCACGATTGCCGCCTGCGTGGTCTCGAACGCGACTGCCGCCGCCCGCGCCTGCGCCGCCGTCCCGCCTGCCCGCGCGGCCGCCGCCGTTAACCACGTCACATAGGGCGCCGCGGTACGGGTCATCGCCAGCATCGCCGGACCCTGCCAGACGCCGGCGGCCAGCTCCGAGGTGACCGTGGCGAACGAACGTGCCGCGGCATCCAATTCACTGGCCAGCCCGTCCCAGGAGGCGGCCGCAGCCAGCAGCGGTTGCGGGCCCGCACCGGCGAAGATGCGCGCCGAAGTGAGTTCGGGCGGCGCAACGGCAAAATTCATCGCGAGGCTCCCCAGCTCGCTGGTCGACATCGCGGAGCTTAAGGCACTGCGGGCCTGTGCTGTGGGTGAATCCGGTTGTCGGCCCCCTTTAGACTGGTGGTCACTTCCCGAAATTCAAGGAGAGTAGTGAACAGCCAGCAGAACGGCGCCCAGTCGGCGTCCGGACAAACCGGAACCGCACGCGTCAAGCGCGGTATGGCCGAAATGCTCAAGGGCGGCGTCATCATGGACGTCGTCACCCCCGAGCAGGCCCGCATCGCCGAAGGTGCGGGCGCCGTCGCGGTGATGGCGCTGGAGCGGGTGCCCGCCGATATCCGCGCGCAGGGCGGGGTGTCGCGGATGAGTGACCCCGACATGATCGAAGGCATCATCGACGCGGTCACCATCCCGGTGATGGCCAAGGCCCGGATCGGCCACTTCGTCGAGGCGCAGATCCTGCAGAGCCTCGGGGTGGACTACATCGACGAGTCCGAGGTGCTCACCCCGGCCGACTACACCCACCACATCGACAAGTGGACGTTCACCGTGCCGTTCGTGTGCGGGGCCACCAATCTCGGTGAGGCGCTGCGCCGGATCGCCGAGGGCGCGGCAATGATCCGCTCCAAGGGTGAGGCCGGCACCGGCGACGTCTCCAACGCCACCACGCACATGCGCGCGATCGGCGGCGAGATCCGGCGGCTCACCTCGTTGTCCGAAGACGAATTGTTTGTCGCGGCAAAGGAATTGCAGGCACCTTACGATCTGGTCGTGGAGGTGGCCCGGGCGGGCAAGCTGCCGGTGACGCTGTTCACCGCCGGAGGTATCGCCACCCCGGCCGACGCCGCCATGATGATGCAGCTCGGGGCCGAGGGCGTGTTCGTCGGGTCGGGCATCTTCAAGTCCGGTGACCCGGCGCAGCGGGCAGCGGCGATCGTCAAGGCCACCACGTTCTTCGACGACCCCGACGTGCTGGCCAAAGTGTCGCGGGGGCTGGGTGAGGCGATGGTCGGCATCAACGTGGAGGAGATCGCCGAGCCGCATCGCCTGGCGCAACGCGGCTGGTGACCGGCGGCTGTTGAGGGGCGGCTGGTAAGAACATCCCGTGGCGATCGAAGAGATCCTCGATCTCGAGCAGCTCGAGGTCAACATCTACCGCGGCAGCGTGTTCAGCCCTGAATCGGGCTTCTTGCAGCGCACTTTCGGCGGGCATGTGGCCGGGCAGTCGCTGGTGTCGGCGGTGCGCACCGTCGACCCGCGTTATCAGGTGCATTCGTTGCACGGCTATTTCCTGCGGCCCGGCGACGCCAAGGAGCCCACGGTGTTCATCGTGGAGCGCATCCGTGACGGCGGATCGTTCGCCACCAGACGCGTCAACGCCATTCAGCACGGCGAGATCATCTTCAGCATGGGGGCGTCGTTCCAGACCGACCAGGAAGGCATCAACCACCAGGACGCCATGCCGGCGGCGCCGCCGCCGAACGGACTGCCGGGCCTGACCTCGGTGAAGGTGTTCGACGACGCCGGGTTCAAGCAATTTGAGGAGTGGGACGTCTGCATCGTGCCGCGCGACCGCTTGAAACTGTTGCCCGGCAAGGCATCTCAGCAACAGGTCTGGTTCCGTCACCGCGACCCGCTGCCTGATGACCCGGTGCTGCACATCTGCGCGCTGGCCTACATGAGCGACCTGACCCTGCTGGGTTCGGCGCAGGTCACCCACATGGCCGAGCGCGAGCACCTGCAGGTGTCGTCGCTGGACCATGCGATGTGGTTCATGCGGGCGTTTCGGGCCGACGAATGGCTGCTCTACGACCAGTCCTCGCCGTCGGCCGGCGGCGGCCGCTCGCTGTGCCAGGGCAAGATCTTCAATCAGAGCGGTGAGATGGTGGCCGCGGTGATGCAGGAGGGGCTGACCCGCTTCAAGCGCGGATACCAGCCGTCCACCCAGTGAGTGCGCCGCTGGTCGGCGTGCTGGCTCTGCAGGGCGACACCCGTGAGCACCTCGCTGCGCTGCGCGAAGCCGGCGCCGAGGCGATCACGGTGCGCCGCCGCGCCGAACTCGACGCGGTGGACGGGCTGGTGATCCCCGGTGGTGAGTCCACCGCGATGAGTCACCTGCTGCGCGACTTCGACCTGCTGGAGCCGCTGCGGGGCCGGCTGGCTGACGGGTTGCCCGCGTACGGAGCGTGTGCCGGCATGATCCTGCTGGCCGGGGAAATCCTGGACGCGGGCGCGGAGGGGCGACAGGCCCTGCCGCTGGGTGGGATCGATATGACGGTGCGGCGCAACGCTTTCGGACGTCAGGTCGATTCGTTCGAGGGTGACATCCCGTTCGAGGGGCTGGACGGGACGGTGCGCGCGGTGTTCATCCGGGCGCCGTGGGTCGAGCGGGTCGGTCCCGGTGTGCGGGTGCTGGCCCGGGCCGCGGGGCATGTCGTCGCGGTCCGGCAGGGCGCGGTATTGGCGACGGCGTTCCACCCGGAGGTGACCGGCGACCGGCGGGTGCACAAGATGTTCGTGAACATCGTGACCGGCAGCTAGCCTGCCGACGTCCCGGGTATGGGCAGCGCGAGCAGTTCGCGCAGATGCGCGGTGGTGGTTTCGGGATCTTCCAGCGTCCAGAAGTGCCCCGCATCGACGAAACGCACCAGCACGTCGGCTGCATTGGGGATGTAGTCGCGGGCGTCGACGTAGTACTCGCGCGGCTGGACGGTGCCTTCGTGGCTCTGGATCACCATGACCGGGCACGTCCAGCGCTCGAGAAGCCGTGTCCGGCGAGCGATCCACTCAGTGCGGAACGTCGCAGTGTTGAAGTAGCGGGGCACGGACTTGTCGATGTCGGGGTAGCTGAACTCCTGGATCACCCGCCGCATTTCGTCGTCAGGCAGGTCGATGTGTCCGATCCACGTGTAGACCAGCACGACGAAGCGGGTCCGGTCGGCCATCAACCCCGTGAACGGCGAATCGCGGAACGCCGCGGCCTGCGGGGCCAGCGCGGGGTGGAAGTGATAAAGGTGCTGCTCGCCGCGTCCGTACCGCAGCACGCGGTCGGGATGACCGGCAGCGATGAAGTCGCCCTGCACACTGCCGCGATCATGGGTGACCAGGTTGAACCGGTCGACACCGATGCGGTCCAGAGCGGCCACCAATTGCTCGGCCGCAGCCTCGTGCCGGTAGTCGCCCTCCGCGGTGCTCGATTGTCCGTAGCCCTTGAGGTCGAAGGCGACGCAACGATAGTCGCCGGCGAACGCGGCCATCTGGTGGTGCCACTGGTACCAGGAGTCCGGCAGCCCGTGCAGGAAGACGACCGGTTCGCCGGTCGCCGTGCCGGCCTCGACGTAGTGGAATCGGACAATCTCGCCGTCCCGCCCGTCGACGTCGACGAACCGGTGGGTGAAAGTCACGCCGTCGAGGTGTTCGCTGGCACCGTCGACGTCCGGGTCGCGTGGCACCACGTCGCGGAACCGCGCTAGCTGCTCTTCGGTGCGTGCGGTGTCGGGTCGGTACGAGGCCAGCGCTGGCACGATCCGCTCGGGCAGCTCGCTGTAGCGCGGGGTCGTACCAGGTCTGTTGCCATTGCGGTCCTCGGTGGGTGGTCAGCGGTTTTCGGGTTAATTTCACTGTACGTTGAAATTAATTTCAACGCAAGATGAAACTTTGTTGCCGGCGCGAGTGTGACGATCGGGCCCGTGGTCGCCGTTGGTCGGCGCGGTGGCTGCCGCCGGCTAGCCGGTGCCATTGTGGCGTCACGCCCGGCGCGGCGGAGCCGCCACGTAGACTCGGCAGGCGAACTTTTCCAGCGAAAGAGGTAAGAGGCACCGATGAGCGGCCATTCCAAGTGGGCCACCACCAAGCACCAGAAGGCCGTCAAAGACGCCCGTCGTGGCAAGGAATTTGCCCGGCTGATCAAGAACATCGAGGTTGCCGCCCGCACCGGAGGCGGTGACCCGGCCGGTAATCCGACGCTGTACGACGCCATCCAGAAGGCCAAGAAGACCTCGGTCCCCAACGACAACATCGAGCGGGCGCGCAAGCGCGGAGCGGGTGAGGAAGCCGGCGGCGCCGACTATCAGACCATCATGTACGAGGGCTACGGGCCCAACGGTGTCGCGGTCCTTGTCGAGTGTCTCACCGACAACCGCAACCGCGCGGCCAGCGAGGTGCGGGTGGCGATGACGCGCAACGGCGGCACCATGGCCGACCCCGGTTCCGTGGCGTATCTGTTCTCGCGCAAGGGCATGGTAACCCTGGAGAAGAACGGCCTGACCGAGGACGACGTCTTGACCGCCGTACTGGACGCCGGTGCAGAGGACGTCAACGACCTCGGCGACAGCTTCGAGGTGGTTTCGGAGCCCACCGACCTGGTGGCGGTGCGAACCGCGCTGCAGGAGGCCGGCATCGACTACGAGTCGGCCGAGGCCAGCTTCCAGCCTTCGGTGAGCGTCCCGGTCGACGTGGAGGGTGCCCGCAAGGTGTTCAAGCTCGTCGACGCACTCGAGGACAGCGACGACGTGCAGAACGTGTGGACCAACGTCGACCTGTCCGACGAGGTGTTAGCCGCGCTCGACGACGAGTGAGTCTGCCGGCGGGCTGCCGTACGGGGATATTCTGCCCCGGATAAGGGGTTTGCCGCTGCCCTGCGCAGTGTGCAGTGTGCACTGTGCAGGCTGGCGGATCTGTGCAATTCGACTTTGCGGGAGCTGCCTGGCCGTCGCGATCATCTGCCTTGGGATTCTTCGTTTTCGCGAGGCCCGGGTGGATGAGAGGCAGTTCCGATGTCGTTTGTTATCGCTGATCCAGAGTTGCTGTCGTCGGCGGTGGCCGATGTCGCTCGCGTCGGTTCTGCGGTCGGTGCCGCGAACGCGGCCGCGCTGGCGCCCACGGTGGACGTGTTGGCCGCCGGTGCCGACGAAGTGTCGGAGGCGATCGCGGCGCTGTTCGGCACCCACGCCCGCGACTACCAGGCCCTCAGCGCGCAGGCAGCACAATTGCACGCGCGCTTCGTGCAGACCCTCACCGCGGCCGGCGGTGAGTACGCCCTGGCAGAGGCAATCAATACGACCCCGCTGCAGGTCATCGAGCAGCAGCTGCTTGGTGCGGTCAACGCGCCCACGCAATTGCTGTTCGGACGCGCGCTGATCGGTGACGGCGCCAACGGAGCGCCGGGGACCGGTCAGGCCGGCGCGCCCGGCGGCTTCCTCTACGGCAACGGCGGGGCCGGCGGGTCCGGGGCGGCCGGTGAGGCCGGCGGCGCTGGTGGAGCAAGCGGGCTGATCGGTAACGGCGGCGCGGGTGGGGCGGGAGGCGCAGCGGCGACTCCGGGCGGAGTGGCGGGCAGCGGCGGTACCGGCGGCAACGCCGGCCTGCTGTGGGGTAACGGCGGCGTCGGCGGCGCCGGTGGGCAGGCCGGCGCGCTGGGCGTGGCAGGCAATGGTGGCGGGGGCGGCCATTCCTTCGTCTTCGGCGCTCCGGGCGCCGGCGGCGCCGGCGGAAACGCCCCAGGCGGGACGGCCGGTGCCGGCGGCGCCGGCGGCACCGACGGGCTGTTCGGCAACGGCGCGGTGGGTGGCGTCGGCGGTGACGGGCGATTCGGTGGTAACGGCGGCGCCGGCGGGGAAGGTGGGCTGTTCGGTAACGGCGGCACCGGCGGCGCCGGTGGCGCGGGGCAGGGCGGTACGGGCGGTACGGGCGGCGCCGGCGGCACCGCCGGAGTGTTCGGAGACGGCGGTGTCGGAGGCGCGGGTCAGGGCGGCGCCGC
The DNA here is from genome assembly GCF_002101675.1 of Mycobacterium gordonae. Classification (GTDB taxonomy): domain Bacteria; phylum Actinomycetota; class Actinomycetes; order Mycobacteriales; family Mycobacteriaceae; genus Mycobacterium; species Mycobacterium gordonae. The sequence goes on along the minus strand of NZ_LQOY01000065.1, from coordinate 13,586 downwards.
CGGCGGGACCGGGGGTAATGCCCGAGTCCTGGGCATGGGCGGCGCCGGGGGGTACGGCGGCGACGGGAGCGCTGCGACCGGAATGCACGGCGGCGCCGGCGGCAACGGCGGCCTGGGCGGGATCCTTTACGGCAACGGCGGCGCCGGCGGTGGCGGCGGCAACGGAGCCTCGGGCACCGGCGGGCCTGCGGGTGTGTCCGGCGTGGGCGGCGGCAACGGCGGTGCCGGCGGTGTCGGCGGCCGGGGTAGTGCCTTCATCGGCACCGGCGGGACCGGTGGTCTCGGCGGCCACGGCGGCGACGGCGGCGCGGGGGGTACCGGGGCCAATGCCCTGACCGCCGGTGCAAGCGGCCAGTCGGGCGGCAACGGCGGCGACGGCGGCCGTGGTGGCATCGGCGGCGCGGGCGGCGCCGGCGGGTGGCTGAACAGCCTGCTGACCCCGACCGGCGGTGACGGAGCCGGCGGTGCCGGGGGAGCCGGCGGCAGCGGCGGAACGCCCGGTGACGGCGGCGACGGCGCCAACGGCAGCAATGGCGGCGCAGGCGGTAACGGCGGTAACGGCGGCAACCCAGGCGTCGGCGGGGCCGGTGGCGCCGGCGGCGCGGGCGGCAAGGCCGGCACAGGGGCGTCGGGAGTGGCCGGAAACAGCCCCACCAGTGGCGGCAACGGTGGCCACGGTGGCGACGGGTCGGACGCGATCGGCACCAGCCAGGGCGGCGGGAACGGCGGCGCCGGGGGCAACGGCGGGACCTACGGAAACGGCGGTGCCGGCGGCGACGGCGGCAAGGGTATGTCCGGCAACCCGGCGTTCTCCGGAACCAATCCCGGCAATGGCGGCGACGGGGGAGCGGGCGGCGCTGGCGGCGCCGGGGGCAACGGGGGAGCAAAGGCCGGCAATGGCGGCGCCGGCGGTGCCGGCGGCCTGGGCGGCCGGGGAGCCGACGGCGGCAACGGCTTCAACGGCTTTGACGGCTTCACCGCCGGCGCAAACGGAGGTAATGGCGCCAGCGGCGGAAACGGCGGCCACGGCGGAGCGGGCGGCGCCGGAGGCGTCGGCGGCAGCGCGCCGGCGGGCACGGCCGGTGCCCACGGTGTGGGCGGAGCCGGCGGTGACGGGGGCAACGGCGGCACTCCGGGTAACGGCGGCAACGGTCGCGACGGCACGATCAGCGTCAACGGCGGTGTCGGGGGCAAGGGCGGCAACGGCGGCAACCCGGGCACCGGCGGAGCCGGTGGAACCGGCGGCAGTAGCGGCGGCGCGACTTTCGCCGCGAGCGGCAAGGGGGGCAGCGCCCCCACCAGCGGCGGCAATGGCGGCAATGGCGGCCGGGGCGCCGACGCGCCTGCTGCCGGCCTCAATGGCGCCGCCGGCGGCGCGGGTGGTGACGGCGGATCCGTCGGCAACGGCGGTAACGGCGGTACCGGCGGAACCGGTGGCGTGGGCACCCAGGGTGGTGCGGTGGGCGGCGCCGGCCAGAACGGCGGCGACGGCGGCACCGGCGGCACCGGTGGCGCCGGCGGTGCGGGCGGCAAGGGCGGCAGCGTGTCGGGCAAGGGCGGCAACGGCGGCACCGGCGGCGTCGGTGGGACCGGCGGGGCCGCCAGCAGTGGCACCAACGGCGTCTCCAACGCGGCGAACTCGAACGGCGCCGCCGGCGGCGACGGTGGCGACGGTGGCGTCGGCGGCCAGGGCGGCCAAGGCGGCAAAGGTGGCGTCGCCGGGACCGGCGCCAGCGGCAGCGGCACCGCGGGCACCGGCGGGGCCGGTGGCAACGGCGGCAACGGAGGTAACGCCGGTAACGGCGGCGACGGCGCCAAGGGCACCTTCAGCGGCGGTGACGGGGTCGGGGGCGCGGGCGGCAACGGCGGTGACCGTGGGGCCGGCGGATCGGGCGGCGCCGGCGGTGCCGGCGGCGGGCCCGGCGCGACCTCGGGTGCCACCGGCAAATCGGGCAACTTCGGCACCGGCGGCGGCAACGGCGGCAAAGGCGGCGGCGGCGCCGACGCCGTGACCAGCACTGGAACCGGTGGAGCCGGCGGGGCCGGCGGTCATGCCGGTATCGCCGGCAACGGCGGTGACGGCGGCACCGGAGGCGCGGGCGGCTCGGGGACCACGGGCTCGACCGCCGCGACGGGCGGCACCGGCGGATCCGGCGGCAAGGGCGGCGCCGGCGGCAACGGCGGCCTATTCAGCGGTGACGGCGGCAACGGCGGCGTCGGCGGCGTCGGCGGCAAGGGCGGTGTCGGCGGCAAAGGGACGACGGGCGGCAACGGCGGCAGTCAGGGCCCGGGCGGCGGCGACGGGGGTAACGCCCAGACCGGCGGCACCGGCGGCCAAGGCGGGCAGGGCGGCACCGGAGGCGAAGGTGGTGCGGGCGGCAAGGGCAGCTTCATCGGCGGCGGCAAAGACGGAGCCACCGGTAAGGGCGGCGCTGGCGGCCAGGGCGGCACCGGCGGCACGGGCGGCACCGGCGGGACAGGCGGCAACGGCGGCGATTCCACCTCCGGGCGGCCCCAGGCCGGTCAAGGAGGCCGCGGCGGCGACGGCGGCGTGGGCGGCGCTGCGGGGGCCGGCGGCGTCGGCGGCGGCACGGGCGTCAACCAGGGCGCAACCGGCGGGCTCGGCGTTCAGGGCAACGGCGGCCAGGGTGGCAACGGCGGCAGCGGTGGGAGCGGCAACGTCGGCGGCGTCGTTCATCCCGGGGGCGGGCAGGGCGGCAACGGCGGCAACGGCGGCACCGGCGCCAACGGCGGCAACGCCGGCAATGGCGGGCGCGGCGGCGACGGCGGCATCGGCGACAACGCCGACGGCGCCCGCGGCGGTACCGGCGGCGTCGGCGGCACCGGCACCCAAGGCTTCGGCGGCCGGGGCGGCAACGGCGGCGACAGCGGTAATGGCGCGGACGCATCCGTGCTGTTCGATGCCGGTGACGGCGGCATCGGCGGCAATGCCGGCGGTGGTGGTAAGGGCAGTTCCTTCGGTCTCGGCGGCGCCGGTGGCACCGGCGGGCGCGGCGGCAACGGCGGCAATGGCATCGCTCCGCCCTTCGGTAGCGGGTCCGGTGGTAAAGGCGGTGGCGGAGGCGCCGGCGGCTTCGGTGGAGACGGCGAAATGCCCGGCTTCGCGGTTCCCGGCGGCCTGCCGAACGGAACCACGGGCGGTCAGGGTGGTGCCGGCGCTCCCGGCGGCGGCTGAGTCAGTAGTACCCGCGCCGGATGTCCTCGACGACCCGCGGATTGTCCAGCGTCGACGGCTCCATCGGCCGTGGCCGCACGTCCTCGGAGAAAACAGTCGCGGCATCCAGCACCCGCTGGTCGAGGTAGCGCAACGGCGGAACCTCGGGCGGCAGGGTCGCCACCGGGGCGGCGTCGCCGCGGCGGGCCAGCACGAATCCCCAGTCGCCGAAGGTGGGCACGTACACGTGGTACGGGGTGACGGCGTAGCCCCCGGAATGAACGGTCGAGACGGTGCGCCAGAACGCTGTCCGCGTCGAGAACGGGCTGCCCGCCTGCACGACCATCAGCCCGCCGGGGGACAGCACCCGATCGACCAGCGCGTAGAACTCGGTCGAATACAGCCGCCCCAACACGGGCGTGTCGGGATCGGGCAGATCGACGATCACCGCGTCGAAACGGTCGGTCCCGCTGCCCCGCAACCAGCTCAGCGCGTCGTCGATCACCACCTGCACCCGCGGGTTGTCCAACGATCCGCCGTTGGCGTCGCGCATCGTGGTGCGCGCCAGCTCGACGACCTGCGGATCCAGTTCCACCTGCACGATCCGCTGCAAGCCGGGCTGGCGCAGCAGCTCGCGCGCCGCCAGCCCGTCGCCGCCGCCGAGCACCAGCACCGAATGGGCGCCGCCCCCGAGCGCCGGGTAGACCAGGCTTTCGGTGTAGCGGTATTCGTCGCGGGTGGAGAACTGCAGATCCCCGTCCAGGTACAGCCGCATGTCGTTGTCGCGGCGGGTGACCACGATGTCCTGGTACGCCGAGTGCCGATGGGCGATGATCGGGTCGGCGTAGAGCTGCTGACGGGTCGAGACCTCGATGTCCTGGGCGCGCACCAGCAGCGTGACCAACAGGGCCAGCGCCGCTGCCAGCGCGCCCAGCGCGGCCGCCAGCTGGCGCGCCGAAAGCACCCGCCGGAGCAGAAAAACCGCGACGATCGCCGCGGCCACCACGTTGACGATGCCGGTGGCGGCCGCGCCGCGGATCATCCCCAACTGCGGGAGCAGCACGAACGGCCAGGCCAGCCCGCCTAACAGGGCGCCCAGGTAGTCGGCCGCGGTCAAGTTGGCCAGCGTGCGACCAGCGTCGGTGGCCACGTCCAGGGCCGGCGATGGCGCTGCCCGGCCGCGTTGCAACAGCGTCATCAGCAGCGGAACCTCGGCACCCACCAGACACCCGATCAGGGCGGTGCTCACCGCCAGCACCAGCGTCGACCCGGCTACGAACGCGAAGGCGACATACAGCGCCGCGGCCGACAGTCCGCCGACGATGCCCAGCAGCACCTCCACCGCGATGAACGTGATCGCGGCGTGCGCCAGCAGCGGCTTGATCAGCAGGGCGCCCAGCCCCAGCGCGGCGATATACCCCGCGACGATCAGGGACGTCGCGACGATCCCGCCGCCGTTCAGGCTGGTCGAGAGCGTGAGCATCGCCAGTTCGTAGACGATCCCGCAGGCCGCGCACGCCGCCACCGCGGCCAGCAGGACGGCGCGCCATCGTCCCAGTGACGGCGAGACCGGCTCCGTTGCAACACTTGTCGTCATAGCAGCGCGGCCGCGGTGACCCCTCCCACCGCCAGCAGCATCGCCGCGGTGGCAAAGGCCGCCGGATGCAGGGTGGGCTCCTCGACGTGGTCGTGGAAGTTGCCCGGCACCGCGACGCGCAGGATCACCAGCGCCAGACCCTGCAGGACGACGCCAAGGCCGCCGTAGATCGCCACGCCGAGCAGGCCCTCACCCAGCTGATTGGAGCTGGTGGTGATGGCCGCGATGATCACCGTGGCCAGGGCGGCGTACATCGCGGTGGCCAGGATGGCTGCGTTGGGCCGGCGCTCGATGAACACCAGCCGACGCAGATTGCCCGGGGTGAGCACGTCGACCATCAGGAACCCGGCGATCAGCACGGCGATGCCGACCGCGAAGTAGAGGACGGTGGCGACGGCTCCGCGCAGGATCGGATCCACGCTAACACTGCCGAACTCAACCGCGCTGTGGTGCATGACAGTCCTCCTTTGCGAGTACCTATTTGGCGCCCCCGGGGCCGCCGGGACTGCCGCCCGAGCCACCGGAAGGGGATCCTGGGGTGAAGCCGGGGCCGAGGAAGACATAGGAGCCGTGGCGATATCCTGCGCCCAGATCCTCGACCCGGATGCTGCAGGGACGGGTGCCGTCGGGTCCGACGATCACGACGTAGTCGCTGTAGCGCAGGTACTCGTTGCCGCCGTCGGCGGCCCGCGCGCTGGGGGTTTTGTAGTGAGCCAGTGTGTCGGCCACCTGGTGGGGCGTGCCGGTGCAGAGGTAGCGCTTCGCGTTCGCGTCGCGGGCGTACTGCTGATAGTGGCCCGCGATGTACTCACCGACGTCGCGGCTCACCAGCACGATCCCGGAGATCAGCGAGACCGTGGCGGCCAACGCCAGCCCGCCGGCGATCATCAGCAGGCGGTTGCGGCTCACGGATGCCACCGGCTCGCCGTGTAGACCACAGTTCCGCCCGAGCCGGCCGGATACAGGTGCCAGGTCTGCCAATGCCAGCCGTCGCCGTCAGGCTCGGCGGCCAGGGCGGTCAACGCGGCGTCATCGCCCGGGAACACGCCGCCCAGCCAGCCGGGTTCATGTGCACACCGGTCACGCAAGTTCCGGGCCAGGGCGCGGAAGGAGGCCTCGTCGTGCGTCGCGCTGTGCGACTGCAGGTGATAGCCGGGTGCATCCGAACGCGCGGGCAGATCCCCGCCGCCGGTTGCGCAGGACACCTGTTCGGAGAACGTGCCGGCGGGGTGTTCCACGGTGACGACGTGCGAGGCCCCCAGGACGCCGAGCAGCAGGACACCGCCGCCTGGGTGTTCCAGTCGGTAGCTGGCCAGGGTCGGCGGTGCGGCCGCGTTCAGCGCCAACGCCAATCGCGCCCCGGACACATCGGCCGGCGCGACCGCCAGGTGGTGAAGCGGCACCGCGGTTAGCTCGCGGGTGCGGGATAGACGGTGATCTCGCCGGTGAGCACGGCCTTGCCGGTGGAGATCTCCCACGGCATCTCCGCGGCCCACCGTTCGAAGGAAAGCAGCGTGGCTTTGTCGGCGCTGGCGTAGTCGACGTAGTCCATCTCGCCGCCCGGCGGCAGTCCGGTCGTGCCTTCGGTGGTGTACCCGGCGTGGCCGCGGTCCACTTCGTGCAGGGTAACCCCCTCGACCGTGTGCTGGCCGCCGGGCTGCAGGTCAAGATCGGTGCGCTTGAACCACATCGCCAGCTCGAGGCGACCTTCGTCCTCTTCCACGCTGAACCAGACCGGCTCGTCCCCACCCTCGAGCAGGTGCTCCCACCACACGAACGGGCCTTCGCGGTAGGTGACCGAGCCGCGGACCACGTAGTCGATGCCGCCGTGGCTGACGATCGCGCCGGGGCCGAGCTGGCGGGGCCCGAAATCGGTGGGCAGACCGGTGAAAGCGAGCGGGTCCTGCCTGGCTGCGGGTGTGGCGGGCTTCTTCTTGAGGGCGTAGACGAGAACCAGAAGCGATGCGATGAACAGCGCCACCGCGACCACGATCAGTTGTGCTCCCACGCGAACCCTTCCCTAGTGCGCATAACGTAACTCACCGCCGCGGCGCGTGTCCTTCACCGGCGATGTCGCACCCAGCGGCTAGGCTATCGAACAGCTGTTCGGAACTTCGGCTGACGAGAACATAGGGAGCTGCGGTGCGGGTGATGGGCGTCGATCCGGGCTTGACGCGGTGCGGGTTGTCGCTGGTGGAAAGCGGGCGCGGGCGGCAGATCACCGCGCTGGACGTCGATGTGGTGCGCACTCCGTCGGACGAACCGCTGCACCGGCGCCTGCTGGCGATCAGCGATGCCGTCGACCATTGGCTGGACACCCACCATCCGGACGTGCTGGCCATCGAGCGGGTGTTCTCCCAGCTCAACGTCACCACTGTGATGGGTACCGCGCAGGCCGGCGGGGTGATCGCCCTGGCGGCCGCCAAGCGCGACATCGACGTGCACTTTCATACCCCCAGTGAGGTGAAAGCGGCGGTCACCGGCAACGGAAACGCCGACAAGGCGCAGGTCACGGCCATGATCACCAGAATCCTCGCGTTGCAGGCCAAGCCCACGCCGGCCGATGCGGCAGACGCCCTGGCGCTGGCTATCTGTCACTGTTGGCGAGCGCCGATGCTGGCCCGGATGGCCGCCGCTCAGGCCCAGGCCGCGCAACAGCGCAGCAAGTATCTGGCCAAGGTGAAGGCCGCCCGATGATCGCCTCGGTGCGTGGTGAGGTGCTGGAGGTGGCGCTGGATCACGTCGTGATCGAGGCGGCCGGAGTCGGCTACCGGGTGAACGCGACGCCGTCGACGCTGGCCACGCTGCGGTCGGGCACCGAAACGCGACTGATCACCGCGATGATCGTGCGCGAGGATTCGATGACGCTGTACGGGTTCTGTGATGCGGAGACCCGTGATCTGTTCCAGACGTTGTTGTCGGTCTCCGGCGTCGGGCCGCGGCTGGCGATGGCGACACTGGCCGTGCACGACGCGTCGGCGCTGCGCCAGGCCCTGGCCGACGGCGACGTCACCGCGCTGACCCGGGTGCCCGGCATCGGCAAACGCGGCGCCGAACGGATGGTGCTGGAACTGCGCGACAAAGTGGGCCTGGTCGCCGGATCCGGCGTTGCGCCGGCGGTCAACGGTCACGCCGTCCGCGGGCCGGTGGTGGAGGCGCTGGTCGGGCTCGGTTTCGCGGTCAAGCAGGCCGAGGAGGCCACCGACAAGGTGCTGGCGGCCGACCGGGAGGCGTCCACGTCGTCGGCCTTGCGGGCCGCCTTGTCGCTGCTGGGTAAGGCCAAATGAGCGAGTACCCGGACGATTTCGACGAACGCGACGTCTCGCCGGCGCTGGCCGTCGGCGAGGGTGACATCGACGGCAGCCTGCGCCCCCGCTCGCTGCGGGATTTCATCGGCCAGCCGCGCGTGCGCGAGCAACTGCAGCTGGTCATCGAAGGGGCCAAGAACCGCGGCGGCACGCCGGACCACATCCTGCTGTCCGGGCCGCCCGGTCTCGGCAAGACGTCGTTGGCGATGATCATCGCCGCCGAACTCGGGTCCTCGCTGCGCGTGACGTCGGGGCCGGCCCTGGAACGCGCCGGCGACCTGGCCGCGATGCTGTCCAACCTGGTGGAACATGACGTGCTTTTCATCGACGAGATCCATCGCATCGCCCGGCCCGCCGAGGAGATGCTGTATCTGGCCATGGAGGACTTCCGGGTCGACGTGGTGGTGGGCAAGGGTCCCGGGGCGACGTCGATTCCGCTTGAGGTCGCACCATTTACGCTGGTCGGAGCGACCACCCGTTCGGGTGCCCTGACGGGCCCGCTGCGGGACCGGTTCGGCTTCACCGCGCACATGGACTTCTACGAACCGGCCGAGCTGGAGCGGGTACTGGCGCGGTCCGCCGGCATCCTTGGTATCGAGTTGGGCGCCGAAGCCGCAGCCGAGATCGCCCGCCGCTCGCGGGGCACGCCGCGCATCGCCAACCGGTTGCTGCGCCGCGTGCGTGACTTCGCCGAGGTGCGCGCCGACGGCATCATCACCCGCGACGTCGCGAAATCCGCCCTCGAGGTCTACGACGTCGACGAGCTGGGGTTGGACCGGCTGGACCGGGCGGTGCTGTCGGCGCTAACCCGCAGTTTCGGCGGCGGTCCGGTCGGGGTCTCGACGCTGGCCGTGGCCGTCGGTGAAGAGGCTGCGACCGTGGAAGAGGTGTGCGAGCCTTTCCTCGTGCGCGCTGGAATGGTCGCGCGCACGCCGCGAGGCCGGGTGGCCACGGCGCTGGCCTGGACCCATCTGGGCATGACGCCGCCCGTCGGGGTTTCGCAGCCCGGGCTGTTCGAGTAGGAGGACTGCAATCGTCACCGCCGCTTTGTTCTTTGCCGCGCTGGCCGCGGTCCTGCATGTCTACATCTTCACGATGGAGTCGTTGACGTGGACCTCCAAGCGCACCCGCGCGACCTTCGGCACCACGGTCGAGGAAGCCGAGACCACCAAGCTGCTGGCCTTCAACCAGGGCTTCTACAACCTGTTCCTGGCCATTGTGTCCGGCATCGGCATCGCCGCGATGTTCACCGGCCACCGCGACGTCGGGGCCGCTCTGGTGTTTGCGGGCGTCGGTTCGATGGCCGCGGCCGCAGTGGTGCTGCTGCTCTCGGCGCGTGACAAAGCGCGCGCCGCCGTGACGCAGGGTTTGTTCCCGGTGATCGCCATCGTGCTGCTCCTGGCGGGTTTGCTTACGTAACAGCTGGCGGCGTAAATCCGGACAGGTGCTTCAACGGCGGAATGTCCGGGTACCCACCTCGGTACCTACCGAGGGAGATGTCATGAAAACCATCGAGGACCGCCCCGCCCGGGGACGAATCCCGCGCTCGCGTGGCGCCGTAATCGGACTGCTGCTGGTGATCCTGGGCATTTGGGGCGCGCTGATCCCGTTTATCGGCCCGAACTTCGACTTCGCTTACACCCCCGGCCAGGCGTGGACCGCCGCGCGCGGCTGGCTGGAGGTGCTGCCGGGCGTGGCGACCGCGGTCGGCGGCCTGCTGGTCCTGGTCTCGCGTAACCGCGGTAGCGCCCTGCTCGGCGGTTGGCTGGCGGCGCTGGGCGGGGCCTGGTTCGTGCTTGGGCGCACCTTCGCGCCGTTGTCGGGCATCGGCTCGGTCGGTGACCCGGTCGGTGCCACCGACCGCAAGCGCGTCGCGGTCGAACTCGCGTACTTCTCCGGATTGGGCGTCCTGATCACGTTCTTGGCCGGTGCCGCCCTGGCCCGGATGGCGTTCCGGCTGGCCCGGGACGTCCGTCCCGTCGAGCCCGTCGCGCATCCGGTGGAGCACGCCCCCCAGCCCGGATACAGCGGATTGGTCGAGCCTGATCGCGAGGTGTCGACAGACGCCCTCACCACGCCGCGGGACCGCGTCGCCACCCCGACCGACGGGACCGAGCAGCGGCGCGGTGGGCTGTTCAGGCGCCATCGCACCCCCGTCACGCACCAGTAAGCGGGCTTGCAGGAGGAACCGGCCGCCGCAGCCGCGGCGGCCGGTTGCCCTCGACGACGATTGTGACGTTCCGGTAAGACCCGGTTATTTCGAGGGCCCCGGGGTACCCGCCGGCCATGAAAAATGCAGAGCTTGAAAAACCAGGCGGGCTGCAGATGCCCCGTTCGCGCGGCGCTGTCAGCGGATTGCTGCTGGTTATCGCGGGAGCGTGGGGGGCGCTGATCCCGTTTCTCGGGCCTCGAGTGAACTTCGCCTTCACCCCTGCCCAGGAGTGGGTATGGACGACGGCGCGGGGCTGGTTTGAAGTGCTCCCTGGCGCGGCGGCCGTTTTGGGCGGCCTACTTCTGATGGCGTCGAGAGACCGCGCCGCCGCCGGGTTCGGCGGCTTGCTGGCGGTGCTGGCCGGCGCCTGGTTCGTAGTGGGACCGCGGGTCGCGCCGCTCCTGCACCTGGGCAGCATCGGTGATCCGGTCGGTGGCACCGACCGAAAGCGAGCCCTGCTGGACATTTCCTACTTCACCGGGCTGGGCGTTCTCATCGTCTTGATCGGCGGATTCACGATGGCCAGCACCTTCGCCCGACTGGCACGCGACATTCCGGCGCCGGTCGCTCATAGCGAGCCGGGTATCGCCGAGCCGGACCGGCCGGCCCAGGACACGACGATGACGGTTCCCTCCCCGGAAGCGGACACCAAGCCCCGCGGAGCGCAGCTGCGGCCGGAGCAGGACCCGCGGCGCTGGCGCAATGTCCGCCCGTCGCGGCAGCGGGTGGGCGCCGGGCGTAGCAATGCTTACCTGCGGTGGCCCTATCCGGGATAACCGAATCCTGAACCAAGCGGCGGTCAGGTGGACTGGCCGGGCAGGCCGTAACCCATGCCGGCGAAGAACAACAGGTACGCCGAGCCGCCGCTGCCGCCCTGCCCGACCGCGGTTCCGCCGTTACCGCCCTGAGCGGTGAGTTCGGGTCCACCGCCCATTCCGCCCGAACTGCCCGGGTTGCCGGCGGCTCCGTTGGCGGGTGCGTTGTCGTGGGTGAGGATGCTCGCCGCCCCACCTTGTCCGCCGCCGCCGCCGGTGCCGGCGACGGATCCGGCACCACCGGCCCCGCCTTGACCGAGGTTGCCGGAGTCGAGGGCGATCGCGAAGCCGCCCAGACCGCCGTTTCCGCCGGTACCGCCCGGGCCTCCCGCCGCGCCGCCACCACCGCCGCCACCGCCGAACACCGCACCGATGGCCACACCGCCGCCGGCGCCTCCGCCGCCGCCGGCACCACCCTTACCCGGAGTGCCTCCTGCGGCATCGCCGCCGCCGCCTCCGCCGCCCCCACTGCCTCCGGCGCCTGCGGCGTTGTTGGCGGGGACATCAGCTTGTCCGCCGGTCCCGCCCGTTCCACCAGTGCCACCTTGACCAGCAGCGGCTCCGCCGCCTCCGCTGGCGCCTCCCTCGCCGCCCGCGCCTCCGCCGCCACCACCACCGCCGAGGGGAATGTTCTGGCTGCCGAGCGTGCTCCGGCCGCCGTTGCCGCCGTTGCCGCCGGCACCGCCTTGTCCACCCTGGCCGCCTACGGTGCCGCCGTCACCCGCGGCCCCGCCGGCACCCCCGACACCGCCGGTGCCGCCTTGGCCACCGCTGGCCCCCGCGGTGAGACCCGTAGTGCCGTTATTGCCGCCTCCCTGGCCGCCGAAACCGCCGGTGCCGCCGCCGCCGCCCGCTCCGCCGATGCCGCCCCCGGATCCATTGATGCCGGCGCCGCCGGTGCCGCCGTTGCCGCCCGTGCCGCCTGCACCGCCTTGGTTGCCTGCGGTGGGGGTGCTGCTCGACGTGCCGTTCTGGCCGGATGCACCCCTGCCGCCGGTCCCGCCGGTGCCGCCGGTGCCGCCGGTGCCGTTGGCTCCCGCGGCGCCGCCGTCGACGTGAGTGCCCGCGGCTCCCGCGGCGCCACCGGTCCCACCTTTACCGCCCTGTACCCCGGCGGTAGTGGCGCTGCCGTTGTTAGCGCCGCCCGCGCCGCCGCCACCTCCGTTGCCGCCGCTCCCGCCGTTGCCTGCTTTCCCGCCGCTGATGCCGCCGATCCCGGCGCCGCTCGTGCCGCCGGCGCCCCCGGTGCCGCCCTGCCCGCCTTGGTTGCCTGCGGTCGGGGCCGGGTCGGAGATGCCGTTGGTGCCCGCGGCGCCGTTGCCGCCGTTGCCGCCTAGACCGCCGGTGCCGCCGGTGCCGTTGGCGCCGGCGGCCCCGCCGTCGACGCGGGCACCGGCCGCTCCGGCGGTGCCGCCGGTGCCACCCTGACCGCCTTGGGCGCCCATCCCGCCGCCGGTTGCGCCGGTGTTGGTGGTGCCGGTGTTGGTACCGCCCAAGCCGCCGCCGCCGCCGTTTCCGCCGTTTCCGCCGGCGCCGGCCGTTCCGCCACCGACGCCATTGATGCCGGCGCCGCCGGTGCCGCCGTTGCCGCCCGTGCCGCCTTGCCCGCCTTGGTTGCCTGCGGTCGGATTGGCACTGGAGTTCTTGCCGGCTGCACCCATGGCGCCATCTCCGCCTGTGCCGCCGTGACCGCCGGCACCCCCGGTGCCATTGGCGCCCACAACTCCGCCGTCGGTCACGTTGCCGGCGGCACCCGCGGTGCCGCCGGTGCCGCCTTGCCCGCCCTGTGCGCCCATGCCGCCGCCGGTAGCTCCCGTAGCAGTGGTGCCGAGGAACGAGCCACCACGGCCGCCGTCCCCGCCTTGACCCCCGGAGCCGCCGGCGCCGGATTCGCCACCGCCCACCCCACCTATCCCGGCACCGCCGGCACCGCCGGCGCCGCCGGCACCGCCCTTGCCGCCCTGGGAGCCCGCCACTGGCGAAACTCCGGCGTCGCCACCGTCGGTGCCGGTGGCCCCCATCCCGCCGGTACCGCCCTTGCCGCCCGTCCCGCCGGTACCCACGCCGCCCGCCGCGCCGCCATCGACTCCGGTGCCTGAGGCGCCCGCCGCACCACCGGTGCCGCCGTCGCCGCCCTGGGCGCCCACGCCGCCGCCGGTGGCTCCCGTTGTAGTGGTGCCGGTGGCATTGCCGCCGTTGCCGCCGTTACCACCGGTGCCGCCAATACCGCCCTGACCACCTGCGCCACCGTGAAGTCCGCCGATCCCCGCGCCGCCGGTTCCGCCCTGACCGCCCGCGCCGCCTTGCCGGCCGTGACCGCCCGCGGTCGGGGCGGCGTTGGAGGCGCCGAGTGCGCCTGCGTCGCCCTGCCCGCCGGTACCTCCGGTGCCGCCGGCGCCACCGCTGCCGGTGCCGCCCGCGTGTCCCGCGGCGCCGAGGTAGCCCCCGGATCCGCCGGCGCCGCCCACCCCCGCCGCAC
>NZ_LQOY01000064.1 GCF_002101675.1 Mycobacterium gordonae | reverse complement strand
CACCCACCCCGACCCGAACACCCCACCACCAAACCCAAACCCAAAGCCCAACAAAACCCCGCCGCCCAATTCGCCATCCTCTCGCGCCGCTACCTGGCCGTCATCGCCGCCGACCGCCAATACACCCTGTTCCTGCTGGCCCTGCCCCTGCTGCTGAGCCTGTTCACCTACGCCGTCCCCGGCGACGCCGGACTCTCCCTAGCCAAAGCGATCACCCAGCAATCCAGGCAACCCACCCAGTTGCTCGTGCTGCTCATCATCGGCGGGGCCCTGATGGGGTGTGCCGGGTCCATCCGCGAAATAGTCAAGGAGCAGGCCATCTACCGCCGCGAGCACGGCATCGGACTGTCCGGCGGCGCCTACCTCGCCTCCAAACTCGTTGTGCTGGGCGCCATTGCCAGCTTGCAGGGATTGCTCTTCGGATTCCTTGGAGTCGCTTTCCTACCGCCGCCCGACGACTCGCTGCTGCTGCAGTCCGGCAGCACCGAGCTGCTTCGCCGCGTCGGTTCGGCCGAGATCGCGGCGGCCGTGGTCGCCGTGACCGTGGTGTCGATGATCCTGGGCCTGCTCATCTCGGCTCTGATCAGCAACGCCGACCGCGGCATGCCCCTGCTCGTACTGGTCGTCATGGCCCAACTCGTGCTCTGCGGCGGCATGTTCGCCGTCAAAGACCGCATCCCACTGGAACAACTGGCCTGGCTCTCCCCCTCCCGCTGGGCCTACGCCATGGCCGGCTCGTCGCTCGGGGTGAACTACATCCGCCTCACCGACACCGACCCGATGTGGACCCACGACCGCGAGCACTGGCTGACCGCGCTGGGCATGTGTTCGGCCTTGGGCGTGGCGATGGTGATCCTGCTCGCGCTGCGACTGCGCACCCTCGATCGGCAGCGCAGGGCCCGCAGGGCCGCCCGTCGGTGATCAGGATGTTTGCTTAAATTCCCGAATATGAGGTCTGGCCAACGAAATACCGGCAGGTTTAGGCTATTCGCTGGCTTTGGTGCGTCCTCCAGATCAGTTTGCCCCGTGGCAGCCGGCCGGTTGTCTCAACAAAGGAGATGTCTATGAAACTGAAGCTCTGGTCCCGTGCCGGCGCCGGGGCGGCGGCAGCGGTGGTGGTGACGGCCCTGGTGCTGACCGGCTGTGGCAGCCCGAAGAACAGCACCTCGGGCAGCGGGTCCAACGCCCCCAACGTCGACGCCGCGAGCACGGTCAAACAGGCCGCCGACGCGATGCGCAAAGTCACCGGGATGCACCTCAGCCTCACCGTCCAGGGCTCGGTGCCCAACCTCGAGGTGACCAAGCTCGACGGCGACGTCTCCAACACCCCCCAAACCGTGGCCAACGGCACCGCGACGCTGACCGTCGGCAAGAGTCCCGTCGACTCGAAATTCGTCTTCGTCGATGGCCACCTGTACTCCGACGTCGCAGAACCCGGCAAATTCACGGATTACGGCAACGGGGCCTCGATCTATGAGGTCTCCACGCTGCTCGACCCCGACAAGGGCCTGGCGCATCTGCTGGCCAACCTGCAGAACCCCAAGGTGAGCGGCACCGAGCAGATCAACGGCATCGCGACCACGAAGATCAGCGGAACATCGTCCACCGACGACGTCGCCACGCTGGCCGGGTCGCGGCTGAGCCCGCAGAACGCGCCACCGACCCCCACCACCGTCTGGATTGCCTCGGACGGGTCCTACCACCTGGTCAAGATCGAGATAACCCCGGTCGAGAACGGGACGGTGTCGATGACCATGTCGGAGTGGGGCAAGCAAGTCACCGCGACCAAGCCGGTTTAGCACCTCGTGGAACCCGATCTTCTTCAGCGCGGAAAGGAACCATCATGGGATTGACCGCTTTTCAGGCGCGCTTTCCAAGAGGTGCGGTGGTCGCACTGGCCGGCGTCGCGGCGGTGACGACGACGCTGATGACACCGGCGCCCGCCGCACGGGCAGACGGGCAGTACGGTGCGATCGCCTACTCGCCGTCGGGGCAACTGTTCGGCCGGACCAAGGACGCCCCGTCGCGCGCGGCCGCGGAAAGCGCCGCGATGGGAGCATGCGGCAAGCCCGACTGCAAGGTGCTGGTCTCCTTCTCCGAGTGCGGCGCCGTCGCGGAGAACAACGCCGGCGACCACGCGGGAGGGTACGGATCGACACTGCTGTCCGCCGAGCAGGACGCCATGAGGCGCCTGGGCACCGCGGGATGGATCGGCACCTGGCTCTGCAACTAAAGTCGATGCGCTCGCCCGCCCGCGCGCTGATCGGGGCGGCGTGGTCGGTGTAGCGGAGGCGTAGATGGATGAGGTGGTGGGGGCGCCGGAGCCGGTGGGGTTGCAGG
>NZ_LQOY01000063.1 GCF_002101675.1 Mycobacterium gordonae | reverse complement strand
CCGGTTCCCCCGGCTCCGCCCGCCCCACCGATCCCCGTCGTGGAGGCACCGCCGGCGCCGCCGGTTCCGCCGGCGCCAAACAGGATTCCGCCGGCCCCGCCGTTGCCGCCGTTGAGGCCCGGCGCCCCGCTGCCGCCTGCCCCGCCATTGCCGAACAAGAGCCCGCCGTCGCCGCCGTTTGCTCCGGTGCCCGGGGCCCCGTTGGCGCCGTTGCCGATCAGCGGGCGCCCCAACAAAGCCTGGGTGGGCGCATTGACCACGTCGAGAAGTGGCTGCAAGGGTGCCGCACCGGCGGCCTCCGCACTGGCGTAGGCGTTCGCGCCCGCTGTCAGCGTGGCCTCGAACTGGGCCTGAAACGCTGCCGCCTGGGCGCTCAATGCCTGATAGGCCTGCCCATGTGCACCGAACAATGCGGCGATGGCCGCCGACACGTCGTCGGCACCCGCCGCCAGCACGCCCATCGTCGGGGCAGCGGCGGCAGCACTGGCCTCGCTGAGTGACGAACCGATATTCGCCAGATCTGTCGCCGCCGCCGCTACGATCTCCGGCGGCACCACCACATAGTTCATCGCTCACAACCCCGAGGTCATCGTTGACAAAGTGGATACGAGCGTCGCGCACACGTGAATTCGCAGCTAGGGCATTTCGCCCCTACTGAAAGCGCCTAAAGGCCGTAGGTTGTCCCGCGTCTCACTGCCGATAGCTGGTCAGGAAGTTGCCCAGCCGCTCGATGGCCTTGGCGAGATCACGCGCCCACGGCAACGTCACGATGCGCAGGTGATCCGGCTCCGGCCAGTTGAACCCGGTGCCCTGGGTGACCAGAATCTTTTCCTGCAGCAGCAGGTCGAGGACGAGTTGTTCGTCGTCGGTGATGTCATAGACCTCGGGGTCCAGGCGGGGGAACGCGTACAGCGCGCCTTCCGGTTTGGTGCACGAGACGCCGGGTATTTCGTTGAGCTTGTTCCAGGCGACGTCGCGCTGTTCGAGCAGACGGCCGCCGGGCAGCACCAGGTCCTCGATGCTTTGATGGCCGCCGAGCGCCACCTGAATTGCGTGCTGTGCCGGTACATTTGGGCACAATCGCATGTTGGCCAGCAGGCTGATCCCCTCGATGAAGCTGCTGGCGTGGTCCTTGGGCCCGGTGATCGCCAGCCAGCCGGCCCGGTATCCGGCGACCCGATACGCCTTCGACAGACCGTTGAAGGTCAGGCACAACATGTCGGGTGCCAGCGATGCGACGTTGATGTGCTTGGCATCGTCGTACAGGATCTTGTCGTAGATTTCGTCGGCGAGCAGGAGCAGCTGGTGCTTGCGCGCCAAAGCGACCATCTCGGTGAGGATTTCGCGGCTGTACACCGCACCCGTCGGGTTGTTCGGGTTGATCACCACCAGTGCCTTGGTGCGCTCGGTGATCTTGGATTCAAGGTCGGCGATGTCGGGCTGCCAGCCTTGGGTCTCGTCGCACAGGTAGTGCACCGGCGTGCCGCCCGCAAGTGAGGTCGACGCCGTCCAGAGCGGGTAGTCCGGGGCGGGGATCAATACCTGGTCGCCATTGTCGAGCAACGCCTGCAGGGTCATCGTGATGAGCTCGGATACCCCGTTGCCCAGATAGACGTCGTCCACGTCGAACCGGGGGAAACCCTCGACGAGTTCGTAGCGGGTGACCACTGCGCGACGCGCCGGCAGGATGCCTTTGGAGTCGGAGTAACCCTGCGCATAGGGCAGCGCCTGGATCATGTCGCGCATGATCACATCCGGTGCCTCGAAGCCGAACGGCGCCGGGTTGCCGATGTTCAGCTTGAGGATGCGGTGCCCTTCGGCCTCCAGCCGTGCGGCGTGCTGGTGTACCGGCCCGCGGATTTCGTACAGAACGTCCTGCAGCTTGGACGACTGCGCGAACACCCGCTGCCGGTGGTGGCCGGAGGTGTGCGCGGGCAGCTGGTGAGTAGTCACGTCAACCATGGTCCCATCGCTGTCCACCGATATTTGCTGTTCGGTGCGAAACCGTGATCAGCGCTTACCCGGCGGGCGTGCACCCTTGGCCAGTCCCAGGCCCTTGACCGGCGCGGCAGGTGCGGCCGGGGGACTGGCGTCACCGTTGGTGTCCGCGGGTTCCGACTTTGCCTCGGCGGGCTCCGGCTCCGGCTCGGATGCGGCGGGTGCGGCGGGCTCGGCAGGCGCGGCTGGCGCCGCAGGGGCGGCAGGGGCGGCAGGGGCGGCAGGGGCGCTCTTCTTGGCACCGGGCCGCTTGGCCCCGGCCGCGATACCGAGCCCCTTCACGGGCGCCGCGGGCTTGGCCGGCTCGGCCTTCTCAGCCTCGGGCGCGGGTGCCTCGCCTCCCCCGACTGCCGCGCTTTCCGTCGGGGCTTCGGGCTTCGCTGGGCCAGGGCGGGCTGCGGTCTTTTCTCCGGGACGCTTGGCTCCCGCGGCCAGACCAAGACCCTTCACGGGTGCGGCGGGCCTCGGCGGCTCGCCTTCCTTGGGTTCGGACGCGGTAGCCGCCGCCGACTCAGCTGGTGCGGCGGGAGCCTTCTTGGCGCCGGGGCGCTTGGCGCCGGCGGCCATGCCCAGTCCCTTGGTGGGCGCGGCCGGCGCGGCGGCTTCCTCCGTAGCCGGCGAGGCGGCAGCTTGCGGCGCCTTCTTGGCGCCCGGGCGCTTGGCGCCACCCGCTATGCCGAGACCCTTGGCCGGCGCCGCGGGCGTCGCCGCCGCGGGCTTTTCGGCAGGCGCGGCAGGCTCCGCTGCCGGCGCTTCGGCGGGTGCCTCGGCAGGAGCAGCCGCGGCGGCTTTCGGCTTGGCCTTCTCCACCTTGGCGGCCCGCTCTTCGGCTTCCTTTGCGGCCGTGCCCTTTTCGGGCAGCTTCACGCTGTCGCGGTCGAGCGAGGCGAGCAACACCTGGGCCACGTCGAGCACCTCGACACCGCTGCGGCCGGCTTCTTCCTGGCGGTCATTGACGCCGTCGGTGACCATCACCCGGCAGAACGGGCACGCCACCGCGACGGTGGCCGCGTTGGTGGCCAGCGCCTCGTCGACGCGTTCGTGGTTGATGCGCTTGCCGATGTGCTCTTCCATCCACATGCGTGCGCCACCGGCACCGCAGCAGAAGCTGCGCTCGGCGTGGCGCGGCATTTCGGTGAGCTTGGCGCCCGCGGCACCGATCAGCTCACGCGGTGCCTCGTACACCTTGTTGTGACGGCCCAGGTAGCACGGGTCGTGGTAGGTGATGTCCTGAGAAACGGAGTTCACCGGGACCAGCTTGTTGTCGCGCACCAGCCGGTTCAGCAGCTGGGTGTGGTGCAGCACCGTGTAGTTGCTGCCGAGCTGGCGGTACTCCTTGCCGAGGGTGTTGAAGCAGTGCGGGCAGGTGACGACGATCTTGCGGTCGACGGTCTCCACCCCTTCGAATAGCCCGTCCAGGGTCTCGACGGCCTGCTGAGCCAGCTGCTGGAACAAGAACTCGTTGCCCGAGCGCCGCGCGGAATCGCCATTGCAGGTCTCGCCGGTGCCCAGGACCAGGTACTTGACTCCGGCGATGGAAAGCAGCTCCGCGACGGCCTTGGTGGTCTTTTTCGCCTTATCGTCGTAGGCGCCGGCGCAACCCACCCAGAACAGGTACTCGTAGCCGTCGAAGCTCTCGACGTCTTCGCCGTAGACCGGGACGTCGAAGTCGACCTCGTCGATCCAGGCGGTGCGGTCAGAGGCGTTCTGGCCCCACGGGTTGCCCTTGTTCTCGAGGTTCTTGAACAGCACCGAAAGCTCCGAGGGGAACTCCGACTCCATCATCACCTGGTAGCGGCGCATATCGACGATGTGGTCGACGTGCTCGATGTCGACCGGACACTGCTCCACGCAGGCGCCGCAGGTCACGCAGGACCACAACACGTCTGGGTCGATCACGCCGCCCTGCTCGGCGGTACCGACCAGCGGACGAGTCGCCTGCTCAGGCCCGGAGCCCATGATGCGGCCGAAGCCGGATTCAGGAACGTGGTGCTCCTCGGCGTGCTTCTCCCCGCGGAGTTCCTCGCCGAGACCACCTTCCGGTGTGTTCTCGAGTGGGCTTTGCTTCTCGCCAAGTATGTAGGGCGCCTTGGCCATCCAATGGTCACGCAGGTCCATGATGACGAGCTTCGGAGACAGCGGCTTGCCGGTGTTCCACGCTGGGCATTGCGATTGGCATCGCCCGCACTCGGTACAGGTGGCGAAGTCGAGCATGCCTTTCCAGGTGAAGTCCTCGATCTTGCCGCGGCCGAATTCGGCGTCGTCCGGCGGGTTTTCGAAGTCGATCGGCTTGCCGTCGGCCTCCAGCGGCAGCAGCGGGCCCAATCCGTCGGGCAGTCGCTTGAAGGTCACGTTGATGGGCGCCAGGAAGATGTGCAAGTGCTTGGAGTGCAGCACGATCAGCAGGAAGGACAACATCACGCCGATATGCAGCAGCAGCGCGACGGTCTCGATGATCTCGTTGGTGTGCGGGCCGAGCCCGGACAGCAGGTTGCCCATGGCGTGGGAGAAGAATGCGCCGTTGCCGTAAGGGAATTCGTCACCGAGCGCGTTGACCGACGCACCGCGGAAGATGGCGTAAGTCCAGATGACGTTGAAGATCATGAACAGAATCAGCCACGCACCGCCGGTGTGTGAACCGTAGAACCGGGACTGGCGCCCGTATTCCTTGGGCTCGGTTCGCAACCGGATGATGGCGAACGCGACGATGCCGCTCAGGACGGCCAGGGCGAAGAAGTCCTGCAGGGCGCCCAGGGCGTCCCAATGCCCGATGAAGGGTAGGGCGAAGTCTGGCTTGAAAAGCACCCCGTAGGCCTCGATGTAGACCGTGAGCAGGATGAAAAAGCCCCACATGGTGAAGAAGTGGGCGACACCGGGGACCGACCACTTGAGCAGCTTGCGCTGACCGAACACCTCAGACACCTGCGCCCAGACACGCTTGCCGATGTCATCGGTGCGTCCGCTTGCCGGCTGCCCGGACGTGACCAGCTTGTACAACCACCAGACTCGTTTGAGGGCAAGCAAGATCACGACCGCGGTCATGCCCATGCCCAGGACGAGCCGGATGAGGGTCTGCGTGGTCACCGAAGGCCACCTCGATTCATCGTCATTCAGATGCCGTGGGGCGCGGATGCGCCTTTGCTAGTCAACTTGCTCATACTGACATCTTTGTGGGATTCGCCGCGAGATAGGCAAACCTAAGTTTGCGCAGATCACCAGCCCACCGGAGTGCGGTGTGATCAGGCGTACACCTCAGCTTTGCGGAGCCAGCATCGCGCGCAGCATCGACAGCATCTCCGAGCGTGAGCCGGCGCCGAGCCTGCGGCGGATTCGCGCGACGTGATGCTCGACGGTTTTTGCCGAGATGAACAGTTGGCCGCCGATATCGCGGTAGGGCATGCCCAGCAGTAGTAGTTCGGCGACTTCACGTTCGCGGTCAGACAACGGTGTTCCCGATGTTGGCTGGCGTGGCGCCGGCGCAGCGGGTTCTCCTTGTCCCTCGCCGCTGGGCGCTTCGGCGAAACCCGTGCCGACCTTGAGGTCGCGGGCGAGCTGCAGCATGGCGCCGGATACCCGGGGGTCGGATGTCTGCAGCGCTGCCTGACCCGCGAGCCGGGTGGCGTCGGAGGTCAACCCGACATGTGTCAACGACCGCGCCGCCGCACCGACCTCGCCGGCGTCCACCTGTCCGGCAAGCACTTTCAGCCACGTTCGTCCGGCAACCGAAAGCGCCTGGGCGAGGGTACTTTGCGCGGCTGCTGCGCTGAGGGCCTGTCCGTGCGGTGCGACGGAGTCCGGAGAGTTGGCCAGGATTCCGGCGTGCACACCCGCCCAGTGCAGCGGTATCGACCACAGCGGCGGGTTTCCCAGCGAGTTGAGCAGCGCGAACGCCTGATCCAGGGCGTGGTGCAGCTGATCAACCTGGCGCATGCGGGCGGCCGCGACCCACAGCTCGCCCAGCGGCAGCAGCGCGAAGAGGTCCAAGGAGTACTCCGCGAGCACCTCGACGGCTGCGTACCAGTGCTTTTGCAGCCCGCCGGTGTCGCCGCTGCGTCGGGCGATCGCGGTCTGCAGGGCGGCGGCCCACAGCGCGTCTCGGCGGTGCAGGTGTACCCCCGAGACAGCGGTGACGTCTGCGCCGGCCGACGGCAGTTGGCCGTCTTGCATCTTGATCCAGCCGCAGAGCAGCAGGTGTCGGTGTTTGAACAGCATCTCGGTGTCCGCGCGCACCGCGCGCCCAATCACACTGTGCGCCCGCACCGGGTCCCCGCCGTGTATTGCGGCGAGGGTGACGAGCGCGGCCGGGCTGTCCGGGAATGCCTCGCCGATCGGCTGTTCCACCGCGATGGACCCGCTGAGCTTCGCCATTGCAGCCGGGTAAGGCTGATCCATGGTCAGCAGCAGGCCTTCGGCCAGGCTGCGGGATGCGCGAGCGGTAGTCGTCGGGGGGCCTGAGTCCTTGAGTCGCACGGCGGCCTGGGCCGTCGCAAGGTCACCCGTCGCAGCAAGCACGATCGCACCTGCCGCGGCCACCACGGAATCCGGATACGGACCGAGCCAGCCGAACAACTCGGCCGCCTGCGTGGAGTTGCCGTCGTGCGTCGCGACGCTGGCTGCTATCCGCACTGCCGCGGCGCGTTCGGTGAAATCCTGGGAGCCGAGCAAACTGTCGGCCAACGCCGCGGCAGCTGAACAGTCGCCGCTGAGGGCGAGCGCATCAGCCAAACGCGGTGTCAAGCCGGAGGCGCCGGTCTGGACCGCTGCCCGGTAGAACCGCGCGGCTTGGGCTGCGTCGCCACGGATTTCGGCGGCGTGGCGGGAGAGGATGGCGCTTAGTCGCTCGTCACAAAGACCGTGTTCGGCCAGTCGTAGCGCGAATTCCGCTGAGACGGTTGCGATGTCGAGTTGGGAACGCAGCAGCGAGGTTTCGACTTCTCGATGGTGAGCGTTCCCGAGGATCTGAGCGACGCTTTCATGAACAAGTTGTAGAAACCCGGCGGGGTAGGACGGCTCGACGAGCCCGCTGGCGTGCGCCCGATCGACCAGAACCCGGGCGTCGATCATCGAAATACCAAGAGCCGCAGCGACATCGGTGGCACCCAGTGCGTGGGTCAGCGACATGAGAAGCAGGGTGTCCAGATCGGGCTCGTCGATTCGGCGCAGCCGCTCGATGAGTGCGAGCTTCGCCGACTGCGATTGACCGCCTCGTGACTTAGCGTGCACGAGAAACGGCAGACCCGCGGTGTAGTCGAGTTGATGTTCGGGGACCGGCAATGGGCCCAGCGTTATCCGAGGTCTTTCCCTCGCGATCGCCGTGGACAGGGAACGTAGCGCCCCGCGCTGCTCATGGGGTTCGGCCGCGACCACGATGGTGGCGCGGGTGTCGCCGACGCGTTCGGTGAGCTTGAGGAGCTCGTCGTCGGTGAGCAGGTGCGCCTCGTCGACCACGAATGCCGTCTCGGGCGGATCGTCGTGGCGTGGCGGCCGGGTCAGCACCGGCACGCCCGCATGGAGCAGGCTGTCGCGGACCGCGGCCAGGAAAGTCGTCTTGCCGGTGCCGATGCCACCGACGATCATCGCCTTGGCCGGGGCCGCCGCGGCGTTGGCGAGATTGCCGAGGACATCGCGGGCAGCACGCGGGAATTCCAAGCGCCAACCCCCTGTGCACCTACGATCGATCACCAGTGGCTCGTCCACCATAGCCGTTTCGGCCCCGTAACCCGATCATTCCCCTAACGCGTCACCCCCTAATGGGCGTTGGGGCTGGTCGGGGTTCGCACCGAACACCGGTGTCAGCTCACCGGATAGCATCGTGCTAGTGCTGGATTTCTGCGGGCTCGACCTACAGGGAGATAGGTAATGGCCAATTCGTTGCTCGACTTCGTGATCTCGCTTGTGCGGGATCCGGAGGCTGCAGCGCGCTATGCCGCCAACCCCGCCCAGGCCATCGCTGATGCGCACCTTACGGACGTGACCAGCGTCGATGTCAACAATCTGATCCCGATGGTTTCGGACTCGCTGTCAATGGCCGGGCCCACCGGTGCGGTTGCCGGCATGCCCGTCGCCGATCCCGGCAATGTGTGGGCGAGCGGGGCGGCCACCGCGGCTTTCGATGCCTTCACGCCGCATACGCCGGCTGCGTCGGTGTCCCAGCACGGGGCGATCAGTGGCCTTGGGGGTGTTATCAATCAGCCCGCGGCACACCTGCCGGTCGACACGCCCGCCGGTCCTCCTCCGGTCCAGATCGGCCACCCTGAGCAGTCTGGGCTGGTCACGGGTGGCGGAATGCCCGAGATCGCGTTCGATCATGGGGGCTTCCCGGCCAGCGACCCTGGACTATGGGACCACTCGGTGATTCATCCGGACGCGCATCCGCACGATGCACCGCCCGATCACCACGGCTTCGGCATGCACGGCGTGCAGGGCTGATCTTCTTTCTTTACCGACCTGTCTGGCGTCTGAGACGACCGCGGACTAGTGTTTGACGTGCAGAAATGCTGTAAGCGGGGGTGGTTTCAGCATGGGATGGGGGGTCCCACTTTTCCCCTAATCCCCTAACGAGGCAGCCCCGACTATCCCGGTGGGTGGTCCCCCGGTTAAGGGAACTGACCCCGATTTGGGGGGGTCGCGGAATCCATACCGTTTACGACAGAGCGCCGGTCACTTCGGCGAACAACTTCACGGTTTCGATTGAAGGGAAAAGAAGATGACCTCGCTAGTGGACTACATCCTGAGCCTGTTCCGTAGTGAAGAGGCGGCGCAATCTTTTGTCGCTGCTCCCGGGCAGGCGATGACCAACGCCGGACTGATCAACGTTTCCCCTGCTGAGGTCTCGTCGGCAGTGGCCAGCGCAGTCCCCGGGGTCGCCGTCTCATCCGAGGACCCGATCGGAGCGTTGCAGCAGGCGGTAGCTGATCAGCACGGTCTCGCGATCCCGTCGTCGGATGCGGATGTTGTATCCAGTCTCGTCGCGCAGGACGCGGGGCCAATCATCAGCAACGCTGGACTGGTCGCGAATGATGCCGGCAGTGTCGCGACTGACGCGGGTCTGATCGCCGCCGATGCGGGCGTGGGATTGGCCGGTGCGGCTGCGGCTGACGTCGGGGCGGGTCTCGCGACCGGTCTGAACGCAGGGTTGGTTGGGCAGACAGGGCTGGGCGCGCAGCCCGGTGTCGTCGCGCCCGCTCCCGGTTTGGCGTTCATCGAGCCGACTGGTGGTGTGGGCGCCGGAGTTGGTGTCGGAGCCCAGGCCGGTCTCGAGGTTGGGTTGGGTGTGCAAGCGGGGGTCGGAGCCGGACTGGGCGCCGGTGTCGGAACCGGCGTGGGTGTGGGTGCGCAGGCCGGCGTCGGCTTCGGGCTGCAAGCCGAGATTGAAGCTCAGGGCGGCGTGATCGGTGGCATCGGCGGGGGAGCTGGTGTGGGCCTCGGCGGCGGGATTGGCGGCCAGGCCGGCATCGGACTCGGTGGTCAGGTCGGTGCCGGCGTCGGTGGCGCAATCGGTGGCGGGCTGGGCGGCGCGGTTGGCGTTGGCGGTCAGGTCGGCGGCGCGGTTGGTGTTGGTGGTCAGGTTGGTGGTGCGATCGGTGGTCAGGCCGGTGGCGCCATTGGTGGTGGCATCGGTGGTCAGGTCGGTGGCGGGCTGGGCGGCGCGGTTGGCGTTGGTGGTCAGGTCGGCGGCGCGGTTGGTGTTGGTGGTCAGGTTGGTGGTGCGATCGGTGGTCAGGCCGGTGG
>NZ_LQOY01000062.1 GCF_002101675.1 Mycobacterium gordonae | reverse complement strand
TTGCCGATCAATCCGGCATTACCGCCGCGCCCCCCACTTTGACCTAGCCACCCCGACCCGCCTGCACCGCCATCGCCCCACAGAATCCCGCCGTCCCCACCGGCCTGCCCGCTGCCGGGCATCCCGTCAACCCCGTTGCCGATCAACGGACGTCCCAAGAAGAAGTTCGTCGGCGCATTGACCAGACCCAGGACGTCGCTGACGACGGCCTGCAGTGGGCCGGCGTTAGCGGCATCCGCGGCCGCATACGCCCCGCCGGCCTCACTCACTGCCCGCACAAATTGCTCATGTAGCGCCACCACCTGCGCGCCGAGCCTCTGGTATTCCTCGGCGTAGCCGGAAAACGCTGAGGCGACCGCTGCCGATACTTCATCACCGGCAGCGGCGATCAGCGTGCAGGTAGGGGCCAACGCCGCCGAGTTGGCCGCCCGCATCAAAGAGTTGATACCCGCGGCATCGGCTGCCGCCGTCGCGATCCGTTCCGGTGCGGCCATGAGATACGACATCGTGGTCCTCCCACCGGGCAACTTCTCGACCCGTCAACAACGTGACGGAACCCAAAACCTACACGATTCCGGGACATTTCATTGTTTGCCCGCCGCTCTATACATTGATTCATATATCGGTTACCGGCGCAGACGTGCACCGGCGTTCAAAGTCCAATCTTTAGAGAGTGCTTTCACCGCCCTCTGGTCGGGTAATTCAGCCGAATCTCAACGTCGTCGGAATCCTGCACCAGAGCACCGGATTCATCGGCAATTCGTACCCCGAGAGCCCGCCCGCTCGTGGCGTCGACGAATCGCAACGGGCCCCGACCGTTCTGCAGGTGCTTGTCCCCCCACTGCACCAACGACAGGAAGACCGGTAGCAGGTCCTTGCCCGCCGGGGTGAGGTGGTACTCGTCGCGGGCCCGGCGGCCCGGTTCCTGATAGGGCACCCGGGTGACGATGCCGGCCGACTCCAACTGCTTCATCGCCCGCGAGACCGCCGGTGCGGACGTGCCGATCCTCTCCACGAAGTCCTCGAAACGGGTTGTGCCGTAGAAACATTCACGTAGCACCAGAAACGTGGTCTTGGTGTTCAGCAGGTCGAGCGCCTTGGCCATCGAGCAGCCATCGCCGATCGACCACTTCTTGCGGTCGCGCAGCTTCTTCTCGAACTCCATGACGCACCTCACATAAGTAACGATTGCGTTATCCAGCATAGCGTGGTTCGATCTAACTAACGAAGTCGTTAGTCAGGGAAGTGGAAGGAAGCATGACATGGTTGCGGTAGCCGACAAGGTGGTTGTGGTGACAGGAGGCCGGCGCGGGCTGGGCGCGGCCCTGGTCGACGAGGTGCTGGCCCGAGGGGCCCGCAAGGTCTATTCCACCGCCACAAGCTCTTTCACCGATGAGCGCCCGCAGGTGGTGACCCGGGAACTGCAAGTCCGATCAGCCGACTCGGTCGCCACGCTCGCCCAGAACGCGGGCGACGCCGACATCGTGATCAACAACGCGGGCATCCTCATCCCCGCTCCGCTACTGACTGGAAACTTCGATCAGGTCCAGGAAACGTTCGATATCAACGTCTTCGGGCCGCTGCGGGTCACGCGGGCGTTTGCACCGATCCTGGCGGCCAACGGCGGCGGCGCGGTGGTCAACGTGCATTCGGTGCTGTCCTGGCTGGCCGGCAGCGGAGCCTATGGTGCCTCCAAAGCCGCGATCTGGTCGGTCACCAACTCGCTACGCCTGGAACTGGAGTCGCAGCACACCCAGGTGGTCGGCGTGCACGCCGGATTCATCGACACCGACATGGTCGCGGATATCCCGATGCAGAAGACGACGCCTGCCGAGGTCGCCCGACGGATCGTGGACGGGTTGGAAGCCGGGGCCGTCGAGGTGCTCGTCGACGACGTCACCGTCAACGTCAAGGCCGCACTGTCGGGCCCGGTGGAGAACCTGGCCTTCACGCTGGCGCGCTAGGAAACATCATGCCGCTGTGGACAATTCACCATTCGCCCGGCGTCTTCACTGACGCCGAGAAGCACGAGCTGGCAGGCCGGATCACCGACCACTACGAGAAGGCCGGTCTGCCACGGTTCTACGTGATCACGTTGTTCAAGGAGACTGGAACCCAGGACTTCTACGTAGGCGGCGAGCCGGCTCCGATGGCCATCCGCGTCGTCATCGATCACATCGCCCGGCATTCGCGCGACACGGTGGATCGTCAGCGGATCACCCGCTGGATCAAGAACATCCTGACTCCGCTCGCTGCGACCAAACCCGATCTGCACTGGGAGTTTCACGTCGACGAAACCAGCGAGGAGCTGTGGATGATCAACGGGCTCGTTCCGCCGCCGGGCGGTTCGGACGCCGAGAAAACGTGGGCCGAAAGCAACGCCGTGTCGGTCTACTGACGGCGGGAGTAGCGTCATCCGGGTGGATTACGCGTCGACATACCTCGCAGAAACCCGGGCTCTCGGCGAACTGATCCGCGCCGCCGATCAATCGACGCCGGTGCCGACCTGTCCAGGCTGGAACCTTGAACAGCTGTTCCGCCACGTCGGTCGCGGTGATCGCTGGGCCGCGCAGATCGTCCGCGACCGGATGGACACCTTTCTCGATTTCCGCAGCGTCGAAGGTGGCAAACCGCCACCGGAGTTGGACGACGCGATTGCGTGGCTCAACGACGGCGCGCAGCTACTGGTCGACGCCGTCGAAGTGGCCGGAGGCGACACCCCGGTCTGGACATTCCTCGGGCCCCGGCCGGCGAACTGGTGGGTCCGGCGACGCCTGCACGAGAACCTGGTGCATCGAGCCGACGCCGCCTTGGCCGTCGGCGCCGATTTCACCCTCGATGCCGCGGTGGCGGCTGACGGGATCGACGAGTTCCTGGAACGCATCGTGATCCAAGCCGGAAAGGACGGTGCCGCGCTTCCGCTGGAGGGTGGTGACACACTGCACCTGCACGCCACCGATCCCGGCTTGGGCGAGGCCGGCGAATGGACGGTGGCCGTCGACGACGTCGTCATCACGTGGTCGCACGAACATGGCAAAGGCACCGTCGCGCTGCGCGGTGCGGCCACCGAACTTCTGCTTGCCATGACCCGCCGAGTCCCTCTCGCCGAGACCGGCATCGCGGTGTTCGGCGACGAAGCCGTATGGCGGAGGTGGCTGGACCGCACCCCTCTCTAGACTTGCAGTCCATGACCACATCCGAGATCGCCACCGTGCTCGCCTGGCACGATGCCCTGAACAGCGTCGACATCGACACCCTGGTTTCTTTGTCCAGTGACGACATCGAAATCGGTGACGCACACGGCGCGCTACAGGGCCACGACGCGCTGCGGCGTTGGGTCAGCTCGCTGACAGCGCGGGCAGAACTCGGCCGGATGTACACACACGACGGCATAGTGGTCGTCGAACAGCAGATCAGCGACCGCAACAAGCCCTTCAACGCGTCGACGACCGCGTCGGCTTTCCGGGTGGTCCGCGACCATGTCACGTCGGTGTTCCGTCACGCGGACCTGGCGTCGGCGCTGTCGGCGACCGAACTCACCGAGAACGACCGGGTCGACTGAGGCTGAGGGAGTCAGTTATGCGCGGGATCATCTTGGCGGGTGGTTCAGGCACCCGTCTGTACCCGATCACGATGGGGATCAGCAAGCAGTTGCTGCCGGTCTACGACAAGCCGATGATCTACTACCCGCTGACCACCCTGATGATGGCCGGCATCCGCGACATCCTGATGGTCACCACCCCGCACGACGCGGCCGGATTCCACCGACTACTCGGTGACGGAACTCAATTCGGGATCAACCTGACCTATGCGGTTCAGGAGCGACCCGACGGCCTGGCTCAGGCATTCGTCCTCGGCGCCGATCACATCGGCAATGATTCTGTGGCATTGGTGTTGGGCGACAACATCTTCTACGGTCCCGGGTTGGGCACCAGCCTGAGCCGGTTTCAATCCATCACTGGCGGAGCGGTTTTCGCCTATTGGGTGGCCAACCCGTCGGCCTACGGTGTGGTGGAGTTCGACGCGGGCGGCATGGCGGTGTCGCTCGAGGAGAAGCCGGCGACCCCGAAGTCGCAATACGCGGTCCCGGGTCTGTATTTCTACGACAACGATGTGGTCGAGATCGCCAAGGGTCTGAAAAAGTCCGCCCGCGGCGAATACGAGATCACCGAGGTCAACCAGATCTACCTGAACCGCGGCCGGCTGGCCGTTGAGGTGCTGGCCCGCGGCACGGCGTGGTTGGACACCGGTACGTTCGATTCCTTGCTCGACGCCGCAGATTTCGTCCGGACGCTGGAATTGCGGCAGGGGCTGAAGGTCAGCGTTCCCGAAGAAGTGGCATGGCGATTGGGCTGGATCGACGACGAGCAGTTGGCGCAGCGCGGGCAGAGCCTGGTCAAGTCCGGGTACGGCAATTACCTGCTGAAGTTGTTGGAACGCAGTTGATTTAGCCGTTCTACGGCTGGCCGGGCAGCCCGCCCGCACCGATCAGCGCGGCGCCGCCCGCGCCGGGGCTCCCGTGAATCGGTCCGGCGCCGCCGTTGCCGCCGTTGCCGCCGTTGCCGATGAAGCCGCCCGCCCCACCAGCACCGCCGGGCCCGCCCTGGACGCCGCCGGCGCCGCCGGCACCGCCGTTACCACCGTTGCCGAACAGCCCCGCGTTACCGCCCCTTTCGCCGGTCCCGCCGATGTTGCCGCCGTAGCCACCGTCGCCGCCGGCGCCGCCGCTGAAGTAGAGGTTGCTGCCGAATCCGCCGAAGCCCATGCCGCCGACCCCGCCGAACCCGCCATTCCAGGTGGTACTGGCACCACC
>NZ_LQOY01000061.1 GCF_002101675.1 Mycobacterium gordonae | reverse complement strand
GTGCCGGTGTCGGCGGCGCCGGCCTTTCCGCCCCCCCACGCGGCTCCGCCGGCACCGCCGACACCGGCGTTGCCCGACAACCACCCGCCGGACCCGCCGGCGCCACCGGCCCCGGCGGGCTGTGCGACAAATGAAGTGCTCCCGCCAGCGCCGCCGGCACCACCTGAGCCCAACAGTCCGGCCGCACCCCCGGCACCACCGGAGCCGCCGGGTGTAGACGCCGTTGCGGGTGCTCCGGAGCCGCCGGCCCCGCCGTCACCGAGCAGCCACCCGCCCGGGGCCCCGTTAGCCCCGGTGCCCGGCGCCCCATCAGCCCCGTTGCCGATCAATGGGCGCCCGGTCAGCGCCTGCACCGGCGCGTTTATCGCGGCAAGCAGCTGCTGCATAGGAGAAGCGTTGGCCGCCTCGGCGGCGGCATAGGCCCCCGCACCCGCCGTCAAGGCTCGCAGGAACTGCTGTTGAAAGGCCGCCGCATGTGTGCTGAGCGCCTGATAACCCAGGGCGTAGTGGGAGAAGGTCGCTGCGATCGCTGCCGACACGTCGTCTTCGGCTGCCGCAAGAATCCCGGTGGTATGAGCTGCGGCCGACACATCCGCGGCGTTGAGGGTCGAAGCGATGCCCGCCAAATCTGTTGCTGCCGAGAAAATATTCTCCGGCGTCACGATCACAAATGACATCTGACACCTCCGAGGGGTCGCGCACCAGCCATGCCCGAACATGGACCGGTAGGAAGGCACAGTACTGCTGCGCAGGAACACCCGTCTCGCAGTTCGCGAACAATCCGCCGGCGTCTCGTGTGGGAGCGTTGCCACGACTCGGCTGCGAACCCCAGTTCCTGACCTCGACCGAGTTCTGTCGGCAGTCGACCTCGCCGCAGGACGCGGCTCAGTACGTGAGCCCTGCCAGAAGTGGCAGTAATGCGACTGGCATGGGCGCTGGTCCCTCGGTCGCTGTAATGAAGCTGTATTGGGTGACCCGGCGCAAACCGAGATGCTGACTGTTGTTGTAGGCCGCCGAGTTGAGCGCCGTCTGGGGAGACACCAGCAGTTCCGAGAGCTGCGGACTTACCGACGGTCCGGGTTCACCGCCGACCAGCTGGCCAATCACCGCGCCTTTTGCATCGTTCACCGGCCAAGGACCGCCGCCCTGGCACGCAAGCCGCGCGGCCATGCAGTCATCGGCGCCGTACACCGTCAGGGCATCTTTGTCGTGGACACTTTTCGCAATGAGTCGTCCGTCCGGATCACTCACCGTCACTGGCGCCGGTTTTTCATTGATCGAGCTGATTCGAGCCAGCACGGCACCGCGCGCTCCCCGAAGTTCGACATGGATGTCGTTGCCGGCGTCCATTCCGGTCAGAACCACAAGCTTCCACAGCCGCTGCGCAACGGCTCCGCCGCGGTGCACCCTGGCCGTTCGGGCAAGAAGGCTGCCGTCGAACCGGCGAAGTTCCCACCTGTGGCCCAGTGGGGTCGTTCCGCCGCAGAACTCCATCGTGAAATGTCCGTGCGTCGCCAGGTCGTTCAGCGATTCGGCTAACGGCTCGTCCAATGGTGATCAGGGGCAACGGCTTCCCGAACGGTGCGCCGACTCCCCCGCTCCTTTCGGAGCATATGGTACGACGCCGGCTACGAACCGGCCCCGTAAACCGGTACCGGCGTCCGGGACTTGGCCAGCAGGTCGGTGACCACCGGCCCCAGCTCGGCGGGGTCCCACTTCGCGCCCTTGTCGATCTGCGGCCCGTGCGCCCACCCTTCGGCGACGCGGATCAGTCCGCCCTCGACTTCGAACACTTTGCCGGTGACGCCGCGGGATTCGACGCTGCCCAGCCACACCACCAGCGGCGAAACGTTCTCCGGCGCCATGGCGTCGAACGCACCGTCCTCCGGCGCGGCCATGGTCTCAGCGAACACAGCCTCGGTCATCCGGGTGCGGGCGGCGGGCGCGATCGCGTTGACCGTGATGCCGTAGCGCCCGAATTCGGCTGCGCCGACCAGAGTCAACGCCGCGATGCCCGCCTTGGCGGCGGAGTAGTTACCCTGCCCGACGCTGCCCTGCAGACCGGCACCTGAGCTGGTGTTGATGATGCGGGCGTTGAGGTCGTCCGGGCCGACGGTTCCGCCTTTGATCTGCCGGCGCCAGTAGGCCGCCGCATGCCGCAAGGTGGCGAAGTGCCCCTTGAGGTGCACGCGGATGACGGCGTCCCACTCACTTTCGCTGGTATTGGCCAACATTCGGTCGCGGATGAAACCGGCGTTGTTGACCAGCACGTCCAGGCCGCCGAATGTGTCGACGGCGGTGTCGATCAGGTTCTGCGCACCGGTCCAGTCGGCGACGTCGTCACCGTTGACCACGGCTTCCCCACCAGCGGCGGTGATTTCGTCGACCACCTGCTGCGCCGGGCTCTCCCCTGCCGATCCGTCGAGTCCCACGCCGATGTCGTTGACTACCACGCGGGCACCCTCGGCGGCGAACGCCAGCGCGTGCGCCCGGCCGATGCCGCGGCCCGCCCCGGTGACGATGACCACCCGCCCGTCAACCCAACCCATATCTACCCTCTCCCTCTACTTGATCGCGCTCGCGTTCGTTGTGGCCAGATAGTGCGGCGGCTCACCACCACCGTGCACCTCCAGCGTTGCCCCGCTGATGTAAGACGCCGCGTCACAGGCCAAAAAGGCTGCGGCCCAGCCGATATCCGCCGGTTTGGCCAGTCGGCCCAGTGGCACATTCTTGGAGATCTCGGCGATCGACTCGGCGTCGCCGTAGAACAGATCGGCCTGTTCGGTTTCCACCATGCCGACCACGCAGGCGTTCACCCGGACCTTCGGCCCCCACTCCACCGCCAGCGTCTCGGTGAGACTCTCTAGCCCGGCCTTGGCCGCCCCGTACGCCGCGGTGCCCGGACTGGGCCGCCTGCCGCTGAGACTGCAGATGTTGACGATCGACCCGCCGCCGGGCTGGTCCTGCATCTTGTCGTTCGCGTACTGCGAAACCAACAGGCCCCCAATGAGATTCAACTCGATGATCTTGCGGCTGAACTTCGGGCTTGACCCCGCCGTCAGCACGTACGGCGAGCCCCCGGCGTTGTTGACGACGACGTCGATCCTGCCGTGTCGCTCGACGATCGCGCCGATCAGGGCTTCGACGGCCTGCTCATCGCGCACATCGCAGCTGTGGAACTCATGCGGAAAGCCTTCGACCGGCCGGCGCGCGCAGGTGACGACCGTCGCGCCCTGTTCGGCGAAAACCGAGCTGATGCCGGCCCCCACGCCGCGAACGCCCCCCGTCACCAGCACCACGCGTCCCGACAGACCCAGATTGATGCTGCCGGGGGCTGATTGGGGTTCGGTCACTGTGCTAGCGTACCAAGCAAGTGCTTGCTTAGGTAATTGGCCCAGCAGACTCAGCAGGAAGTGCTATGACGATCACCTCCACCACCCCCGAACCAGGAATAGTCGCGGTCACCGTCGACTATCCCCCCGTCAACGCCATTCCGTCGCAGGGATGGTTCGAACTCGGCGACGCGATCACCGCCGCCGGACGGGACCCACAGACCCATGCGGTGATCCTGCGGGCCGAAGGCCGCGGCTTCAACGCCGGCGTCGACATCAAGGAGATGCAGCGGACCGAGGGGTTCACCGCACTCATCGACGCGAACCGCGGCTGCTTCGCGGCGTTCCGTGCGGTGTACGAATGCGCGGTGCCGGTGATCGCCGCGGTGAACGGTTTCTGCGTCGGCGGTGGGATCGGGTTGGTCGGCAACGCCGATGTCATCGTCGCCTCCGACGACGCGACTTTCGGGCTGCCGGAGGTAGAGCGCGGCGCGCTGGGCGCTGCCACCCATCTGTCCCGCCTGGTCCCCCAGCACATGATGCGGCGGCTGTTCTTCACCGCCGCCACCGTGGACGCCGCCACCCTGCACCACTTCGGTTCGGTGCACGAGGTGGTGCCCCGCGCCGAGCTGGACGAGGCGGCCCTGAAGGTGGCCCGCGACATCGCCGCCAAGGACACCCGCGTCATCCGCGCCGCCAAGGAGGCGCTGAATTTGATCGACGTACAACGCGTGAACTCGAGTTACCGCATGGAGCAAGGGTTTACCTTCGAGCTCAACCTGGCCGGCGTCGCCGACGAACACCGCGACGCATTCGCCGGAACGGCGAAAGGCAAGAAGGAATGAGCAAACTCACCTCATTGGACGATGCTGTCGCACACGTACAGAGCGGCATGACCATCGGCATCGCCGGCTGGGGATCGCGACGCAAGCCGATGGCCTTCGTGCGCGCCCTGCTGCGCACCGACGTCACCGATCTGACCGTGGTCACCTACGGCGGACCGGACCTCGGTCTGCTGTGTTCGGCCGGCAAGGTCAAGCGGGTGTACTACGGGTTCGTCTCCCTGGACTCGCCACCCTTCTACGACCCGTGGTTTGCCAAGGCCCGCACCAGCGGTGCCATCGAGGCCCGTGAGATGGACGAGGGCATGCTGCGCAACGGTCTGCAGGCGGCGGCACAGCGGCTCCCGTTCCTGCCGACCCGCGCGGGACTCGGCAGTTCGGTGCTCGACTTCTGGGAGGGTGAACTCAAGACGGTCACCAGCCCCTATCCCACCGACGGCGGCTACGAGACCTTGATCGCCATGCCCGCGCTGCGCCTCGATGCCGCATTCGCGCACCTCAACCTCGGTGACCACAGAGGCAATGCCGCATACACCGGCATCGACCCCTACTTCGACGACCTGTTCCTGATGGCCGCCGACAAGCGCTTCCTGTCGGTCGAGCGCATCGTCTCCACCGAGGAACTCGTCAAATCCGTGCCGCCGCAAGCACTGTTGATCAACCGTATGATGGTCGACGGCGTGGTCGAGGCCCCCGGTGGTGCTCATTTCACCACCGCCGCGCCCGATTACGGCCGAGACGAGAAGTTTCAGCGGCACTATGCCGAAGCCGCCTCCACCGAGGAGGGCTGGCAGCAGTTCGTGTCGACGTATCTGTCCGGCAGCGAAGAGGACTACCAGGCCGCCGTGCGCAAGTTCGCCGAGGAGGCAGCCAAATGACCGGCACCCGCGCCGAGATCTGCGCCGTCGCCTGCGCCGAGTTATTCAGGGATGCAGGCGAAATCATGATCAGCCCGATGACCAATATGGCGTCGGTCGGAGCCCGGCTGGCGCGGTTGACGTTCTCTCCAGACATTCTGCTCACCGATGGCGAAGCGCAACTGCTGGCAGATACCCCCGCACTCGGCAAGACCGGACCTGTCGAAGGCTGGATGCCGTTCGGACGCGTCTTCGAGACGCTGGCCTGGGGCCGGCGGCATGTGGTGATGGGCGCCAATCAGGTTGACCGCTATGGCAATCAGAACATCTCGGCGTTCGGCCCGCTGCAGCAGCCGACCCGGCAGATGTTCGGGCTGCGCGGCTCGCCCGGCAACACCATGAATCACGCCACCAGTTACTGGGTGGGCAACCATTCCAAGCGGGTATTCACCGAGAAGGTTGATATCGTCTGCGGCATCGGCTATGACAAGGTAGACGCCGACAACCCGGCTTTCCGGTTCGTCAACATCTTCCGGGTGGTGTCCAACCTGGGTGTCTTCGACTTCGGCGGACCGGACCACACCATGCGGGCGCTGTCCCTGCACCCCGGCGTCGCACCCAACGACGTCCGCGAAGCCACGTCATTCGAGGTGCACGGCCTCGATGAAGCCGACGAGACCCGGCAGCCTACCGACGACGAACTGCGGCTGATCCGCGAGGTCATCGACCCGAAAGCGCTGCGCGACAGAGAGATCCGGTAGTGAGGATCAAGACACCGCTGACCGAGCTGGTCGGCATAGAACACCCGGTAGTGCAGACCGGGATGGGTTGGGTGGCCGGCGCCCGGCTGGTCTCGGCCACGGCCAACGCCGGCGGGCTGGGCATCCTGGCCTCGGCCACCATGACCCTGGACGAGTTGGCCACGGCCATAAGCAAAGTCAAGGCCGCGACCGACAAGCCATTCGGCGTCAACATCCGCGCCGACGCCGCCGATGCCGGTGATCGCGTCGAGTTGATGATCCGCGAGGGCGTCAAGGTCGCTTCGTTCGCTTTGGCGCCCAAGCCTGAACTCATCGCCCGGCTCAAAGAGGCCGGCGCGGTAGTCATCCCGTCGATCGGCGCGGCCAAGCACGCCCGCAAGGTGGCCGGGTGGGGCGCCGACGCGATGATCGTGCAGGGCGGCGAAGGCGGCGGGCACACCGGCCCGGTCGCCACCACCTTGCTGCTGCCGTCCGTTCTGGACGCGGTCGAGGGCACCGGCATCCCGGTGATCGCCGCCGGCGGCTTCTTCGACGGACGTGGACTGGCCGCGGCGTTGTCCTACGGCGCCGCGGGGGTTGCCATGGGCACCCGCTTCCTGCTCACCTCGGATTCCACTGTGCCCGACGCCGTCAAGCGGCGCTATCTTGAATCCGCCCTGGACGGGACCGTGGTCACCACCCGCGTCGACGGCATGCCGCACCGGGTGCTGCGCACCGGGCTGGTGGAGAAGCTGGAAAGCGGTTCGCGGGCAAGGGGTTTCACCGCGGCGGTGCGCAACGCCGCCAAATTCAAGCAGATGTCGCAGATGAGCTGGCGATCGATGATCCAAGACGGGCTAGCCATGCGGCACGGCAAGGAACTCACCTGGTCGCAGGTGGTGATGGCGGCGAACACCCCGATGCTGCTCAAGGCGGGGCTGGTCGAGGGCAATACTGAGGCCGGCGTACTGGCGTCCGGCCAGGTGGCCGGCATCCTGGACGACCTGCCGTCGTGCGCCGAGCTGATCGAGTCGGTGGTGGCCGAGGCGATCGAGCATTTGCAGGCCGCCGCCAAGCTAGTGGAGTAGTTGACGCGTGTCGACTAAGCTCTTCCAGCTATGTCGACCGTCGAGCAGGCCCCAGCGACCTCCGGGTCCACCGCGCAGCACGCGCTGCCCGATCCGGGCGAGGCCGTACCCAAGCTCGCGCTACCCACCATCGGGATCTTTCTCGCGTCCCTGACCGCCTTCGTCACCTGCACCGTCGGCTACATCAACGGCTGGTCACCCTGGTGGGTGACCATTCCGGTCAACGCCGCGGTGACGTTCGTGATGTTCACCGTCGTGCACGACGCGTCGCATTACTCGATCAGCTCGGTCCGCTGGGTCAACGGCCTGATGGGGCGGCTGGCCTGGCTGTTCGTCGGCCCGGTGGTCGCCTTCCCGGCTTTCGGCTACATCCACATCCAGCATCACCGGCACTCTAATGACGACGACGAAGACCCCGACACCTTCGCCTCGCACGGAAAGTGGTGGCAGCTGCCACTCCGGTGGTCGCTGGTGGAGTACTTCTACATCAAGTACTACCTCCCGCGTGCACGCAGCCGCCCGGTCGCCGAATACGCGGAGTCGCTGTTGATGATGGCTCTCTTCATCACCGGAATACTCGCGGCCATCCTCACCGGAAACTTTGTGATCCTGCTCGTCGTATTCCTGATCCCGCAGCGCATCGGCCTGACCATTCTGGCCTGGTGGTTCGACTGGCTGCCCCATCACGGACTCGAGGACACGCAGCGCACCAACCGGTACCGGGCGACCCGCAACCGCGTCGGCGCCGAATGGCTGTTCACCCCGGTGCTGCTGTCGCAGAACTACCACCTGGTGCACCACCTGCACCCGTCGGTGCCGTTCTACCGGTACCTGCGTACGTGGAAGCGTAACGAAGAGGCCTACCTGGAACGCAACGCCGCGATCAACACGGTCTTCGGCCAGCAACTCAACCCCGACGAGTACCGGGAATGGAAAGAGCTCAACGGCAGACTGGCCAAGCTGCTTCCGGTGCGCATGCCGTCCAGATCCAGCTCGCCACACGCCGTGCTGCACCGCATCCCGGTCGCGTCGGTGGACCCCATCACCGCCGACAGCACCCTGGTCACCTTCGCCGTACCCGAGGACTTGCAGGACGCGTTCGGGTTCGAGCCGGGCCAGCACGTCACCGTCGTGGGCGCCGAAGGCGTGCGCCGCAACTACTCGATCTGCGCCCCGGCAACACGCGCACAGTTGCGGATCGCGGTCAAACATATTCCGGGCGGCGCTTTTTCGACGTTCGTGGCCGAACAGCTGAAGGCCGGTGACGTGCTGGAGCTGATGACGCCGACCGGCCGGTTCGGCACCCCGCTGCATCCGCTGAACCGCAAGCACTACGTCGGCCTAGTGGCCGGCAGCGGCATCACGCCCGTCTTGTCAATCCTGGCAACAACTTTGGAGATCGAGACGGAGAGCCGGTTCACGCTCATCTACGGCAACCGCACCAAGGAATCGACGATGTTCCGGGCTGAACTCGACCGCCTTGAATCTAGGTATGCCGACCGTCTGGAAATCCTGCACGTGCTGTCGGGCGAGTCGTTGCACACTCCTGAACTGCGCGGCCGCATCGATCGCGACAAGCTGAACCTGTGGCTGACCGGCAACCTGCAGCCGGACCACGTCGACGAGTGGTTTATCTGCGGCCCGATGGAGATGACCACTACCGTGCGCGAGACGCTGCTGGAGCATCGGGTGGACGCCGAGCGGATTCACCTGGAGCTCTTCCACGGTTTCGAGAGCGCTTCGTCGGGCGAGCATTCGTATGAGAGCGCGACCGTGACGTTCACGCTGTCCGGTAAGCAATGGACGTACGACCTGACACCTGGCGACTCGATCCTCGAGGGCGCGCTGCAGGTGCGCGACGACGCGCCGTACGCCTG
Organism: Mycobacterium gordonae; assembly: GCF_002101675.1. GTDB lineage: Bacteria > Actinomycetota > Actinomycetes > Mycobacteriales > Mycobacteriaceae > Mycobacterium > Mycobacterium gordonae. The sequence continues at coordinate 44,966 of NZ_LQOY01000061.1, read as the reverse complement.
CATGGGCGGCGCGTGCGGCACCTGCCGGGCCAAGCTTGTCGAGGGCAACGTCGAGATGGACCACAACTTCGCGCTGGGACAAGCCGAGCTGGACGCCGGTTACATCCTGACCTGCCAGTCGCACCCGACCACGCCGTTCGTCTCGGTCGACTACGACGCCTAGAGGCGTCTGCGTCACGCGTCGGCGCTTCACCATCGAATCTAAGTGCGGCCCGCACCGGTTACCCGGTGCGGGCCGCGTGGCTGTCGGTACACCCTCCGACGATTTCTAAGGTAGGCCACACTAACTTTTTTGGCAACCCGAACTTTCGTTATCGTCGAGGCGCAGCCTCTTCCCTTCGCGAAAGGACTACCTTGATGGCGATCTACCAACTGCCTGAGCTGACTTATGACTACGGGGCCCTGGAGCCGGCGATCAGCGGTGAGATCATGGAACTCCACCATGACAAGCACCACGCCGCCTACGTCAAAGGCGCAAACTCGACCGTCGAACAGCTGGCGGAAGCCCGAGCCCAGCGTTCATTAGGCCACCTGCCCGGCCTGGAGCGGGCGTTGGCTTTTCACCTCGCCGGTCATGCCCTGCACTCGATCTTCTGGACGAACCTGTCACCGGACGGTGGCGACCGCCCCGGGGGCGAGTTGGCCGCGGCCATTGACGAGTTCTTCGGAGACTTCGACGCATTCCGCGCCGAACTGACCGCGGCAACCGGCACAGTGCAGGGCTCCGGGTGGGGCACCCTGGCCTGGGATCCGATCGGCAGCCGTCTCGTCGTGCACCAGATTCATGATCACCACATCAGCCTCGCGATCACGAGCACGCCACTTTTGGTGTTCGACGCCTGGGAACACGCCTTCTATCTGCAGTACCGCAACGTCAAGACCGACTATGTGGAGCAGCTGTGGTCCCTGGTCAACTGGACCGACGTCGCGTCCCGCTTCGACGCGGCCCGTACCGGCCGGCTCTCCGGACTGGACGCGCCCTAGCCGCCGGGCCTCCCCTCCCGCCGAGCGTGAATCTCACGACGCGACACGCCGCTGGCCGTCGTGCGATCCACACTCGGCGGGTCACCAACGCCATCCCGCCGACTGCATCGCCGACACGACGCGCGCGATAAGGGTCCTCAACCGATACTGCAGCAGGTCATTGCTGACCCGGATGATCGTCCATCCCAGATCGAGCAACTCCGACTGCCGGTCGATATCGCGGGCGCGTTGGGCTGGATCCGTCCAGTGCTGCGGTCCGTCGTACTCGATGCCGACGCGCAGCTCTTGGTAGCCCATGTCGATACGGGCCACGAAGTCGCCGTACTCGCCGCACACCCTGATCTGAGTCTGCGGTTTCGGCAGGCCCGCGTCCATCAACGCCAGGCGAGTCCGCGTCTCTTGTGGCGACTCGGCACCTCCGTCGACGAGCGGCAGGATCCGACGGAGCCGCACCAGCCCGCGTGCGCCGGGATGTTCGGCGGCGACCGCGTGAACGTCGGCGATCTTGACATCAGTCGCACGAACCAGGGCATCGAGCCGCTGGACTGCGTGCAGCCGCGTAGTGGTTCGCCGTCCGATGTCAAAGGCGGTGCGCGCCGGGGTGGTTATCGGGACGCCCTCTGCAACGAGCAGCTCGTAAGGTGCCAGCTTGTCGGAATGAACGACGATGCGCGCCGGTGGTTTTCGATTGTGGTGGACCAATTCCGCGTCAAGTGACGGGCTGACCCACTTCGCGCCGAGTAGCGCCGCCGCCGAATTGCCGGCGACAACTCCGCGGCGGCGTGACCACAACCATGCAGCGTAAGCGCGCTGGGTTGCCGTCAGCTCTATGTCGGCCGGCCCGTACACCCCCGGGTAGACGGGCTGATAGAGCGTGCGCATCGCGCGCTCGGGGATGGCCTTGGCGGCCAGCGCTTCGACGCCGAGAAACGGCCAGTCCATGCGGGGATGCTGGCATCCGAGCACCTATTGCTGCGATCACCCATCCCCACCCTGCCCGAGTGTGAATCTCACGACGCGACGCGCCGAAGCAGCGTCGCATAAGCCACGCTCGGCGCGCCGGCGCAGAACTAGAGCCGCTCGATGATAGTCACGTTCGCGGTGCCGCCGCCCTCGCACATCGTCTGCAGGCCGTAGCGACCGCCGATGCGCTCCAGCGTGTTCAGCATGGTGGTGAACAACTTGGCGCCGGTCGCGCCCAGCGGGTGCCCCAGCGCGATCGCGCCGCCGTTGGGATTGACCTTCTCCGGGTCGGCCTTGATCTCCTTGAGCCAGGCCATCACCACAGGCGCGAAGGCCTCGTTGATCTCGACGGTGTCGATGTCGTCGATGGAAAGCCCCGTCTTGTCCAGCGCGTAACGGGTGGCGGGGATGGGCCCGGTGAGCATGAACACCGGGTCGGCACCGCGGGTGCTGATGTGGTGGATGCGCGCGCGTGGTGTCAAACCGTGGTCTTTGACGGCCTGCTCGGATGCCAGCAGCACCGCGGAAGCGCCGTCGGAGATCTGGCTGGCCATCGCCGCGGTCAGGCGGCCGCCGTCGACCAGAGTCTTCAATCCGGCCATCTTCTCCAGCGACGACTCCCGCGGGCCTTCGTCCACCCGGAAAGTGCCGGTTTCGGTTTCGACACTGAGGATTTCGTTGTCGAAGTTGCCACCGCGGATCGCCGCGAAAGCACGCTCGTGGCTCGTCAGCGAGAACTGCTCCATCTCTTCACGCGACAGGTTCCACTTCTCGGCGATCATCTCCGAGCCGCGGAACTGGGAGATCTCCTGGTCGCCGTACCGGTGCAGCCACTGCTTGGATTCGTTTGTGGGTGAAGTGAATCCGAATTGTTCGCCGACGGTCATCGCCGACGAGATCGGGATCTGGCTCATGTTCTGCATGCCGCCAGCCACGATGAGGTCCGCGGTACCCGACATGATCGCCTGCGCGCCAAAAGAAATGGCCTGCTGGCTGGATCCGCATTGGCGGTCGACGGTGACACCGGGCACCTCTTCCGGGTAGCCGGCGGCCAGCCACGACAGTCGGGCGATGTTGCCGGCCTGCCCGCCGATCGCGTCGACGCAACCGGCTATTACGTCGTCGACGGCGGCGGGGTCGACGTCCACCCGGTCCAGAAGGCCGCGCCAACCCAGGGCACCGAGGTCGACTGGGTGGACTCCGGCCAACCCGCCGCCGCGCTTGCCAACCGCGGTACGCACAGCTTCGATGACATAGGCCTCGGAAAACCCAGCCATGTTCAGACTCCTTCTTTTGCGATCCCGCCCAAAACGATGGCGAGATATTTTTGACCCACCTGTTGAGCGGTGAGCGGTCCGCCGGGCTGATACCAGCGCACCGACACCCAGGTGGTGTCACGGATGAAGCGGTAAGTCAGGTCGACGTCCAGGTCGGGCGCGAAGTAACCCTCTTTGATGCCCTGCTTGAGCAGGTCGACCCACATCTTGCGCTGCTGCTTGTTGAGCTCGTCGATGTAGGAGAATCGTGGCTGCGACGAAAGCCGTTGCGCCTCATCCTGATAGATGACGACCTGGGCGTGCCGATGCTCGATCGCCTCGAACGACGCCATGAACAACCCCTTGAGCCGCTCCAAGGGATTGGGTTCGCTCTCGACGATCTCCCGGTAGCGTGCAAACAGCCAGTCCAGGAATCCGCGCAGCAGCTCATCCACCATTTCCTCTTTCGAGGCGAAGTGGTGGTACAGACTGCCCGACAGGATGCCGGCGCCATCGGCGATGTCACGCACGGTCGTGGCGCGTAAGCCGCGTTCGGCGAACATCACCGCGGCGAGTTCCAGTAACTCGTCTCGGCGACTGTTAGCCTGGCCGGCCACCCGCTCCACGTGATCAGGGTATCAACCAAGCGCTTGCTCGGCCAACGCGGCCCGGCAGGCTTGCCCGCTTCCGCCGGCCGGGAGAGATAGTGGGTCGCTCACGGCGGCCGCCGAGAACCGCCACACGGCCCGCCATCTCGCGATCCGGCTAGTCGGTGGCACCATTCCTGCGTACTCAGCTACTGCGGTATGGCGCCAGGTGCCACGGGATACCCGCTCGGCCAAAATTTTCGAGAACTTGGCTAAACAGAACCATATTCGCTGGCGCAACCCTACGGTCTCCCCTGTCGGGTCGGCTCGTCGTGGGCGACGGGGTTAACGGAGGTCGGTGCTGTGAATTTCTCCATGCTTCCACCAGAGATCAATTCCTTGCGGATGATGTGCGGCGCGGGGTCTGCGCCCATGCTGCAAGCCGCAGCGGCCTGGTCGGGTCTGGCCGAGGAGCTGGGGTCGGCCGCGGACTCGTTTTCTTTGGTGACCGCGGGGCTGACCAGTCACGCCTGGCAAGGCCCGGCAGCGGCAGCAATGACAAAAGCAGCGGCGCCCTACGCCACATTCCTGCGCGCCGCCTCAACCCGCGCCCTTACCGCCTCCCTCGGCGCCAAGGCGGTCGCCGACGTCTTCGAGGCCTGCAAGTCCGCCATCGTCCAGCCCGAGGTGATCGCCGCCAACCGCCAAGCCATGGTGCAGGCGGTGCGCACCAACTTCTTCGGGTTCAACGCCCCCTTCATCGCTGCCGCCGAGGCCGCCTACGAAGAGTTCTGGGCCACCGACGTCGCCGCGATGGTCGGCTACCACGGCGGAGCTTCGGCGGTGGCGGCACAGTTGTCGTCGTGGCGGCAGACGCTGCAAGGGCTGCCGGGTATCGGGCAACTCTTCGGCGGGGCAAAGGGAGCCGCTCCAGCCGCGCCGGGGGACCCCAACTTCGGTCTCGGCAATGCCGGTGGCGGAAACATCGGCAGCGGAAACAACAGTGGCACCGGTGCCGGCAACGTCGGCAACGGAAACCTCGGCAGCGGCAACATCGGTAGTGGAAATTTCGGCAATTCTAACGTCGGCAGCGGAAACTCCGGCTCCGGGAACTACGGATTCGGAAACTTCGGCAATGGGAACGTCGGCCTTGGGAACAGCGGATTCGGCAACAGCCTGCTCACCCCGACCGCCGGAAACAACAACGTCGGCCTGGGTAATGCGGGTAACAACAACGTCGGCCTGGGCAACACCGGCAATGGCAACCAAGGAGCCGGCAACACTGGCAACAACAACGTTGGATTTGGCCTTACCGGCAATAATCTGAGCGGTATCGGCAATGCCTACCTCGACCGGACCACCGGTCAATTCCACTTCAACGGCCTGAACTCTGGCGTCGACAACATCGGCTTCGGAAACTCTGGCAACGGAAACATCGGGTTCTTCAACTCCGGCGATGGCAACGTCGGCTTCTTTAATTCAGGTTCCAACCCCATTGTGACAGATCTCGGACAGATTCAATCCGTAGGTTTCGGGAACAGCGGCTTCGGCAACATCGGGTTCGGAAATTCCGGCCAGGGTAACTTTGGCTTCGGCAACGCCGGCAACTTGAACACCGGATTTAGCAACGCGGGCAACTTCAACACTGGCTTCAACAACGCCGGCGGTATCAACACGGGCATAAACAACGCGGGCAACATGAACACTTTCGACGGCAACTCCGGCAACACCAACACTGGATTTTGGAATTCCGGCAATGCGAACACCGGCTCCGGATTCAACACATCTAGCGGCGCAACGACATCCGGCTTCGGGAATACCGGTACCAATGTCTCCGGTTTCTACAACACGCCCAGCGGCGCCAACCCGACCTTAGTGTCAGGATTCTTCAACAAGGCCAGCGGCGCAACGAACTTGAACGGCGACATGTCTGGGTTTTTCAACACCGGAGTGACGGCAGCCGTGGGTCCGTTCCCAAGTGGGTTCGTCGCCGGGTTGAATAGCGGTCTGCTCAACTCGGGCACCGGCGTGGCCGGATTGTTCAGCCTGACTCAATTTCTGAGGAACCTGACGTAGGCGGGCGCACCATGCTTCGAGTAGGGCATTGGCGATACCAACCTTTGCCTCAACAATTGCGGTTCTTCAAGGGTCGGCGGTCTTTGACCCAGTAGGGGACGGCGCGCACTGGAAGCCGTCACTAAGCCCCGCCCCCGCCGGCCGTGGGCCGTCTCGGATGGCCCGAGCACTTCGTGCTCCGGCCCGTCGCCCACCGTGGTTGAGCACTCTCAGCAACTGCATAGCGGCCGCCGCACGCCCCGGAAAGTTCACTAACCAGCAGCATGCTCGAAATCTTTGAGCAAAACGACACATGTTCAACAGCGAAGTCGTATCGTCTCTCGCGTCGGGTCGGCTCTTCACGGGCGGCGGGGTTAACGGAGGTCAGCGCTGTGAACTTTTCTATGCTTCCACCAGAAGTCAACTCGTTGCGGATGATGTGCGGCGCTGGGTCCGCGCCCATGCTCCAGGCCGCAGCGGCCTGGTCGGGCCTGGCCGAAGAACTCGGGTCAGCGGCGGACTGCTTCGGCGCGGTGACCACAGGGCTGACCAGTCAGGCCTGGCAGGGTCCGGCGGCGGCGGCCATGACGGAAGCGGCCGCCCCCTACCGCGCGTTCCTGCAAGCCGCCTCCACCCAGGCGCTGACCGCCTCCGTCGGGGCGAAGACGGTTGCTGAGGTGTTCGAGTCGGCCAAATCCGCCGTCGTTCACCCCGAGGTGATCGCGGCCAACCGGCGAGCGATGGTGCAGGCGGTGCGCACCAACTTTTTTGGTTTCAACGCGCCCTTCATCGCCGCCGCCGAGGCTGCCTACGAGGAATTCTGGGCCACCGACGTGGCCGCGATGTTCGGCTACCACGGCGGAGCCTCGGCAGTTGCCGCCCAACTGTCGTCCTGGCAGCAGACACTGCAGGGCCTGCCCGGAATCGGCCAGCTCTTCGGCGGAGTGAAGGGCGCCGCCCCGGCCGCCCCCGGTGACCCCAACCTCGGCATCGGCAACAAGGGTGGCGGCAACATCGGCAACGGCAACAACAGCGGGACCGGTGCCGGCAACATCGGCAACGGGAACACCGGCAGCGGCAACTTCGGCGGCGGCAATACCGGCAACAACAACATCGGCAGCGGCAACTCCGGCAACAACAACCGTGGCTTCGGGAATGCCGGCAACGGAAACTTTGGGCTCGGAAACGTCAACAACTCTGCCAGCGGCCCCGGGAACATCGGTCTGGGCAACGTCGGCAGCAACAACGTCGGTATAGGTAATACCGGCATCGGCAATCAAGGCGGCGGAAACACCGGCAACAACAACATCGGGTTCGGCCTCACCGGGAACAACTTGGTCGGTGTCGGCGGCACCTACTACAACACTGCGACCGGTCAATTCACTTTCGGTCTGAACTCGGGCAACGGCAACATCGGGTTGTTCAACTCGGGCACTGGCAACATCGGGTTCTTCAACTCGGGCGACGGGAATGTCGGCTTCTTCAACTCCGGCGCCAATCCCAATCCTGCCAACCTGGGCCAGATACAAGGCGTCGGCATTGGCAACTCCGGATTCGGCAGCATCGGCATCGGAAACACTGGCCAGGGGAACTTCGGCTTGGGCAACTCCGGCTTCTTGAACACCGGCCTCGGGAACACGGGTGTCCTGAACACCGGCTTGGCCAACTCAGGGCTCCTTAACACAGGAATGGATAACTCGGGCAGTTTCAATACCTTCGACGGCAATTCGGGTAGCACCAACACGGGCTTCTTCAATTCCGGGAACACGAACTCGGGCAGCGGTTTCACCACAAACAGCGGCGCCACTCACTCAGGTGTTGGCAACACGGGCAACGTGGGAAGTTCGGGCTTCTTCAACACCGCTTCGGGCGCGGCGGGCAACGGCGCGATGTCCGGCTTCTTCAACACTGCCAGCGGGGCAAGCCCGGTGTTCGGTACCAACGGCCAGATTTCCGGCTTCTTCAACACAGGAGCGCCGGGCACCACCGGCAACCTGTTTGCCGGGCAAATCTCGGGCTTGCTTAACATGGGCACGCAAGTGCCGGGCATCTTCAACATTGTGTCGCTTTTAAAAAACCTGACCTGAGCTGACGGTCGTTAAGCAGGCAGTGCAGGCGCCGGCAGGATTGCTGCGGCAATTTGACCAACCTGTCGACGTCGGGCAGTAAGCGATACCGCTGCGGATAACGCCGGAAGCCTCAACACATCCAAGGCAACTCGCGCAGCACCATTACCGATTCTTCATTTCAGGGCCACGAAAGCGCCTCAGCCAGATTGGCTGGGCGTCGGCTCCGATGTATCGAAATGACTCGCTGCGTTAGCGTCGGGATCTAGCCGCATCAAACTGCTGAAGGACGTGACCGGATAGTCATCAATCGGCGAAGTTAACCGATAGTTGTAAAAGCGGTCTTCGGCCTTCGTGTTTTCGGCTTTCGGATGTCGGCTGTGATCATATTTGTCTAATTCTTGGCAAAACCAAACACATACAACAGTGAAGTCGTATTGTCTCTCGGGTCGGGTTTGCTCCCTCACGGGCGAGGGGTTAACGGAGGTCAATGCTGTGAACTTTTTCATGCTTCCACCAGAGGTCAATTCGCTGCGAATGATGTGCGGTGCTGGGTCGGCACCCATGCTGCAAGCCGCGGCGGCGTGGTCGAGCCTGGCCGACGAGCTGGGATCAGCGGCGGACTCCTTCGGCGCGGTGACTACAGGCCTGACCAGTCAGGCTTGGCAAGGCCCTGCGGCGGCAGCCATGACCGAAGCGGCGGCCCCTTACCGCGCGTTCCTGCGGGCCGCCTCCACGCGCGCACTGACCGCCTCCACCGGCGCCAAGGCGGTGGCCGAGGTGTTCGAGGCGTGCAAGTCCGCGATGGTTCACCCCGAGGTGATCTCGGCCAACCGACGAGCCATGGTGCAGGCCGTCCGCACCAACTTCTTCGGGTTCAACGCGCCGTTCATCGCCGCGGCGGAGGCCGCCTACGAGGAATTCTGGGCCACCGACGTCGCCGCGATGGTCGGTTACCACGGCGGAGCGTCAGCGGTGGCCGCGCAGCTGTCATCCTGGCAGCAGACCCTGAAAAGCCTGCCAGGCATCGGACAGCTCTTGGGCGGCGCCGGCGGTGTCGCTCCGGCCGCCCCAGGAGACCCGAACTTCGGCATCGGCAACAAGGACGGCGGCCTGAACTTCGGCAACGGGAACACGGGCAACAACAACTTCGGCAACGGCAACACGGGTGACAGCAACGTTGGCGGCGGAAACACCGGCAACAACAACATCGGCAGCGGGAACAGAGGCTTCGGCGTCGGTGGCACGGGTAGAGGCAACTGGGGCTTCGGCAACCTCGGTAACGACAACATCGGCATGGGCAATCGCGGCAACCCCGCCACCAGCTCCAATCCCGGCGCCAATTTCGGTCTGGGCAACTTCGGTAACGGCAACTTCGGTCTCGGAAACCACGGCGACCTAAATGTAGGTGCCGGCAACACCGGCAACGGCAACGTCGGGTTCGGGCTCACCGGCAACAAACTGGTCGGTGTCGGCGGCGCCTACTACGACTCGGCGACCGGCGCGTTCCACTTCGACAACCCATTTGCCAACGGCAACATCGGCTTCGGGAACTCCGGCACCGGTAACATCGGCTTCTTCAACTCCGGTGACGGCAACGTCGGCATCTTCAACTCAGGCTTCCACGCACCTGCCGATCCCGAATTTGGCAACATCCAAGGCATTGGCATCGGCAACTCCGGCTTCGGGAACATCGGCATCGGTAATACCGGCACGGGAGACTTCGGCATTGGGAACGTCGGCCAACTGAACACCGGTATTGGCAATGCGGGCAGCTTCAATACTGGCTTCGGCAACTCGGGTAGCTTAAACACCGGCTGGAACAACTCCGGCAGCACTAATACCTTCGACGGCAACTCCGGCAACACCAACACCGGTTTCTGGAATTCCGGCAACCTCAACACCGGCTTCGGGGCCACTACCGATAGCACCGCCACACACTCCGGGTTCGGGAATACCGGCAACTTCGGAAGCTCCGGCTTCTTCAACACCGCCTCCGGTGGAGTTACCAACGGGAACATGTCCGGCTTATTCAACACAGCCAGCGGTGGCACTGGGAACGACGGCCGAATTTCCGGGTTCTTCAATACCGGGGTCACTGGCGCCCTAGCACCCCTATTCCCGGTCAGCGGCGTTGTCAGCGGATTCAACTCCGGCTTCCTCAACCGCGGTACCGGGGTGGCGGGCCTCTTCAGCATCACTCAGCTGCTGAAGAACCTCTGACATTACCGAAGACCGAGCGACTGAGAATGCTCGCCGGGGCCGGAGCCTTGGCGAGCATTTTCCGTCAGCGGTCGACTTCCTGGATATTGCTCGAAGGCCCCAGATAAGAACCGGTTTCATCTATCGTCCGGGCCTCGGGTTCTTCGTAGTTACGGGCGACTGAGCCATCGGAGGTCATCGTCGTGAATTTCGCAGTGCTCCCGCCGGAGATCAACTCCTTGAGGATGTTTCTGGGTGCGGGTCCGGCGCCCATGCTCGAGGCCTCCGTGGCCTGGTCCGCACTCGCCGACGAGTTGGCATCATCGGCTGATTCTTTCGCCTCGGTCACCTCGAATCTGGCCGGCCAGGCCTGGCAGGGCCCGGCCGCCGAAGCGATGCTCTTGGCCGCGGCTTCCTACCGCAAGTTACTCGCCGAAGCAGCCGCCCGAGCCCACGCAACCTCGGGCCAAGCCAAGGCCGTGGCCGCCGCCTTCGAAGCGGCCAAGGCCGCCACCATTCACCCGCAGGTGATCACGGCCAACCACCAAGCCTTCGTACAACTGGTCCGCAGCAACTTCCTCGGCCTCAACGCCCCCGCAATCGCCGCGGCCGAAAGCCTCTACGAAGAGTTCTGGGCAGCCGACGTCAGCGCCCTGACCAGCTACCACGCCGCCGCATCCGCGGCAGCCGCGCAACTCACACCGTGGGCGGCCGGCCTGCAGGGACTGCCCAACATCGGCGTCGGCAATAAAGGCGCGTCTAACATCGGCAGCGGCAACACCGGCAGCGGCAACCTCGGCAACGGCAACCGCGGCAGCGCCAACGTGGGCGGCGGCAACCTCGGCAACGCCAACATCGGCAGCGGCAACATCGGCAGCGGCAACTTCGGCCTCGGCAACCTCGGCGTCGGAAACATCGGCCTCGGCAACACCAGCGGCGGCCCCAACACCGGCAACAACCTCGGCCTGGGCAACACCGGGAACAACAACATTGGACTCGGCAACAACGGAAACGGCAACCAGGGCGCCGGCAACACCGGCAACAACAACATCGGCTTCGGCCTGCAGGGTAGTAACTTGATCGGCCTCGGCAACGCGTACTACGACGCGAAAACCGCCCAATTCCACTTCGCCGGCCTGAATTCCGGCACCAACAACATCGGCTTCGGAAACTCCGGCACCGGCAACATCGGCTTCTTCAACTCGGGCGACGGCAACGTGGGCTTCTTCAATTCCGGCGCCAACCCCGTACCAGCCGACCTAGGCAAGATCCAAGGCCTCGGCATAGGGAACTCAGGAAACGCCAACATCGGCTTCGCCAGCTCCGGCACCGGGAACTTCGGCGTCGGCAACACCGGCCTGCTCAACACCGGTATCGGGAACTCGGGCAGCCTGAACACCGGTTTCGGCAACGCCGGCAGCCTGAATACCGGCATGGACAACTCAGGAGACTTCAACACGTTCGACGGAAATTCGGGCAACACGAACACCGGCTTCTGGAATTCCGGCACCGCCAACAGCGGCTCGGGATTCACCACCGACAGCGGTCTGCAACGCTCGGGCCTCAACAACACCGGTGTCAACGTCTCGGGCATCAACAACACGGTCCCCGCCGGCGCCGGCAACGGCAGTATGTCGGGCTTCTTCAACAAGGCCAGTGGGTCCGCGGCCAACGGCCAGATTTCCGGCTTCTTCAACACCGGCGTCCCCGACGCCGGCTTCCTCCCCGGCTTCAGCGGCTCACTCTCGGGTGCACTCAACACCGGCAGCGGCCTGCCCGGGTTCTTCAGCATTACCGCGCTGCTGCGCAACCTGAGCTGACGGTGGTGACTTCGCCGCCTCCGGGCGACTCGAGTCTGACCATTCGGGGATCCGGGATCTCCGGACCCATCTTCACCCTCGGCTCCGAGAACAGCTCAGCGAACCGACACTTGCGGCGGATCCTGCGACACGTCGGATTTGACGCTCATGAAGCTGCGGACGACGCCGGTCTTGTCACCACCCGATTTGGTCCTGGCAGTCAGCGGGAACAGCACGTCGCCGCTGTATCTCGCCTCCAGGTGATAGGGATCGAAGAAGCTGAGCTTGAGTTGGCTGGTGTCCGGCGGTCCCCAGGCGACGGTGCCGTCGACGACGTCCGAATCCCGGGCCCGCTGAGGGCAGTTGGGCGGCGCCAGCTGTGTGGACTTCGTGCAGGCCGACAAAGCCGCTGTGATCGCCGACGTCGTCGCCGACTGTCCTGCGTCGCTGAGTGAGAAGTCGAAGTCATTGAAGTAGCCGCCCGACGCCGAGAGCCCGTCGAGCAGATACGGTTTCTTCTGCTTGACCGCGAGGTTCGCATTGCTGCTCGACGCGTCGATGTAGCCGGGAAATACATATACCGGTGCGGTGCCCACGGGACTGCCGAAGAACAGCAACGTCTTCAGTGCGTCGTTCTCCACGGTGCCGAGCGGTTCGATCTTGGTCGCGGCATGTTCGAGCTTCCAGGACTTCCCCGACTTCTTCACCGACATCGTGACGTCGGAGGTGTTGTCGCCGAACTTCGCCAGCACGTGCACGCGGGCAAAACCCAGACTGTGCTCCGAGTCGTCGCTGAGAATCCTGACGGCGCTGATGGGCCAGCGCGCAATCTGCTTCTTGAGGATCTCGTCGGTCAGGAATTGGTCGGATCCCGGTTGATCGCTGCTGTAACTCAACGCGGCGACGGCGTCTCCCCGCGCCAGCGCATCCAGGTACCCCTTGACGGCATCGCCGGCCTTGCCCGATCCGCTGTCGCCGGTCGACGCTAAAGACACCACGAGCACCACCGCGAGTAGCACGGCCGCGACGGCGCACAGGGCGATGATGAGCGGCTTGCGGTTCGGCCGTCCGGGCGGACCCGGCGGACCGAACTGACCAGGCATCGGAGGCCCCGCCGGCCACGCGTGCTGGCCCGGCGGGAAACCCTGATTCGGCTGCGCAGGCCACCCGGGCGGGTTCGGCGCAGGGTGGGTGGGCAGCCAGGCGACCTGGGTCGCGCCGTCCGCGGGATTCGGCGGGTGTGCCCACGGGTACTGATCCGGCCTATCGGTCACAAACGACTCCTACCAGCAATAAAGTGCGCATCAATCCCCCCCGGGTGTGGACGGCGCCGCGATGAACCGCCGTTTCAGCTGGCTCCCAGCTTAAAACGCGCCCGCACGTAAAAACCGCGCGGAATTTCAGGCCCGCAGCTCACGCATGCTGGTTGGATACCGAGATCACTTCTCCGGTCAGATAACTCGAGTAATCACTGGCCAGGAAAGCGATCGTGGCGGCCACTTCCCACGGTTCGGCGGCGCGACCGAACGCCTCCTGCGCCTCCAACCGATCCAGCAGTTCGGCCGAGGTCGTCTTGTCCAGGAACTTGTGCCGCGCGAGGCTGGGCGACACCGCGTTGATCCGCACTCCGTACTCCGCGGCTTCGATTGCGCTGCAACGGGTTAACGCCATAACGCCGGCCTTCGCGGCGGCATAGTGAGACTGCGAATGCTGTGCCCGCCAGCCCAGCACGCTGGCGTTGTTGACGATCACACCTCCATGCGGCGCGTCGCGGAAGTACCGCAGGGCCGCGCGGGTGGCGCGGAACACCGAGGTCAGCGATACGTCCAGCACACGGTCCCACTCCTCGTCGGTCATGTCCGCCACCGGCGTCTGCCCTCCCAACCCGGCGTTGTTGACCAGCACGTCGAGTCGGCCGAACCGCGCCGTACAGGACGAGATCAGCGCGTCAACCTGCGCGGTCGACGTCACGTCGCACACCACGTGCTCTACCCGACCCAAGCCCAAAGCGGTTAATTCCGACGCGGTTTCACCAAGCCGGCGTTCATGATGGTCGGAGACCAGCACGTCCGCGCCTTCGGCCAGGGCGCGGCGCGCCGTGGCCGAGCCAATGCCGGTGCCCGCGGCGGCGGTCACCACGACCACCTTGCCATGCAGAAGACCGTGTCCGGCAATCTCTTTCGGCACTTCGGACAAGCTCACCCTTTAACCTCCCGCGGCAGACCGAGCACCCGCTCGGCGATGATGTTGCGCTGAATCTCGTTGGATCCGCCATAGATGGTGTCGGCGCGGGTGAACAGGTACAGCCGCTGCCATTCGTCGAATTCGCCGTCTTCCAACACCAACCCGGGTTTGCCGATCACGTCCATGGCCAGCTCGCCGAGCGAACGGTGCCAATTGGCCCACAACAACTTCGACACGTTGTCCTGTCCGGGTTGCTCTACGTCCATGGTGGCCAAGGCGTAGGACCGCATGGCGCGCAAGCCGGTCCATGCCCGGGTCAACCGCTCGCGGACGAACGGGTCGTCGGCCGCGCCCGTGCGCTGGGCCAGCTCGGCCAGGTTCGAAAGTTCACGGGCATAGACGATCTGCTGACCCAACGTCGAGACGCCGCGCTCGAACGTGAGGGTGCCCATGGCGACCCGCCACCCGTCACCGGGCTGGCCGACCACCATCGACGCATCGGTGCGGGCGTCGTCGAAGAACACCTCGTTGAATTCGGCGGTGCTGGTGATCTGGATGATCGGCCGCACCTGAACACCCGGCTGATCCAGCGGCACAAGGAGATACGACAACCCGGCGTGCCGCTTGGAACCCTTCTCGGTGCGAGCGACCACGAAGCACCACTGGGACAGATGCGCCAGCGACGTCCACACCTTCTGGCCGTTGATCACCCACTGGTCGCCGTCCAGTTCGGCGGTGGTCGAGACGTTGGCCAGGTCACTGCCGGCGCCGGGCTCGGAGTAGCCCTGGCACCACAGCTCGGTCACGTCGAGGATCCGGGGCAGGAAGCGTTGCTGCTGCTCCGGGGTTCCGTAGGCGATCAGCGTCGGCCCGAGCAACTCCTCGCCGAAGTGGTTGACCTTGTCCGGGGCGTCGGCGAGGGCGTATTCCTCGTAGAACGCCACGCGATGCGCGGTCGAAAGGCCGCGGCCGCCGTGCTCGACCGGCCAGCCCAGACAGGTCAGGCCCGCCTTCGCCAGGTGCTGGTTCCACGCCCGGCGTTCTTCGAAGGCTTCGTGTTCTCGGCCAGGCCCACCGAGACCCTTCAGCGCCGCGAATTCGCCGACCAGATTGTCGGCGAGCCACTGGCGGACCTCGGCCCGGAACTCTTCGACGTCCTGCATAAGCTGTAGGCTAACCTACCAAGCACTTGCTTTGTTAGCCTGGCTACGGCTTGAGGAGGAGCCGGGCAATCGAGCACCAGCCTGGCTATGGCCGGTTGAGGAGGAGCGTCCGCCATGTCCAGCGATCCCCGCACCATTCCCGCGGCGCTGGATCGCTTCGCGCTCGAACTGCCCAACCACGATGCGCTGATCACCGACGACCGCGTCTTCACCGCCGCTGGCCTGCGCGACGAGGTGCACCGGGCGGCGGCCGCGCTCATCGCGGTCGGCGTTCAGCCGAAGGACCGGGTGGCCATCTGGTCGCCGAACACCTGGCACTGGGTGGTGGCGTGCCTGGCCATCCATCACGCCGGCGCGGCGATGGTGCCGCTGAACACGCGCTACACCGCGGCTGAGGCGTCCGACATCATCGCGCGCACCGAGGCGCCGGTGCTGTTCGCAGCCGGAAAGTTCCTCGGCGCCGACCGGGCCGCGGATCTGGATCGCGACGCACTGCCCGCGCTGCGGCACATCGTGCGCATCCCGGTCGACGAAAACGACGGCACCTGGGACGCGTTCATTGGCCGGGGGACCGACCTCGCCGCGGTGGAAGCGCGCGCCGCCGCGGTCTCCCCCGACGATGTCAGCGACATCCTGTTCACCTCCGGCACCACCGGCCGCAGCAAAGGCGTGCTGTGCGCACACCGGCAGTCACTGGCCGCGTCGGCCTCCTGGGCCGCCAACGGCAAGATCACCAGCGCCGACCGCTACCTCTGCATCAATCCGTTCTTCCACAACTTCGGCTACAAGGCCGGCATCCTGGCCTGCTTGCAGACCGGCGCCACGCTGATCCCGCATTTGACCTTCGACCCGCTGCGTGCCCTGCAAGCCATCGAGCAACACCGCATCACCGTGTTGCCCGGGCCGCCCACGATCTACCAGACCCTGCTCGATCACCCGGCCCGTGGTGACTATGACCTCAGCTCGCTGCGGTTCGCAGTCACCGGCGCGGCCACCGTGCCCGTGGTGCTGGTGGAGCGCATGCAGTCCGAACTCGACATCGACATCGTGCTGACCGCCTACGGGCTCACCGAGGCCAACGGCATGGGCACGATGTGCCGGGCCGACGACGACGCGGTGACCGTGGCGACCACCTGCGGGCGCCCGTTCGCCGACTTCGAGTTGCGTATCGGCGACGCGGGAGAAGTGCTGCTGCGCGGGCCGAACGTCATGCTGGGCTATCTCGACGATCCCGCGGCCACGGCTGCTGCCATCGACACCGAGGGTTGGTTGCACACCGGTGACATCGGCGTCGTCGACGATGCCGGCAACCTGCGCATCACCGACCGGCTCAAAGACATGTACATCTGTGGCGGGTTCAACGTCTACCCCGCCGAAATCGAGCAGGTGCTGGCCCGGATGGACGGCATCGCCGACGCCGCGGTGATCGGCGTGCCCGATCCGCGCCTGGGCGAAGTGGGCCGGGCCTTCGTCGTGGCACGGCCCGGCGCCGACCTCGACGAGGCATCGGTAATCGCTTACACCCGTGAGCATTTGGCGAACTTCAAGGCACCACGTTCGGTGCGGTTCGTCGACGCGTTGCCGCGCAATGCCGGCGGCAAGGTGGTCAAACCACAACTGCGAGAGTTGGCCTGAATTGGATCTCATACTCGACGAAGAAACGCTGGCCTTCCAGGACGAGGTGCGCGAGTTCCTCGCGGCCCACCGGGACTCCATCCCGACGAAGTCCTACGACAATGCCGAAGGCTTTGCCCAGCATCGGGTTTGGGACAAGGTGCTGTTCGACGCGGGCCTGTCGGTGATCAACTGGCCCAAGAAGTACGGGGGGCGCGACGCGCCGCTGCTGCACTGGGTGGTCTACGAAGAGGAGTATTTCCGCGCCGGTGCGCCCGGCCGGGCCAGCGCGAATGGCACCTCGATGCTGGCGCCCACCCTGTTCGCGCACGGCACCGAAGAGCAGCTGGACCGGATTCTGCTCAAAATGGCCAGCGGTGACCAGATCTGGGCGCAAGCCTGGTCGGAGCCGGAGTCCGGTAGCGACCTGGCATCGCTGCGATCCACCGCCACCAAGACCGACGGTGGCTGGCTGCTCAACGGTCAGAAGATCTGGAGTTCGCGGGCGCCGTTCGCGGACATGGGATTCGGATTGTTCCGCTCTGACCCCACCGCCCAGCGCCACAACGGGCTCACCTACTTCATGTTCGACCTCAAAGCACAGGGCGTCACCGTGCGCCCGATCGTCCAGCTCGGCGGTGACACCGGTTTCGGCGAAATCTTCCTCGACGACGTCTTCGTGCCCGATGACGACGTCATCGGCACCCCCAACGACGGCTGGCGGGCGGCCATGAGCACCTCGAGCAATGAGCGTGGCATGTCGCTGCGTAGTCCGGGCCGATTCCTGGCCGCCGCCGATCGGTTGGTGCGGCTGTGGAAGGACAGCGGCTCACCTCCAGAGTTCGCCGACCGCGTAGCGGACGGCTGGATCAAGGCGCAGGCCTATCGGCTGCAGACCTTCGAGACCGTCACCCGGCTGGCAAGCGGCGGCGAGCTGGGTGCGGAATCCTCGGTCACCAAGGTGTTCTGGTCTGACTTGGACGTGGCGCTGCACCAGACCGCACTCGACCTCCGCGGCGCGGACGGCGAACTCGCGGGTCCCTGGACCGATGGCCTGCTGTTTGCGCTCGGCGGCCCGATCTATGCCGGCACCAACGAGATTCAGCGCAACATCATCTCCGAACGACTGCTCGGCCTGCCTCGAGAGAAGAAGGGGTAGAAACGCTGATGGACTTCGCACTGGACGCACAGCAGCGCGACTTCGCTGCCAGTATCGACGCCGCCTTGGCAGCCGCGGATCTACCGGCCGCCGTGCGCGCCTGGTCCGCCGGTGACACCGCGCCCGGGCTCAAAGTGTGGGAGCAGCTGGCCAACCTTGGCATCACCGCGCTGATCGTGCCGGAGCGCTACGACGGCATTGATGCCTCGCCGGTGGATCTGGTGGTCGCGATGGAACGCCTCGGGCACTGGTGCGTGCCCGGACCGGTCAGCGAATCCATCGCCGTGGCACCAATTCTGCTGGCCGAGGACGAGCGAAGCGCGGGTCTGGCCGCCGGTGAGCTGATCGTCACCGTCGCGCTACCCCCCGATGCTCCGCGCGCTGTCGACGCCGACACCGCCGGACTGGTGCTGCGGGCCGGACAGGGCAGTGTCACCGCGGGCACACGGGGTGACCGGCACGACTCGGTGGACCCCAGCCGCGGCCTGTACGACGTCACCCCGACAGGGGACGCCTGGTCGGCCGATACCGAAAAGGCCTACCGGTTCGGCACATTGGCCACAGCGGCGCAGTTGATTGGTGCGGCCGAGGCGCTGCTGGCCGGCAGCGTCGATTACGCCAAACAGCGGACCCAGTTCGGCCGGGTGATCGGCTCGTATCAGGCGATCAAGCACAAGCTCGCCGACGTCCACATCGCGATAGAACTGGCCCGGCCGCTGGTGTACGGCGCGGCGGTGACGCTGGAACCGCGCGACGTCAGCGCCGCCAAGGTCGCCGCCGGCGAGGCGGGGCTGCTCGCGGCGCGCTCGGCCCTGCAGACCCACGGCGCCATCGGCTTCACCCAGGAGCACGATCTGTCGCTGCTGCTGCTGCGGGTGCAGGCGCTGCGGTCCGCCTGGGGCACACCGGAATCGCACCGACGCCGAGTGCTGGAGGCGCTGTCATGACTACATCAGATGAACGGGAGATGCTGCGGGAAACCGTCGCGGCTCTGGTCGCCAAGCACGCGGGCCCGGCGGCGGTGCGCGCCGCCTTCGAATCCGAGCGCGGCTACGACGAGTCGCTGTGGCGGCTGTTGTGCGAGCAGGTAGGCGCGGCGGCCCTGGTCGTCCCGGAGCAGATGGGCGGGGCCGGCGGCGAACTGGCCGATGCCGCAACCGTTTTGCAGGAACTCGGCCGCGCGCTGGTGCCCTCCCCGCTGCTGGGCACCACGCTGGCCGAGCTGGCGTTGCTCGCCGGCGGTGAACCCGACACCGACACCCTGGCCGCGCTCGCCGAAGGCGACTCCATCGGCGCGTTGGTGCTGGACCCGGATTACGTGGTCAACGGCGACGTCGCCGACGTCGTGGTCGCCGCCACCGACGGTCAGCTCGCCCGGTGGACGAAGTTCAGCGCGCAGCCCCTCACCACCATGGATCCCACCCGCAAGCTTGCTCGGCTGCGGCCCGAGGAAACCAAGCCGCTGGGCGCGGACCCGGGTCTGGCCGACTTCGCGGCGATTCTGTTGGCCGCCGAGCAGATCGGCGCCGCGGAGCGCTGCCTTGATCTCACCGTCGAGTACACGAAGAGCCGGATCCAGTTCGGTCGCCCCATCGGAAGTTTCCAGGCGCTCAAGCATCGGATGGCCGACCTGTATGTCGCGGTCTCCGCGGCTCGTGCCGTCGTCAACGACGCCTGCACCGCACCGTCGCCGACCAGCGCCGCCACCGCGCGACTGGCGGCGACTGAAGCGTTCAACACCGTTGCGGCCGAGGGCATCCAACTGCACGGCGGCATCGCGATCACCTGGGAACACGACATGCATCTGTATTTCAAACGGGCACATGGCAGTACACAGCTGTTCGATTCGCCCCGAGAGCTACTGGACCGACTGGAATCCGAAGTACTCTCGACATCGTGAACCAGCATGTCGCGCTGCGCGCCGGCATCCCACCGTTCTATGTGATGGATGTGTGGCTGGCGGCGGCCGAGCGTCAGCGCACCCACGGTGATCTGGTCAATCTGTCCGCCGGGCAGCCGAGCGTCGGTGCCCCGGAACCGGTACGCGCCGCCGCCGCGGCGGCACTGCATCTCAATCAGCTGGGCTATACCGTGGCGCTGGGCATTCCGGAGCTGCGGGCCGCGATCGCCGCGGATTATCAGCGCCAGCACGGCATCTCGGTGGAGCCCGATGCGGTCGTGGTCACCACCGGTTCCTCCGGCGGCTTCCTGCTCGCATTCCTGGCGTGCTTCGACGTCGGCGACCGGGTGGCGATGGCCAGCCCCGGCTACCCGTGCTATCGAAACATCCTGTCAGCGTTGGGATGTGAGGTGGTGGAAATTCCCTGCGGGCCGCAGACCCGGTTCCAGCCCACCGCGCAGCTGCTCGCTGAACTCGATCCCCCGGTCAAAGGCGTCATCGTGGCCAGCCCGGCCAATCCCACCGGCACCGTCATACCGCCCGAAGAGCTTGCGGCGATTGCGCGCTGGTGTGACGACAACGAGGTGCGGCTGATCAGTGACGAGGTGTACCACGGCCTGGTCTACGACGGCGCGCCACAGACCAGCTGCGCGTGGCATACGTCGCGAAACGCGGTGATCGTCAACAGCTTCTCCAAGTACTTCGCGATGACCGGATGGCGGCTCGGCTGGTTGGTGGTGCCCACCGAGCTGCGCCGCGCGGTGGACTGCCTCACCGGCAATTTCACGATCTGTCCGCCGGTGCTGTCACAGATCGCCGCGGTATCGGCGTTCAGCCCCGAGTCGACAGCCGAGGCAGAGACTAATCTGCAGCACTATTCGGTCAACCGCTCGATGCTGCTGGACGGCCTGCGCCGAATCGGCGTCGACCGGCTGGCGCCAACCGACGGCGCGTTCTACGTCTACGCCGACGTCTCGGACTTCACCACCGACTCGTTGACGTTCTGCTCGAAGCTGCTGAGCGAAACCGGCGTGGCCATCGCCCCGGGCATCGATTTCGATCCGGCCCGGGGCAACTCCTACGTCCGGTTGTCGTTCGCCGGTCCGACGAGCGATATCGAAGCCGCGCTACACCGGATCGGCGCCTGGCTGCCGAGCCAGTAGCGCGTCCAGCCGGGTTTCGAGGCCGCCGGGGTCAGGCACGTCGATACCGAACCGGGTGCCCAAGACGTCCACCACCGTGGCCGCGTCGTCGAGCAAGATCTTCTCGGTGCCATCGGCGCGGTGGATGGTCAGGGTGCGGCCGGCCAGGTTCATCCGTGCGTCGTCGGTGACTGCGGCAACCATCAGGCCGGTCACGAAATGCGACGACGGGTGCGTCGACACGTACCAACTGCCAACGGTCAGATCAATCTGCGGCCGGGTCTGCGTGGTGAACTCATACAGCGACTGCCACTGTTCCCGAACCTGGGCTTGCAAGACCAACCCGTCGCGGCGATCTTCCAGCCGGAACGGCTCGTGCGTCGTCTGTTGCACCCCACCGATCGCCAGCCGTAACGGCGAGGTGGGCGTCTGGCCGCCGAAGCCGACGTCAACCAGGTAGGGCCCGTCGGAGCCGGGGAAGCTCACGGCGAGCAGAGTGTGCGTCTGAGCGGGAACCGGCGCATCCGGCGGGTTCATCCACACCACGCGCCCGCCCAGCCGTCGAACCTGAAAACCCAGCTCTGCCAACACATAGCCCATCAAGCCGTTCTGCTCGTAGCAGTAACCGCCACGGCGCCGGCGAACCAGCTTGTCGGTCAACGCATCCACGCTCAAATCGTCGACCGGCACCCCCAGGAAAGGATCGAGGTTCTCGAACGGAATGGTGCGGGTGTGGGCGGTCACCAGGGCCCGCAGCACCTCCAGGGTCGGATCGGTGGCACCCCCATATCCGACGCGGTCGAAGTACGCGTTCAAATCCAAAGCCATGTAGCCATTCTGGCCTGAACCGCGACTACGCAGGGTCAGGTTCGCTACTGTTGACCTCGCGAAATGTCCATCGCTGCGGAGGGGAAGCGCCAGCACATGCCCGAGGAGCCCGACGGCACGCCGGTAACAGGCGGCATCGCAGATGAACTCACCGCCGCCGGATTCGAGGATGCCCGGCAGGTCGGCCGCGGCGGCGCGGGTGTGATCTATCGCTGCTACGAGACGGCGCTGGGGCGAAATGTCGCGGTCAAGGTTTTGCCGTCCCACTTCGACGAGGAGAGCCGCGAGCGCTTCCTGCGTGAGGGCTACGCGATGGGCGGGCTATCCGGGCATCCGAACATCGTGCACATCCTGCGCGTGGGGATGACGGTCAGCAACCGCCCTTACATTGTGATGCCGTATCACGCCGCGGATTCCCTCGCGGTTCGACTGCGCCACGAGGGTCCGGTCCCATGGCCTGAGGCGCTGCGCATCGGGGTGAAGCTTTGCGGGGCACTGGAAACCGCTCACCGCAACGGCACCTTGCACCGGGATATCAAGCCGGCGAATGTGCTCATCAACGATTACGGTGAGCCGCAGTTGAGCGATTTCGGCATCGCCCACATCGAGGGTGGGTACGAGACGGCGACCGGGTTCTTCTCCGGCACGATCGACTACACCGCTCCGGAAGTGATGACCGGCAATCCGGCGACGGTGGCCGCGGACATCTACTCGCTGGGCGCCACGATTTACGCGCTGATCGCCGGCAATGCCGCGCATGAGCGTCGCAAAGGCGAAGACCTGATCGCGCAGTACCTGCGGATCAGTTCCACCGGTATCCCGGACATGCGGCCGGACGGGATTCCCGACGCGGTGTGTTCGGCAATCGAGCATGCGATGTCGGTCGACCCCGAGCAGCGGCCGGCTTCGGCGGAGGCGTTCGGTCGCGAGTTGCAGGCCGCGCAGCGCGCCAGCGGGTTGAAGCCCGACGCGATGGCCATCACCAGCGTGGGCGACAACACCGGGCGCACGTCGGTCGCAGCACCGGGCGTCTCGGGGAGTCCGCCCACGGGTACCGGCGTGACGCGGCAGATACCGCCATCGAGCCGGGACGAAGGGCCCACTTCCGCGATCAGCCGCTCGGTCCCACCGCCGGCAGCAGAGCCCGCTGTCGCGGAAAACCCTTCTGAAGCCGCGCGAATGCTGCGCAATGTGCACGGCACCCACACGCAGGCGCATGTTCCGCCGCCACCGGCGACGCCGCCGGCCCAGGGGGCCCAGGCGCCGAAGGCGCCGAACAAGAAGCTTCTGCTGATCGGGGCGGCGATCTTGGTGGTCCTGCTGCTGGTCGCCGGCGGTGTGTTCCTCGCAATGCCCGACGACAAGAAGAGCACCAGCGCCGGCAGCCAGTCGCGGACGCAGTCGCCGGTGGTGTGGAAACCGATCACCAACGCGCGCATCGCGCGCGACGCGGCGGCGACAACCCAGTCCGACGGCACCATCTGGATCTTCGGCGGTGTCGGAAGCGACGGCAACGTCACCGGACGGCACGAGGGATACGACCCGGCCATCGACGAATGGAAGGGCGGCGACGACCTTCCGGTTCCGGTTCAGCGCGCCATGGCGGTGACCTGGCAAGGCAACCCGGTGGTGCTCGGCGGCTGGAAAACCGTTGGCGCCAAACCTGTTGCCACGGACCAGGTTTGGCGGGTGGTCAACAGCCATTGGGTCGAGCTGCCACATCTGCTGCAACCCAGGGCTGCAGCGGCCGCGGCGGTGGTCGGCGACCGGATCATCGTCACCGGTGGCGTCGACGCCGGTGGCGCGCTGCTGAATACGACCGAGATTTTCGACGGCACTTCGTGGTCGCTCGGCGCTCCGCTGCCCACGCCACGGCAGCTACTCGCCGCGGCCACCAATGGCAAGTTGGTGTACGCGGTCGGCGGAGCCAGCGGAAGCACCGATTCGGCCGCCGTGGAGGCTTACGACCCGGACGCAAAGTCCTGGACGACGTTGCCGCCGTTGCCTAGGCCCCGCAGCGATCTCGGTGTGGCGATCGCCGACGGCCGTTTGGTGGCGGCCGGCGGTCTGTCCGGCGGTGAGGTCCTCAAGAGCGTGTCCGTGTTCGACCTGATGGCGAAAACCTGGGACGGGTTGCCGGACATGGCGACTGCACGGCACGGGATGGCCATGGCGGCAGTGGAGAAGACCGTGTACGCGATCGGCGGCGCCAGCGCGCCCGGCGACCAGCAGGTTATTTCATCGGCCGAAGCGCTGACTCTGCCGGCCCGCAAGACCCAGCCGGCCGCCCAGTGGCGCAGCCTGCCGGACGCGAAGAGTCCACGGCTGATGATGGCCTGGACGGTTCAGGGCGACAAGATCTGGCTGATCAGCGGGCTCTACAACGGATCGGTTCTGAGCACGGTCGAAAGCTATGACCCGCGCACCGGCGTCTGGGAAACCGGGCCACCGTTGCCCACTCCGCTGCACCACGCGGCGGCGGCCACGTACCGCAACGAGGTGGTCGTCCTCGGCGGCGCCAGCGACAACATCGCCGACGCCTCCAACAAGGTCTTCGCGTTGCGCGGCGGCAGCTGGGTTGAGTTGCCGAGCCTCACCCACCCGCGGGCCGCGCCGGCGGCCGCGGTGGTCGGTGACAAGCTCGTGGTCGTCGGTGGGCAGAACGCCAAGCAAGTGGTGCCCCAGACCGAGGTCTTCGACGGCAACTCGTGGAAGGACGCGGCGAACATGCCGACCCCGCGCGAGCACCTTGCGGCGGTCTCCGACGGCACCTACGTGTACACCGTCGGCGGCCGGTTCCTGTCGGCCGACAAGAATTCCGCGGCGTTCGAGCGCTACGACCCCCAAGCGGATGCTTGGACCAAGTTGGTCGACATGCCGACGCCACGCGGAAGCTACGGCGCCACGTTCATCGACGGCCGGGTGGTGGCGGTGGGTGGCGAAGAGCCGACGCAGGTGCTGGCGGTGGTGGAGGCATATGACATCGCCGACGGCAAATGGTCGACGCTGCCGCCGATGCCGACCGCGCGCCACGGCGAGGCGGTGGCGACGGTCGGTCACACGATCTACGTGATCGGTGGTGCAAATCGGCCGTCGCACGAGGGTGGTACTGCGACCGTCGAGGCACTGGACTTCATGTAGCACCACCGCGCGCTTGTTTTATTTTTGTGGAATATGGGGATCCGCTCCAGACGGCTACCGCACAGCAGCAAACCGTCTATCAATGGAGCTCACCATGAGTACCGGCAATATCGTCTTGATCGTGATCGCCGCCCTAGTCGTCATAGCGGTGATCGCCGCACTGATCGTCGTGTCGTCGAAGGCCAAGCGACGTCGGCAGATCCAGCAGGCCGAGGAGATCCGCGAGCAGGCCAGAGTGGAATCCGCCCGGGTCGAGCGCCGCGAGGCGCTGGCCGAGGAGACGGCCGCGCGGGCCCGTGCCGCCCAGGCGGAGGCGGAGGCCAAGGCCGCCGAAGCCAAGCGTCTGCAGGATCGGGCGGCGGCGCATCAGAGCGAGGCGGCGACGTCGCGAGAGCAGCTCGATGAGCAGTGGAAGCGGGCCGACACCATCGACCCCCACACCAGGCTCGAGAACGCCGAACAGTCCCAGACCCGAGACGAGGTCGTCACCCGCGAAGGTTCCTACGGCGACACCGACCACTACCGCGGCGCACGCACCTGACCGCGACTCTGGGCCGTCAGTCGAAGAAGAGCTCACCGAAGCTGTTCTTCGACTGACGGCCCGAAAGCTGTTGTACCACCCACTGATTCATCGAGACGCCTTGTTCGGTGGCTTCGATGGCGAGCCGGGTGTGTAACGCCCGCGACGTCCGGACGACGAAGGTGCCGCTGTAGTCACGCTCGGTCAGCGGCGGCGGCGCCTCACTCCCCTCCTCCCGGCAGGTCTCAAGGTGCTGTTCGACCGCCTGGGTCACCAGTGCGACGGCCTGTTGAGCCATCGGCGCTCGCTCGGTCAGAAACGGGAGCTCGAGGCACTTGGCCAGGTATTCATGGTATTCCGGACACCATTCGACGCGGAACGTGTAGCGGTTCACGCCGAACTGGGTAGCACGCGATCGCCGGAGTCACCAGTCACTACCGGCCGCGCCGCTGCCGGCTTGGTCACAACAGTCACATTGGCACCGGGAAACTTCGGCATGACTCCTTCACGAAGTCGATATCGCCGGTGATATCACCTTTCAGACGATGTCATGCCCCGGAAGACAGATGCAGAAGTGACGGGTGTGACCGGCCGAGGCCGCTAAACGTCAGCGACCGGGCCCCGGTCCCGTGCCGGGCTCCAGCGGGCCGACGGGATCCGTACCCACGTGACTACCGGTCTTCGGCCCGATGTCGGACACCTGCCACCGCTCCCCCGCCTTGTTGACGGTGACCTGCAACAGGATGAGCGACACCCGCGACTTCGGGTTCTGCAAGTTGCGTGTCGTCTGCGCGGCCGACACCACCACCTGATACACCTGCCCAGGCTGGACCACCGCGTCGGTGGCGAGCACTTCACCGGAGGACGTCACCTGCGCCTGCATCATGATGCCCTTGAGCAGTTCGGTGGCGTTGACGTACTTGTCCTTCAGCGTCTGGGACACACCGTCTTCGACCGAACGGAAGAAGGCGTCGGGGTCCTCGAAGGTGTAGGTCAGGGACTTCAGCGCATAGTCCCGGGCGAGCTTGGCGGCGGCATCGCGATCTGATTCGCTCTGGCGCAACGCAGCCAGCTCGCCGGACACGTGGCGATACTTGTCGAACCCGAACCACCCGGCCGCCACGATCGCGATGACAGCCAGTGCCACCAGCCAGGATCGCTTCCGGCGCAACCGATCCGGCGGGGTTTCGGCAGCCTCCTCGGTCTCCTCGGTGACCACGACCTCGTCGACCGTCTCCATCTCATCAAGCAACGTGTCACTCATCGGTGTCCCTCCGGAACGCTCACCTGCACACGAACTTCGCCTGCAGCACTGAAAGTCGACTCCCACACGTCGACGAAATGCCCTGCGTCGACCTTCAATCCGCGCAGTGGCGCGGTCGCCGGCTCCAGTGCCGCCGCGAAGGTGCTCAGCGGCCCGGACAGCATGTCGAGGTACCGCCTGAGGTTGGCTACCAAGGCGGGGACCGGGGCGCCGGGGGCGAACACCCCATCGCCGGCGCGGGCATACACGTCGACCTCGTGGGTCAGCCCGGCCAGCGCCGAGATCGAGCTCGGCAGCAACTTCCCGCTCCGGCTGAGCACTCCGCCGACGTCCTGGTCGCTGATGTTGCCGGTCAGCGTGGCAAGGTTGCCGAAGAGTGCGGCGAGCATCTGCTTGTTGTCGCGCTCGATCTTGGCGGCCCCGCCCGCAGTGGCGGCCAACGCGTCGATGGCGGCGTCGTTGCCGGAGAATACCTGCGACACGGTGCCGACGATATTGTTGACGTACGTCGGGTTGAGCACCGACAGCAGCGCATTGGCCTTGGTCAGCAGGTCGCTCACGGTGACCGCGGATGCCACCCGCTCGGCGGGAATCACGGTGCCGTCGCTGAAATAGGGCGGCGCGATGTGTTCCGGCTTGAAGTCGATGTACTGCTCGCCGACCAGCGACAGGTTTTGGATGCTGATCGCGCTGTCCGCGGGGATCGAATGCCCCGGGTCGAGGTCGATTGAGACCTTCAGTCCGCTTGCCGTGGTGCGGATTCCGGACACCTTGCCGACCCTGATGCCGCGCATCGTCACCTGCGACGTGGGCATCAACCCACCGGAATTGTCGAGCATCAGCGTGAGCCGGGTGGGTTGGGCAGTGGGTTCCACCTTGAGCACTCCGAACGTGAGATACCCCGCGCCCAGCAGCGTTGCCACAACGAGAATCGCCACGGTTACCCCGGCATTGAATTTCATGGCAGCATCCCCATCGTCCGCATCGCCGCAATCGCCTCGTCCGCGCGGGTTCCCGGATCGACCGACACGCTCACTCGCGGGCCACCGTTGCTATAGAACGGAATGAGCTTGTCGCGCATCAGTGCAACCATTTTGTCGGCCATCGCGGGCAGTGAGGTGTCGGCTGACGCGATGGTCTGGACGGTGGGCGTGATGTAGGACAGCATCTGCAGGAAGTCGGGGGTATTCGGTACCAACAACTCTCCGCCGTAACGGCCCAGATCCTGTGCGCACACTAGCAATTGGACGATGCTGGGCAGTACCGCCGACATCGCCCGCAGTCGCACCGGCCCTTCGTTGATCAGCCGGTCGAAGGCTCCGGTCTCGGCCAGCAACCCGTTGCTGACACGTTCTGTGCTGGCCAGGATCTCGTCGAGCTTGTCCTGGTTGGCCGCCAGGTCCCGCAGCATTCCGGCCAGCTTCTGACGCATCCGATCCAACTCGGCGGGATCCTTGGAGAAAGCTTTGTTGAAGTTGGCCACCGATTCTTCCAGCGTGTTCAATGACCCGCCGGTCACCAGGCTCGACACCGAGCGCAGGATGTCCTCGACATTGTCAGCCGGCACGGTATTGCGCAGCGGTATGGTGTCGCCGTCGTGCAGGTGGCTGGGCGCCGGGTTGTCCGCCGGCAACAGCGCAATGTAGATGTCGCCCAGCACCGTAGCCTGACGCAGCTCTGCGCGGGTGTTCTGCGGCAACTTGACGCTGTTGTTGACGTCGACGTACGCCACGGCCGTGCTGGCCACCAGCTGGACCCGGTCCAAGACACCCACCTGGACCCCGCCGAGGTCCACCTTGGCCCGCGCCGGCAGATTCAGCACACTGGAAAACTCGATCTTGATGGTGTACTTGCCGATTGGCACATAGGCACCCGGCACCGGCAGACGGGCCGGATCGAGCGAGCAGCCCGACAGGAGACACCCGCCCACCAACGAAATCGCTACCAGCCAGCGCCGAATCATGACGCGGCCCCCAGCAGCAGATCGGTCAGCCCGAGGGTGACCGCATCGTTGTTCGCACCGGGAGCGCAAGCCGCCTCCGCGCCCGGTACGTTGCGCTGGCGCAGCACGCCGCAAATAGTGCTGACCTGCGCCGGCGACATCGAAACCTGCGGCGGGATATATGTGACACGGTGCGACCCCCAGGCCGGCTGATATTGCGCGGCAAGCCAATTAGTGACCGGCGGCAAGGCGTTGATGAATCCGACGATCTGCGGGGTGTAGGCGGTGAGGACATCCCGCAGCCACGGGATCAGTTTGTCGCCGATGTTGTTGTACGCCCTGGGTCCGAACCGGTTCAGCGCATCTACCAGAAGTGGCAGCGAATGGGCGAGATGCGCCAGTGCGGAACCAAATCCGTTGGACAGGCCCTCGATCATCCGCAGGCTCTCGGGCAAGGTCTGCAACACCGTGGTGAAGGTGTCCCAGTGCGCCAATAGATCAGAAGTCAGGATCTCGCTGTTGGCCAGCAACTGACGGTATTCGGCGTCGGCATGGCTGGGGTCGCCCACCAGTGTCACCAGATCCCGCAGTGTCTGGTTGGTCTCTGGTCCAGTGCCCTCCAGTGAGCGGCTCAGCGCTGCCAGACTCTGGTTGATCGCCTGGGCGCCCGGGGCTTTCGCCGGATCCGGCCCGTCGCCCAGGATCGCGCCCGCGAGTTTGTCGACCGCAGAGAAGGTCTGGCTCACGCTGATCGGCGTCTTCGTCGATTCCAGCCTGATGCACTGCGCGCCGGAGAACTTGGGACCACCGGCGTAGGGCTTGGTGAGCTCGACGTGCCGGTCGGCGACAATCGACTGCGAATAGGTGAGGGCCCCGACATCCGCGGGCAACTCGAGGTCGCCGGGCACGGTGAAGTCGACCTGCACGTGATCGGGCTTGTTGGCGATCGCCGTCACCGAGCCCACATCGATGCCCAGCAGCTGCACCTTGTTTCCCGGGTAAAGCCCTACCGCGTCGCTGAATTCGGCACACAACTCCCGGGTGGCGGGTGTCATCACCTTGGCGCCGGTGACCGCGAGGGCGACCATTCCGGCAACCACGGCCAGCACCGTGGCACCGATCCAGGCGGATTTCTTCTTCATATCAGCACTGCTTCACCATGTTGGGCAGACAGACGGCCGGCGCATGCACCACCCGGTTGCTCTGGTCCACGACGACACCGTGCCCCTGCAGCATCGGCAACAACACATTCACGATCTGGGTCAAACCCTCGCTGGCCTTGCCTACCCGCTCCGGATGCGCCACCAGTGCGGTGACGATGTCGTCGATGCCGTTGACCGACGGCGCCAGCTCGCGGTTGTAGAACACCATCACCCGGTCGATGATGCGGGTCAATTCGCCGAGCAGCGTGAAGAATTCGACGATGTCGACAGACTTGCTGGTATAGCGCTGCCCGACCAGCGCAAACTGCTCGATCAAAGCCGTGAGTTGCTGACGCCCTGAGGTGAACGCGCTGCTGGCGTCGTTGACGAAATCCAGGCCGCGGTGGAAATCACCGCTCATCTTGCTCAGCGATCCGGTCAACTCGTTGGCGGACTGCAGGATCTCACGCAGCGCATTGGGGTATTTGTTGGTCGCGTTGGCGAGTTCAGTGAACGTGTCGTGGATGACCTGCCCGTTCACGTCGCGCAGAAAAGGCGTGACGGCCTGGATGATGTCGTTGCCCTCGAACGGTGTCTTGACCCGCTGCGGCGGAATGATGTTGCGGCCCAATGGCACATTGCCCTGCGGGTCGAGAGCCACGTAATGACCGCCGAGTGGTGTCAGCAGCCGGATATCCAGCGTCGAATCATTTCCGATCGACACCGAGCGGTCGGCGTCGAACGTCACCTCGACAAGCGTCCGGCTCAGCCGGACCCCGGTCACCTTGCCTACCGGAACACCGGCAACACGGACCTCGTCGCCGACCCGCACGCCGCCGGACGTGGCCGAGTGCGCGGTGTAGCTGGCCTGGCCGGCCGGATTGACGTATGCCAGCCCGGTGGTGACCAACGCGACGACGATGGCGAACACCCCCACGATGCCGAGGCGGCGATTGCGGACGGCCTCGCCGCGATCGTCGAGCACGCGACGATTCGGCAGGCCGATCATCGGCAGACCACCAAATCCTGCTGAGCGAAGGACACTTCGCCGATGCCGGGCAGGCGGACTTCACCGTGCGAGCACGTGAAGGCCGGTCGCTCGTCGTCGACCAGCGAGTCGCGCAGGCCCTGGATCAGGGTGGGGGCCAGAGACAGCCCGGCGATGACGGTGGGTGTCTGCGGGAACAGTCGGGTGGTCAGACCATAGAGCGGAGATGTCGACGCGTCGAAGCCGCGTTCGGCGGTCTGCAGCACCCGAACGAGGCTGCGCATCATCGGCAGTTCGATGTCGATGGAAGTGCGGAACTGCTCGGCTTTGGATGTGAATGTCGC
Source organism: Mycobacterium gordonae (assembly GCF_002101675.1). Lineage (GTDB taxonomy): Bacteria > Actinomycetota > Actinomycetes > Mycobacteriales > Mycobacteriaceae > Mycobacterium > Mycobacterium gordonae. The sequence goes on along the minus strand of NZ_LQOY01000061.1, from coordinate 13,723 downwards.
CAGCGCACCGTTGAGGGCGTTGATGAGATCGAACAGCTGCTGCGACTTGCCGCCCAGATCATGTGACAGGTCACTGAGGTTGTGCAACAGCACCGTGATGACGGCCTGCCGGTTGACGGCGTACTTGGAGATGACGTCCAGGTCGCGCAGCACCGGCCCGATGCCGGTGTCGTCACCCTGGATGAGCCGCAGCAGGTTCTCTCCGAACTGGTTGAGCTGGGCCGCGTCGAGCGTCTGAAATACCGGACGGAATCCGTTGAACAGCTTGGTGATATCGAAGGACGGCACCGTCTGGCCCACGGGGATGCTGGAACCGTCGGGAAGACGTTGGCCGCCCGCCGAGGTCTGAACCAGCTCCACATAGCGCTGGCCCAGCAGGTTCTGGTAGCGCACGGCCGCAATGGTGTTGCGATACACCGGATGTTCGTTGAGCGCGGTGAAATCGACCTTGGCGGTGCGGCCGTCGAGCCGGATACCCTTCACCTTGCCTACCTGCACTCCGGAGATCCGCACGTCGTTGCCCACGTCCAGTCCGGAGACGTCGGTGAACGTCGCGGTGTAGTGCGAGACCGCGCCGTTGACCGGACTGCGCAGCGCGGTCAGCAGCAGGATTGCGCACACGGTGGCCACCGCGGTGAACACCGTCAGCCAAAATACCGGCTTTGCAAGCTTTCTCATCGTCGCGGTCCGCCGTCCAGGGACACTTCGGTGCGCAGCCGGACCTGTCCGTCGACCACCGTCAGCGCGCCGTCCGCGCGGTCGACCAGGCCCGACAGCCGGTCGTAGGCCGGGGCAAGACTGCCCGCGGCGAACGACGCGGGGATGCCGACGTTCATGATCGAGTTGACCAACTGGACGATCCAGCCGTTGTTCTGCGCAGCGAGCTGACCCACGTCAATCAGCAGTTGCCCGGTCTGGCCGAAAACTAGGTTGGTCCGCTCGATGCCACCGGGGCCCACCAGCGGGGTCAACCCGTCCACCAGACCGGTGCTCAGTTCGACCACTGGAAGCGCATCGCCCAGCCCGCTCACGAACGATGCCAGCACCGAAAGTGACTGCGCGACCGGCATGGTGTTGGTGTCGGCGATGATCTTGGCCAGGTCCGATCCGGCCCGGGCCAGCGGCTCGACGATGTCGGCGTGCCGGCGCAGAACCTCGATGACGTGCTCGAACTCCGGGTTGTCGAAACTGCGGCTCAGCTTCTGGCCCTGACGTAGCAGTCCGGTGATCGATGCGGCCTGCACGTCGGCGCTCATCACCAGCGTCTGGTTGGACCGCAGTGGCGGGCCGTTGCCCTCGCTGACGAGTTCCACTGCGGCCGTGCCGAATACGTTCGACGAGGTGAACCTGGCCTTGGTATCGGTGGTCAGCGCCCCGGCCTGGTGCGGATCGAGTACCACCGTCATGCGCTGCCTGTTGTAGCCGACCGATTCCAGTTCCTTCACCGAGCCGATGGCCAGGCCGTGGAACTTGACTTCGGCGCCGGGTGCCAGGCCCTCACCGATCGTGTTGGCGATCACGGTGAGCTTGAACGTGTCGTCGTAGGATCCCTGGGCGGTCTGGTAGAGCACGCTGCCCACCGCAGCCAACAGCACGGCAACGACAAGGCCGCGAATCCTCAGGGTGGTGGCGCTCGCCCGTCGCGCGAGCAGGTTACGGATCGTCATGTGCTACCCCGACAACCTCAGGCCCGGATTGTTGCCCCAGAACACCAACGTGAGCACCATGTCGGCGACCACCACCGAGATCAGGCTGGCCCGGATCGCACGGCCCGAGGCCCGGCCGACGCCTTCGGGACCACCGGCCGCGTAATAGCCCTCGTAGCAATGGATTGCCACAATCAACAGCACGAAGATGGCTGCCTTGACCACCGAGAGCAGCACGTCGGACGGTTGGATGAACGCATCGAAGTAGTGGTGGTAGGTGCCCGATGACTGGTGGTGGACCACGTTCACCACCAGGGAGCAGAACAGGTAACTCAGGACCAGCGACATCAGATAAAGCGGAATGATCGTGAAGACGCCGGCGAGGACGCGCGGAGTCACCACGTACGGAATCGACGAAATGCCCTGTACTTCAAGGGCATCGATCTCCTCGGAAATTCGCATAGCGCCGATCTCGGCGGTCATCCGGGTGCCCGCCTGTGCGCCGAATCCGATCGCCGCGATCATCGGCGCCATCTCCCGGGTGTTGGCGTAAGCGGAGATGAAGCCGGTCAGCGGCCCCATTCCGACCATGTCCAGGGCGGCGTATCCTTCGATGCCGACCGACGCCCCGATCGCGGCGCCCATGAACACCAGCACTCCCACGGTCCCGCCGCCGACGATCAATGACCCGTTGCCCCAGATCATGTCGACCAGGATCGCCCCGGTGTGGCGGCGGTATCGGGTCATGGTCCGCGGGATCGCGCCCAGCGCCAGGATCAGAAAGCTGGCCTGATGTCCAATACGCTCGAAGAACGCCAGACCCCGATTGGCTATTGCCTGTGGCAGCCGCAGAGCTGCGGCCACGCCGCCGGGCCGGTACTCAGCCGGCCTTGCCACATATCCCGTCATCAGCCCACCTTCGTCGGCATGAGCGTGGTGACTAGTTCGGTGATCACCAGGTTGAGCAGAAAGACCGCGACGACGCCCAGCACGACGGCGGCGTTGACCGCGTCAGCCACCCCGCGCGGGCCGCCCCTGGCCTCCAGCCCCCGTTGGCAGGCGATCAGTGTGACGATGACGCCGAACAACCACGTCTTCAGCAGAGCGACGACGAGATCGGCTGTGGTGGCAAAGGATCCGAACGAGGCGATGTAGCTGCCCGGAGTGCCGTCCTGGAAGGCCACATTGATCACGTAGCCGGCCGACAGGCCCATGAAAATGATGAAGACGCACAGGAACGGCGCCACCAGCATCATCGCGGCCAGCCGGGGCGTCACCAGGCGTTGCACCGGGTTGATGCCCATGACCCGCAACGCGTCAACCTCGTCGCGGATGCTGCGCGCGCCGAGGTCGGTGGTGACTGCCGCACCGGCCGCGCCGCCCAGCAGCAGCGCGGCGACGATCGGCGCGGCCTGCCTAATCACGCCCAGTCCGCCGGCCGCACCGGAGATCGAGGTCGCACCCACCTGTTGGATGACGCTGCCCACCTGGACGGCGACGATGACGCCGAACGGGATGGAGATCAGCAGCGCGGGGATCGCGGTGACGCTGACGATGAACGACGCCTGGTGCAAGGTGTCCCGCCACGGGTGGCGCAGCCGGAGCAGATCGGTGATCAGGTAGACCGCCGACTGGATGGCCAGGTCGAAGAAACGTCCCAGCGTCTGCAGCGAGCCGTCGGCCTTTCGGACAGCCCGGCGCCCCGCACTGACGATCCTCGGAGCGCTACGGCGAGGCATCACAGGTGCTTCCGGCGCAACCGTCCGCGAGCCGGCCGCAACTGGGCAGGCAGACGAAATAGACATGACGATTCCCCGGGGATCACACGGAAGTTTGGGCTAACTGACGTTGTTAGTGAGTTCGCACAGTACAACACCGGGCGTTATTAAAGCGAGTCCCAATTGTTATTTCTTTCGGGTGCCGTGATGCCGTGTCCAGAGCGTGGACATATTGTGCTGAATTTCAAATGTAAAGTATCTTTACGCGGTTGCTATACCGCTTCGATAAAGGCCGGCACGTCAAGCCGGAAGAGTTTCTCGGCCAATTTGCGGCGAACTGTGGTATGCAAGCCGCCACCGGTTTAGGCTGCGCTACACATTTACCGGTTCCTTGACATTGGAGGTTGCCGCCATGGAGGCAACGGCTTCACAAACCGCCGCGACACTGGCCACCGCACCGGATGCGCTGCGCAGCGAGTACGACGTAGTGATCCTCGGCTCCGGTTACGGAGGCGCCATCACCGCAGCACGGCTCGGGGTGGCCAATGCGCGGGCCGGCGGCAAGCTGCGCATCGCGGTCTTCGAGCGCGGCTCCGAGCACCCGACCGGCACCTTCCCGGAGACCGAGAAGGCGGCAGCGGCTGAACTGCGTTCGCCGCTCAATCCACTGGGGTTGATCGAACTCGAACGCTTCAAAACCATCGACGTCATCCACGCCAACGGCCTGGGTGGCACCTCGCTGATCAACTTCAACGTGGCGATCGTGCCGGACCGGGAAGTGTTCCTGGCCTCGTGGCCCAAGGCGTTTCAGCGGCTGGTGGAGCAGGAGCGGGAGGGGGTCGGCGGGCTCGAGGAGTACTACGCGCGGGCCCGGCGGATGCTGGGCGCGGTGCCGTACGCCGAAAACGTGCCGCTGCGCCGAGTCGACGCCTTCACCCAGATCGCCAAGAACGCCGGCGCCCAGCTACAACTGCTCAATCTCACCGTCAGCACCGAGGACCGGGTCACCAAATACGGTGTGCAGCGCCGGCGATGCCCCAACCACGGCGGCGACGGGACCGGCGACAACACCGGTTCGAAGAACACCCTCATGACCAATTACCTGCCGATGGCCGCTCACTTCGGCGTCGAGCTGTTCGCCGGTATCGAGGGGCTGCGCGTCGAGCCGACCGACGACGGCCGCTGGCGCGTGATCACCCGTCGCACCAGCGGCAAGGGCGGCCAAGAGACCGCGGTGCTGGCCCGGCAGGTGGTGGTGTCGGCAGGCACCTTGGGAAGCAACGGGATCCTGCTGCGCTCGGGTCAGGCCGGGTTGGCGTTGTCGACCCGGGTCGGCAAGAACTTCAGCGGCAACGGCGACAACTTCGGCATCGCCTACAACACCGACATGCGGACCGACACCCAAACCTGGGCCACCACCGACGGGCCGCCACGCTCATTGCTGGCGTGTGGGCCCAGCATCACCGCCGCGATGCGCTTCGGCGCCGACCAGTCCGACCTGCGCAAACGATTCACGGTGCAGGATCTGTCGCTGCCCCGCGCGCTGATTGACAGCTTCCGCTTCGGGCTGATGGGTCTGGCCGCGACGAGCTACCGCGACTATCGCAGAGACAAGCTGGACCGGTGGCGGCGCGACATCACGTTCAACACCGACGGGGCGATGAACCACTCGCTCGGCTTCCTGATCATGGTGCACGACAACTCCGACGGCGAGCTGGTGTTGCGCAAGAACGGCACCGTCAAGATCGACTGGCCCGGGGCGCCCACGGAGCTTGTCTACAAGGATGTGGACGCCGTCATGCGGCCGGCGGTCGAAGCCATCGGCGGCACCTATATCAAGAACCCGCGCTGGGACAAGCGGTTCCTGGGCAAGCACCTGATCACCGCTCATCCGATGGGCGGCTGCACCACGGCGGACAACGTCGACGCGGGCGTGGTCGACCATGCGGGGCGGGTGTTCCGGCCGGACGGCGGCACTTACGACGGGTTGTACGTGTGCGACGCGTCGGTGATCCCACGGGCGATCGGGGTCAACCCGTTCCTGACCATCTCGATGTTCGCCGAGCGGACGGCCGAACTGATGCGCGAGGAGCTGGACCTGCCCGGCTATGACCCGGCCGTCGAAGGTGACGACCGGGCCTAGGCCGGTCGTCAGACTAGGTGCGCAGCGCGAAGAAGCCGATCATCTCGTAGCGGTCCCGGGGCAGGCGGAACAGGATCTTGCCCAGGTAGGTGCCCGGCACCACCTCGACCAGTTCGTCGCGGATGCTGCGGATGATCACGTAGGGATTTTCCTTGACGTCTGCATAGTCGATGACCATGACCTGCACATCCGGGTCCTGCTTGCCGGCGTCCTGATAAGTCTTGAAGTCGAAGGCGAGCTTGCCGTCGGCGGCGTCCTTCATCTTGTACAGCGGCCACAGCAACTTCGACGGAAGCTTGGCATTGGAGGTCATCCGGTTGTCGCCGGTGCCGGCCGCGAGGTCGAACCGCTTGCCCTGCCACGGCATCCACAGGTTGGTGACGAAGCGTGCCGCCGCGTCGACGACCGGATTAGTCGTCGTCATCACGAGAATGCCGTCGGTAGCCCCGTCCAGGTCGCCCGGCGGCGTCCCGTTGCGGAAGATCGCGTCCAGTTCGGCCGCTGCGGCGGCACTGTCAGACTTCGCTCGCTCTTTCAGGTCGACGATCCATTGCCAGGCCTCGTCGGCCGCCTCCCGCTGCCGCAGTTCGGTAACGCGGGATTCGGTTGCTTCAACTGACATTTCATACCCTTATCTGTGATCGGGCCCCATAGGTCATCCAGGCGGAGCGCAATGGCCCAGATGTTAACCCCGCAATAGCCGAAATGGAACAGCTTCTGCAAAAGACAATTTTGTCTAATATGCGACAATTCGCGATCGCATCGCTGGACAAATTCACGCCGCGATCAGTTTTTCTGGGCGCGCGTAAAGCCGGTTGACAGACGTCGGCTAAAGCCAGGTGTCGTCCGTCGTGGTCGTCAGAAATGCCTCTAAGTCGTCGCGCCACTGCGCCGGCGTGGTCTTGTCCGGCTCGATGCCGGTGTACGAGCCGCGATAAAACAGCAACGGACGGGGTTTGATCTTGGGCACCTCGGACAGCGAATTCACCGCACCGAACACGACGAAGTGATCACCCCCGTCATGCACCGACGCCACTGTGCAGTCGATGTAGGCCAGCGAGCCCTCGATGATCGGCGAGCCGAGTTCCGAAGCGCGCCAGTCGATTCCGGCGAACTTGTCAGGCTCTTTGGAGCCGAATCGGGCCGAGACGTGCTTTTGCGACTCGGTGAGCACGTTGACGCAGAACCGGCCACTGGCCTCGATGGCCTGCCAGGAGCGGGAGACCTTGGTCGGGCAGAACAGCACCAGTGGCGGGTCCAGCGACAGCGCGGCGAACGACTGGCAGGCGAAGCCGACCGGCACGTCGTCGTGCACGGTGGTGATGATGGTGATCCCGGTGCAGAACTGACCCAGCACGGTGCGGAATGCGCGCGGGTCAATCGGCGCAGCAGTCATTACTGAAGGTTAGCCACGCATGCCGACGCTGAAGTCGTGGCCCCACAGGCTCACCGCGGTGCTCTCCCGCGCAATCCAGTCGTCGTCTTGCACTTTCCTGCCCTCGCAACCGAATTCGACGTCGAATCCGCCTGGCGTCTTCATGTAGAAGGACAGCATCAAGTCATTGACATGCCGGCCGAGGGTGGCCGACATGGGCACCTTGCGGCGCAGCGCGCGGTCCAGGCACAGGCCGACGTCGTCGGAATTCTCCACTTCCACCATCAGGTGCACGATGCCCGACGGCGTCGGCATCGGCAGGAAGGCCAGCGAGTGGTGCCGGGGATTGCAGCCGAAGAACCGCAGCCACGCCGGCGCGCCGTCGGCGGGTCGGCCCACCACCTGCGGGGGCATCCGCATCGAGTCCCGCAGCTTGAAACCGAGCACGTCGCGGTAGAAGTGCAGCGCCTCGGCGTCGTCGCGGGTGGTCAGCACCACGTGACCCAGGCCCTGTTCCTCGGTGACGAACTTGTGCCCGTAGGGACTGACCACGCGGCGGTGTTCCAGGGCCGCGCCATGGAAGACCGCCAATGGGTTGCCGGAGGGATCGTTGAACAGGATTAACTCGTCGACCCGGCGTTCGGCCAGTTCGGCGGCGGTGGCTTCCTTGTACGGCGTGCCCTCTATCTCCAGCCGATTCCGGATCTCCTGCAGCCCTTGCGCGTTCGCGCACTCCCAGCCGGCCTCGGCCAGCCGGTCCTGCTCGCCGGGAACGATCACCAGCCGGGCCGGAAAGTCGTCCATCCGAAGGTAGAGGGCACCTTCGACGGTGCCCTTGCCCTCGACCATGCCGAGCACCTTCAGGCCGTAGTCTCGCCACGCGGCCATGTCGGTGGCCTCGATGCGCAGATAGCCCAATGACCGGATGCTCATCTCGCACCTCCTAGGAAATCGATTGTCAGGTTGTTGAACTCGTCGAACTTCTCCACCTGAGCCCAGTGTCCGCACTGCCCGAAAACGTGCAGCTGGGCCCTCGGAATGGTTTTCAGCGCCACCAGCGCGCCGTCCAGCGGGTTGACCCGGTCCTCGCGGCCCCAGATCAACAGCACCGGCTGGCGCAGCTTGTACACCTCGCGCCACATCATGCCGAGCTCGAAGTCGGCCCCGGAGAACGACATTCCCATCGCGCGGGTCGCCTGCAACGACTCTGGCGTGCTGGCCAGTTCGAAGCGCTGGTCGATCAGCTCGGGTGTGATCAGTTTCTGGTCGTACACCATGACCCGCAGGAACGCCTCGAGGTTTTCGCGGGTGGGCTCCATGGAGAACTTGCCCAGCCGCTTGACGCCTTCGGTCGGGTCGGGCGCGAACAGGTTGACGCTCAGACCGCCCGGCCCCATCAACACCAGCTTGCCGGCCCGGTCCGGGTAGTCCAGCGCGAATCGCACCGCGGTGCCACCGCCGAGTGAATTGCCCACCAGCGGAACGCGTCCCAGCTCAAGCTGGTCGAACAGACCTTTGAGGGCCCGGGCCGCGTACCGGTTGAACTGCCCGTGCTCGGCCCGCTTGTCGGAGTGGCCGTAGCCGGGCTGGTCGACCGCCAGCACGCGAAACTGCCGCGCCAGCACGGCGATGTTGCGCGAGAAGTTGGACCAACTCGACGCGCCGGGTCCCCCGCCGTGCAACAGCACCACCGTCTGGTCGTTACCGGCGCCCGCCTCGTGATAGTGCAGCTTCAGCGGTCCGTCGACGTCGACTTCCGCGGTGCGCGACGTTGATTCGAACGTTATTTCCTCGGTGGCGGTCATCCCTAGACCATGGTGTCGCCGGGGGGCAACCCGAACTCGTTGTTACCGAAGATCACGTACGCCCGCTCGGGGTCGTTGGCTGCGTGCACCCGACCGGCGTGCGCATCCCGCCAGAAGCGTTGTACCGGTGCGTCATTGGCCAGTGCGGTGGCACCGGAGGCCTCGAACAGCCGGTCGATCGAAGCGATCGCGCGGCCGGTGGCGCGCACCTGGTCGCGCCGGGCCCGGGCCCGCAGCTCGAACGGGATCTCCTTGCCGGCCGCCAACAGTGCGTACTCGTCGGAAACGTTGCCGCTCAGCTGCCGCCAGGCCGCGTCGATGTCACTGGCCGCCTCGGCGATGCGCACCTTGGCGAACGGGTCGTCCTTGGCCTTCTCGCCGGCGAACGCGGCGCGCACCCGCTTGCCCTGGTGCTCCACATGCGCCTGGTAGGCGCCGTACGCCATGCCCACGATGGGCGCCGAAATGGTAGTGGGATGCATTGTGCCCCAAGGCATCTTGTAAACCGGGGCGGTGTTGGTCTGATAACCGCCGGCGGTGCCGTCGTTCATCGCCTTGTAGGACAGGAACCGGTGCCGGGGCACGAACACGTCCTTGACGACGACGGTGTTGCTGCCGGTGCCCTTCAGCCCGACCACGTGCCACACGTCGTCGATGCGGTACTCGGTGCGGGGGATCAGGAAGCTGCCGAAGTCGACCGGGCGACCGTCCTTGATGACCGGTCCGCCGAGGAAGGCCCAGGTGGCGTGGTCGCAGCCGGATGACCAGTTCCACGACCCGTTGACCAGGTAGCCGCCGTCGACGACGACACCGGCGCCCATCGGGGCGTACGACGAGGAGATACGGGTCCTGGCGTCCTCACCCCAGACCTCTTCCTGGGCCTGCTGGTCGAACAGCGCCATGTGCCAGTTGTGCACACCGAGGATCGAGCTCACCCAGCCGGTGGAACCGCACGCACTGGCCAGGCGGCGCACCGCCTCGAAGAACAGGGCGGGTTCGCACTGCAGTCCGCCCCACTGCTCCGGCTGCAGCAGCGTGAAGAAGCCGACCTCGTCCAGTTCCGCAACGGTCTCGTCGAGCAAGCGGCGCCGATCTTCTGTGGCCTGAGCACGCTCCCGGATCCGCGGCAGCAGATCATCGATGGCAGCTAGGACCGTCTGCGCATCACGCTGTTGAATAGTGGTCACTGACGTATGCCTCCTGGGAGTGCTGACTTACACAAAGACTAGAACACGTTCCGATTTGTGTCGAGCAGGGTATTCCTGCGGCTGGTAGAGATGCGAATCGGGTTTTCTATAACATGTTCTAGTTGAGACCGAAGAGAGGAAGCGCCTTGACTGAGGCGGATCTGGACCAAGCACCTGACGAGCCGCTGGGCGACCATGTCCTGGAGCTGCAGATCGCCGACGTCGTCGCCGAAACCGACGACGCGCGGTCATTGGTGTTCGAGGCACCCGGTGATGCACCCGTACCGCCCGAGCGACTGCGTTATGCGCCCGGTCAGTTCCTGACCCTGCGGGTGCCCAGCGACCGCACCGGCTCGGTGGCGCGCTGCTACTCGCTGTGCAGTTCGCCGTTCACCGACGACTCGCTGACGGTGACGGTGAAGCGGACGGCGGACGGTTACGCGTCCAACTGGCTGTGCGAGCACGCCCATAAGGGCATGCGCATCCACGTGCTCGCCCCCTCGGGCACTTTCGTGCCCAAGACGCTGGACGACGACTTCCTGTTGCTGGCCGCCGGTAGCGGAATCACCCCGATCATGTCGATCTGCAAATCAGCGTTGTCCGAAGGCAGCGGGCAGGTGACGCTCGTCTACGCCAACCGCGACGACCGCTCGGTCATCTTCCGCGACGCGCTGCGAGAGCTGGCCACCAAGTACCCGGACCGGCTCACCGTGGTGCATTGGCTGGAGTCGCTGCAAGGCCTACCGAGCGCGGCCGCGCTGGCGGCACTGGCGGCGCCGTTCACTGGTCGCCCGGCCTTCATCTGCGGGCCCGGGCCCTTCATGGAGGCGGCCCGGCTCGCGTTGGAAACGCTGAAAGTGCCTGCGCAGCAGGTGCACATCGAGGTATTCAAGTCGCTGGAGTCCGACCCGTTCGCGGCCGTGACGATCAAGGACGCCGGTGACGAGGAGGCGGCCACCGCGGTCGTGGAGCTGGACGGCGAAACCCACACCGTGTCCTGGCCGCGCAACGCCAAACTGCTCGACGTGCTGCTGGCCAAGGGGCTAGACGCCCCGTTCTCCTGCCGGGAAGGGCACTGCGGCGCCTGCGCGGTGACCCTGCGCAGCGGCAAGGTGAGCATGGAGGTCAACGACGTGCTCGAACAGCAGGACCTCGACGACGGGCTGATCCTGGCCTGTCAATCTCACCCGGAATCTGATTCGGTAGAAGTGACCTACGACGAATAGTCGCGGGGATAAGTTCTGCTTGGCGATCGGTGGGAAGGGGAGCAGGATGAAGCGGCTGTTACCGGGTCTGGCGCTGGGTGGGCTGCTCGCGGCGCTGGCGCCCACTCCGATGGCTTCGGCCGCCAGCAACACCGCGACCACGCTCTTCCCGGTCGACGAAGCTACCCAGATCCAGACGCACAGCTTCGTCGACTGCCATGGCAACGGCAGCTGCGATTTCGTCGCGGGCGCGAACCTGATGACCCCCGACGGGCCGGCGGGTTTCCCCCCGGGCCTGTGGGCGCGGCAAACCACCGAGATCCGCTCCAACAGCCGGGTGGCCTACCTGGATGCCCATGCGACGAGCCAGTTCGAGCGGGTGATGAAAACCGGCGGGGGCGACGTGATCACCACCGTCTACTTCGGCGAGGGACCGCCGGACAAGTACCAGACCACCGGTGTCATCGACTCGACCAGTTGGTCGACCGGGCAGCCGATGACCAACGTGATGGTCTTCGTGTGCACCCACATGCAGGTGGTGTACTCGGGCGTCAACCTCACCTCACCCAGCACCTGCGCGCAGACTAACTTCTCCTAGGCTGGCCGCTCCTAGGGCTCGCTGGGTGGCGCAGCTAGCCGGGTCGAACCCGCCGCACGACAGGCCGGCACTTTAGGTGGAGCCGCCAGTGCCGCCGTTGCCGTTGCTGTTGTACCCGATACCTCCTTGACCACCTTGTCCTGGGTTGGAGCCGCCGGAGCCACCGCTGTTTCCTCCGACGGCACCGGTGCCGCCCCCGCTGCCGTTGTTACCGGCGAAGCCGTTGCCGCCGTTGGCGAACACGTTGGAGATGTTGACGCCGGCGCCCCCGCCACCTCCGCCGCCGCCAGCAGAACCGGGCACCAAGAACGTGCCCGCGCCGCCGGAGCCGCCTGTGTAAGCGGGTATCCCGGTGCCGACATCGCCGCCTGCGCCGCCGCTGCCGCCCTGCCCACCGACTGCGACCGCGGCGCCGCCACCGCCACCGCCACCGCCGGCAGCGCCGCCGAACTGGGTCACGTAGCCGCCGGCACCTCCGCCGCCCCCAGCGCCGCCGGCGCCGGGTGCCGTTGCGCCGAATGCACCAACACCTCCGCTACCTCCTGTGCCGCCGAATCCGGTGAGCGGAAGTCCATTGGTCGCATTCCCGCCGTTACCACCGGTACCACCCGTGCCGCCGCTGCCACCCGTTCCGAGGGAACCGGTACCGGTGCCCGCTTGACCGCCGGCGCCGCCGGCACCGCCGCCGCCGCCGCCCCCGCCGGTTCCGTCCGCGAGGAATGCCACGCTGTAGTCGCCGCCTGAGCCGCCGGCGCCGCCGCGACCACCTTGGCCGCCCGTGCCGTTCTGTCCGCCCGAGGGGGTGTTTCCACCGAGGCCGCCGGTGCCGCCGGTGCCGCCGCTGCCACCCTGGGTGGTAGGACCACCAAAGACTGTGCTGCCGAAGCCCTTACCACCGGTGCCACCGTCACCGCCTATACCGCCGGTGCCGCCCTTGCCGCCGGCCGCCGTGCCACCGAACCCGACACCACCGCCACCGGCGTCCCCACCGGTCCCGCCGGTCCCGCCGGTCCCGCCGGCCTGGCCCGACTGGGTCACGGACGCACTGTCGGCGCCGTTGCCGGCGTCCCCACCGGTCCCGCCGGCACCGCCGGTGCCGCCGACATTACCGGCCTGGCCCGAGCCGGTGCCGTCGTTGCCGGTGCCACCGGTGCCGCCGGTGCCGCCGGCACCGCCGGTGCCGCCGACACCACCGACACCCTGGTTGCCGCCACCACCCTGGCCCGCGGCCCCGCCGGCACCCCCGGTGCCGCCGGCCCCACCGTGACCGCCCTGGCCACCCTGCTGACCGGCCGCCACCGCCGCGGTGAAGTCCGCACCACGCCCGCCGTTGCCGCCGACGCCGCCCTGGCCGCCGTCACCGGCCTGGCCCGAGGCCGCCGTGCCACCGAACCCGACACCACCAGTTCCCGCGTCTCCACCAGCCCCGCCGGTCCCGCCGGTCCCGCCGCTCTGGGCAGCCTGCGCCGTCGAGGTGCTATCCGCACCGGTACCGCCTTGGCCGCCGGTGCCGCCGACCCCGCCGCTACCGCCAACTCCACCGGCACCCTGGCGACCACCGCTACCGGCGCCTGCGGCTCCACCGGCACCGCCATTACCGCCCGCCCCGCCGCGCGCACCGGAATCGCCGGTCGCTCCGGCCGCAAGTGCCGCCGCGCCCGCACCACCGGCGCCGCCATGTCCACCCGAACCACCCTGGCCGCCGTCACCGGCGGCGCCCACCTGCCCTGCGCTACCGAACAATCCGCCAGCTCCACCGGCACCCGACGCACCACCCGCACCGCCAGTGCCGCCAATCCCGCCGGCTCCGCCGACTTGGCCGATGGTGGCGCTGTGGTCGGTGCCCGCGCCTCCCTGGCCCCCGATTCCGCCGACCCCGCCATGACCACCGGCCCCACCGGCGCCCAGCAACCCACCCACGCCAAGCGGCCCAGCCGCCGCACCGCCGGCACCGCCTGCGCCCCCGGCACCGCCGATGGCTCCTGTCGCACCGGTGTCACCGACCGCGCCGACACCACCTGCACCGCCGACGCCACCGGCCCCGCC
>NZ_LQOY01000060.1 GCF_002101675.1 Mycobacterium gordonae | reverse complement strand
CAGACGGTGGCACCGGGGGCGCCGGGGGTCGCGGCGGCGATGTCGGCGAGTTCAACCGAGGGCAAGGCGGTTTAGGCGGCTATGCCGGCAATGGCGGGGCCGGCGGCTCGGCAACCGGCGGCGGTAACGGCGGTGCCGGGGGAAGCGGCGGACTCGGGGGCCGCGGCGGCAGCACCGGCATTGTCGGCCCGGGCGGCCTCGGAGGCCTCGGCGGCGGCGGCGGAGTCGGTGGTGGCGCTGACGGCGAGGGGGACGCAGGTGCCGGCGGCGACGGCGGGGGCGGTGGCCTCGGCGGTGACGGTCGGATCAGCGGGAACCCGCCAGGATCAGGCGGAAAAGCGGGCAGCGGCGGGCTGGGCGGAAACGCGAGCGGCAGCGGTAGAGGGGGCGCCGGCGGGAAGGGCGGCGAAGGCGGCGACGCCGGCGGGGCCGGCGGTGCCGCTGCAGATGGCGGCGACGGCGGCGTCGGGGGGAACGGCGGCGGCAGCGCTACGGGCGGCGGCGGAGATGGGGGTGACGGCGGCAATGGGGGCCGGCCTTATGTGAACGGATTGGGCGGTAACGGCGGTTCCGGTGGTCTGGGCGGACCGGGCCAGCCTTCGGGCCAAGATGGTCGCCGCGGCAGCAACGGGTAGTGCAGCGACGCACACCACAGGCGGGGGCCGGGTAATCTCTGCGCAGACAGGTTTCCGCACTAACAGTCGATAGCAGGTTAACGAGGCGGCAATTATGCGGAGTTGGCGTTGCGGGCTGATCGGTCTTGACCGGACCGTGGCGGCTGGCGTTCGGGCTGAACGATGCGGCGAACTCGAACGCACCGGCCGGCAAGTTTGAAGATCGCGTTGTTTCGGGGCTGCGTCCGCTCAGCGGGGATGACCGATGTCCCCTAAGGTTCCCTTCCTGCGTTGGGACGACCCGTTCCGCGCCTTGGAGATGCTGGCCTCGTTGTGGTCGTCCACCGGGCTGCCGACGGTCGGCGCCCACGCGGTGGCGATGCCCTACCGGACCTTGTTCGCGACACTGCAGCAGCTACTGGTCGGCAAGGAAGTCACGGTTCGCATCGGCGATCAAGACGTGACGCTGACCGTCGTCGAGCTGGAATCGGAGCTGGATCCGCAGGGGTTGCCGGTGGGCCAACTCGGCGAGGTCCGGGTGGCGGCGCGCGACATCCGCTGGGCCGACAACCGCCTGCAGAGCGCGGTTGCCGTGCTGCGCAACGTGCACATCCGTCCCGGGGTGCCGCCGCTGGTCATCGCGGCTCCGACGGAGTTGACCACGGAACTGCCGAAAGACCTCTTCGACCACGTGATGGAGCAGGCGGCTCCGCATGTGCGCAGCGAATCGGGGGAGGACGGGACGGCGCGGCTGAGCTGGGCGCGGCGGCCCGGGCTGGGTGGTCTGGAGGTGGACGCCGACGTGGTGGGATCGACGTTGTGGCTCCGTCCGCGTGCGGTGGTGGCCGGTCAGCGGCGGTGGAAGCTGCCGTTGCGCACTCCGGCCTATCAGGTGGAGTTGCCGGAGTTGCCACACGGGCTGATGATCACCGGCGTCGAGCTGACGCCGGAGTCCCTGCTGTTGTCGGGTCTGCTGCCGGAGTGGCGGATGGAGTTGCCGCTGCGGGCGCTCGAGGACTTGATCACCCGGCTGAGCCAGGGTGCGCTGAGCTTCAGCTGGCCCTCGCTGTGGTGGGGCTCGGATTGATAAATTACATGCCTGCAATTTAGGTGGATAATTTGCTGGACGACCATTAATCGGGCTTTTACCCGGGTGCGCCGATCGGCCGTGCTCAGCTCACGAATCGGTCGCGTAGCACAGCTTCGGAGGCCAAAACCGTTCACCACGTAACTCTTCGGGAAAGACACTGTCACGGCACGGCCGGTGCTTGGCATCGGTTCGGCATCCATCAACTTTGGCCTCTAGGCAGGAATTCGACGCGCCGATACGGTTCCCCATTGTCATTAATTGCGGGGGCAATTGGGGAGATTGAACGGAGTTGGCGTTGCGGATAATCGATCGATTCTGCGTAGCGGTTGCGGCCGGCGCGGGGTTGTGCGGGGCCGCGCTGGCACTGAGTCCGGGCGCGGTGGCCACTCCACTGCGCACGGGCGGCGGGAACTGCATCGAACAGCAGATGGGGTTCGCCGCCGGGCCGGTAGCCGCTGCGCCGGTGGTGCTGCCCGGGCCGGTGCCGGCTGCGCCGGCAGTGCCGGTGGTGCCGCCCGTGCCTGTCGTCCCGCCGGTGCCCGTCGTGCCTCCGGTCGCGCCGGTGGTCCCGGTTGCGGGTGCCGGTGCCGGGGCTGTCGACGGTGCGCCGGTGGCCGCTCCGATTGCGACCCAGGCCGGCACGGGCAAGGGGGCTCCGATGACTCCCTCGGCCGGCAAGGCCGCTGACCCGGTCGTGCTGCCCGGTCCGCAGGTGCCCACTCAGGCCGCGGCGGCGCAAGTGCCCTCGGCGCCCATCCCGGCCGTGCTGGCAGGGACGACCACTGCTCTTCCGGCGTGTGGAGCGGTAGGCGCGCCGGCGCAGTAGGAGTTCGAAGCCGGTGGATCTGGAAGCGAACAAGGCGCTTGTCCGCCGACATCTGGATGAGGCAATCAATCGCAGGCAGTCCCACTTGTGGACCGAAATCATGAGCGAGGACTTCGATCTTCACCATCGGCTCGTGCCAGCCGGACGCGACGGCTATGTGGCCGCCATCGACATTCTCTGGCAAGCCTTCCCCGATATGTCGATCGAACTTCTGGATCTGGTGGCGGAGGGCGACCGAGTCGTGGCCCGGTACATCGATCGGGGCACTCATCTGGGTGAGTTCATGGGAATCCCGCCGACCGGCAGGACCTACGAAAAGCATGGGTTCGCCATGTATCGGATCGCCGGCGCACGACTGGCCGAAGCCTGGACCCAAGAGGATGACCTCGCGTTTCAAACGCAGCTGTTCGGCCCAGCCGAGGAATGGCCGACCCGGACCTGCCAAATCCCCGTGAGGCAACGCGTCGGCGGTGGCGGGTACTATCGAAAGTATGTTCGATAGGTTGCCGTTCGTGCATCCGGGGATGGCGGAGTTCGACGCCTACCAGCAGGTGTTGGCTCATCGGCGGGCGCTGCTGGAAAAGACCGAGGAATCGGTGGGCTGGATGGCGCGGATCGCGCGGGCGGGGCGCTCGGTCAATCAGGACATGGCTGCGGAGTTGGTGGCGATCGGGGAGTTGTTCGCCCACCGCTCGGTGGGGGGCGCGGAGAGTGGGCAGTGGGCGATCGACACGTTCAAGGCGGTCGCGGGGGAGGTGGCGGCGGGGCAGAAGATCAGTCAGGGCCGCGCGGAGACCAAGCTGCGCTATGCCCGGGCGATGCGTGAGCGGTTGCCGAAGGTGGCGGCGGTGTTTTGTGCCGGGGACATCGATCTGGAGGCGTTTTCCACCATCGT
>NZ_LQOY01000059.1 GCF_002101675.1 Mycobacterium gordonae | reverse complement strand
CTGGAGCGTCTCCGCCCGCGCCGCCGGCGGCCGGGCCGGCCAGCTGGTGGGTACCGGCGGGGATGGTGGTCAGGGCGGATTCACGGTGGGTCTGCCCGGTGCACACGGCGGCAACGGGGGAGCCGGCGGTGACGCCGGGTCGCTGTTGGGCTCCGGCGGCTCCGGCGGACTCGGCGGAGCCAGCACCGTCGCTAGCCCCGGCGGTCATGGCGGCGCTGGCGGCAACGCCGGCCTGCTGGGCAGTGGCGGGGCAGGTGGAAGCGGCGGAGCCGGCGGATCCGTGGCCGGCAATGGGGGCGCGGGCGGAAAAGGCGGACAGCTGGCCGGTCCGGGCGGTGCCGGCGGCGCGGGCGGAGACGGTCACGACACCGCGAACGGCGGCGCGGGTGGGGCCGGTGGCAACGCCGTGCTCATCGGCAATGGCGGTGGTGGTGGAAACGGCGGCGTCCATGGCAGCGGCGGCGGATCCGCGGGCAAGGGTGGAGCGGGCGGCGGCCCGGGGCTGATAGTCGGCGACAACGGCAACAGTGGGTTGACCCAGCCCTAGGCTCCGAGCCTGCCACCGATCAGAGGCTGCGCAGGTCTTCATACTCGTTTGGGACGGGGCCGATTCACCTTGCCGGCCGATGTTCCCCCGTCGACGGGCAGCACCGTGCCGGTGACGTAGCGCGATCGGTCGGTGGCGAAGTACAGGGCCGCCTCGGCGACGTCGTCGGGAGTGCCCTCGCGCTGCAACGGCCGATCGTCTCGCATCCCCTGACGAATCCGGGCCTCGAATTGCTCGAGTTCCTCAGCATCGAGATTCCCGGCCGACGATGCCAGAATCGGTGTGGGGATATTGCCCGGCGCGATGGCGTTCACCCGAATGTCGTGCTGCGCCAACTCGATTGCGGCAGACTTGGTGAACTGGATCACCGCGGCCTTGGATGCACGGTATGTCATCACGCCGCCACCGGCCTGGATGCCGCCGATCGAGGTCAGGTTGATAATTGATCCGCCGCCATGACTTGCCATGTGCCGCGCCGCATCTCGGGTACCGGCCATCACCCCCAGAACATTGACCCCCATGACCCGGTGAAAGTCGGACAAGTCGTCGTCGAGCAGGCGGCGCAGTGTTCCGGACACGCCGGCGTTATTCACCATCACGTGCAGACCACCGAACCTCGCCACGGTCGCCGCCACCAGCGCGCCCACCTGGTCGAGATCGGAGACGTCCGTGCGCACGAATATGGCGTCCGGTCCCAGGTCGGTGGCCAACGCCTCGCCGCCGGCTACGTCGACGTCGGCGATGATGACACGGGCGCCCTCGGCCGCGAACCGTAGGGCTATTCCGCGGCCGAGTCCCGAGGCCGCTCCGGTGACGACCGCGACCTTGCCCAGCAATTCGTTGACCACCCGTCGAGTTAATCGGGGCTTCCCGATTAAGTCAAGCAGTTGATTTAAACGCGCCAGCCGCGGGCTGGGTAAGGTCAACCGTCAAGTGATCAACACTGGTCAAGCACTGCGTTTACGGGGGCGGCGCGCGGAATGCACGGCCCTGGAACGGTTGACGTCTCGTGCGCGCTCGGGCGAGAGCCAGGTGCTCGTCCTACGCGGCGAAGCCGGCATCGGAAAGACCGCGCTGCTTGACTTCGCCGCCCAGTGCGCGCAGGGATTCCGGACGGCCCGCGTGTCCGGCGTCGAATCGGAGATGGAGCTTGCGTTCGCGGCGCTGCACCAGCTCTGTGTGCCGCTGCTGGACTGTCTCGACGAGCTGGCCGCGCCGCAACGCGACGCCATCGAGATCGCGCTGGGCCGCAGCGCGGGTCCCGCTCCGGACCGGTTCCTGGTCGGTCTGGCGGTGTTGAACCTGATCGGCAGCGCCAGCAAGGTAAGGCCGCTGTTGTTCCTGGTGGACGACGCGCAGTGGATCGACCGCGTTTCGGCCCAGACGTTGACGTTCGTCGCCCGCCGGCTGGTCGCCGAACCGGTGTGCCTGATGTTCGCCATCCGGGACGGGCTCGCCGACGGCGAGTTGACCGGCCTGCCTGAGCTGATGCTGCAGGGACTCAATTCCGGCGACGCGCGCGCGTTGCTGGATTCGGCAGTCCTGGGCCGGTTGGACAACCAGGTGCGCGATCGCATCGTCGCAGAGACTCGCGGCAATCCCCTGGCCCTGCTGGAACTACCCAAGGGCCTGACGAGCGAGGAGTTGGCGGGCGGCTTCGGGCCGCCGGATGCGCGACCGTTGGCAGGTCAGATCGAGCACACGTTCCTGCGGCGGATCGAACGGTTGCCGGATCACGCCCAGCAGCTGCTGCTGACCGCCGCGGCCGAACCGGTCGGCGATGCGGCGCTGCTGATGCGGGCCGCCGAACTGCTGGGCCTACCGAACGATGCGGCCGCCGGCGCCGAGGCGGCCGGACTCCTCGACGTGGGGACGACGGTGCGGTTCCGGCACCCACTGGTGCGTTCGGCGGCCTACCGCGCGGCCGGCCTGGTGGAACGCCGACGCGCCCACCGGGCGCTGGCCCATGCGACGGACGGCACCGTCGACCCGGACCGGCGCGCCTGGCATCTGGCGATCGCGGCCGCGGGACCCGACGAGTCCGTCGCCGCGCAGTTGGAGCTGTCCGCCGAACGAGCGCAGGCCAGAGGGGGGGTGGCCGCCGCGGCCGCGTTCCTCGAGCGGGCCACCCAACTCACCGCCGACCCGGCCCGGCGCGCCGCGCGGGCCCTGGCCGCGGCCCAGGCCAAGCGCGATGCCGCCGCGTTCGACGCCGCCGACGAGCTCCTGACCATCGCGGAGTCGGGCGCGTCGTTGGACGATTTGCAACGTGCGCGGCTGACACGCCTGCGCGCCCAGATTGCGTTCGCCCGCAGCCGCAGCGGTGACGCGGACGCTCCGACGGTGTCCGATTCCGCACTCGGTCTGCTGGATGCCGCGCGGCAGCTCGCCGGCCTCGACGTCGCACAGGCGCGGGAGACCTATCTAGAGGCGGTGGGAGCCGCGCTGTTCGGCGGACGCCTGTGCCCGCACGGCGGCATCACGATGACGGCCGCGGCCGCGCGCGCCGCACCACCCGGGCCCGCTCCGGTGCGGGCAGTCGACCTGCTGCTGGACGGCATAGCGATCCGGACCACCGATGGTCATGCGGCGAGCCTGCCGACATTGCGTGACGCGCTCGACTTGATCCGGGGTGAAGCCGAGCGCGGGGGCAAAGAGGTGATGCGGTGGTTCTGGCAGGCCTTCCCGATCGTGCAGGAGTCGGCCGCCCACGAGCTCTGGGACGACGACGTCTGGCATGAGCTGGCCAGCCACGCGGTGCGTCTGGCCCGCGACGCCGGCGCCCTGGCCGTCTTGCCGCTGGCCCTGGTCTACCGCGCCGGCGTGCATGTGCAGGCGGGTGCGTTCGCTGCGGCTACCGCCCTAATCGAGGAGGCCGATGCCATCACGACCGCCACCGGCTACGCGCCGGTGAAATATCACTCGGTATTGCTGGCGGCGTTGCGGGGCAACGAGTCCGAGGCGTTGGGCCTGATCGAGTCGGCGCGCCACGACGGTGTCGCCCGCGGCGAAGGGCGGGTGGTAGGCCTGACGAGCTTCGCCGGCGCCGTGCTCTACAACGGCCTGGGTCGCTATGACGACGCGTTTCGGGCCGCATGCCAAGCGTGTGAGGACGAGGATCTGGGCCTGTTCGGCTGGTCTCTGATCGAGCTCATCGAAGCCGGTGCCCGAAGCGGTGATCTCGCGGCGGCGCGGCACGCGCTGGCCCAGCTGGAAGGACGCGCCCGTGATAGCGGAACCAATTGGGCGACAGGCGTTTTGGCTCGATCACAGGCTCTGCTGGCAGCGGACAGGAAGGCCGAAGGTTTTTACCGGGAAGCGATCGAGCGCCTGGGCAACACCAGGATCGCCGTGCAGCTGGCCCGTGCCCATCTGGTGTACGGCGAATGGTTGCGCCGCTGCAACCGCCGCGTTGATGCCCGCGCCCAGCTGCACACCGCGCACGAGATGTTCACCCGGATGGGCGCCCAGGCCTTCGCCGAGCGGGCTCGCCGCGAGCTGCTGGCGACCGGGCAGAAGGTCAGCAAGCGATCGAGCGCACCGGCCGGTGAGCTGACCGCTCAGGAGGCGCAGATCGCCAAGCTGGCCGGTGACGGACTGACCAACCCCGAGATCGCTGCGCAGTTGTTCATCAGCACCCACACCGTGGAATGGCACCTGCGCAAGGTGTTCGCCAAGCTCGGCATCAAGTCCCGCCGGCAACTACGCACCACCGCTGGGGACTGACTACGGACTTTCAAGGGCTCGACGGACCCCCTGGGCGGGTGATGCTGAGTAAGCCAGTTCATCGGGAGATCTTGAAAGGCGGGGCAATGAAGATTTTGGTAATCGGCGGGACGGGGCTGATCGGATCGCAGGTGGTCGCGAACCTCACCGAGCTGGGGCACGAAGCCGTCGCGGCCTCGCCCAGCTCCGGTGTCAACAGCGTGACCGGCGAGGGCCTCGCCGAGGCGATGGCGGGCGTCGACGTCGTGGTGGACGTGTCCAACGCACCATCGTGGACCGACGACGACGTCATGAATTTCTTCGCCACCTCGACCCGGAACCTGCTCGAAGCCGAGCACGCCGCCGGGGTCGGCCATCACGTCGCGCTCTCGATCGTCGGCACCGACCGGGTGCCGGCAAGTGGGTACATACGGGCCAAGGCGGCCCAGGAGAAGCTGATCGCCGAATCCGGCACCCCGTATTCGATTGTGCGGGCGACCCAGTTCTTCGAATTCGCTTTGGGCATAGCCGATTCGGCGACCGACGGCAACACAGTACGGCTGTCGCACGAGGCGGCCATCCAGCCGATAGCAGCCACGGACGTCGCCGCGGCCGTCACCCGCGTGGCGGCCGGCGATCCACTCAACCGGATCACCAATATCGCCGGCCCGGACAAGTTCGGCATGGACGACCTGGCGCGGCTGGCACTTGCCGCCCACGGTGATTCACGCGAGGTGGTCACCGACCCGTCGGCCGAGTACTTCGGCGCTCAGCTTGACGACCGCAGCATCGTTCCGGTTGAGGGCGAAGAGGTGACCATCTACGAGACCCGCTTCAGCGATTGGGCATCCACTCACCTGCCCAGCCCAGCGCGCTGAGATGGAGCTCATCGACCACAGGGCAGTCATCACCGGTGGAACGGCCGGCATCGGCCTGGAATCCGCGCGGCTGCTTGCCAGCGAAGGCGCCACCGTCGTCATCTCGGGCCGTGACCGTGCCCGAGGTGAGCGGGCGGTGGAGGCCATCGGTGGCAGCGCGCGGTTCGTTGCGGTGGACATGGCCGACGCGGAGTCGGTGAGTGCGCTGGTGCGAGAGTGCGGTGAGGTCGACATCATCGTCAACAACGCCGCCAGCTTCCCGTCGGCGCTGACCGTCGATCAGGAGCCGGAGGCCTTCGAGATGATGTTCGACACCAACGTCCGCGGCGCCTACTTCCTGGTCGCGGGCTTGGTGCCGGGCATGCTGCAGCGCGGCAGGGGCAGCATCGTCAACGTCACCACGATGGCCGCCTTCAAAGGCATTCCGGGCGCGTCCGGCTACAGCGCATCCAAAGCCGCGCTGGAGTCCCTGACGCGGACCTGGGCCGCGGAGTTCGGGGCGAGCGGAGTGCGGGTCAACAGCGTTGCACCCGGACCCACCCGCACCGCCGGCGTCGCCGCCGAATGGGGTGACATCAACGACGAACTCGGCGAGGCGCTGCCACTGGGCCGCACCGCCTACGCGGCCGAGATCGCCGAGGCGGTGCTGTTCCTCAGCTCGCCGCGGGCCAGTTTCATCACCGGCTCGACGCTGCACGTGGACGGCGGCGGCGCGGCCGTCTAGCTCATCGCGGCCCCGCCCCAACTGTGTGGCACGACCAGTCTGCCGACCACCACGCCTCTCCCGATCGCCGCTGTCGTCCGCGCCCGCGTAGCCTCGACGGCCGGCGCCTGCGATGCGGACGTCAGGCGCGGCCGCAAGCGCCTGTTGGGCCCAGTGGACGCGCGAGCACCCGCGTGATCGCTCCCGTCACGCCACCAACTTCGCCGGATTAACCACCGTGGTGGTGCGCGTCCAGCGGGTGACCACGGTGTCCACCGGCGATGCGATCTCGTCCGGGTTGGTGGCCGTGCGGCCGCCGAGCAGGTCGTGCTCGCTGCAGTACCGATCGTTGTAGACGGTGTCGAAGTATCGGTGCGGGCCATCCGGGAACACGGTGGCGATGTTGGTGCCTGGGGGCAGCGTGCGCGCGGCCCAGCCTGCCACCAGCGCGACCGCTCCCACACTCCATCCCCCGCTGGCGTAGTGGGTCCTCGCCATCTCACGCGCCGACCGGACCGCCTCGCCCGGAGCGACCCAATGCACCTCGTCGAACGCGGAGTAGTCGACGTTGGCCGGATAGATGCTGGAACCCAGCCCGCGCATCAGCCGACTCGTTGCGGGCTGGCCGAAAATCGTGGAGCCGATTGTGTCGACGCCGATCAGCCGCAGGCTCGGGTTGAATTCCCGCAGCACCCGGGCCACGCCGGCGGAATGGCCACCGGTGCCCACCGAGCACACCAGGACGTCGACGCGTCCCAACTGTGCGGCCATCTCCAGCGCCAGTGAGCGGTAGGCGTCGACGTTGTCCGGGTTGCTGTACTGGTCGGGGCTCCAGGCGCCGGGGTCGAGCGCCAGCAGCTGCTCGACCCGGTCCTTGCGGGCCTGTTGCCAGCCACCAACCGGGTGCGGCTCGGTGACCATGTCGACGCGAGCCCCGTACGCGGTCAGCATGCGCCCGATGATCGGCTCCAGACCGGGATCGGTGACCAGCGTGACGGGGTGCCGGTATACACTTCCCGCCAAAGCCAAACCCAATCCCAAAGTGCCACTGGTTGATTCGACGATGCCGGCGCCGGGGGCGAGAACGCCGCGGGCGCGGGCGCGCTCGACCATATGCATCCCCGGACGGTCCTTCATGCCGCCTGGGTTGAATCCCTCCAATTTGGCCCAAAACCCGCGATCGGCAGCCCTTACCGGGCTTTCCGCACCGGAGACCCAGAGCACCGGGGTGTTGCCGACCATGGCGCCTGCATGCCGACTCCGGCCCGGAGCCAGTTGGGGTCGAGTGGGCAGTTCACGGCATCGATCACGAGTTGGGCGCAGTGTTGCCAGGTGGGATCGGTCGGGTATGTGCAAGTCGTTGGTCATCTTGGTCGCTTCTGCTCGGGCCGGCACGGGGTGCGCGGCGCGGTGTGGGACAGCAGTCGCCGGTCGTAGCGGAGGCCACCACGACCTGACGCTGACCCCTCAGCGACGAGCCAGGCAGTAGCGAGTCAACAAATCCTGCCCGGAACCGGGCGGTCCGAGCGCTCCCCGTCCGTCGCGCCCGGCGGGCACGACGAGGCGGTCCGGCAGCGGCGCGACGGCCACTCGGGCGGCCACGGCGTCTGACGCGGAAACCGTTGCCTCCGAACGAGCAACGGGCGCGGTTACCGCTTCCAGCGGGCATGGCGACAGGTGATTTTCCGAGAGGTGCGCATGGCCGGTGTTCACCGCGAACTCACTACCGACCGCGGCGGCCAGCGGGTGGTTTGGGTGAACGGCACGGTCCACAGAGTGCAAGATCCAGCACTGCCCCACTACGGCAAGAATCGACCAGATCGCAGCGACCGCGATCATCGCGAGTCGCCTCCACACCAATCGGAAGCCGGGCACGGAGCGAGTGTATACCCCCCATGGGTATGATGCAATGGCGGTGCGGCCCCAGACCGGCTTGCGCTGAGCCAACGACCTGAGCAGGGTGGAAGGCGCCTTCTCCACGATCAGCACGACTCAAACGAGGAGCAGTCAATGCCGGTAAGGCCGACAAGCGGTAATCCCTTCGACACGACGCGCCTCAGCAGACGCGGCTTCCTTGCGGCAGGCATCGCCGGCGGGTTCGCCCTCGCCGGATGCGGTGGGGCCAAGACGGCGACATCGCCGATGACCGCGGCGATCGACGCGGCCGAGGCCGCCCGCCCGCACAGCGGGCGCACCGTGACGGCGAGCCTGACACCGCAACCCGCCAAGATCGACATTGGTGGTCGGATCGTCGACACGCTGGCCTACGGCGACACCATTCCCGGCCCTCTGCTGCGCGCGACAGTGGGCGACGAGGTTGTCGTCTCCGTCTCCAACAAGCTCGAGCGTCCCACGTCGGTTCACTGGCACGGTATCGCGCTGCGCAACGATATGGACGGCGCCGAACCGGCTACCCCGAATATCCCTGCGGGACAGGACTTCACCTATCGGTTCTCGGTACCGAACTCCGGCACCTACTGGGCGCATCCGCACACCGGCCTGGACGCCGACAAGGGCCTGTACCTGCCGTTCATCGTCGACGATCCGACCGAGGTGGGCCGCTATGACACCGAATGGATTGTGGTGCTTGATGATTGGACGGACGGTGTCGGTAAGTCACCGCAGCAGCTCTACGACGCGCTGATCAACAAGCCGCCCATTCCCATGCAGGAGACTTCTGCATCCCCCTCCCCGACCACAACCACGCCGCCACCTTCAACGACCGGCCGAACCACGACGAGCACGCCCAGTTCCACTCCGTCCAGCCCGGCCAGTACGACGAGCGCCATGCCGGGGATGCCAGGCATGGGTGAGGTGGGCAAGAGCGACCTGCTCGGCGGCGACGCCGGGGACATCGCCTATCCCTACTACCTGATCAACGGACGGATACCCGAGGCCGCCACCACCTTCAACGCCAAGCCCGGCCAACGCATCCGGATCCGCATCATCAACACGGGCTCGGACACCGCATTCCGCGTCGCGTTGGCGGGGCATTCAATGACCGTCACCCACATCGACGGCTTCCCGGTGATCCCGGTGCAGGTGGACGCTTTGCTGGTGGGCATGGCTGAGCGCTACGACGTGGTGGTGACCGCCGCCGACGGCGTGTTCCCATTCGTCGCATCCGCCGAAGGCAAGAACGCGGTGGCCCGCGCATTGCTGGTAACCGGCAAGGGCAGCCCGCCCGACCCGCAGTTCCGGCCTAGTGAACTGACCCGCCGGGTCGGCACTGTCGAAATGTTCACCGCGGTTACCGCCGCCAATCTGGGACGGCCGGACCCCGGGCTGGACCTGCCCGTCGTACTCGGCGGCACCATGGCCAAGTACGACTGGACGATCAACGGCGAGCCATATAGCCGGACCAAGCCGCTGCAGGTGCGGGAGGGTCAGCACACCACCCTCAGCTTCGACAACACCACGCTGATGTGGCACCCGATGCACTTGCACGGCCACACCTTTCAGGTGATCAAGTCCGACGGCACACTGGGAGCCCGCAAAGACACGGTCGTCGTGCTGCCCAATCAGAAGCTGCGCGCCGTCCTGGTCGCCGACAATCCGGGAACTTGGGTGATGCACTGCCACAACACTTATCACCAGGAGGCCGGCATGCAGACGCGCATCGACTACGTCTTCTGAGCTACTGCTCCCGTTTGTTCCTACCGCTCGAAGAACTCCAACAGCAACTCGTTGACCACCGGCGCCTGCTCGATCTGCGGGCAGTGCCCGGCACCGTCGATGATCACCGAACGGCCGCCGTCGATCTCACCGGCGATCTGCGCCGCCCAGCCGGACGGCAGGAGTTTGTCACCGCGCCCCTCGACGACGAGTGTTGGCACCCGTATCCGGTCATACGCCCGGGCGGCGGACGGCGTTGACGGCGCCGGTGCGTTGGGCCGGCGAAAACGGGCCGCTGCCACCGCTTCCCACGCGCCTGGCGCGGTGCTCGATTCGAAGCGCCGCCACACGTAATCTTCGTCGGCCGGATAGGCGGCGTCGTAGAACAACGCTTCGACGATATTGCGCATCCCCGGCAACGTCGCGTCGTAGTTCTGCAGGGCCTCGAAGTGGTGATTCTGCTGAATCTCCCCTCCCCCGCAGATGATTGCCATGCTGCGCACCGGCAACAGGGGCGCCGCTGAGGTGGCGTCGGTGAGTAGGTTGATCGCGCCCATGGAGTTTCCGGCGAAGTGCGCCGACTCTACGCCGAGCACCTGACAGAACCGCGCCACATGCCGGATCCGCATCGCCCGGCTGTTGACGAAGTCGATGACTTTGGCCGATCGGCCGAAGCCGAGCTGATCGGGCGCCAGCACCCGGTGACGCGCGGCCAGGGCGCCGATGTTGCGTTCCCAGCCCAACTCGGCGCCGGCGCCGAACTCACCGCCGTGCAGCAGCACGACGGGATCGCCGTCGCCGGCCTCGAGATAACTCGTTGCGAGGCCGTCGATCTCGACGGTCCGACGGCGTATCTCGATCACTTGATCGCGATCGGGTTCACCGGGGAACCGACAGCGCCGGTGAACCGCAGTGGTGGTGCGATCAGCTGGAACTCGTAGACACCGTCGGCCGCACAGTCCTCGGCCAGCGCGGTGAGATCCCAGTACTCGCCGAGCATCAAGCCCATATCGCGCAGGCACAGCAGGTGAAACGGCAGGAACAGCCCCTCGATGCCGGATACCGGGTCCTCGACCTGCAGGTTGTCGGCGGCGACCGCGGCGACCTCGTTGTCGTGCAGCCACCGGGCGCAGCTCCAGTCCAGTCCGGAGTACGGTTCGATCTTGTCGCCGGTCATCAGAAACCTTGCCCACCAGCCGGTTCGGATCAGCACGATGTCGCCGCTCTCGATCCGCACGCCCTGTGCCCGAGCTACGTCATCCAGTTCCGCGGGCATGATCGGGTTTCCGTGTTCGAGAAACACCTCCGCCCCACGGTGCCGCACCAGGTCCAGCAGCACGCCGCGCGAGGTGATGCCCTTGACGTCGACCTTGTCGATGCCGCAGTGGAAGGCCCCCAGGCTGGTCACCGAATCCGCCGGGAAGCCGTTGTAGAGCTGGTTCTCGTAGTACACGTGAGACAGGGCATCCCACTGCGTCGCGGCCTGCAGGGGCATGATCACCATGTCGTCGTTGAACCGGAACGGATTGTCGGCCAGGTAGCCGCTCAGTTGGGCGGCGGTCGGGTTCTTGTCCCAGCCGGGACCGTACCGCACCAGTGAGTTCGCGTCCCCGCCATCCACCGTCATGACGTGAATGGGGTTGTGCCGGAAGCCGAAAGCGCCCTGTGGGCCGGATGAGCCGAAGTCCACGCCCAGTGGGAAGACCTTGCCGTGCCGGACCAGGCCGGCCGCGCGCCGGACCTTGTCGGGGGTGATGAAGTTCAGGGTGCCGAGCTCGTCGTCGGGACCCCACCTGCCCCAGTTGCTGAGTTCCTTCGCGGCGCGGCGGAAGTCGGTCATGTCAGCCATCAGGCCCGTCCTCCTCCAGTTCGGCGGCAATCGCGCCTCCCACCGTGCCGCCGTCCGTCCATACGACTTGACCCGAAATGTAGCTGGCTGCCGAGCTGTTGAGGAACAGCAGCACCGCGGCCTGCTCGGCCGGGTCGCTGACCCGCCCCAGCGGCTTGGCGATGTCGTCGAGGAAGGCCGATCCGTATGCAGTGCGCAGCTGGTCGAGAATCGGGGTTTCGGTGACCCCGGGCCCGGTGCAGTTGATCCGGATACCCCGCTTACCGAGTCCGGCAGCGCTGCGCATGGTGTAGAGGATGATGGCCTCCTTGGACAGTTGGTAACCGGCGCCCAGCGCGTCGGGGTGGTTTTCACACCACCGCACACCTTCTTGCATCGTGTTGGTGCGCAGCAGCGGTACGACCTGCCGCCCGTGTTCCCGGTACGCCGCCGCCGCCAGCGACGACACGCTCACGATGGACGAGCCCGCGGGCATCCGCGGAATCAACGCCTCGGTGAGATGGCGCAGTCCCAGGAAGTTGATGGTGACCACCCGCAGCGGGTCACCGATTCCCGAGGACACACCGGCGACATTGAACAGCGCGTCGACCGGACCTTCGACGGACTTGACCGTCTGGTCGATCGACGCCGGATCCGACAGGTCGACCTGACGAAAGTCGTTGACTGCCAACGGCGGCCGGCACCGATCCAGCCCGATCACCTGCGCGCCGAGTTCGCCGAGCTGCTGCGCCAACTGCGCACCGATGCCCGACGCGCAACCCGTCACCACGGTGCGGCGACCGTCGTAGCGCCACAAGTCCTCGATGCGCGCCACCGGTCAGCCAGCCTTCGGTGTCACTTGGCTTGTTGCTCCTTCAACCGCTGCGCCGCCTGCACCCGGCCCTCGTTGATTTCGGCCATGGCCTCGGGAATCTCGCTGGCGGTGAACTTGTCGCGCCCGGTGGGCAGCCCGCCGAAGGCGTAGGTTTCGTCGAACAACGGTGCAGTCGACTTCAGGCGGCGCGCCTCTACCTTCTCGATGACCGGCGCCAGCCGCTTGGCCTTCGCCGCCACGGCTTTCTCGTCCCGCTCGATGAACTCGGGCAACACCTCTTTACCCATCAGCTCAATGGACTCCATGGTGCCCTCGTGACTGCGCGGGTTCAGCAACAGGATGATCTCGTCGACGCCGCTCTCCTCGTAGCCGCGCAGGAATTCGCGAACGGTGTCGGGTGATCCGATAGCCCCGCGCCCGGGGCCGTAGGCCAGGGTGGGGTCCTTCTCGACCTCCTCGAGATAGCGTTCCCACACCCCGGTACGGCCCGGTGTGTGCATTCCGGTCAGGTAGTAATGCATGATCCCGAACGAGAAGAATCCGCCGCCCTTGCCTAGGCGCTGCAGCGCCAATTCGTCGGTCTTGGCCACCATCATCGACAAATCCCCACCAATGGCCAAGATGTTCGGGTTGATCTGCGGGGTGATAGGCACGCCGTTCTCTTCGAACTCCTGGTAGTAGCCGTTGACCCGTTCGGTCAGCGGTCCGGGTCCCGTGTAAGCGAAACTCAGTGCGCCGATGCATTTCTGGGCGGCCATCTGGACGCTGGCGGGCCGTGTGCAGGCGACCCAGACCGGCGGGTGCGGTTTTTGCAGCGGTTTGGGGATGACGTTGCGTGGCGGCATCGTGATCTGCTCACCCTTGAAGCCCGTGAACGGCTCCTCGATCATGCAGCGGATCGCCACCTCAAGGGACTCCTCCCACTGCGCTCTCTTATCAGCGGGGTCGACGTCGAAGCCGCCGAGTTCACCTACGGAGGAGCCTTCACCGGTGCCGAACTCGACCCGCCCGTTGGACAGCAGGTCGATGGTGGCGACGCGTTCGGCGACTCGGGCTGGGTGATTGACCGCGGGCAGCAGATGCATAATGCCGAACCCGAGCCGGATGTTCTTGGTGCGCTGACTGGCCGCGGCCAGGAAAATCTCCGGCGCGGTGGAGTGACAGTACTCCTCGAGGAAGTGGTGCTCGGTGAGCCAGACGGTGGAGAAGCCGGCCTTGTCGGCGGCCTCGACCTCGTCGAGGCAGTCCTGCAACATTTGCCGCTCGTCGTCGGGGACCCAGGGGCGGGGCAGGGCGAACTCGTAGAACAGGGAAATCTTCATGACTACCTCCTAGAGGGTCTGTGCGGCTATATGTTTGGCGGCGACGAAGCCGAAAGTCATGGCAGGTCCGATGGTTGCCCCGGCGCCTGCGTAGCTGCGGCCCATGACGGGCGCCGAGGTGTTGCCCACCGCGTACAGCCTGGGCACCACGGTGTCGTCGGTTCGCAGCACCCGGGCGAACTCGTCGGTGCGCAGACCACCGGAGGTGCCGAGATCGCCGGGCACGATGCGAAACGCGTAATACGGCGGGCCACCCAGCGGATACAGGTTGGGGTTCGGCAGCGTCGGGTCACCGTAGTAGTTGTCGTAGACACTGTCGCCGCGGTTGAAGTCGTCGTCATGGCCGGCGCGAGCCAGTTCGTTGAACCGAGTGGCGGTGGTGCGCAATTGCGCTGCGGGAACATCGATCTTGGCCGCCAGTTCCTCCCACGTCGAGGCTGCTTTGACCACGCCGGAGTCCAGCCACGCCTTCGGGACCTTGCGCCCGGTGGGCACCGGTGCACCGGGAATCTTCGGTATCGGCAGGTGCCCTCCGACGACGTAGCGGTTGAAGGACCGGTGATCGGTGATCAGCCAGCACGGAATGTGCGTGACACCGGACTTGTGGCCCTCGATCATGGCGTGACCGAAATCCATGTAGGGCGCCGCTTCGTTGATGAACCGCTTGCCGTCGCCATTGACGATGAACTGCGACGGCATCATTCGCTCGTTGAGCATGAATTGCATTCGCCCGTCCGGCCATTGGATCGCGGGAAACCACCACGCCTCGTCGAGCAGATCCGCGGCGGCGCCCACCTGCTGCCCCGCGCGTATCCCGTCGCCCATGGCTGCCGGGTTGCCGAAGCTCCAGTCCTGATCCACCACCGGCTGATGTTCCTTGCGCCAGGCCATGTCGTGATCGAAGCCGCCGGAGGCCAGAATCACGCCGCCACGCGCCCCGATCCGCTGCCGCGTGCCGTCACGGTGTACCAGGGCCCCGATCACCGATCCGTCGGCATCGGTCAGCAGCTCACCCAACGGCGTGTCCAGCCACAGCGGAATGCCCCGTTCCTTCATCGCCAGTCGCAGCCGCGCGGCCAGGGATTGCCCGATCGCAGCGATCCGCTCGCCGAACACCCGTGCCCGCACCATCCGTGAAATCAACTTCACCAGCACGGCTTTGCCGGCCCAGGACTGCCGGATGAGGTAGAAGGAACGCAGCTCCTTGGGTCCCAGCCAGATTCCCTTGGGCGCCAGCGCCAGCGGCTGCAGCAGCTTCGGCTCGTCCACGCCCAATTCGCGCAGGTCGATCGGCGGCACGTTGATGGTGCTGCCGAGTTCGGAGCCGCCCGGCAGTTCCGGGTAGTAGTCGGCGTAGCCGGGCTTCCAGACGAATTCCAGCCAGGGGCTGAGGTTTTCCAGGAACTCCAGCATCCGTGGTGCCGAATCCACGTATTGGCGGATCCGGGCGTCACTGACCAGACCTGCGGTGATCTGCCGCAGGTACCCAACGACCGCCTCGGGAGCGGGTGAATAGCCCGCGCGCCGCTGCGCGGGCGCGCCGGGTACCCAGATACCGCCGCCGGACAGGGCGGTGGAACCACCGAAGTGGCTTGACTTTTCGATCACCAGCGCGTCCAGACCACACGACGCCGCCCTCAGCGCGGCCGTCATGCCGCCACCGCCGGAACCGACGATGAGCACGTCGACCACGTGATCGAAGTCATCGAAGGACGTCATGCGAACGGGACCGCCGTCCGGATGGCGAATCCGGCGATCAAGTCAGCGGCCGGCTTGTAGTAGCTCACCTCGGTCCGGTAGGGGCCGGCGGTCGCCAGTGCCGCGAAAGCCGCGATCCAGGTGCGGATTTCGTGAGCCGAGCTGCCACCCTCATGCGTCACGAACGAGTTGGACCATTTGTCGAGATCGGCAAGATGACCGCTGTCGACGATGTCCAGGAAGCGTTGGTCCCAGACGGGGTTGAGCGGTTGGAGGTCGCTGGCACCGCCGGCAAAGCTCCTGGCCGCCTCGATCACCTGATCTTGGCGGGCTTGGCGCTGCTCGATGCTCAGGGGCTGACCGTGCACGATCCGCTGCAGCTGGGCCGGCCCGGCGGTGGTGAGGGTGGGTACCGGAGGGCTGTGCGAGAGCCCGCCCGATCCGAGGATCAGCACCCTTTTGTCCAGGGTGGACAGGTACTCGCCCACGGCGCTACCCAGCACCCGGCACCGGCGCAGGGGACCCAGCGGCTCGGCGACCGCATTGATGAAGATCGGAATCACCGGAGCTGCCGTGGCACAACCGAACAACTTCTCCAGCGGCTGGACGGTGCCGTGATCGACGTCCATGCTTGCCGATACCGTGATGTCGACACCGGCACCCAGTACCGCCCGCGCGCAATGCTTCGCGGTGTCCTCCGCCACGGGCAGCTCACCAGCATAGGTGCCGTAGTCACCGACGCCATTGGCCTGCAGCCCGATACAGAACGGCGGCATCACCTTGTAGAAGAACCCGTTGTAATGGTCCGGAGAGAACACGACGACCAGTTCGGGATCGAATGCGGTGACGAAGTCCCGGGCCTGTGCGATGCCGGCCTCGACATCGTCAAGCAGAGCCCGCGGCGGCCCCGGTAGATTCAGTAGCGGGCTGTGGGACATACAGCAAAGAGCCAGTGGCACTGTCCGATTCACCCCCTTTCGGCGTCAACGAAAGGGCCTCGATCAGGGCGGTGCTCAACTCGGTGGCGCGCTGGGCGATGCAGGCGCCGGCGACACACCGGTCGGGGCGCAAAAAGACCACCGACTCCTCGTGCTGGTCGAACCAGGCTTTGAGGTGCCCGCCGCGGTCGCCGACGACCACCACGTCGGCGTCGTCCTGCCCGGTCCATCCAAGCTGGGTCAGCGGTCGCAGCGCGACGAAGCGGGCCCCCAGCGCCTTCCAGTCTTCGAAAGCGCACTCGCCAAGAATCTTTCGCGGGTTGTTGTTCCAGCACAACACGGCGAACCAGGTGCCGAGGACATCGTCGAGCAGAACGTCGCGCTGGGTCCGGGTATCGACGCGGGGCTGGATGAACAGCGTGCCGGTCGGCGAACCCGGTCGCGGCGGCACGCCGGGCGGGTGAGCCACCGCGCCGTGCTCGTAGCGCGGCATCGGCTTGAATCTCATCTCCAGCACATACCGCTTCAGAGACGGCACAATCGACGCCGATCGAATGACGGCGTCCCGGGCGCTGGCTAAGCGGCGATTGGTTGGTGAGATGACCCGGCCCACCATGGTGGACAGGTCGATCATCGCCCGCGCGTGCTTGCGCCGCTCCAGGTCATAGGTGTCGAGCAACGCTTCATCGGCCTGGCCCTGCACCACCGCGGCCAGCTTCCAGCCGAGGTTGGCGGCGTCGCGGATGCCGCTGTTGTAGCCCTGCCCCTGCCACACCGGCATCAGGTGCGCCGCGTCCCCGGCGAGCAGCGTCCGCCCATTGCGGAAAGCGCCGGCGATCCGCGAATGGTGGGTGTAGACGCGGCGGCGGATGACCTCGACCCGGTCGGGATAGGGCACCATGCGCGCCAGCATCTGTCGCAGAAACGCTGGATCCTCGGCCTGTTGATCGGTCTCGTGGGCGTGAATCATGAACTCGAACCGCCGTATTCCATGCGCGATCGAGATGGAGGCGTAGGGGCGTTCCGGGTCGGCGCCGACCTCGCTGTTCGGGTGGCCCAGCGGATCGTTGGCGATATCGACGACCAGCCACCTCGTCGGGGAGGTGGTGCCGTCGAACGACACGCCCATCATGCCCCGGGTGATGCTGCGTCCGCCGTCGCAGCCGACGACGTAATGTGCCTGTACCGTCAACGGTTGCGCGCCACCGAGTTCCACACCCACCCCGCCGTCGCCAGGCGCACATCGGAGCATCGGGCTGTTCCACCGCACCCCGACATGGTCGAACCGGTCCAGGCCGCCCAGCAATTCGGCGTCGACCAACGGCTGTACGAACCCGTTGCGCTTGGGCCAGCCGAATCGCGCATCCGGCGGCGCCATTTCGGCCAGCACCCGGCGCTTGGCGTCGTAGAACCGCAGGATCTGGTTCGGGACCGTGTGCGGCAAAACCCGGTCCACCAAACCGATTGACTGGAAGGTGCGCAGGCCCTCGTCGTCGAGGCCGACCCCGCGCGGATAGTCGATGAGCGTCGAACGTTCCTCGGCCACCAGCGTCCGGACACCCTGCAGGCCAAGGATATTGGCCAGGGTCAGGCCGACCGGTCCGGCGCCGACCACCAACACGTCGACTTCGGTCCGGTGGCTGTCCGAGGTCATCATCGGCCCAGTAGGAAGTCGAGATGCAAGTGGTTGAAGGTCTTGGCGTCCTCGTACTGCGGCCAGTGACCGCAACCGGGCATCACCTCGAAGCGCGCCCCCGGGATCATCGACGCCATGCGTCGACCCTCGGGCACTTCGGCGGTGGGGTCGTCGCTGGTCCACAGGACCAGCGTGGGCGCGGTGATGGATCCGTATTCGGCCGGCCCCAACAGGTTTCGGGCCCGGATCTCCGGGTCTTGCAAGGCCATGATGTCGCGCATCGCCGCCACGAAGCCCGGTTGCCGGTAGATGCGTTGCCGGCTGGCGACCAGGTCGTTGTAGTCCTTTGACTTGTCCGCCATCAACCATTTGATGCGGGCTTGCACGGTCTCCCAGGTCGGGTCCTCCGCAGCTGCCATGGACAGCGCGATGATTCGTTTCATCACCACGGGGTCGGCCTGTGAGCCGCCGGCGGTGTTGAGGACCAGCCGGTCGATGACGGCCGGATGGTCGATCGCGGCGCGGGCGGCCACCCAGCCGCCCAGTGACTCGCCGCTCAGGTGGATGCGCTCGGCTCCGATGGTGCCAACCACCGCCATCAAATGTTCGACGTAATGCCGGATCTCCAACGGGTGTCCCGGCTTGTCGGTGTACCCGTGCCCCAGCATGTCGATCGACCAGGTCCAGAAGTGCTCGGCGTGAGCGGCGAGATTGCGCACATACGCCTCGGCGTGCCCGCCGGACCCGTGCAGCAGGATCAGCACCGGCAGGCTCGGGTCGCCCGCCTGCAGATAGCGGGTGCGGATGCCGCCGGCCGTCAGGTATCCCTGCGAGAACGCGACGCCCTGCAGGTCGCTCCACACGCTTTCGAACTCGGTCACGATTCCTCTCGGCGGAAATCTGGTTCTCGTTTTCAGCACATCGTGTGTGCTAATATCGCACACCAATGTGCGTTATATATAGAGCTTGGCTCTCGCTCCAAGGTCTGTCAAGACCGTGACGGGTTCCCAGACGCTGGCCCGGGGTCTCACCGCGCTGCAACTGGTGGCGGCCTCCCCAACCGGCCTGACCATGCAAGAGGTCGCCGACCAGGTCGGCGTGCACCGCACCATCGCCTACCGGTTGCTGGCCACTCTGGCGGAGTTTCGGCTGGTCTCCAAGGGCGAGGACGGCCGCTTTCGCCCGGCCGCCGGGTTGGCGACCCTCGGCGCCTCGTTCGACCACAACGTCCGTCAGCTCAGCCTGCCCACGCTGCGGTCGCTGGCCGATGAACTGGGCACCACGGTGTCGCTGCTCATCGCCGAGGGCGACGAACAGGTGGCCATTGCCGTGATCGTGCCGACCCAGGTCGCCTACCAGCTCGCCTTCCACGAGGGCAGCCGCTACCCACTGGACCGCGGCGCGGCCGGGATCGCGCTGCTGGCGAACATGCCGCCCCGTCCGGGCGAGCGGGACCTGGTCACCACGGCGCGGCAACAAGGTTGGGTCACCACCCACGGCGAGATCGAGCCGAATACCTACGGTCTGGCGGTGCCGGTTCGCCGGCCGGCACCGGCGCCGCCGACGTGTATCAACCTGATCTCCCACCGCGAAGACGTGGTGATGCGCGGCAAGGAGGCGGTCATCAGGGCCGCAGCGCAGTTGTCCGCGCTGCTGAGCTGAAAGGACATTCGGGCATGCCGCACGGTGAAAATCCGGACTGGGACCACGAATACGATGTCGTCGTACTCGGCAGCGGCGGCGCCGGCCTGACGGCGGCGCTCACCGCGGCGATCGCCGGCGCCACGGTGGGAGTGTTCGAGAAATCCGACACCGTCGGAGGCACCACCGCGGTGTCCGGCGGCATCGCCTGGATTCCGGCCCACAACCGTTCTTCCGCAGGAGAATTGACGACGGATGACGCATTGCGTTATCTGCGCGCGCAGTCTTTCGACTCGATGGACGACACCCTGGTCGATACGTTCGTGCGGACCGGCCCGTCGATGCTCGACTTCGTCGAGAAATACAGCGGGCTGCGCTTCGAGATCGCCGAGGGCTTTCCCGACTATCAGCCCGAACTACCTGGGGGACAGCCGTCGGGCGGCCGTTCGCTCAGCGCGGCGCCGTTCGACCTCAACCAGATCGGCGTCTGGGCCGCGCACATCACCGCGTTTCCCGCCGACTGGTCCAACGTCGGTACCGATGCCGAAACCAGGGCCCGCCTGCATGCAGATGTCGAGCGGTCCGGCGAGTTGTGCGTGGCGGGCACCGCGCTGATCGCAGGGCTACTCAAAGGGCTGCTGGATGTCGGAGTGGCACCGTGCACCAACTCCCGGGCCACTGAGCTCATCGTCAACGGCGGCGGAACCGTCACCGGCGTGCGGATCACCGGTCCCGAACAAAGCCTGGCCGTACGCGCGGGCCGCGGCGTCATCCTGGCCACCGGCGGATTCGAATGGGATCCGTTGCTGGTCAAGGCCTTTCTGCGGGGTCCGATGCACGGTGCGGTTTCACCGCCGAACAACACCGGCGACGGGCTGCGCATGGCGATGGCGCTCGGGGCGGACCTGGCCAACATGGGTGAGGCCTGGTGGGTGCCGATCGTGCGCATACCCAACGACACCATCGCCGGCAAGCAGCGCAGCCGCAGCGTGCGACTGGAACGCACCCGCCCGCGCAGCATCATCGTCAACAAGGCCGGCCGGCGGTTCGTCAACGAAGCCGGTGAATACAACTCGATGGCCGGCGCCTTCCACTACCTCGATCCCCGCGGCGGCTACGTCAATGATCGCGCCTGGATGGTCTTCGACTCGGTGCACCTGAGCAACTACGGATTCCTTGGAGTGGCACCCGGACAACCGGTTCCGGATTGGTTCTGCGAGTCGGCCGATCTCGCCGAGCTGGGTGCCAAGACCGGCATCGACGCCACCGGGCTGACCGGGACCGTCGAGCGGTGGAACGCCAACGTCGCCGCCGGCACGGACCCGGACTTCGGACGCGGGTCCAGTGCGTACGACGGCTATTGGGGGGACGACCGCGCCACCACGCTGGCCGCAAAGACGTTGGGCCCCATCGACACCGCCCCCTTCTACGCGGTACCGGTTTGCGTGGGATCGATGGGCACCAAGGGCGGACCGCGGACCGATCCCGACGGCCGGGTGTTGCACGTCAGCGGCAAACCGATTCCCGGCCTGTTCGCCGCGGGCAATGCGATGGCGGGGGCGACCGGCCGGGCCTACGGCGGTGCCGGTGGAACCTTGGGTCCGGCAATGGTTTTCGGATACCGGGCCGGGTACGCGGCGGCCACCGGCGAGTCCGTCAAGCCTTGAGAGGCACCTCTACGCACACGTGCGTTCCGGTGGGAGCGTCGAGGAAGACGAAGGTGCCGCCGGCGGCGTCCACCCGCGCCCGGTGCGAAGCCAGACCGATGTGTCCCTCCCCCAGCCGCCGCGCCATCGTGTCACCGTTGACCCCGACACCGTCGTCGGCCACGTTCAGCACGCACATTTCATCGGTGATGCCGAGCATGACCGAGGCGCTCTTGGCGTGCGAGTGGTGCACCACGTTGGACAGCAACTCCCGCACCACCCCGAACACGATCGGATCGATCTCATTGCGAATCGGGTAGTCGACGTCGGTGGTGACCTTGATGCCCGAGCGCCGGGCGGTGAACCCGGCCAGTTGCTCCACCGCAGGCCCCAGCCCGACCTCTTCCAGGACCGCCGGATGCAGCTCGAAGGTGGCCTGCCGCAGGCGTTCTGACGCACTCTGCAACCCCTCTAGCGCTCGGCTCACCCGCTCGTCGTCGGGGTGATCGAGTTCGAGCTCGATGAGCTCCTGGCGCGCCGCCAGCACATCCTGCAACGGCCCGTCATGAATGGATTCCGAGATCCGCCGCTGCAGCACTTCCGAGGCTGTCATCGTCTGTGCCAGCAATTCCTCGCGCAACGCACTCAAGCCGGCGACCGAGCGGGCGTGGCGCTCCTCGATGCGGACCACGACCAGTGCGGTGCCACACAGGAACGCATACAGCGCGAACCGGAAGACTGCTTCTGGCCAGCCGATCGCTCTGACCATAACCGGATCCTCGAGCACCGCGAGCGCGAACCCGAACAGGGTGAAAATCAGCACCACCGCCGCCCGGCGGGTCGACACATCCAGGCCCACCAGCCGTCGGTGGACAGCATCTGGTAGCCCGTCAAGGCGACCACGTCGATGGCGGTGAAGGCGAACGGCTCCAGCCGGCGCATCCGCACCAACGGTCCCATGCCGACCCAGGCACGCGACGGCGCAAATGCCAAAACCAGCGAGCACACCGCGATGCCGGCGTAGAGGGCGATCAAGACGCTTTGCTGAGCCCACTCAGAACGCCGGGTGCCGATGAGCATCGCGGCGATCATCAGCGCGACGACGCCGACCCGCAGCAGCGAAGCGATCCGGTAGGAGCGCAACCGGTGCACTCTGCGCACCCGGTCCAGTTCGACGTCGCTGGTCGCCACGAGAACACCGTACTCATCAGACCCGCTGCGAGGGGCGCAGAGCGGCGACGGAGCAAACATGTCGAGATCCGCAGCGATTACTCGGGCGATTGTGGACGGATCTTTGCCGGCAGCCGCTACACTTTCGCCATGGTCGGCGCTGCGACCCCCGAGAAGGTCCGTGTGGTGGTCGGTGACGATCACCCGTTATTCCGCGAGGGCGTCGTCCGCGCGCTCTCCCTCAGTGGCTCGGTGAACGTGGTCGGCGAAGCCGACGACGGTTCGGCCGCCCTTGAGTTGATCAAGGCGCACAAGCCCGACGTCGCCTTGCTCGACTACCGCATGCCCGGGATGGACGGCGCTCAGGTGGCGGCCGCCGTGCGCAGCTACGAGTTGCCGACCCGGGTCTTGTTGATCTCGGCCCATGACGAGTCAGCGATCGTCTACCAGGCGCTGCAGCAGGGGGCCGCGGGCTTTCTGCTCAAGGATTCGACACGCACCGAAATAGTCAAGGCCGTGCTCGACTGCGCCAAAGGCCGCGACGTGGTGGCACCATCGCTGGTCGGCGGTCTGGCCGGGGAGATCCGCCAGCGCGCGGCCCCCAGCGCCCCCGTGCTCAGCGCACGCGAACGTGAGGTGCTCAATCGCATCGCTCGTGGCCAGAGCATCCCCGCCATCGCCGCCGAACTGTATGTGGCGCCCTCGACGGTCAAGACGCACGTGCAGCGCCTGTACGAGAAGCTCGGCGTCAGCGACCGTGCCGCGGCCGTCGCCGAGGCGATGCGCCAGAAGCTGCTGGACTGAGCGCGGCTGCGTCGGGCGCAGTCATTTCTTCAGCGGCACTTGCACACAGACGCGGGTACCGCTGTCCGCCCCGAGAAACACGAAGGAGCCACCGGCGGCTTCGACGCGGGCGCGGTGCGACGCCAAGCCGATGTGCCCCTCACCGAGGCGGCGCGCCATCGTGTCGTCGTTGACGCCGACGCCGTCGTCGGCGACGTTCAGCACGCACGAGTCGTCGGTGATGCCGAGCGTGACCGAGGCTTTGGTGGCCCGGGAATGACGTACCACGTTGGACAGCAGCTCCCGCGCCACACCGAACACCATCGGGTCGATCTCGTTGCGGACCGGGTAGTCGATGTCGGTGGTCACCTCGATGCCCGAGCGTTTGGCGGTGAATCCGGCCAGCTGCTCCACCGCCGCGCCGAGCCCTACCTGCTCGAGGACCGCCGGGTGCAGCTCGAAAGTAGCTTGCCGCAAGCGTTCCGAGGCGCTCTGCAATCCCGTCAGCGCGCGACTGACCCGGTCGTCCTCGGGGTCGTCGAGCTGCAACTCGACGAGCTCCTGACGTGCCACCAGCACGTCCTGCAGCGGCCCGTCGTGAATGGCCTCGGAGATCCGGCGCTGCAACACTTCCGAGGCGGTCATCGTCTGTGCCAACAACTCCTCGCGCAGCGCACTCAGCGCGGCGACCGAGCGGCTGTGGCGCTCCTCGATGCGCACCGTCACCAATGCGGCGACGCACATGAACGCATAGAGCCCGAAGAGAAAAGCGGTGTCGGGCCACCCGATCGCCCGCTTCTGCAGGTGGTCCTGAATCCCGGCGAGGGCGAAGCCGACCATGGTGAAGCCCAGTATGACCGCCGCCCGCCGAGTCGACATGTCCACCGCCACCAGCACCGGCAACAGAATCATGATCAGCAGCGGATAGATACCGTCACTGGACAGCAGCTGCAGGGCCGTCAGCACGATGACGTCGATGGCGGTGAACGCGAACGGTTCCATCCGGCCTACCCGGAAGCGGGTGATGCCGAACCGGTCAAACGGCGTGAACGCCAGTATCAGGGCCGAAACCGTCGCGAAAGCGTAAAGACTGACCAAGGCGATCTGGCTACCCCACTCGTATCGGGGCGCAGCCACCACCATCGCCCCCACCACAAAAGCCAGCACTCCGACCCGGAGGATGGCCACGATCCGGTACGCGCGCAGTTGATGATTCTTGCGCACCCGGTCGAGCTCCACGTTACTGGCGAACGCCACCGAAACACCTTACTCACGGGAGGTTCACGCCGGGAACCGAACGCGCCAGCGGTGAGCAGCAGGCGGCCCCGAGCAGACCCACCGCGACGGTGGCCAGCGCCAGCACCGGACGTCCGCCGTGTGGGAGGGCGCAGGCCAGCAGGACTGGCGCGACGACCGACGCCGCAGCCGCGGTCATTGACCAGATGCCTTGATACAAACCACCATTGCCGGCGGGTGCGATCCGGTGCACGACGCCGGCAGCCACCACGAACCAGGCGATCTCGGCCGGTGAGCACGCCGCGGCGGCCAACGTGAAGAACACCGTGGTGTGTGCCAGTGCCTGCGCCCCGGCGCACAGCGCCAACCACGCCCCCGCGGCCGCCATGATGTCCAGCCGCGGACCACTCGCCAGTCGAGCACTCAGCCACGGTGTCAGCAGCGGCGTCAGCGCGACCACAGTCAGGGCATTGACGAATTGCACCAAACCGTAGGCGCCGACGCCGAGTCCGGAATCGGACATCAGGATCGGCACCGCTGCGAAAACACCCATCATTGCCGTCAGCGTGGCCAGGCTCGACCCGACCAGCAGAGCCAGCCGTGGGTCACAAAGCGCCTGTCGGTAGCCAACTTTCACCTGCCTTGCCGGGCGGGAACCGCCGGCGGGAAGGCACCGGGCCGCCAGCACCGCGAAACCGGCGCAGGCCACGCCGTTGAGCCGGTACAACAGCGGGGTGCCGCACCAGTCCGCCAGTAATCCGCCGATTCCACCGGCGATGGCGGCGCCGATATTGAGTGCCCAACCGAAGCGCCAGCCGTCCAGTCGCGCCCGCTGCCGCGGGTCCGTCACCAGTTCGGTGATTGCGGCCCCCAGCACCGGACGCGGGGAGTCACAGACCAGACCGGTGACCAGGGCACCGGACAACAGCATCGGCAAGCTGCGCGCCTCGGCCATCAATAGCAGAACCGCGGTCGCCACCGACATGGTGGCCAACAACGTCGTGCGCGTGCCTGTCCGGTCGACCAGCCAGCCGGTGGCCAGTTGGCCTACGGTCCAGCCGATGCCGTACACCGCCAGCACCGCGCCCACGGCGCCCGCGGCATAGCCGCGTCCCGCCACGTGGTAGGCCATGAATGCGTAGGCGAAACCCGCCGCGCGCACCACCAGGTTGCCCGCGAGCAGCAGCCAGATCACCGTCGGGACGCCGGGTTCGCGCGCGGCGCCGGGTACCGGCTTTTCGACCGCGATGACCGCCGATGTGCTCACAAGACTGACGCTAGGGAAGGCGGCTTGCCGGTAGTACCGCCGATCGGTCCCAATAGGTGACGAACGCCTGTCCCCCGATCGGGGGA
This sequence comes from Mycobacterium gordonae, assembly GCF_002101675.1. Taxonomy (GTDB): domain Bacteria; phylum Actinomycetota; class Actinomycetes; order Mycobacteriales; family Mycobacteriaceae; genus Mycobacterium; species Mycobacterium gordonae. The sequence goes on along the minus strand of NZ_LQOY01000059.1, from coordinate 5,489 downwards.
CAGGGGTGGACGGGTCTTCGTCAGGCGGCCGCCGCCAGGGCAGTGGCCAGGGGCGGGTTTGCAGCCCCGCGATGCGCCGTCTTCTCCCACAGGAAGGGGGCGGTGACCAGCTGATAGAGCGCGCGCCACGCGGCTACCCAGTGCGCGACCCAGTACATCGGCAGCGCGGCGACGGCGCGCAGGTGACTCCACCGTTGCTCGCCGCACGCCAGGTAGGTGGCGATCAGCCAGGTGAGCGTGCCCGCCGCTTGGACCACACCCACCAGGGTGGGATTGATCTCAACCCCGATCAGGCCACCGTAGCCGAGCGAATCGGCGATGCTGAGGCCGAAGATCATCGTCTGCGCCAGAAACTGAACCGGCATGCCGAGCACGAACACGAGCAAGGTGAGAAGTCCGCGGGGCCCGAACCGGCGCACCGCGTCACGAGGGGACCGGGTGTGTACCAGCGCGGTGAGCAGGAACCCCTTGTGCCAGCGGGTGCGTTGAGAGATCCAGTCCCGCAACCGGTCTGGCGCGTCGCCGTAGGTGACGGAGTCGACCACGTCCGACCGGTACCCGAGGGCGTGCAGGCGCATGCCCAGATCGGCGTCCTCCGAGACGTTCCAGGCATCCCAGCCGCCGACCTCGCGCAACACCTGGGTGCGAAAGTGGTTGCTGGTGCCGCCGAGCGGGAACGGCGCCCCCAGGGCGGACAGTCCGGGCACCGTCATGCGGAACCGCCGCGCGTATTCCACCCCGAAGCAGTGCGCCAGCAGGTTGGTCTTGACGTTGCTGGTCTGCAATACCGCTTGCACACAGGCGAGTTCGGCGGAGGCCGCGGCGAAGACGGCTGCGGTGCGCCGAAGCTGGTCATGCTCGGGCCGGTCTTCGGCGTCGTAGATCACCAGCAGTTCTCCCTTGGCGACCAGTAGCCCGGCGTTGCAGGATCGTGGCTTGGTGCGCGGCGGCCCGGGTGGAACCGGCAGGATCCGCATGTAGGGCGGCGGCTCGGCCGCGGCGATCGCGGCCTGAGTTTCGATGTCGGTGCGTTCCACGAGGAAAAGCACCTCGAGGCGGTCGTGCGGGTAGTCCATCGCGGACAGGCAGCGCACCAGGTCACCGATCACCTCTTCTTCGCGGTATGCCGGCACCAGCACGGTGTAGCTGGGCAGTTCGTCATCGGTCAGCTGCGGGACGGGTCGACGCGTGCGGTCACGCCACTTGCGCAGTCCGGCGATGGCGACGACGAACGACACCACCACGACCACCGATGTCAGGGCCAGCAGAACGACCAACAACGCCGACGGCGCCACCACCGCCAGGACGACACACACTGCCGCCAAGACCTGCGCAACACGCCTCTGCCACAACATGATTCCATGCCGCGCCGACATCGCCGGCGTGGTGTCGGCGAAATCGTGCACGATGTGATGCGCGACTTGCGCTTCGGCCTCGGCGAAGTAGCGATTCTGCACCGGCACCGGCCACGAGTGTAAGTTGGCTAGTTCGGCGCGCCGAACCTCGTTGGTGCTCAACGTGAATGACTCCCTTGCTTGCGGTGGTGAACGGGCTGACGGGTTGAGTTGTTCAGAGTGCGGGCGAGCGGCAGGCAGAGACCGGCACCGAGGGCCCCGGCCGACACCGTGACGATTGCGACGAGCTGGTGCCCGCCGTGAATCAGGCTGTAAGAGGCCATAATCGGGGCGATCACCGAGGCGACGGCCACCGACATCGACCAGATCCCGTGGTAGCGGCCGCCGGTCGCGGGTGGCGCGATCCGGTGCACGACGCCGGCGGCGATGACGAACCAGGCCACCTCACCGGGCGTCGAGAAAGCGGTGGCCAGACTGAAGTCGAGGGTGGTGTGCGCCAGCGCGGCCCACCCCATGCTCACCGTCGTCCATAGTCCGGCCAGAGCCAGGACGTCCAGGCGCGGATGCAACCGGGCCGCCACCTTCTTGCCGACCCACGGGGTGATCACCGGGGTCAGTGCGAGCCCTGCCGCGGCGTTGGCCAGTTGCGCCCATCCGAATTGGTCGGCGGCCAGGCCGCGGTCGGCCATCAGCATGGGAATCGCGGCATACAGGCCCCGGACCGCGATCAGGGTGGCCAGGCTCGACGCGAACAGCAGGGTGAGTCGGCGGTCGGCGAATGCCCTGCGGTAGCTGATGTTTGGGTGCTTGGGGGGACTGGTCGACGCGCCGCGCCGCCGGCCGGGGATGCAGCAGCCGGCGACAACGGCGAACAGGAGGCAGCCGGCGGCGTTGATCCAGAACAGTACCGGCACGCCGACCGCGCCGACGAGCATTCCGCCGACCCCGCCGGTGATCGCACGTCCGATGCTCACCACCCAGCCGAAGCGGAAGGCGTCGAGTCTGGCACGGCGTTGCGCGTCCGGGACCAGCTCGGTGATCGCGGCACCCAACACTGGCCGCGGCGCGTCGTACACGACGCCGGTGATCACCGCCCCGACAAACAGGACCGGCACGCTGACCGCCTGAGCCATCAGCACCAGCACCACGGCGGCCACCAGCATGGTGGCGGTCAATGTCGTGCGGGCTCCGATCCGGTCCGCCAGCCAGCCGCACAACAGCTGCCCGATCGCCCAGCCCAACCCGAAAGCGGCCAGGACCGCGCCTACCGCGTCGGCGGCGTGATGCCGACCGGCGACGTGGTAAGCCAGAAAGGGATAGGCGAAACCCGCACCGCGCACCACGAAGTTGCCGCCCAACAGCAACCAGATGACGGCGGGGTAGCTGTCGTGCGCGTCCTGCGCGCGGGTCGCGGTCCGGTGACGCAGCAACCGGGTGCTGCGCAGAGCCGTTCTGGCCCAGGTGGTTTCAGCCGGTCGCAGGCCGCCGCTGGCGCACACCGCCCGGCGGTGGGTGGGCTCGTCGAGAGTCAGGAGGTCGGCTGCACCTGGCACCGCTGTCGTCACCCTCCGAACGTTAGGAACGATCACGGTTGCATAACTCCACCGATCGGACGGAACAGTGGCGGACGTGAGTCGGCTGATCGGGGGACACGGGCGGTTACCCGATGAGGCTCGGCAACACCCGAAGCGGTGCGATCCCGTCGTGGGTGGGGTTGCCCTCGCCGCCCGTCCGTCCTTCGGCGCCGGCCAAGGGCAGTCCACCCAGCAGCTCGGGCGCAGCGGCGCCGGCCGAGGGTGCGGCGGTGCTGCTGACCGCGCCCGGCAGAGCCGCTACCGCTGCGTGGCTCAACGTGGGAGCCGACGCCGCCCACGACGGTGGGACCGTGAGTCCACCAACGGATTCCGCTTCGCCCAGGCCTGCCGACACGGTGCCGGTCAAGCCCGGCGATCCAATGTGCGCGGCCTCGGCAGCCGCCGCGCCCGCCGCCGTCGCGATCTGGCTGCCGACGGCGGCGGCAGGGAAGAGGCCCTTGATCGTCGACATCATCGACATCATCAGCCCGGTCGAGGAAGTGCACACGAAGAACGGCGTGCCGAAGATGCTCATCAGGGTGTCGAGGTCGGAAATCCAGCCGGGCAGCGCGGTGTCGCCTTGCCACAGCGAGGTCAGACCCGACAACACCGACGCGACCGTGTTGGCAGCCGGCGAGGCGCTCGTCTGGCCGGCGATGGCGGCCAGGCCGACCGGGCCCACGACCGTCTGCGGTGGCGCGGTGAAGGGCGTCAACCTTGCGGCGGAGGCCGAAGCCGCGACGTAGCAGTACATGGCGGCCGCATCCTGGGCCCACATCTCGCCGTACTGCATCTCGGTGAGCGCAATGCCCGGCGAGTTCTGGCCGAGGAAGTTGGTGGCGACCAGGGTTGCCAGCTGTGTACGGTTGGCGGCCACCAGTGCCGGATGCACCGTCATCGCGTACGCCGTCTCGTATGCCGCGACCGCGGCCTTCGCCTGGCCAGCTGCCTCCTCGGCCTGGGCCGCCGTGGCGGTCAGCCATGCGACGTACGGGGCTGCTGCGGCCGCCATGGCGGTCGCCGCAACCCCCAGCCACGGCCCGCTGACCAGGCCGGTGATCACGCCGTCGAAGCCGGCTGCCGTAGCAGCCAGATCGACCGCGATCCCGTCCCAGGCGGCCGCGGCGGCCAGCATTGACCCCGCCCCCGGCCCCGTGTACATCCGCCCGGAGTTGACTTCGGGCGGCAGTGCCCCGTACACGCGCGACGACTTTCAGCTTTCAGCGGACCGCTACCGCGTTAGCGGCTTCGGTGGCCGCGTAGCAGTTGCCGCTGGCGGCCAGGGTGCTGACGAACAGCTCGTGAAACGCCGCCGCCTGGCCGCTGATCGCCTGATACATGGCACCGTGCGCGGCGAACTGCGCCGCGGTCAGGGCGGACACCTCGTCGGCCGCGGCCGGCACGACGCCGCCGATCGGCGCGGCAGCGGCCGCGTTGCCGGCGAGCATCGCGGTACCGAGCGACTCGAGGTTGGCCGCGGCCGAATTCAGCAACTCTGACTGGCAGTTCACGAAAGACATGCCAATCAGGTTGCCGTCGCGTGGCGTTGCTGTCTGTCGGCCGAGCGGTCAGTGCCCGGGTTGAATCGCGCCGTCCACCGATCGCAGGATGCGCCGTCCCCCGGTCAGTCCTGGTGGGGGACGCCGCAACCGGGTAAACCGGGCGAGCCCGACCTGCTAGGCCACCGAGGGTGGCGCTACGACGACCGAATCCAGCGGCCCGGGCTTCTGAGTAACGGATTCAAGACTGTAACTGCAACCCGCGAGGAGGGTGGCGGCCACAACCGCCAGCGCCGCCAGCGCCGCACGGAACACAGGTACTCGCAACTTCGGGTCCATCTGTCTCTTCCTCTCCTATTTCACTGCATCTCACTGGGTTTGAGTGAGCTCGTGGTTCAGGCTGCGATGTGGAAGATGCCGGTCAGGGAATTGCCGATGTTGGAAAGTCCCGACAGCACGGCCGTCACTAACAGTTCCCCGGTGTTGGCGAAGCCTGAGACGCCGCTGCCGAGGTTTGAGAGGCCGGAGATGAGGTTGCCGTAGTTCTGATAACCCGAACCGCCGAACACGCCTGCAGGGTTGCTGTTGTACCAGCCCGAGAGCCCGACTCCGTTGTTCCCGATGCCCGAGTTTCCGCCCGCTCCGCTGTTGAAGAAGCCCGACGAGGGGTTGGCGCTGGTGTTGAGGTAACCGGGTCCGCCCGGGATGTTGATGGTCGCGATCGTGGTGCTGGGCAGATGGATGCTGGGGATGGTCAGCGCCGGCGTGGTGAACGACCCCAGGCCTATCGACGGAATGGTGAACGGCTGGGTGGTGAACGCCTGGGTCGTGAGCGCCGGCAGGGTGGTCGCACCCAGCCCGAACGGACCGACTGTCAGCGGCGGGGTGACGATGACCGGTGTCGTGATGTCCGGCAGCGTAAACCCACCCACCCCAATCGGACCCAGCGTCAGCGGCGGAGTCGTAATCGCCGGAGTCGTGATATCCGGCAACGTAAACCCACCCACACCAATCGGGCTGATCGTCAACGGCGGAGTCGTAATCGCCGGAGTCGTAATGTC
>NZ_LQOY01000058.1 GCF_002101675.1 Mycobacterium gordonae | reverse complement strand
CGGCGGCACTGACCGCCTAAACCACCAAGTCGAAGAATCACACGACGACGTCGTACACCACGTCCCTGGACTTGACCCCAACCCCGTCTCCCGCCGTTGGTACTGGCCGGCAGGTCATACCGAGATCATGAGGCATAGTTTTCGATTCCCGCTACCAGCAGTGCGACATTCGATCGGAAATGCACCGTCGAGTGCGGTCAGGGGGTCGAATCTGCGAGACCGGCTTTAGGAGAGCGGTCAAGCCCTTCTGGTTGAGGTCCAGAAGGGGTGTCTGAGCTGGTCATATAGCGCCATCGCACACCAAGCGAAACCACCGCGTGCCGACCAGTGCAGATAGCGGGTTTCAGGCTGCTGTGGTACGGGTCTCGTTGGCATAAGTGTGTCGTAGCGCGTGAACGAGCGCACCCGACCGTTTCCCGGATCGGACAGGTGGTTGTGGTGAGTGGTGCGGATCGGTGCGGATGTGTTGCATTGGTAGGCAGTCGATTTGGCGACAAAGGGTGCGGACAAATGGGGACACAGATGATGTTGGTCAGGATGGTAGAGCACGACGATGGGTGCGTCCTATGGTTCCCACGTGGTGAACATCAATTCGAAATCGGCAGCGCGCAAGCGTGTCCGGGAGGCGCAGAACAAGGCCAACGAGGCACGTCTGGAGCGTGAGCGTCAAAATGTCGATGACGCTGCGTCGTTCCTCGTCGAGCTTGGGCGGCTGGCCGCCGTCGACGAGTGGGAGCGCAACCGTATCCTCGAGATACACGCAGAGGGAGAGCGGCGCCGTCACGAACACCGCCAGGCCGGCGCGACAGCGTTGGCCCGGATGCAAGGCCGCGGTGAAAGCCTCACTGCGATCGCTAAACTGGCGGGAGTCAAAGTCGGTGAGGTAGCACACATCTCGGCTGGGCTCAATCCGGGACGTGTGTCGCCAAGTGACTCATCCTGTGCATCAACGGGTTTCGGATCGCGGAGCGCATGACCCGATTTGACTCTGCGGGCGGACTCGCCGGTCTCGGCTCCGACGACCAGCACCGCATCGCTGATACCGCGCACAATGTCCCCACCAAGGACCTCGACGAGGTATTGCGGTGTATTGCCGCCAATCGGGCAGCTGATGCGACGCCGGGGCGCCAGCCCAACCGCTTCGGCAATTCTCGACGCGGGATTGTCACGCGGAATCATCAGAATGCCCGGTGTCGCCACCGTATCGATCCGATGCCCGATCGCAGCGCCCGCGTCTTGCAATGCTCGACGCGCGGCTTCGCAAGCCAAATCGATGGGATCGACGACGCTGTCGCCGCGGTGCGTGATCTCACCGACCGCGACGACAACGGGAGTGCGGGGCGGAATCGCCAACGGTCAGGTCACGTTCATCGTCGGCACCTTTGTTGCGACATATTTGCGATATTGTCACATAAGTAGCCATGCGACAACCGGTTGGGTCGTTAATTCACGATCGGTCCGAGGCTGCATACTTGCTTCGTGACGAAGAAATCGTTGCGCTGGGGCACGGCACCTCCCACGACCCGCGACGTCGCCCGAGACCTCCTGCTCGATGCCGCCGAAGCGTGCCTGGAGGGCAAGGGGCTGCCGGGCACCACCATGGAGGACATCGCCAGACAGGCGGGGGTGTCGCGCGCCACGGTGTACCGCTACTTTCCAAGTCGTGAATCCGTCGTTTCCGGTGTCATCCTGCGTGCGGCCGAACGCTACCTAGACCGCATGCGTCGACGGATCGCAGTACATCGCGATTTGGGCACGGCAATACTCGATTTCGTCGAGGTCACGGTACGCGCCGCTCATCGCGAGCCGACAATCGGATTGCTGTTCGGCAGTGACGAGGAACTCGCCGGCGTGGGGTTGGCCAAGGGAACGTCGGTGGCTTTGTTTGAACTCGTGGCCGAGTTCCTTCGACCTGTCTTCGCTGCGCACTGGGACCAACTCGAGCCCGGGGTGTCGGTCGACGATGCCGCCGAATGGATCCTGCGAACCGTCCTCAGCCTGCTGTCGGTCCGCGGCCCCAGACACCGCAGCCCCGAAGGCCTCGATGCCTTTTTACGCCGATTCCTGCTTCCAGCTCTGCTCACCAACACCCAGCCTTGCGTCGATGCAACAAGTGCAGAGTAGTGTCTCAAACCATCGCATCGATATCCGTGGATGAGAAGGGGCGCTAACCATGGAGTTCGCGCAGTTCAATCAGCAGATCGCCAAGGAATTGCAGAACGCGGCGGCAACCACGGGAGGACTCTCCAAATACCTGGATTTTCGCCACACCGAGTTCGCCGCCGGGCGGCTGGTTGTGCAGATGGATGCTCGGGACGACCTTTTGACTCCGTTCGGCAATCTGCACGGCGGATGCCTGTCAGCAATGGTCGACCACTGCTTGGGCGTGGTGTTTTACCCGGTGATCCCCGCTGGATCGTGGGTCGCCACAACCGAATTCAAGCTGAACTTGCTGCAGCCCGTGTCAAGCGGAGTATGCGTCGCCGTCACCGAGATCATCGCGCTGGGCAAGCGCAGCGGTGTCGCCAGAATCGACATCACCAACGACGGGCGCGCGGTATGTGCCGCCCAAGGAACAGTGACCGTCGTTAGCCCTAGGGGGAATTCCTCGTGATGAAAAGGACCGATGGTATTGTCGTCCGACTTCACAACGGCGAGCGCACCCGATGACCGTTACGCTCGAGCGATTCCGCACCACAGACGGCGTCACCCTCACGGCGGATTGCTACCGGCACGACGCTGCCCGCGCCGTTGTGCTGCTCCTGCACGGCGGTGGTCAAAACCGACACGCCTGGGCGACCACAGCGCGCCGCTTGCACGCTCGTGGGTACACGGTCGTCGCGTATGACGCCCGAGGTCACGGCGACAGCGCGTGGGACCCTACCGGAAGATACGACCTCGGACGGCTAGCGTCCGATCTGCTGGCCGTGCGTGAACACGCGAGCACCGACCGCCCGCCGGCCGTCGTCGGCGCATCCTTGGGCGGCATGACCGTCCTGGGCACGCACTTGCTGGCGCCCGCCGACCTGTGGGGAGCCGTCGTCCTGGTCGACATCACTCCGCGAATGGAGTTTCACGGAGCACGCCGCGTCGTGTCGTTCATGGCCGCCCATCCTGACGGGTTCAGCACGCTCGACGACGCCGCGGACGTCATTGCCGAATACAACAGACATCGCACTCGGCCCAAGAACCCGGACGGACTCCGTAAAGTCTTGCGGCAACGCGACGATGGTCGGTGGATCTGGCGATGGGATCCGGCCTTCATCACTTCCAACTTCCAGTTTCTGCAAGGTGACCCCGCGACTGGTGCCGAAAAGTTCGACGCGATCAGCGAACTGCTTGTTGAAGGGGCCCGCCGCGTGCAGGCACCCACTCTTCTGGTGCGCGGCGTCCTTTCAGATGTGACATCGCAGCAGTCGGTCGACGAATTCCTCAAGGTCGTACCGCACGCCCAAGCGGTGGACGTCTCCGGCACCGGCCACATGGTCGCAGGCGACGACAACGATGCCTTCACCGCAGCCGTCGCCGGATTTCTCGACCGCACGATAAGCACTTCAGCGTGAAAAGCTCTGGGCTATCTGGCGCAGCCCGGGCTGGCCGCGCCAAAATCATGGCCGAGCTCGGCATCAAGGGGATCAGTCCGCGGAGGTTTAAGACCACCACGGTGGTCGATCCGGCCTCGTTTCCGCCGGATCTGATCGGCCAGCGCTTTGATAAGGGCCGACTCGACGCGGTGTGGTCCTCGGATATCGAGCGCCGTGAGGCGCTGTTCAACCGAACGGAGGTGAGAGACCACCGTCGCCGAGCCATCGCAGTGGCCCGGTAGAAGCTGGGGGCAGCCTGATCTAAAGAGACTTTGGTGAGGGTGGGAAGCAGCCCCGACAACGCCGGGACGGCCTGGTACTGCCAGACGGGTCGGGTCCGGCTAGCGAGACGGGAAGGTGTACGCGAGGAACCAGCGGCTGAACGCCTCTTAAGAGAAGACCACCAGCTCCAACCTGGCGGATGCGGGCTGGGCAGCGACGCGCACCCGCCCTGAGGGCGGGGAACTCGTGGGCCGGTTGATGTCGCCGGTTCGGGAGGTCACGGTGAAGGACTGCGGCGTAGCCGTGACGAGGTCGCAGGGGCATAGCTGGACACCTCACCCGTCAAACGGTTGACAGTGAACACGGGAACCACCGCGCCGGTCCCCGGTCAGATCCGGCAGCCAGCCGGGCTGGAGGGGTAGGCAGTCGTCGGCTGATGCCGGTGTGGTGGGGCGGAGGAGCCGTAGTAGTCCGAGGCCGGGAAAGCCGGTCGCATGGCAAAGGGCTCCAGCGGGTTCGCGGCGAGTACGCAGACTGTGGAGGTCACTTGTGAATACGAGTGCTTTGTGGCCCGACCCGGACACGGCCGAGCTGCGGGTACGCAGGATGCAACGCAAACTGCACCATTGGGCGGTTGATGAAAGCGACCGCTGTTTCGATGATTTGTACAACCTCGTTTATGACCCCGCATTCCTCACCCTCGCGTGGGAGCGGGTGCGGACGAACAAGGGTGCGCGCTCAGCCGGTGCCGATGGGACCGCACCGCCGTCTGTCGGTGCGGCAGAGGCGGTCGGACTGCTTCAGCGGCTCCGCGAGGAACTCAAGGAGCGGATATTCCGGCCGGATCCGGTGCGGGAGGTGATGATCCCGAAGGCGAACGGCAAGCTCCGCCGCCTGGGTATCGCGACCGTCGCCGACCGGGTCGTGCAAGCTTCGCTGAAGCTGGTGCTGGAGCCCATTTTCGAGGCGGACTTTCATCCGTGCGCATATGGGTTCCGGCCGGGCAGGCGAGCCCAGGACGCCATCGCTGAGATCCATCACCTCGCCAGCGGCTCACGGGCCTATCACTGGGTTTTCGAGGGAGACATCACGGCGTGCTTCGATGAAATCTCGCATTCGGCCCTTATGGGCCGGGTGCGGCGACGTGTCGGGGACAAACGCGTTCTGGCCCTGGTGAAGTCGTTCCTCAAAGCCGGGATTCTCTCGAAAGATCTCGGCTACCGGGACACCATCACCGGCACTCCGCAAGGCGGAATCCTCTCACCACTGCTCAGCAATGTCGCCCTGTCCGTTCTCGACGAGCACTTCGCCGCGAAGTGGAAGGCGCTCGGCCCGGAATGGACACGTGCCAAGCATCGACGCGCCGGAGTTCCGACCATGAAAATCGTCCGCTACGCAGACGATTTCTGTGTCATGGTCCACGGCACTCGCGCTGATGCCGAAGCGCTTTGGGACGAGATCGCAGCAGTGCTCGCGCCGATGGGCCTGCGCCTGTCGGTCGAGAAGAGCAGGATCTGCCACGTCGACGAGGGGTTCGAGTTCCTCGGCTTCCGCATCCAACGGCAGATCAAAAGGGGCACGACCAAGCACTACGTCTACACCTGGCCGTCGAAGAAGGCACTTATGTCCATCACCGACAAAGTCAGGAATCTGACGCGGCGACACAAACATCGAACGCTCGCTGATCTGCTGCGCCAACTCAACCCCGTCCTGCGGGGATGGTGCAATTACTTCCAGCACGGGGTGTCCAAACGCACCTTCGACTACCTCGACCACTTCACATGGTGGCGGGTGGTGACTTGGATGCGCAAACGGCACCACGGGCTGGCGTGGGGCGTCTTCCATCGACGGTTCCTGCCCAATTGGCAAATCCGCGAAGGCAAGACGGCGATGTTTCGGCCGCAGAAGGTAGAGGTCACCCGATACCGCTACCGGGGCACGAAAATCATCACCCCTTGGACAGCGAGGCCGACGGACATCACTGCACCAGTGGCCTGAATCCGTGGAGAGCCCGTTGCGGAGAAATTCGCTCGGCGGGTTCGGAGGGCGGGCCGGGGAAACGGATCGGTAGAAATGCCGACACCGCGCCCCGGTCCGACCCCTACACCTATCTGGGCTGCGGGGAGGGCGACATGTTCTTGTGCGCGATCCGCGACGAGCACTCGCGGCGGGCACTGGGTTGGGCTGTGGATGATCACATGCGCACCGAGTTGGTCACCGTGGCCGTGCAGCGGGGGGTGTTCGCGCGCGGTGGGCGCTGCGCGGGTAATGCTGGGACAACGTCGGCGCCGAGTCGCTGTGGTCGAGTTTCAAACAGGAATGCTACTACCGGCACACCCTACGCGACCAAAGCGGAATTGATTGCAGGAGTTGACAATTGGATGAACTTCTACAATAATCAACCAAGGCATTAAGCGATCGGGACGCGCTCACCTATCGACTACGAGCGGACGCTGAACCCTGTCGCGGAAGCAAGTTATCCGTGTCCATTTTTTCAGGGGAACCCCAGACTTCGATCGCGACGTTGGCATCAGCTCGAAGCGTGGCGGTCGCCAAGCCGATGTCGCGAGTTCCACCGGATGATGACAGTGCCATGGTGAGAAGTAGCGGAACCCGGACAGCCAAACCGGCGAAGTGCATTGTTGTCGGCGTGGTCCTCGATAGCCCCGACGGAACACTTGTGCAAGACGCATATCCTGCTCACCATGCCAACAGAGTCCGTTCGCCTCTCGTTTCGCCGGCATATGCGTGAGCAAGTCTTGAGGGCTGCCCGGACCCTCACTATCGAGAAGGGCTGGGATCGCGTTCGCATGGGTGAAGTCGCAGAGCTTGTCGGCGTGTCCCGCCCGACGCTCTACAAGGAGTTCACCGATAAGCAGGGACTGGGCGACGCGCTGGTTGTGGCCGAAGGCGAACGCTTCTTGAATGGCATTCACGCAGTTTTGGCACAACACGCCGGAGACGTCGGCGGGGGCATCACCGCTGCGGTGTCGTACACACTGAAGGAAGCGGAAGCGAGCCCGCTCTTGAAGGCGGTGCTGACATCGAACCGGCCTACGGACAGGACGGTCGCTGAGTCAACCGGTATGTTGCCGCTCCTGCCGACCTCTGCGTCGCTACTGGAGCTGTCCTCGGCAGCCCTCGTGACCTGGTTCAACGAGCACTTTTCAGGCCTGGACGCCAATGACGTCAATGATGTCGCCGATGCACTGGTAAGGCTGACGGTGAGTCACGTCGTGCTTCCGACCGCCGACGCCGAGACGACCGGGGAGCGCATCTCGCGGATCGCACTTCGCTATTTGGGCGTTCATTCCTCCGCAGGCGAGGCGCGTTAACACTAAGGATTTTATGTTCAAATGTTGACTCTGAAGGAATAATTGTAAACACTTGGAGTGGGGCCGCACGAACCTTAGGAGATTCTCATGATTGCCAGCACGACGTCCGCACTGAAAACGTCGGCGGAGCGGCGTTCAGCACGTCCATATGATTCTGCCGACTTGTCCTCGACTGCATTTTGGGCCGGCACCGCCGCCGACCGGGAGAAGACATACGCCGAACTGCGCAAACGTGCTCCCATCAGCTGGCACCCGCGAGTCGAGCACACCATGATCGACGACGGGAACGACCGGGGCTTTTGGGCTGTGGTTACGCATCCGTTGCTTGTCGAGGCGACCCGGCGACACGACGATTTCCTGTCAGGTCAGGGCATTGTCATGGAGTCGATCCCGCAGGAATTGCTCGACACCGCTCAAGGCTTCATTGCGATGGATCCGCCGCGTCATACCAAGATTCGACGATTGCTGGCATCCGCATTCACGCCGAAGCAGATGCGACTGATCCACCATCAGATCGAGGCCAACGCGAAGCGCGTCGTCGACGACCTGGCTCCACAGGGCAAGGCCGACTTCGTCGACGAATGCGCGGCGTTGCTGCCGATGCACAACATCTTCGACATGATGGGCGTGCCGGACTCGATGCGCCGCGACATCGCGTGGGAATCACGGTATGCCGGTGGGTGGAGCGACCCCGAGGTGATGGGCGACGACCCAGTCATACCTCGCCTTTTCCAAGCGATGGGATTCCTAGGCGACGGCGCCCGCGAAATCATCGCTGCACGTCGCCGGCAGCCCGAAGACGACCTCATGACGAACCTCGTTCAGGCTGAAGTGGACGGTGAAAAACTCACCGAAGATGAGATCGTCTCGTTTTTCATACTTCTCACGATCGCTGGGAACGACACCACGCGCCAAAGCACCAGTCATGCGATGAAAGCCTTGACCGACTTTCCCGATCAACGAGCGTGGCTGATGGAGGATTTCGACGGACGAATCAAAGGAGCGGTCGAAGAGTTCGTCCGGTGGGCCACCCCGATCATGACCTTCCGCCGAACGGCAGCTCGCGACTGCGACCTGGGCGGACAACAGATCACCGAAGGTGACAAGGTCGTACTTTTTTACAGCTCGGCCAACTGGGACACCACAGTGTTCACCAACCCGGAAAAGTTCGATTTGTCACGGGACCCCAACCCGCACGTGAGCTTCGGAGGTGGAGGTATCCACCACTGCTTGGGCAATCAGCTGGCGCGGCAGCAACTCGCCGCGCTCTTCCGGGAATTGCTGCACCGCCTGCCTGATATTGAAGTCTGCGGGCCACCCAGCTATACCGTTAGCACTTTCTTCCACGGGGTGAATCATCTTCCCGTCCGCTTCACCCCGACTACGTGAGGCAGCGTGGCATGAAAATCACAGTCGACCGCGATCGATGCTCGTCAATCGGGATGTGTGAAGGCCTGGCTCCCGACTTCTTCGAGGTCAGTAACGATGGGAAACTCCACATCCTGAATCCTGGGCCACCCGAATGTCACAGGGCACTGATCGAAGATGCCGTGGCGAGTTGCCCCACAGGCGCGCTCGCGTTGCACGATTGACAGACTGGCAGCAGCGAGATCCGGTGCAGCTGTTCGGCACTGGCTTCCGGCCGGTCCACGATGACTGCTCCTCGTCCAACGGGCTCGCCGACATCGCTCAGGAGCACAACACAACGCAATGGAGCCGCAGTAGTGAGTACCTTTGGACTCTCTGTCCTAGCCCCTGACCTTGCCGCGATGAAGGTCACCGCCACCGCGGCCGACCAGGCCGGGTTCGACGCGGTGTGGGCATCGGAGTTCTATACCCGGTCGGGATCCATCTCGATGGCGGCAATGGCCACCTCGACTGACAGGTGTCGCATCGGGTCGTCGATTCTCTACGGCGTCGGACGCAGCCCGCTGGTCTTGGCGACCGAGGCGCGCGATCTCGACGAACTGTCCGGCGGTCGCATCGTGCTCGGCATCGGCAACGGCACCAAACGGATGATGAGCAACTGGCACAGCGTCGCCGATACCAGCGCCCCCGCCCTGCGCGTCGAGGAACTCGTACCCCTTATTCGGCGCATCTGGAACCTGCACGAGGGACCAGTCCGCCACGAAGGCCGCTTCTACCAGATGAATCTCATCCCCAGCGGCCCGGTAGACCCGCCTGCGCGCGATATTCCGATCATCACCGCCGCGGTGCGCCCGCGGATGTGCGAAGCCGCCGGCCGGGTCGCTGACGGGCTGGCCGGGCATCCGCTCTTCACGACCGCCTACGTGGAGGAAGTCGTGCGGCCCGCGGTGGCCAAGGGCGCCGCACGCACCGGGCGCGATCCCGACGACGTCGAGATTGTGTCAATGGTCATGTGCTCCATCCACGACGACCCGGAAATCGCCCGTCGCGAGGTCGCGCAACAGATCGCGTTCTACGCATCAGTCAGAACCTACCAACCGCTGCTCGACTTCTGCGGATTCGCCAAACAGGGTGCCGTTATCCGAGAAGCCTTCGCACGCGGTGACTTTGCGGCCATGTTCGACGCGGTGACGGACGACATGATCGACGTGATGGGCGTCGCTGGCACCGCCAGCGAGGTGCGCGCCGGGCTGCGCCGCTACGAGGGGGTACTCGACCACATCATGCTCTACCCGCCGTCGGTGGGTATCGCACCTGAGCGGGTCGGCCAAAACCTCGGTGAGATGATCAAGCACTGCGCCCCCGGCCAGTAACATCCCGGTTCATGTAGGTGCGCCAGCGTCTGTGTCGACGACAACCCGCGGCGGTGAATGAGTCTCCCGTCTAATTCGAAATGACCGGTTCATCGACGGTGTGCTCCTGCCGGTACCGTAGGGATCGCCTTCGACGACGAGTTCGTAAGCCACCTAGTGCCAGTGCTTCTCTGCTCGCGCTCACCGTTGATGCTAGACGCGGCTCCCGATTCGCTGGGCGCCATCGGAGTCGAAGAGTTCTTTGGCCCAGCGTTCGAGGACTTCGGTGCTGTCCCAGTCGTCGGGGTGGAAGCCGGCGCGGGTGTAGGAACGGAAGCGCTGCACCGCGTCCGGGCTGAACAGTGGGGAACGACGGAAGGCTCGAAGGCTGCGCAGTAAGCGCAGTGGGTTGTAGGCTGCGCGGTCACCCGCCAGAGAGCGAGTGGTCTGGATGACCAACTCGGTGAACAAGATGACTGTGGCAATCCGCATTCCCCAGACCCTGGTGCGTTCGGTTCCACCGACCGTCTCGAAGACGTCGAAAGCGACGGCCTTGTGCTCGGATTCTTCTAAAGCGTGCCAGAGCAGAATCGGCCGGACCTCGGTGTCGCCGATCAGCTCTTGTGCCTCGTCGCTGGTCAGAATGATTTCGGCGAACGTCGCCGTGTAGTGCTCAAGGGCAGCCGTCACGGCCAGGCGCATCTTCGGAGAGAATCGCTTCTCGAGCCGGTCAACCAACTTCTTGATGTGCCGATCGATCCCGTCGGTCGGATAGCCCATCGCTTGGAGCCGCTCGTTAAGCAGCCGATGCTGGTGCCGGTGGGTGGCCTCCTGCGCGATGAATCCCTTGACCGCCTCTTGGAGGTCGGGGTCGCTGACCTGGTCACGGTACTGGCGCACCGATCGGATGAAGAAGTCTTCGCCCTCGGGGAACGTTGCCGACAAGGTAGAGACAAAGTGGCTCATCACCAAGTCGCCGTCGACGAAGTGCTGGCGACTGGTCCCAGCAGGCATTGCGAAACGGACACGGCGAGCCTTTGGCAGCACCCTCTTTGCTGGCCGTGTGGGCGACTCACTGGTCATGTGCTACTCCCATCTCCAAGCGGACCTCAATAATCTGACTTTATACCTAGTCAGATTTAGATGACAAACTGTGTCTATGCGTTCAGTCCGGGTGTATCGCGGAGTGTCTGCAGAGCAGCGCCATCAGCACCGGCGTACACGTCTCATCGACGCCGCTATCGAGCTGATCGGTACCCGAGGCGTGGCCGCCACCACCGTGACTGCCGTCTGCGCCGAGTCACGTGTCACCTCGCGTTACTTCTACCAGCATTTCTCCGACCGCGACGCGCTCTTGCGGGCCGTCTACCAGCAGCTCTATGCCACCTTCCAAGACGTAATAGTCCAAGCGATCCCAGACGCCGGCGCGCCACCCGACGTGTTGGCGTATGCCCCCATCCGCGCACTGGTCAACATGATCGAAGACGATCCTCGGCTGGCCCGCATTTTGTTCGTTGAATCCGCAACGGAGCCACTCCTTCGCGAGTTGCGGAGCCAATTGATGGCCGGTTTCGCCGACCTCGTGCTGCGCGAGGCCAGACTTCACCTGGATATCGCCGACTCTGCGGTGGGCGTCGCGCATCTGGCTTCAACCCTCGGTGTCGGAGGACTCTTCGAGGTTCTGCGCCGCTGGCTGGACGGCGAACTGGACTTCAGTACTGATGAACTCGTCCAACACTGCGCAGGTTTCCTGGGCAGCCTCGGCACCTACGTGCTGCTGCAGAACATAGGCGAGGCGCCGGTTCCTGAATCCGGGGCATCGGCAAACGCTCTATCGGCTCGCGGCCACGCCCGGCGATGCTGAGTGCGTGTCCGGTTTGACGCCCACGATCAGGACGGTAGCGTCCCGGGCACGTCATCGACGCTGAGCGCGTGCACCAGATAACGTTCAGCTAGGGTTTCGGCGAGCCGACTGGTGTGTTCGACGATCTCCTCCTGACTTACGTCGAGCAAGCCGGCATGCCAGGCGGTGATCAGCTCGACGAAGCCCCCAACCGCCACCAAGGTGTCCATGCGGAGCGCGGTTTCATCGGCATCCGGTCTCAGATGGGGCTTGCTCGCCGCGACCACGAGGTGCGTCGCCTCTTGCAGGGCAACAGCGCGCCGGTCTTGCAGCGGTGAGCTGCCCACGTGCTGGGTCAGCAAGATCTTTGCCCTGCCGGGATCTTGTGTGATGCGGTCGACCACCATAGAGATGGTCATGCGAATAGTCTCGAGGGGCGGCTGCCCGACGCGTTCTGCGAGGGTCGCGGAAACCTCACCGAGCATCTCGTTCCGTACCCCGTCCCAGGCGGCAACCAGCAACTCGTCGCGGGTCTTGAAGTCTTCATAGAAGTAGCGGTCGTTCAGGCTGGTCCGGGAGCAAACGCCCCTCATGGTGACTGCGGCCCAACCGCTTTCGCTCCAGATCTCGGTCGCGGCATCGATCAGACGCTGCCGACGTTCCGCGCGGCGTTCCGCGCCGGTACGCCCGCCCCATCGTTTCGCCTTCGTCCGCACATTTCCATCTTGACAAAGCAACGTAGGTCACACCAAACTGACGGCATGTGCCCACAATGGTGGCTGGTGCCACCAGTTGCTTTCGAGGCAGCGACGGAATCAACCGTCAGATCGCAGCAACGGCGGATACTCCGATGAGGCTGCTGCCGTTTGGGAATCCCCCCCGCCGGAGTGACCGTGCCGACGCGGTGATCACCGGTGCAGGCAGCGGCATTGGCCGCGCATTTGCCGTCGAGCTGGCGCGCCGGGGCGGCCGTGTGGTGTGCGCCGACATCGACGGCATTCGCGCCAAGGAGACAGCGGACCTGATCTCCAAGCTGGGCGGTCATGGCATCGGCGTTGTTTGCGACGTCTCAGACGAGCATCAGGTCCGGGATCTTGCCGATTCGGCCGAGAAGTGGTTCGGCGGCGCTCCCGGACTGGTGATCAACAATGCCGGAATTGGCGCTGGAGGCAACGTCGTCGGTGCGACATCCACGAGCGATTGGTCCGCGACGTTGTCGGTCAATCTGTGGGGAGTCATCCACGGCTGCGAAGTCTTTGTCCCGCGGCTCCGGGAACGTGGATTCGGAGGGCTCATCAACGTCGCGTCGGCGGCAAGCTTCGGTGCGGCCCCCCGCATGGCCGCCTACAACGTGAGCAAAGCGGGCGTACTCGCGCTGTCCGAAACCTTGGCAGCCGAGCTCAGCGGAACCGGCGTCACGGTGACCGTCCTATGCCCCACCTTCGTCAAAACAAATATCGTCGACAATCCACGCATCGAGGAATCGGCGGCCACGCTAGCCGCCAACTTGATGAAGTGGACCGGCGTATCACCAGAGTCGGTAGCACGAACCACCCTGGATGCGCACGACCGCGGCCAGCTATACGTCCTGCCGCAACTCGACGCCAAAATCCTCTGGCAGCTCAAGAGAACCATGCCGGGTACCTTCACCCACGCGATGGGACTCATCCAGCGAATAACGCGTTGACACAACCTAGGAGGAGACATGGCTTTCGAATACGGCGATATGCTGCAGACGATTAAAGACCGCCAGTGGGCGCTGGCCGACATCGACTGGGACGCACCGGGTGCCGAGTTGATCACCGACGAACAGCGCCCCAGCCTGAAACAGTTCATGTCAGACGTGGTATGGATCGAGCATGTCGGTGCCCGCGCTTTCGCGGCCATGGCCCCCAAGGCGCCGTTCGACGCGTTGGGTGAGATTTACAGGTATTTCCACGCCGAAGAGCAGCGGCACGCCAACGTGGAGCTCGCTCTCATGCATCGCTGGGGGATGCTCGAGGAGGGCGAGACTCCGGTGCCGAACAAGAACATCCGGCTGGTCATCGAATGGCTGGACCGATACGCCGAAGCACTTCCGTTGACGGTGATCGGTGCTGCCATACCGGCTTTAGAAACCGCTCTGGACGGAGCACTGTTGAAGTTTTTGGTGGACGAGGTGTCAGATCCCGTGTGCGGCGAAGTTTTCGCCAAGGTCAACAGCGACGAGTCTCGCCACCTGGCGGTGGGTTTTCAGGTGCTCAACGACCTGGGCGCCAGCCCAATGAGGATCCATGCGATTCAGACGGTGGGAGCTCTTATCGACCCGAGGGTACTTACCGGTGCGTTGCTTTACATCCCGCTGCTGACCCGGATGCTGATAAACCTGAACGCCTGGGGCCTGTCCGAGGAAAGGCTGTACAACGCAGTCACCCGCTACTCGAACGTCGGCGATCGCAGCGAGCACACCCGCCGTGTTCCCCCCTATCACATCCTCAAGGCCCATATGTCTGCCACGATCAAGCACTCCCAACCGCTGCACTTCATCTCGCAGCGCCTCGGTAGGGTGATCGACCACTTCCCCACGCAAGTGCTCGGCAAGACGCCGTCATGGACTGATGAGCTGACCTATGAACCGGTGGCCAGATGAGCGACACGACCAGTGTTCTGATCATCGGAGCCGGCTTTGCCGGACTTGGCACGGCGATCCAACTACTCAAGCGGGGTATCGACGATTTCGTCATCCTGGAGCGCGCGGGCGAGGTCGGAGGAACCTGGCGTGACAATAGCTATCCCGGTGCCGCCTGCGACATTCCGTCATTGTTGTATTCGTACTCCTTCGAACCAAATCCGGACTGGTCGCGTGCGTACTCGGGAAGCAGCGAGATACTCGCCTACATCAAGGCCATGGTCGACAAGCACGCGCTGGCGCGCTTCATCTGTTTCCACGTCAACGTGACCGGCCTGGCGTTCGACGAAGACAGCGGCACGTGGACCGTCGAAACGGATGGCGGGTCAAGCTACCGGTCGCGCACGGTGGTGATGGCAAGCGGCCCACTGGCCAATGCAAATTTTCCTGACATTCGCGGACTGCACAGCTACGCAGGCCACAAAATCCACAGCGCGCGCTGGGATCACGACTATGACATGAGCGACAAACGTGTTGCGGTAATCGGTACCGGGGCGAGCGCGGTGCAGATTGTTCCGGAATTGGTGAAGACGGCGCGATCAGTCAAAGTGTTTCAACGGACGCCCGGTTGGGTGCTTCCCCGGCCTGATTTTCCGCACCCCAGTGTTGCCAAGGCCGCGTTTGGTCGGCTACCGATTCTGCAGAGCGCCGCTCGCCAGGCATGGTTTTGGGCGCACGAAGTCATGGCCGTCGGCATGGTGTGGAACACCCCGGCCACTACCGCCATCGCCTGGGCGGCCAAGGCGAACCTTCGTCGCCAGGTGAAAGATTCGTGGATGCGGCGACAACTGACGCCCGACTTCCGGCCCGGCTGCAAGCGCATGCTGATGACCAGCGACTACTATCCGGCTCTCCGACAGAACAATTGCAAACTCATCACCTGGCCGATCGCGACCATCTCGCCCATCGGCATTCGCACCGCGGACGGCATCGAACACGAGGTGGATTGCATCGTATTCGCGACCGGCTTCGATGTGTGCAAGGCCGGCACACCGTTTCCCATCACCGGCGTGGACGGTCGAAAGCTTGCGGAGGAATGGTCTAACGGCGCCTACGCCTACAAGAGCGTCAGCGTCTCAGGCTATCCCAACCTCTTTTTCACCTTCGGGCCGAATTCCGGGCCAGGACACAACTCGGCCTTGGTCTACCTGGAAGCGGAGATCCGCTACATCGTCGACGCCATCGGCATAATCATCGAAGGCGGTATTCAGACCTTCGACGTCAAAGAGGACCGGCAGAACAGCTATCACGCCCAACTCCAGCGTCGGCTTGCCGGCACGACGTGGAACTCCGGATGCAAGAGCTGGTACCTCACCGAAGACGGCTATAACGGGACCATGTATCCCGGCTTCGCCACCCAATTCGCCCGACAACTAGCGAGGGTCGAGCTCGACGATTACTCGATGAGTTCACAGCCCCCTCCCCGCAAGAAGCCCAGGCGGGCGCGGCCCGAGTTGGCCGCGGAGAGTTCGCACGGCGCAAGCAAAGGAGGACGGCAGCGCAACGACGATCGCGTGTCCGTCGACAAGCGCGAAGGTGTTCGTTTCTCGGCGCAAACCGCTTCACCCGAGGCAGCATCACCGCGGATGGTGGATCGTGCTTGAGCCGCGACTGGCTCCGGCTAGGCAGTCGGCGACAGGTGCCTGGCATCAGCCCCCAGATAAGCCAGAAGGACGGTATGGACCACAGCGATAAGCACCGCTTCGAAATCATCGTGATCGGTGCAGGATTCTCCGGGATCGGAATGGGGATAAAACTCCTGAAAGCCGGCTTTTCGGACTTTCTTATTGTCGATGAGGCAGACGACGTAGGCGGAACGTGGCATTGGAACACCTATCCGGGCATCGCCGTCGACATTCCGTCGTACAGCTACCAATTCTCCTTCGAAAAACGGTCGTCATGGTCGCGGACGTATGCGCACGGCAACGAGTTGAAGGACTACGCAAGACACTGCGCGCACAAGTACGGTCTTAGCCCACGAATCCGCTTCGCCGTCAAGGTGACTGAAGCTTGGTTCGATGAGGACGCGACCCTGTGGCGCTTGCACACGGCCGCAGGACAGGACCTATCCGCGCGCTTCGTGATCAACGCCTCGGGCGTCCTGACACGCCCCAAGCGGCCGGATATCTCCGGTGTCGATGATTTCGGCGGGATCACCATGCATACATCCCGCTGGGACCACAACGAAGACATCGCCGGCAAGAGGGTGGCTGTCATCGGAACGGGCGCGTCGGCAGTGCAGTTGATCCCGGCAATCGCGAAAGACGTCAAGGCGCTGACCGTGTTCCAGCGCACACCGATCTGGTGCCTGCCGAAACTGGACTTCCCGGTGCCGCGGCTGGCAAGAGGGTTCCTCAAATACGCTCCCGGCGGACAACTCGCGGCGCGCGCAGCGAGTCAAACCTTCGTCGAAGTCACGTTCCCTGTCGCCGCTCACTTCCACACCGCCATTCCCTTGGCGTCACTCATCGAGCGTGCCGCGTTGCGGTACATGCGCAGCCAGGTGACCGACCCCGCCGTCCGTCAAAAACTGACCCCCCGTTACGCGCTCGGGTGTAAGCGCCCAAGCTTTCACAACGAGTACCTGGCCACATTCAACCGAGACAACGTCCACCTCGAGACCAGTCCGATAAGCCACTTCGATGCCGCCGCCGTCCACACCGTCGACGGCCGATCGCACGAGATCGACGTCCTCATCCTCGCCACAGGCTTCAAAGTGATGGAACCGGAGAACATGCCGACCTATTCGCTCAGGGGGATCGGTGGACTCGATCAAGCCAAGTGGTGGGACGAGAATCGGCTCCAAGCGTACGAAGGCGTCAGCGTGCCCGGATTCCCCAACCACTTCTCCATCTTCGGACCCTATGGATACAACGGTTCCTCGTACTTCACGCTCATTGAAGCCCAGACCAGGCACATCGTGCGATGCCTTCACCATGCGCGGTCCCGGCACGCCAACTACGTCGAAATAACCCGGCAAGCCAACGACCGCTTCTTCGCCGAAATGCTCAAACGCCGCCACCGCCAAGTCTTTTGGCAACCCAGCTGCGCAACCGCCAATAGTTACTACTTCGACAAACACGGCGACGTACCGCTACGCCCGACGACCACCCTCGAATCTTTCTGGCGTAGTCGCACCTTCGACCTTGGTGACTATTCGTTCGAGCGGCGCACCACTGAAAAGGTACTTAGCTCATCGTGACAACCCTTTACTCGGAACAGCATCCGAGCACGGCAAGTTATCTCATCGCGACGTCGGCCCGCGGGATCCTGCGCCCACTGACGCAAGCACTACCGTCTAACCAGTACGGGCTCGCGGTAATGGACCGGGTGCTTCGGGCGGCGCTCATTGCGTCCCGCCCGCGGCGCGGATTGCGAGTTGAACAGGTCGACACCGTCTTTGCTGGCGATCGGGTGAGAGGCGACTGGATCGTTGCCCCGGACGTCGACCCGGACGGGCCGCCGATTCTCTATATCCACGGCGGCGCCTTTTCCATGTGCTCCCCGCAGACCCATCGTGGTCTGCTAGGCGAACTGTCTGCCGCGTCGCTCAGGCCGGTGTTCGCCGTCCGCTACCGCCTGGCTCCGCGATACCCGTATCCCGCGGCCGCCGACGACGCACTGAGGGCCTACCGGTGGTTGACCGGCTCTGAAGAATCGGCGTCAAACCGCACGGTGGCGATCGCGGGAGATTCGGCGGGCGGCCAACTCGCCGTCGCGACCTCGTTGGGCGCGCTCGCACATCGCTCCCCGCCGCCCGATGGCAT
>NZ_LQOY01000057.1 GCF_002101675.1 Mycobacterium gordonae | reverse complement strand
CATGGGGACATCCTTCCAGCCCGCCCATGCTGGGCAAGCCAACTCAGATGTCACCTATTCGTGCAGCAGACCCGACATTCGATATGGTGTCGACGCTTGGAGGCTTTCGACCAGCCTTTCCCTCGGCGCCGGGAAGTGGGATTCCTTCAGCCAAGCAAGTGTCTAAATATGTGCCGAAAGATCGGGCCGTTGAGGAGTTCAGAAGCTCAGGCTCTTCGCCGCATTCGGGGGCGTTGTCGGCGAGCCACACGCCGAGGATTGACATGCCGCGCACGGTGCAGGAGATGAGATTGTGGGACGTGCGGCGGCGGTGTGCTGGTTTGAGCGCTTCATCTTTCAAGAGTCGCCACGTGATGTTGCGCGCCCATTTTTGTGGGATGCTCCTGAGAGAGATCGGATTTCGGCGTAGATGCTTTCCTCTGGTTTTGAACAGTGCGGCGCCGACCATGACCGGGTCGAACCAGCCCTCTTGCATGCTCTGTTCCGCCGTAACGGAAACTGGCCGAGCAAGGTCGACGAGACGCTTGTGGAGATTGATGTCCTGTTTCCCTGAAGGCGGGCTTTCCGTTGCTACCTCGGCTAGTGACTGGACTCTAGTTTCCCGGAGCCAGTCGATCCAGCCTCGGAGCATGAACACCGGGGTACGGGCTGCGTGGTCACTGCCGTCGAGACGCCACAGCGCGTATCGGATCTCTCGGTGCAGTCGCTCGGGCAACAGGTCAAGGCGTAGCAGTTGTTCGGAGTTCCAGCTACGCATCGGGCGAGCAGTTCGCTCGCTGACTTGCCATGCTTCCCAGTCGATCGCAGGGGACGCTTCGGCAGCGAAGTTCCAACGCTGCCAGTGCGAGCGGCACAAGGTCCGATCTCCCCCGGGAGAGGACGAGACAGCGTCGTGGACGCATCCATGAATAAGACATTCTGGTAGCGGCACAAGGGTGCGGCTTGAGCGCCACGCTTCCTCGTTGAACACGGCATCGCGCACGAACGCGCGTTGGCGGGATCGACGGCACGATGTGCAATATCCGTCAGTGTATTGAGCCTCTCTTACCCTGCAGCCGAGGCAGTTTGGGTTGCGGCGTAGCGCCCACCCCCATTTCTGGGATGCCGTCTTGGTTCGCTGAGCCGTCGCAACGAACTCGTCGAACGACTGGCCACTATCTGCCTTGTCCCTCGCATGGCTGGTGCACAGTCGAGTTACCTGTGAAATGTTTGAGCACCCGGGAACCCAGCAATGCCACAACAGGATTGGATGATGCATTGGAATCGTGACCGGCTCCGCGGTCAGCCAATCGGGGAACGCTCGGCTGGCAAGTTCGTAGCGTTGCTCGGGCAAGACGCCGGGGTCTGCTGCACGAATAGGTGACATCTGAGTTGGCTTGCCCAGCATGGGCGGGCTGGAAGGATGTCCCCATGGCAA
>NZ_LQOY01000056.1 GCF_002101675.1 Mycobacterium gordonae | reverse complement strand
ACGTTTGTCGCTATGAGGCGGGCAAATAGGTAGCCGACTTTTCCAGAGGCCAATGGGGGCTCGTGTGGCGAGAGCCCCGACCGGCGGCGCCACGCACGTTTGTCGCTATGAGGCGGGCAAACAGGTAGCCGACTTTTCCAGAGGCCAATGGGGGCTCGTGTGGCGAGAGCCCGCACGGCGGTACTGTGCACGTTTGTCGCTATGAGGCGGGCAAACAGGTAGCCGACTTTTCCAGAGACCAATGGGGCGCCTGTGGCGAGAGCCCCGACCGGCGGCGCCACGCGCGTTTGTCGCTACGAGGCGGGCAAACAGATAGCCGACTTTTCCGGAGGCTGGAGTGGCAGATGTGACGCCCACCATGCGCCGGCGTGCCCAAGCCATCCGAAGCCAGAGCGCCCGAGTCGCAAATGCCTTAGGCATCCTTACGCCTCGAAGCGGTAGCCCATGCCCGATTCGGTCAGCAGATGCCGGGGATGCGACGGATCGTCCTCGAGCTTGCGCCGCAGCTGCGCCAGGTACACACGCAGATAATGGGTTTCGGTCGCATACCCGGGCCCCCACACCTCCTTCAACAGCTCCTCGCGCCCGACCAGTTTGCCCCGATTGCGAGCGAGCACCTCGAGCATCCCCCACTCGGTGGGCGTCAGGTGCACCTCCGAACCGTTTTTCACAACCTTCTTGGCCGCCAGATCGATGGTGAATGCCGCCGTTTCGATAACGGGCTGGTCGATCTCGGAAGCCGCCGTGTTGCGGCGCACCGCTGCCCGCAACCGGGCCAGAAACTCGTCCATGCCAAAGGGTTTCGTTACATAGTCGTCGGCACCGGCATCCAGTGCCTCCACTTTGTCCGACGAATCACTGCGCGCCGACAGCACGATCACCGGCGCCGAAAGCCAGCCGCGCAAGCCCCCCAGCACGTCGATGCCCGAAATGTCCGGCAGCCCAAGGTCCAGGATCACCACGTCAGGCGGGTGCTCGGCAGCGGCACGCAACGCTCCGGCCCCCGTCGACGCGGTGACCACTTCGTATCCGCGCACGCTCAAGTTGATCTTCAGCGCCCGCAGGATGTGCGGTTCGTCATCGATCACCAGCACCCGAGTCACGGCGCCCTCAACTCCACCACGACGGTGAGCCCGCCGCCCGGTGTGTCGCCGGCCGCAATGGTCCCGCCCATCGCCTCGACGAAGCCGCGCGCCACCGACATACCCAGCCCCACCCCAGTGGTGTTGTCGTGATCTCCTAGCCGCTGAAACGCTCCGAAGATCTGCTCCTCAGCCCCGTGCGGGATGCCCGGACCCTCGTCGATGACGTTGATCAGCACCCGATCGCCCACCCGCCCCGCATTGACCCGCACCACGCAGTCGGGCGCATAGCGGAGCGCGTTGTCGATCAGATTGGCCAGCACCCGTTCCAGCAGTCCGGCGTCGGCCATCGCCACCGCGTCACCGACATCAACCTTCACGCGGTCGATCGCGGACCGGAAGAACCCGGTGGCGCCCTTGCCGATACTGACCAGCGCGCGCTGCACCGCCTCCTCCAAGTAGACCCGATGCAATTCCGGGTGCACCGCACCGGCGGCCAACCGCGACGAATCGAGCAGATTGCCCACCAATGCGGTCAACGAGTCGATGGACTCCTCGATGGCGGCCAGCAGTTCCGCGGTGTCCTCGGGTGAGAACGCGACGTCGCCGGCGCGCAGGCTGGACACCGCAACCTTGGCCGCCGCCAACGGCGTTCGCAGATCGTGGCTGACCGCCGACAGCAGCGACCGGCGCAACTCGTCGGCCCGCACGATCGCTTCGGTGCGGCTGGCTTCGTCGGCAAGCTCCCGTTGTTTGATCAGACCCGCGGCCTGTGTCGCGACGGCGTGGAGCACGCGGCGATCCCGCGCAGCCAACCTTCGACCGCCCAACAGCATCCAGAACTGGTCGTCGCCGACCTCGATCGCGGTGTCGGCGGAATCGACCGTGCCGCAGGCATTCGCACCGACCGACGCAACGATACGGCCCCTGACCCGCCCGTCGACGGTGTCTTCGCGCAACATGCTCACCGCACGCTGAGAGTAGGTCTCGCGTACCCGCTCCAGTAGGGTGTCCAGATCCGCGCCGCGCAAGACCGATCCGGCGAACAGCGTCAGCAACTCTGCTTCTTGGGAGGCCCGACGCGCTTCGCGCGATCGTTTGGCCGCCCCGTCGACCAGCACCGCAACTGCCACCGCGACCAGCAGCAGCACCAGTTCGGTGATCGCGCTGTTTGGCTCGGCGATGGTGAAGCTATGCCGCGGCGTGATGAAGAAGTAATTCAACAGCAGGCCGGACAGCACGGCCGAAAGCACAGCGGGCGCAACGCCTCCCAGCAGTCCCACCAACAGCACGCCGACAAAGAACAGCGCGCTTTCGCCACCGTTGTCCAAATAGGGGTCCAGCCACGCCAACGTGCCCGTGCAGATCAGTGACGGCACCACAACGGACGCCAACCAGGACGCGGCACGGCGTTTTCGCGGCGACACCGACGCGGTGCGGAACCCGCGTTTGGACTCCTCGTGGGTAACCATGTGCACGTCGATTTTGCCCGAGTGCTCGACGATGGCCGGGCCGATGCCCTCTTCGAAGATGCGCGCCCACCGGGGGCGCCGGGACGTGCCGACCACCAACTGGGTGGCATTCATCTCGCGCGCGAAATCCAGCAGGGCGCTGGGCACGTCGTCACCGACGACCGTGTGCAGGGAGGCGTCCAGGCTCTTGGCCAGGTCGCGGATCTTGGCCATCCGGGTCTCGGACAAGCCGGCCAACCCGTCGCCGCGCACCACATGGACGACCATCAGCTCGGCGGTGGACCGCGACGCGATTCGAGAAGCCCTGCGCACCAGCGTTTCTGACTCGGGTCCACCGGTGACGGCTACCACGACGCGCTCACGGGCCTCCCACATCGCGGTGATTTTGTTCTCCGCGCGGTATTTGGCCAGTGCGGTGTCGACCTGGTCGGCCAACCACAGCAGCGCCAATTCCCTGAGCGCAGTGAGGTTCCCGCGGCGAAAGTAGTTGGACAACGCGGCGTCGATCCGCTCTGACGCATAGACGTTGCCGTGGGAAAGCCGGCGTTGCAGCGCTTCGGGGGTGATGTCGATGAGTTCGACCTGGGACGCTTGCCGGACGATCGGGTCGGGAATCGTCTCCTTCTGCTCAATGCCGGTGATCTGGGCGACGACGTCGTTCAAGCTCTCCAAATGCTGGATGTTCACCGTGGAGATCACCGTGATGCCGGCGTCGAGCAGCTCTTCCACGTCCTGCCAGCGCTTGGCGTTCTTGCTGCCCGGAGTATTGGTGTGGGCGAGCTCATCGACCAACACGACCTGGGGATGGCGTTCCAGCACCGCCGGCACGTCGAGTTCGGGAAAGCTGCCGCCGCGGTATTCGATGTAGCGCGGCGAAATGGTCTCGATGCCGGCCATCATTTCAGCGGTCTTGGCCCGGCCATGGGTTTCGACGACGGCGGCTACGACGTCGGTGCCGCGCTCCAGACGCCGATGCGCCTCGCCGAGCATCGCGTAGGTCTTACCGACGCCGGGGGCCGCTCCCAGGTAGATGCGCAGTTCACCGCGCTTGGTGCGGTGCTCGCCGAGGCTGACGTCGGTCACGCCAACCATCATCCCTCCGCGACCCTAGCCGGTGACCGGGTATCGGCGGTCGAGTTGCAGGTTGAGCAGCAAGACGTTGACACACGGCTCCCCAAGGAACCCGAGCGCCCGACCAGTGCGGTACTGCGCCAGCACTTCCCGTACCTGGTCCGGGCTCACGTGGCGGGCCCTGGCCACCCGCGCCACCTGAAGGTCCGCGTAGGCCACCGAGATGTTCGGGTCCAGTCCACTGCCACTGGCGGTCACCGCATCCGCCGGCACGACGGGGTCGGCGGGTGCGGAGCCGCGGATCGGCACCAGCTCACCGAGCGAGTAATCCTCACCGCCTTTCGCGCATTCCACCCGGACACCTTCGTAACTGACGAGGAACGGCGCCGCCGTCGTCTGGCACGGTTCGTTGACGCTGATCACCCGGGTCGGGTGGATGACGGAGCCGCGGGAATCGCGCGGACCGATCACCGCCAGCACCGCTCCGGCGCCGCCGCCGGTGCAGAACGGACGTGACCCATCCACCCCTTCCAACTTTGCCACCGCCACGCTGCGCGAGCACACCTGATTCAGCAAGCTCATGCTTTCCGGCCCGAGGTTGCTCGCACCGGAAGACAGCGGGTCGTACCCGTTGCCGGCTGCCGAGGGTCGGCTCTGGAAGTACTGCGGCAGCGGGTTGCCGCCGGAATCGGTGAACAGTTGGCCGATCAGCCGACTACCCACCGGCTTGCCACCCGCGGTGACGATCGACCCGTCGGCCTTGTCGTGCAGTCCGGGGATCTGCGCTACCAGCCAGACGAACAGCGGATAGGCCAGTCCGGTGAGCACCGTCAGCACCAGCAGTGCGCGCAAGGCGGCCCAATGTATGCGAAGAAAACTGGAGAACGTCATGTCAGGACATCCCGGGGACGAATTGTACGATCACATCGATCAGCTTGATCCCGACGAACGGGGCGATGATGCCGCCGAGCCCGTACACATAGAGGTTGCGGCTCAACAACTTTGACGCGCTGCTCGGCGTATAGCGCACGCCTCGCAGCGACAACGGGATCAGCATCACGATGATGATCGCGTTGAAGATCACCGCCGACAGGATCGCCGATTGCGGGCTGTGCAACCGCATCACGTTCAGCAGGTCCAGCCCGGGAAACAGGGTGACGAACATCGCCGGGATGATCGCGAAGTACTTCGCGATGTCGTTGGCGATGGAGAACGTGGTCAGCGCGCCCCGGGTGATCAGCAACTGCTTGCCGATCTCGACGATCTCGATCAGCTTGGTGGGGTCGGAATCCAGATCGACCATATTGCCGGCCTCTTTGGCCGCCGACGTACCGGTGTTCATCGCCACACCCACATCGGCCTGCGCCAGGGCCGGCGCGTCGTTAGTGCCGTCGCCGGTCATCGCGACCAGCTTGCCGCCCTCCTGCTCCCGCTTGATCAACGCGAGCTTGTCTTCCGGCGTGGCCTCGGCGAGGAAGTCGTCGACTCCCGCCTCATCGGCAATTGCCTTGGCGGTCAACGGATTATCGCCGGTGATCATCACGGTGCGGATGCCCATCCGGCGCATCTCGTCGAACCGCTCCCGCATGCCCTGCTTGACCACGTCCTTGAGATGGATGACGCCAAGCACTCGGGCTTTCTCGGCGCCTTTGCCGCCGAGGGCTTCGCCCACCACCAGTGGGGTGCCGCCGCCGGCCGAGACGCCATCGACGATCACACCGAGCTGTGAGGGGACCTTACCGCCTTGTGCGCGTACCCATTCCGCCACCGAGCTGGCCGCGCCCTTGCGCAGCTGGTGATCGTCGACATCGACGCCGGACATGCGCGTCGCGGCGGAGAACGTCACCCATTGGGCATGCGCGAGTTCGCCGGGCGTGCGTGCGCGTAATCCGAAGTGCTCCTTGGCGAATACCACGACCGAGCGTCCCTCCGGTGTCTCGTCGGCCAGGCTCGACAGTTGCGCGGCATCGGCCAGTTCCTCCGCCGTGACTCCGTCGACCGGAATGAAGGCGGCGGCCTGCCGGTTGCCCAGGGTGATGGTTCCGGTCTTGTCCAGCAGCAAGGTGTTCACGTCCCCGGCGGCTTCGACCGCGCGCCCGGACATCGCCAGCACATTGCGCTGCACCAGCCGATCCATGCCGGCTATGCCGATCGCCGACAGCAGCGCGCCGATCGTAGTGGGGATCAGGCACACCAGCAGTGACACCATCACGATGCCGGCGACCCCACTTCCGTTGAGCGCCTGCGTGTCCGGGACACCGGGATTGTTTGTCTTGGAGTAGATCGCCAACGGCTGCAGCGTCGCGACGGCGAAGACGAAGATGATCGTCAACGCGGCCAGCAGGATATTGAGTGCGATCTCGTTGGGTGTCTTCTGCCGATTCGCGCCCTCGACGAGGGCGATCATCCGGTCGATGAAGCTTTCCCCGGGCTTCTGGGTAATTTTCACGATGATCTGGTCGCTCAGCACGGTGGTGCCGCCCGTAACCGCCGAGCGGTCGCCGCCAGACTCCCGGATCACCGGTGCCGACTCACCGGTGATCGCCGACTCATCCACCGACGCAATGCCTTCCACCACGTCGCCGTCACCCGGGATCACCTGCCCGGCCTCGACCACGACGATGTCGCCTTGTTGCAGCAGGGGTGCGGCAACCTCTTCCTCGACCGCCGGCCTGCCCGGGGCCCAGCCGGTGAGGCGCCGCGCCATGGTTTGGGTCTTGGCTTTGCGCAGCGTCTCGGCCTGCGCCTTGCCGCGGCCTTCGGCCACCGCCTCAGCGAGATTGGCGAACAGCACCGTCAGCCATAGCCAAGTCACGATCAACCAGGCGAACCAGGTGGGGCTCAGAATCGCCAGCACGGTCGCCCAAACGGCGCCGATCTCGACGATGAACATGACCGGGTTGCGCCACAGCGTGCGCGGGTCGAGTTTGCTCAGCGCCTGAGGAGTCGACTTCCACAGCATCGCCGGATCCAGCATGCCGCCCGGTAGGCGCTTGGTGGTTGCGCTCATCAGTGGATTCCTTCAGCCAGGGGTCCCAGCGCCAGCATGGGCAGGAAGGTGAGTGCCACCAGGATCAAGGTGACGCCGGCGACCATTCCGACGAACTGTGGCCGATGGGTGGGCAGCGTGCCTACCGATTCGGGCGTGGCACCCTGTTTGGCCAGCGATCCGGCCAGGGCGAGCACCAGGACGATGGGCAGGAATCGACCGAAGAGCATGGCCAGACCGAGAGCGGTGTTGTACCAGTCGGTGTTGACGCTGAGCCCGGCGAAGGCTGACCCGTTGTTGTTGGCCGCGGAGGTGAACGCGTACAGGATCTCCGAGAGTCCGTGCGGCCCGCCGTTGAGCATCCCGGCGCGTTCGCCCGGCAGCGCCATGGCGATGGCGGTGCCGGTCAGCACGATCAGCGGTGTCACCAGGAAATAGCTTGCGGCCAGCTTGATTTCGCGCGGGTTGATCTTCTTGCCCAGGTATTCGGGGGTGCGGCCGACCATCAGTCCGGCCACGAAGACGGTGATCAGCGCGAGGATCAGCATGCCGTACAGGCCCGAACCGGTGCCGCCGGGGGCGACCTCGCCGAGCTGCATGTTGAACATCGTCATCATCCCGCCGAGGCTGGTGTAGGAGTCGTGGAACGAGTCCACGGCGCCGGTGGAGGTGAGGGTGGTGGCGGCGGCGAAGACGGCCGAGTCCGCGACACCGAACCGCTGCTCGACGCCTTCGGTTGCCGCGCTCACCGCGGTCGGCACCGTGCCGTGGTGCTGCACCTGGAACGTCATCAGCAGCGTCACGCTGATGCCGGCCAGCGTGGCCATGACCGCGGCGATCGCGTAGCCCTGCTTCTTGCTGCCCACCATGCGCCCGAACGTCCGCGGCAGCGAGAAGCTGATCACCAGCAGCAGAAAGATTTCCAGCCAGTTGGTCCATGTCGTGGGGTTCTCGAACGGGTGCGCCGAGTTCGCGTTGTAGAAGCCGCCGCCATTGGTGCCGAGCTCTTTGATGGCTTCCTGGCTGGCCACCGGGCCCCCGGTGATGGTCTGTTGGGCGCCACCGAGAGTGGTGACGACCTGGTCGTGGAGGTGGAAGTTCTGGATGGCTCCGCCTGCGACGAGCAGGATGGCGCCGACGACCGCGATGGGCAACAGGATGCGCAACGTGCCGCGCACCAGATCCACCCAGAAGTTGCCCAGCTCGCCGGTGCGTGTACGAGCGAACCCGCGCACCAACGCGATTGCCACCGCCATCCCCACGGCAGCCGAGACGAAGTTCTGCACCGTCAGCCCGGCCATCTGGACCAGGTGGCCCTGCGTCGATTCTCCGGAGTAGGCCTGCCAGTTGGTGTTGGTGACGAAGCTGACGGCGGTGTTCCAGGCCAGCCCCGGTGTCATCTTGGTCGCTGGGTCGTGCAGGTGTAATGGCAAGGCGCCCTGCGCCAGTTGGAACGCGAACAGGAAGAGGACGCTGACCGCGGAGAACGCCAACACGCTACGGGTGTAGGCGCCGCAAGTCTGTTCCGACCGCGCGTCGACACCGATGAGGCGATAGATCAGCGACTCGACCCGCGAGTCCTTCTGCGCGGTGTAAACCCGGTACATGTAGTCCCCGAACGGCACGTGCACCAACACCAGCGCCGCGACGAGAACCGCAAGGAAGATGATCCCCGCTGCCGTGGTGCTCACTAGAACCGCTCCGGAAACAGCAGCGCGCCAACCAAAAACGCGGCGATCAGGACGGCCAGCACCAGGCCGACGATGTTCTGGTAGCTCACAGTCGCTCGACCAACTTCTGCACCATGCCCAGTACGGCGAATACCGCAATCGTGAGCATGGCAAATACGAACACGCCCATCATGTCTCCGTTCGGCGCTTGTTCCTCGCATGCGAAACGGCCTCATCGAGTCAGCCCCACGGCGGTGCTCGGAGGCAAGGTCAGCCTGACGCTAACCTGGCTCCCACATCAAGGGCCTTTGGTTGACATTTTCCTAACGACATCACCGGCCGCCTTTACGGCTTCTTTACGGGGCGCCCTGGAATTTCGTACGGAATGCGCGGTCCTCAGCGGCCGCAGCATGTGGTGGGCCGAGGAAAGTTGATTTCCAGTGCCATCACACCGCTTGACTACCAAGCCATCTGGTGTGAGGCGTACGAAAGCCGACGCCCAATGGGGCTAGGAAGCCTTCGCGGGTCGCGTGATCATGGGGATGCGCACGCGAAAGACCGTCTCGCCGTTCGCTGATTCCGCGCAGACCGTGCCGCCGTGCGCCTTGACGATGGAGTTGACGATCGCCAGACCCAGTCCATGCCCGGCGCCGTTGGAGCGTGCCCTGTCGGCGCGCACGAATCGCTCGAACAACCGGGGCAGGACATCGGGGTCGATGTCGGGTCCGTCATTGCTGACCGTCAACTCGACGTATGGCGCGTCCGGTCCGTCGGGGCCGGGGAAGTAGTGGCAGTTGATGCCGGTGGTCACGGTGACATCGGGGGGTGTGTGAACCCAGGCGTTGGTGAGCAGATTACTGACGGCCTGATGGAGCCGGGCGTGGTCTCCGTTGACCCACACGGGTTGCTCCGGCAAATCCTTGACCCACTGGTGCGTCGGTGCCGCGACCGCCGCGTCGTTGACCGCATTCACCACCAGATTGGTGAAGTCCAGGTCTTCCGATTGAAGGTCCTGACCCTCGCCGAGGCGGGACAGCAGCAGCAATTCGTCGACCAGCGACGCCATTCGCCGCGCCTCGGACTCGATGCGCGCCAGGGCGTATTCGGTGGTCGGCGGCAGCGCCGAGCTGTCCTGACGGGTCAGCTCGGCGTAACCCTGGATGGCCGCCAACGGCGTGCGCAGTTCGTGACTCGCGTCGGTGATGAATTGCCGCATGCGCAAATCGGATTCGACACGATGTGCCAGCGCGCTGTCGACATTGTCGAGCAGTTTGTTGAGGGTGTGCCCGACGATCCCGACCTCGTTGTCCGGGTCGGTATCTTCCGGGCGGACCCGCACGCTGATCTTGTGGTCCTCGTCGGCCAGTGGCATCGCCGCGACCTCCGCGGCCGTGGCGGCGACCCGGCTGAGCGGTCGAAGGGCGTAGCCCACCACCCAGGCGGTCAGCGCTGCCGTGATCACCAGCGCGGTCGCAACCAGCACAGTGGTGGTGAGTTGCTTGCGGGCGATGATCTGGTCGGCGATGCTCAGCGAAACTCCGACCACCAGGCGGTCGGACCCGGCGGTGCGGCTGTCGACCTGGTGCGGCCCCAGGCTTCCCAGATTCTCGATCCGCGATGGGCCGTCGGTCCAGGCCTGAGCCTCGATGGCGCGGACGACGTCGGGCGGTGCGGGCCGCGGTTCCTCCTCGGAAAAGACCGCCGAGGCAACGACTTTGCCGTCACGGACCACCGCGATCAGGTTCCCGGGGGTCTGCCCGGTGAACTCCAGCAGGGCCTGGTCGACGGGGGGAATGCCGCTGTGTACAGAGGCATGTTCGCCGTTGCGGTATCTGGCGTACGCGTGAGTGAACGCATGCATCGATTCGGCGACTTCGGCGTCGTTCATCGCGGTGACGTAGCCCCGCAGGGTCAGTACCGAGACGGCGCCGACGGCCACCAACACGAGTGTCACCACCGTCAGTACGCCCAACAACAGCTGGCGGCGAAGGGAACGGGGGAGCCATCGTGGAATCTGGCGGTCCCCCGTCATGCCAAGCTCATTCCGGTGGTCGGAGCATGTATCCAATGCCACGGACGGTGTGGATCATCGGCTCTCGGTCGGCGTCGATCTTCTTCCTCAAGTACGAAATGTACAGGTCGACGATGCTGGTCCGGCCGGCGAAGTCGTAGTTCCACACGCGGTCCAGGATCTCGGTGCGGCTCAGCGCGCGTCGGGGATTGCGCATCAGGAACCGGAGCAGTTCGAACTCGGTCGATGACAGCGACATCGGAGTGCCACCGCGGGTGACCTCGCGACTGGCCGCGTCCAACTTCAGGTCGCCGACCTTGAGGGATTCATCGGCGGGCGGGGCCAAGTGGCTGGACCGGCGCAGCAACCCGCGCAGCCGAGCGACCAGCTCTTCGAGGCTGAACGGCTTGGTCATGTAGTCGTCTGCCCCGGCGGTGAGCCCGGTGACCCGGTCCATCACCGAGTCGCGTGCGGTGAGGAACAGGGTGGGTGTGTACGACTCGGATTCCCGGACCCGTTGCAGGATCTGCAGACCGTCCACGTCGGGCAGCATGATGTCCAGGACCAGCACATCCGGACTGATCCTGTCGAACTTGGCGATGGCCTCGCGGCCGTTGTGGGCGATTTCGACGTCCCAGCCCTCGTAGTGCAGCGCCATCTTGACCAGGTTCGTCAGGGCCGGTTCGTCGTCGACCAGCAACACCCGGATCGGTGAACCGTCAGCCCGGTTGATCCGGGGCAGCTGGCCCAGAATCGCTTGTCGCGGACGTTGGCTGCGCGCATATCCCTGCATTGAGGTCATATTGGATCATTCTTTCAACCACAAATATGGTTGTCACTGTGTTCATAGGGTTCTCAAATGTGAGGATAGTGGTTGCCCAGGTACGGGCATCGATCACATTAGCGTCGGTCGGTCTCGCTAACCGATGGCGGAATCTGACGATGGTTGCTAAAAGCCTTGGGCCACAATTCGGTTAGCGGCTGTGAATCAGGAGGGGAGGGCTGAATCGGCCATCGGCAGCTACTAATGACCTCGGTGGTTTTCCGCGTGTGCCGCCCGTCGAAGCGTGCATTGCGCGATGGTGTCAACCGCGTACGAACAAGCAAGCGGGAGCGGGTGCCGGCCGGCCGATAGCGCTGCGGTGTGATGCGGTGTGCGGACCGTCTCACGGGGGCGCTGGCCGTGGCGGAAGACCGGAATAATGCCCGCTGGCAAATTTTTAGCGGGCGCGCATCAGCCGCTAAAGCGACGTGGCCGCACACCGGTTGGTGTGCGGCCACGCCGTCGATCAAGCGGTTGTCAGGCCCAGCTGGACCCGACGGCGCTGTCGGTCTGCGCCATGTTGTTGCCGGCCGACTGAACCTTCTGGCCGTGGGTGTTGGCCTGCTCGTAGATCACCTGGAAGTTGCGGCCCAACTGGGCGATGAACTCCTGGCA
>NZ_LQOY01000055.1 GCF_002101675.1 Mycobacterium gordonae | reverse complement strand
TGAACGCGGTCAGCTCCGCTTCGGTGGCACCGGGCGGCACCCGCGAGAACTGATCTAATTCGAACACATGTTCGATAATACCACGATCCGGCGCCTTCCGCCGTACTCTCGGGGAATGAGTCTGGTAGCCGGCCGCGGCCCACTCAGCAGCGATCCCGCCGGCCGGTTCGCTCCCCCGATTCCCGAAGACGTCGTCTACATCGAGCCCCATCCGCGCCGCATCCGGGCCACCCGCGACGGCCGCACCGTCATCGACACCGAACGGGCACTCCTGGTGCACCGGCGCAACCACCCGCTCAGCTACGTCTTCCCGGAAGATGTAATCACCGGACTACCAACAGAACCCGAGCCCGAGGCACCGGGTTTCGTACATGTGCCCTGGCACGCGGTCGACGCCTGGTTCGAGGAAGGCCGAAAGCTTGTCCACTACCCGCCCAACCCGTATCACCGCGTAGACTGCCGACCTACCAACAGGCGGCTGCGGGTATCGATCAACGACACGACACTGGTCGACACCGACGACACCGTCATCGTCTTCGAAACGGCGCTTGAGCCAAGGCTTTACGTGGATCCGGAACACGTACGAACCGACCTGCTCAAACCCACGACAACCACGAGTTACTGCAACTACAAGGGATACGCGACGTACTGGGCGGCGGTCGTGGGTGACGACGTCATCGAAGACGTTGCCTGGGCCTACCCCGACCCGTATCCGGAAACCCGGCCCATCGCAACGTTTTTCAGCTTCGACGCCACCCGCGCCGACGTCGTCGCGGAGTTACCGCTCACGAAGCCGTAGCCGCGTCGCGTTCCTCCCGCACCCGGTCCTTGCTCCGCAGCAACCGTAGCAACGTCACCAGCGCCAACCCACCAACAACGTTGCCCGCCAGGGTGTAACCGAACCAGCCCAACCAGTCGAGATAGCCGAACGGCGCCTTCCCGGTGATCAGTGCGCCGAAGATCAGCAGTGAATCCAGAATCGAGTGAAACAACTGCAGCCCGGCGAGCAGGAAAGCCGCCGCAACCGCCGCGGCGATCTTGCCGGGTACCGAGTCGGTGCCGTGTTGCATGCGGGTCATCAACGTGATCGCCATGCCGCCCAGCACCGCCAGTGACAGACTCTGTGTCGACAAGGGAGCGGTGGCAAAGTGGGCGCCGGACTCCACGGCCTGGGCCCGCAACCCCGGAAAGCCCGCGATGATCAGCCACATGATCAGCCAGCCGCCGACGAGGTTGGCGAGCATGGTGCCGCCCCACAGCTTCAACAACTGCCCGAGGCCGGCGCGCCTGGCCGCCACCGTCACGACAGGCACCAGAAAGCCCTCGGTGAACAGTTCGCTGCGCCCCAGCAGCAGCGCCAGAAAACCGATCGAGAACGCCAAACCAGCGACGAGTGGACGCTGGGTGGCACTCAGGACCGCAAGGTAGGCGAGGACCCCTAGAGCCACCTCCGTACCGCCGAAGAACCCGGTCACGAATACTTCCCGCCAGGTGCGGTGCAGGCGCTGCGTGCCCTCACTGACCATCCTGGTGAAGGCGTCCTCCAGCGCGTCCTCGATCGGGCTGTCGGACGCTCCGAGTTGCCGCTGCACGGTTTCGGTCATGCCCAGCAGGTACCCGCAATTCGAGCCGTCACCCGTAGCTCGGCCGCCCCAACCCCAGCTCGTGCTGAGCGATCATGTTGCGGAACACCTCCAGCGATCCGCCGTAGATCCCCATCGGCAGCGCCAACCGGAACAGATGCTCGGCCGAGCCGTCGTCGGCGGCGCCCTCGACGTCCGTCGGCAATGCCGCCGAAGGACCCAGCAGGTCCATCAAATCCGCCGAAATGTCCCGCATGGTCTGCCCGATCGCGACGCGCCCGAACATCCCCGGCGTGGACAGCGCCGCTTCGGTACGGGCGGCACAGCGCCCCAGCCGGTACAACACGGATTCGTCGTCAGCCGAAACCAGGCCGGCTACCCGGTCGACCGCTTCGGCCATCACGTTGCCGTGACCTGCCATCGCGGCGACATCCTGTAGGCCTTCGGCGTCCCGCTCGGTCAAGCCGTGCTCGGAGTCCAACGCGGCCCGCATCACGGTCCAGCCGTCGTTGACGTCGCCGATCCGGTACAGGTCGTCGACGCGAACATCGGTATAGAAGACGATGTTGGTTCGGTCACCGTCCAGCGTCCGGATACCACGGATCTCGATGCCCGGTGAATCCAGCGGCACCAGAAACATGGTCAGATTGCGGTGTTTCGGTCGCTGCGGGTCGGTATTGGTCAGCAGGAAGACGTACCGCGCGTTCTGAGCATTGGAGGTGAACATCTTGGAGCCGTTAATGATCCAGCCGTCGGAGTCACGCACCGCGCGGGTCTTGCAGGTCGCGACGTCGGAGCCGCCTTCGGGTTCGGTGTAGCCCAGGCACAGCCGCACCTGGCCCGACAGCACGCCCGGCAACACCATGTCCACGAGTTCGGGTGCGGCGAACTGCTGCACCAGATGCGCGACGACGGACGTGGTGCCCCAGTGGTACCACGGCGTATGCGCCCGGGCGATCTCCAGATTGAAGATGCGACGACGGACGGCGCTGAACCCTCCCTCG
This sequence comes from Mycobacterium gordonae, assembly GCF_002101675.1. Lineage (GTDB taxonomy): Bacteria > Actinomycetota > Actinomycetes > Mycobacteriales > Mycobacteriaceae > Mycobacterium > Mycobacterium gordonae. Next base: position 48,419 of record NZ_LQOY01000055.1, on the reverse strand, counting down.
GATTCCGGTTTCCAGTCCGACGCCAGATAGCCTGCTTCGCCTAACGCGAGATGCACACGCTCGTCGAAGTTTTCGCCGAATTCGCGATTGCGGCGCCGCACCTCTTCGGTCACGGTGGCGGTGACACGCGCGCGTGTCCGGTCATAGAAAGCCTGATCGTCGTCCGAGAGGGACACCACCGAGAAGTCCACTCAGATCACATCAATCACCAGAGATCCGAACCGGTCCATCGCCTCGAGCGCGTGCGCCAGACTGTCGCCGGGCAGGTGCGCGGATACCCAGGTAACCCCCAGTGCGGCAAGCTTTTCCAGCCCACCCAGGTACGCGTCGGCGTTGAAGTCGTCACTGGCCGGGTTGCCGCCCTCGAAATTACTGAAGGTGATGTCGACCGCAGACCAGTCTTTGCCCACCGCGTCGCACCGCCGCCGCAGGTCGTCGATTCCCGCAGCCAGCGCCTCAGGCGAATCGATGACGGCGGTGCCCGCGGTGTGCGCCAATCCCGCCGGGGCGGGGAAGGGGCACCAGCCGTCTCCGTACTGCGCGACCCGCTGGCGGGCCGTGGTCGTATTGCCGCCGATCCAGATCGGCGGATGTGGCCGGCTGACCGGTAGTGGGTGCGCGGTGATCCCCCGCGCGCTGAAATGCTGCCCCTCGAAGGAAATGTCGTCAGACGTCCAGATAGCCCGAATAACTTGGAGGGATTCCTCGAACAACTCGGCGCGTTTGTCGTAGTCCACCCCCAATGCGGCGAACTCGCGCCGCAGGTAACCCACTCCCACGGCAAGGGTGAAGCGGCCTCCGGACAGCAGATCCAGCGTCGCACCGGATTTGGCCACCACAAACGGATTTCTATACGGCAGCACCACGATGTTCGGAATCAGCCGCAGCGAAGACGTTCGCGCCGACGCAAACCCCAGGGCCACAAAGGGATCCAGGGCATCGTGGCCACCCGCTTCCAGCCAGCGCTGCGACGGCGCCGGGTGATCGGTAAAGCCGAATCCGTGAAAACCCGCCTTCTCGGCCGCCGCCGCCACCGTTGCGATGCCGTTCCCGCTCACCAGCTCCGGGTTGTACGGATGGCTGTGCATCGGGTGAGTAATCGTGAAACGCACGGAATTAGAACCGTGCCGCGGCGTTGATCGATGTGTCGCTGGTGCGCAGCGGGCGGATCAACGCTTCCTGCGCGAAGGAGCACAGCAGATCGCCGTCCTCGGTGTGTACGGTGCCACGCACATAAGACATTCCCGCGCCGACCTGCGTGCTCTCATGGCTGTAGAGCAGCCAGTCATCCCAGCGCACCGGTTCGTGGAAGGACACGAAGATCGACATCGGCGCGGTCGACACGGTGAGGTGCGCCTGGGCGGTGCCGATTCCCGGATGGGCGCGCATGGTCGTGGAAATCCCCAGGTGCCCGGTGAAATACGTGATCAGCGCCTTGCCCAGGTCGTCGCGTTCGGGGATCGGGTCGTAGTGCAGCCAGGCGTAGAGTTCCGGCGGGCCGACCTCGTCGGGGCTGTTCACGTCGACCACGTCGACCAGCCGCAGCTCCCGCCCGACCATCGGCATCTCGGCATAGTTCGCTTCCGCCGGCGACGCCACGTCGGGCCGGGTCAGGTGGTGGCGGATGACGTCCGCCGTCGGGACGTCCGTCAGCACCGTGACGCTCACGCACCTCTTGCCGTTCTGCAGCACCGAAATGATCGCCGTCGCCGTGGAGCGGCCTTCGTTCAGCACATCGAGCACCAGTTCGATGGGCGGCCCCACGATGACGGCGCGGGCGAACACGGCGTGCGCCGAACGCACCGACTTGCCCTCAAATCGGTTGGCGGCGGCCACAATCGCCTGAGCGACCACCTGGGTGCCTTCCACCACTTGCCGGCCGTCCTGGCCGGCAAGCCCGGTTTCGGCGATGAACCGGTCGGGTCCGTCGGGCCGCACCTCGAAGAGGTCCAGCAGGCTCTGCACCGACCACTGGACCTGTTCAGACTCTGTCGTCAACGCGCTCACCCCTTGTTCCGGCAGCTCACGGCCCAGCGTGACACTTCGTGCAATATTTGTAAAGCTTGCCGCCGAGCATGCCCGCGTTGACAGCGATGCCCGCGGTGCATGACACTTTGGCAGTGATTTGTAAAGGCACGCCGGCGCCGACACCGCTCGCCGACGGCTTTTGCTTCGGTGAAGGTCCGCGCTGGTTCGAGGGTTTGCTCTGGTTTTCCGACATGCTCGGCGAGGCCGTGCACACCTGCGACCGGCGCGGCTCGCTGACGACCTTGGCAGTGCCGGGCCACTCGCCGTCCGGGCTGGGTTTCCGTCCCGACGGAACACTGCTCATCGTCTCCGCCGAGGACAAGCAGATCCTGCGCTATGACGGCGAAACTGTGGCCCCTGTTGCCGACCTGTCCAACCTCGCGCCGGCCAGCCTCGGCGACATGGTGATCGACGACCTCGGGCGCGCCTACATCGGATCCCAGGCCTTCGAGGGCGGCACCATCGTCCGGCTCGATCCCGATAACAGCGCGACCGTCGTAGCGACAGATCTCGAGTTTCCCAACGGGATGGTCATCACCGCCGACCGCCGCACCCTGATCGTGGCCGAGTCGACGGGGCGCCGCCTCACCGCTTACGCGATCGGGAAGGACGGCGGGCTCGCCGACCGTCGAACGTTCGCCGGCGCCCTGGACGGCCCTCCGGACGGCATCGCACTCGACGCCCAGGGAGGGGTGTGGGCGGCGATGACCTTGGCTCACCAGTTCGAGCGAATCACCGAGGGTGGCGATGTGACCGACCGGATCGACATGGGTGAGCGGGTCGCGATCGCGTGCGCGCTCGGCGGCCCGGAGCGCCGCACACTGTTTTTGCTGTCGAGCACCGATGCTTATCCCAAGCGGCTGGTGGGCACCCGGTTGGCCAGGCTGGACGCGGTGCAGGTGGACGTACCGGGCGCCGGCCTGCCCTGACTCGAGGGAGATGATGACCGACTCGTACTACGAGCTGATCGACGGCGCCGATCCGCGAGGTGAGAAATTCCGGGCCACCGACCTCGCCCGCGGCACCTGGTCGTCCTCGATTCAGCACGGCGCGCCGGTGTCGGCGCTGCTGACGCGGGCCCTGGAACGCTGCGAACAACGCGACGACACCCGGCTGAGCCGGGTGGTGATCGACCTGATCGGCGCGGTACCGGCAGAAGGGGATCTGTGGGTCCGGTCCCGCCTGGAACGCGGCGGCAAGCAGATCGAGTTGGTGACCGCCGAAATGCTGGCTCCGGGACCCGACGGCGAGCCGCGCCCAGTGGCCCGGGCCAGCGGATGGCGGTTGCAGCGGGTCGACACCGCGGCCGTGGCGCATGCACCCGCGCCGCTGCCCCGCCCCGTGTCCGAGGCGCGCAACCGCGATCTGAAGGCGCGCAATTGGGACCGTAACTACGTGCACAGTCTGGAGTGGCTGTGGCTGACCGTGCCGCTGACCCCCGGCCCGGGTGAGTCATGGATCAGGCCGATCGCGGACCTCGTCGCCGGCGAAACCATGACGCCGCTGGAACGGTTGTTCGCGGTCGCCGATTGCGCCAACGGCATCGGCAGCAAGCTGGACATCACCAAGTTCACCTTTGTCAACACCGACCTGGCGGTGCACGTGTTCCGCGTCCCCGACGGCGAGTGGATCGGTATTCGCGCGGAGACCAGTTACGGCCCGGACGGCATCGGGACCACGATCGGCACATTGTTCGACGAACACAGCGCGGTCGGCGCCATCCAGCAGTCGGTGCTGGTGCGGCCCCGCCCGCCCAAGCCCAAGCCAAACCCGTTGGGGGAGAACAAGTCATGAGCCAGCCGTCGCCGGTGAGTGAAAACGTCGACAACGACACCTCGACCCGCCAGCGGATTCTCGCCGCCACCGCCGAGGTACTGGCCCGTAGCGGCAAGACCAAACTCAGTCTCTCGGAGGTCTCGACGCAGGCGGGGGTGTCGCGCCCCACCCTCTACCGCTGGTTCGCCTCGAAAGAGGAGTTGATGTCCGCCTTCTCGCGCTACGAGCGCGAGAATTTCGAGAAGGGGCTGGCGAAGGCGACGGCGGGGCTCAAGGGAGTCGAAAGGCTTGATGCCGCACTGCGGTTCATCGTCGACTACCAATACTCGTACTCCGGTGTGCGCATGGTCGACATCGAGCCCGAGCACGTCATCCCAATGATGTCCGGCGTCATCCCGGAGATGCGGGAAGGCTTGCAGAAGCTGCTGCCCGGACCCAACGCCGCGGTGAAAGCGGCGACGGTGATCCGGATCGCGATCTCGCACTACGTTGTTCGCAGCGACGACGCCGATCAGTTCCTGGCCCAGTTGCGCCACGCCGTCGGCATCAAAGGGACTACCGAGTGAACAACACCGCCGCATTCAGGTAGCCGGTCGGGTCCAACGCCGCCTTGACGGCGCGCATCGCGGCCACGTCGACAGGCTCCCGGGACATCCCCAGATAAGACCGCTTCAACGTGCCGACGCCGTGTTCGGAACTGACATTGCCGCCGCAGCCGGCGATCAATTCCATCATCTCCGCATACAGCGCGGGCTCGTGCTCGGCCGGGAAGCGCAACACGTTCAGGTGCAGATTGCCCTCCCCGACGTGACCGAACAATACCGGCAGCGCCTCGGGCACCCGGTCACCGATCAACGCCACCGCGTCGCGTTCAAAGCCGCTAACGGCCGAAAGGGGCAGCGACACATCGAATTTCAACGGCGGCCCGAACACGCCCAGCACCTCGGTCAGCCCTTCACGGACCCGCCACAAACGTTGTTGCGCAACAGCATCCACACCTACCGCCGGCTCCGAACCCACCCCGTCGAGCAACTCGGCCAGTCGCTGGGTCTGGTCATGATCGGCCGCCAGCTCCACCAGCAGCAGCCAGTCAGCGCAGACGGGCGCGCCGACGCCCAGATGCGAACGGGTCAGGGCAGCCCCCCGGCCGTCGATCAGCTCCAGCGCCGCGATGCCGTCGACCTCGGCGAACATCCGGCCGGCCTCGACCAACGCCTCGAGATCGGCGAACCCGCATACGGCCGTCACCCGGTGCGACGGCATCGGGTGCAGTCGCAGGTCGAGGGCGGTGATCACCCCAAGGGTGCCTTCGGCCCCGACGAACAGCGACGGCAGGTCGTAGCCGGTGTTGTCGCTGCGCACCCGGCTGTGCCGGCGCAGCACCGAGCCGTCGGGTAGTGCCACGTCCAGGCCGACGACCTGCTCGCCCATATTGCCGTAGCGGACCGTGCGCAGGCCGCCGGCGTTGGTGGACGCCATGCCTCCCACGGTCGCGGTGTCGCGCGCGGCCAGGTCGACGCCGAACACCAGGCCCGCCCCCGCGGCCGCTGCCTGCACCGCCGCCAACGTTGCCCCGCCGCCCGCCCGGACGCGACGTTCGACCACGTCGACATCGTCTACGGCAGAGAGCCTTTCGGTGGACAGCAGCACGTCGTCATGCTCGGGCACGGTCCCGGCCACCAGAGAGGTGCGGCCACCCTGCACCGTCACGTGAACGCCGGCGTCGCGGCACGCCCGCAGCACCGCGGCCACCTCGTCGGCCGAGCCTGGCCGCACCAGCGCGCTGGCCTTGCCGCGGTACCGGCCGGTGTGATCGATGCTGCGGCCGGCCAGTACGTCGGCATCGGTGACGACGTGGTTCGAGCCCACCACCTCGGTCAGGGCGGCGGCCAGGCTCGACGGCATGCTCAGAACTGCTTGTGCGGCACGTCGGTCACCAGCCCACCGTCCATGATGAATTCGCTGCCAGTGGCGTAAGAGGCTTCGTCGCTGGCAAGGAAGACGACGAAGGTGGCCACTTCGCGTGCCTCGGCCGGCCGGCCCAGCGGGATGGTGACCATGTCCTCGGGCAGGTGCGCGGTCATCGGGGTGCGGATGAAACCGGGGTGCACCGAGTTCACCCGGATGTTCACCGGCGCAAGCTCCAGGGCCGCGGATTTGGTGATGCCGCGGACCGCCCACTTGGACGCGACGTAGGGATGCACCATCGGCGCGCCCCGGATGCCCTCGATGGAGGACACGTTGATGATCGAGCCGCCGCCGGCCTGTGTCATCGGGTCGACCACGCTGCGCATGCCCAGGAACGTGCCGGTCAGGTTGACATCAATCACCTGCTGCCACTTGTCCATTCGGAATTCGCGCAGCGGCCCGGCCGCGACGATGCCGGCGTTGTTGACCAGCACGTTGAGCTTGCCGAATTCGCCGAGGGCCGTGGCGACGGCGGCTTCCCACTGGTCGAGTTGCGTGACGTCGAGGTGGACGTAGCGCACCGCGTCACCGAGCTCGGCGGCCAGTGCTTTGCCCTCCTCGTCGCGGATGTCGCCGATCACCACCTTGGCGCCCTCTTCGACCAGCAGCCGCGCGTCCTCGGCGCCCATTCCCCGGGCGCCGCCACTGATCAGCGCGACCTTGCCCTCGACCCGTCCCGGTCGTTCCATCGCAGCCTGTTCCTTTCCGGTCAGGTGACCACGAGATCGTTTGGCGTGTACAGCCCTTTGCCGGTGACCAACGGCAGGTCCAGCGTGCTCCTGATGCCGGGCGGCGCCGCGATCACGTCGGAGATGGAGTTGACGATCCGGCCGGCGGCACCGGCGATCGCCGCGTGGTTGTGGTCGCCCTTGCGGCTGCTGGGCACGATGTCCACCGCGTAGGAAGGTTCCCCGGTGATCTCGACCCGGTAGGAGCCGGTGCCTGCCGCCGGCTGACGCAGGTCCGGGCGCAGGTCAGGACGCAGCCGGGTGATGTGCTCGATGACGATCGCCGGGCGGCCGTTGACCATGCCGCGGATCTCGAACTGCAGCACCGCCAGGGTGCCCTTGGCCACCCGGCCGACCGCGATGTCGAAGTCCTCCGGCGCGGGCTCGCGCTGGTAGGACTCTGTGATCTCGTCGATTTCGATGCCGAGTCCGGCGGCCAGCTGCCGGATCGCGGTGCCCCAGGCGATGCTGAGCACACCCGGTTGCAGCAGCATCGGAATCTCGTCCAGGGGACGGGCGAACCCCATGTAGTGCATGACCTCGGCGCCGTTGTAACTGGCGTAGTCGTGGATCTCCATGCACCGCACCGCCTCGATGCGCTGGCAGGTCCCGGCGAGGGCGAAGGGGATCAGGTCGTTGATGAACCCCGGGTCGACGCCGGTGATAAAGATGCTCGAATTACCCTGCTGTGCAACGTTTTCTACCCGGGCAATGTACTTCTCCGGCATCACGCCCCAGGGATACTGCAGCAGACCGGGCGAGGAGCCGACGACGTTGACACCGGCGGCGAGGATGCGCATCACGTCGGCCATCGCATCCGGCAACCGGGTGTCGCCCATCGCGCAGTAAACGACGCACTCGGGTTGGGTGGCCAGCAGCGCGTCGAGGTCGTTCACGGCGGCGATCCCGGTCGTCACACTCGAATCCAGACCGACCCCACACAGTTCCCCGGCGTCACGTCCCACCTTCTCGGGGCTGGACACGCAGACTCCGGTGAGTTCGAACGCCGGGTTGGTGATGAGTTGGGCAAGCGCCAGCCCGCCGACATTTCCGGTGCCCACATGGGCGACGCGAATCGCCATGAGTGTCCTTCCGTCCCCACAACGCTGTAGCTTTTCTAGACAGTAGTCCATAATTTTTCGGGGGTCTCGGCGGCACTATTGTTGCGCTATGCCGCAGCGGGAAGACGTCTCGTTCATCTCCGGCTTGAATTCCCGGGAAGACCGGATCAGCGCCTGGCTTTACCGCCCCGACACGGACGGCCCGGCCCCGGTGCTGGTGATGGGACACGGACTGGGCGCCGTCCGGACGATGCGGCTCGACGCCTACGCCGAGCGGTTCCGAGCGGCCGGTTACGCCTGCCTGGTGTTCGATTACCGCAACTTCGGCGACAGCGAGGGTCAGCCGCGTCAGCTCCTCGACATCGACATGCAACTGGCCGACTGGGCGGCGGCCGTCGACTACGCGCGCACCGTGCCCGGCCTTGACCCAGACCGAATCGCCCTGTGGGGCACGTCTTTCGGGGGCGGGCACGTGATCGAGTCGGCGGCCCGGCTGCCGGGCATCGCCGCCGCGGTGGCACAGTGCCCGTTCACCGACGGCCTGGCGTCGATCGCGGCGATCAATCCGGTGACGGCCGCCCGCGTCACCGCGCTGGCTCTGCGCGACCTGTTAGCCGCCCGCCGGGGCAAGCCGCCGGTGATGATCCCGACCGCGGGCATGCCGGGCGAGGTCGCCGTGATGACGGCCCCCGATGCCTACCCCGGCTACCTGAGACTGGTGCCGGACGGGGTTGAGCTGCGCAACGAGATCGCCGCCCGGATCGGGTTGAAGGTGCTGCTGTACCGGCCCGGTCGCAGCGCCGCCAGAATCCCGTGCCCCATCCTGTTCTGTGTCTGCGAAACCGACTCGGTGGCGCCGGCCGGACCCACGCTGCGTTATGCCGCGAAGGCGCCGCGCGGCGAAATCAAGACGTACCCCGAAGGCCATTTCGCCATCTACGTCGACGACGCATTCGAGCGCGTCGTCACTGACCAGATCGCGTTTCTCGACCGGCATTTGCAGACCGCCCGCAATTAACCGCCGAAACGCCGGAATTCCCGGCCGCACAGTTCTACTCTCTGGTCATACCTAATACCCGCGGTTGCGGGTAGTTCGTGCCGGGCCGGGATGGGGACCGGTCGACGGGAAGGACGGGGAGATGTCGTACCTGCTCACTGCCCCCGAGACGCTCGCTGCGGCGGCCACCGACGTGGACGGGATCGCCGCGGCGATCCACGACGCCACCGCAGCGGCGGCGGGCCGGACATCCGGACTGCTGGCCGCCGCCGGTGACGAGGTCTCGGCCGCGATCGCCGACTTGTTCAACACCTTCGGCGTGGAGTACCAGGCCGTCGTCAAGCAGGCTTCGCTGTTCCAGAACGACTTCACCAGGGCGCTGTCGAGCGCCGCGAGCACCTACGCCCAGGCGGAAGCGCTGAACGGGGCGCTGCTCAACGGAGTTCAGTCGATGCTGGCCCAGCCCCCGACCGCCGCGACCGCCGCCGCGACGCTGACCGACCCGATCACCGCGCTGATCATGGGCGGCACCAACGACCCGATCCCCAACGCCAAGTACCTCACCAACGTCTTCAACCGGTACATCAAGCCGCTCTACCCGGGCGCCACTTTTGGCGTGCTGCCCACCCCGGAGCAGTTCTGGCCGGTCACCCCTGATCTCGGCACCATGACTTACACCCAGTCGGTCGCCAAGGGCGTGTCGATCCTCAACAACGCGGTCAACGCTCAGCTGGCCATGGGCAACGATGTCATCACCTTCGGCTACTCGCAGAGCGCCTCGATCATCAACAATTACATCGTCCAACTCATGGCGAACGGCTCGCCGCACGTCGGCGACCTGTCCTTCATCCTGGCGGCGCCGGGTAACAACCCCAACGGGGGCCTGCTGTCCCGCTTCCCCGGTTTCTACTTGCCCATCCTGGACGTGCCGTTCAACGGCGCGCTGCCGGCCGGCAACCCCTACGAGACCTACGTCTACACCGCGCAGTACGACGGCATCGCGCATGTGCCGCAATACCCACTGAACGTGCTCGCCGACATCAACGCCCTGATGGGCTACTTCTATGTGCACGGCAACTACCCGTTGATATCAGCGGCCGACTTCTCCCAAGCGGTTCAGTTGCCGACGTCACCGGGCTACACCGGCAACACCAAGTACTACATGTTTCTGACTCAGGATTTGCCGCTCTTGCAGCCGATCCGGGACATCCCCTACGCCGGCCCGGTGCTCGCCGATCTCGTGCAGCCGCAGCTGCGGGTGATGGTCGACCTCGGTTACAACTACGGCTATGCCGATCTGCCCACCCCCGCCGGGCTGATCAACATCCCCAACCCGGTCAATGTCGCCTACTACCTCGCCAAGGGCACGTTGCTGGCGCCGTATGGCGCTGCGGTGGAGATCGGTGTGCAAGCCGGGCTCTGGGGACCCGAATATTTCCCCACCGAATATCCGTGGGTTCCGTCGACCAATCCCGGCCTGAATTTCTACTTCGGCCCGCAATTCAGCCAGCCGTCGGTGACCGCGCTGTCCATGCTCAGCGGCGTCCTGGGGGATGTGCTGCACATCATCCCGCCCATCTTCAACTAAAAGGCGATTACGGCCCCAGCGGAGCGGTGGTGCGGATCGCCTCGTCGCGAATCAATCCGCGCAGCAACGCGGTGCTGAACTCGGCCGCGATCTCCTTGGCCGAGCGCCGCCCGCTCGGCCGCAGCCAGCGGTAGCTGCCCAGCGTCATTCCGATGTAGCCCAGCGCCACCACGTGCGAGTCGCACTCGTAGAACTCGCCGCTGGCGATGCCGCGGTCGATCAGCCCGTGTACGTGCTCGTAGACCTGCGCTTCCTTCTCGCGGACCTCGGCCACCTGTTCGGACGTGAACCACTCGGTGATGTAGGGCTGTTCCTGGAAGTAGACGGCCGCGCGCTCAGGATTGCCCGCGATGCCCGTCAGGAGCCGCACGGTGTATTGGTAGAGGGCCTCGCGGGCCGTCCAAGAGGGGTCGTCGTGGACGGCGGCCAGCGTTCCCTCGGCAGCCTGGCGGTAGATGTCGAACAGAATCAGCGCCTTGCTCGCGTAATAGTGGTAGACCGTCGCCTTGTTCAGCCCGATCACGTCGGCGACGTCGTCCATCCGGGTGCCGTGATAGCCGCGGGCGGCGAACAGCTTGGTGGCGACGGCCAGCAACTCCTCACGGCGGGTCAGGCCACTTCCGGATGCCATCTGTACTCACCCTCGTCGCTGCCGGTGGAGGCCCGGACGACCCCCCACCCGACTGATTATCAATCAACTAGTTGGATAGTTTAGGCAGGACCGCGCCTGTCGCACCGACGCGGATAGGACTAGACTCGCGAAACAGACCCTGTGGGGGAGTCGATCAGCAGTCGAGAGGTGGAGTGATGGACCCGAGTCCTGACTACGACGCGAGCGACGAGATCGAGTATTTCTTCAGCTATCTCACCTGGGGTCTGCGCGGCGTCGAGTCCGGAAACGGATATCCGCCGCCCGGTTACCCGCCGGTCTGAGCACCGATCACCACAGCGGAAAATCCGCGCCGTACTCGGATGCGGGGCGCGGCCCGAACAGCCGGCGATCGGCTTCCTCGATGGCGACGTCGTTGATGCTGGCTTCGCGGCGGGACATCAGCCCGTCGTTCGTAAACTCCCACAGTTCGTTGCCGTAGCTGCGAAACCACTGTCCGCTGCGGTCGTGGCACTCGTACTGAAAACGCACCGCGATGCGGTTGTCGTGGAAGCTCCACAGCCCCTTGCGTAGCGAGTAGTCGAGTTCGCCCTGCCACTTGCGGGTCAGGAAGGCAACGATCTCTGGGCGGCCGGCGATGTGTTCGTCGCGGTTGCGCCACTGCGAGTCGACCGTGTAGGCCAGGCTCACACGCTCGGGATCGCAGGTATTCCAGGCGTCTTCGGCGGCTTGAACTTTCTGCGTCGCCGTTTCCCGGGTGAAAGGGGGAAACGGGGGGCGGGCTTGCGTCATACCGGGTGTCCTATCGTGGCGGTCATGGACTTCGCAATGTCGGCCAAAGCCAGCGATTACCACAAACGACTGTCGGACTTCATGACCGAACACGTCTTTCCGGCAGAGGCCGACTACGACAAGTATCGCCACGAGGCCGGGCCGGACGACTTCACGGTGCCGCCGGTGATCGAGGAACTGAAGACCAAGGCCAGAGAGCGCGGCCTGTGGAACCTCTTCCTTCCGGCCGAATCGGGGCTGACCAACCTGGATTACGCGCCGCTGGCCGAACTGACGGGCTGGAGCCTCGAGATCGCGCCGGAAGCGCTCAACTGCGCGGCTCCGGACACCGGCAACATGGAGACCCTGCACCTGTTCGCCACCGAACCGCAGCGCAAGCAGTGGCTCGAACCGCTGCTGAACGGCGAGATCCGCAGCGCCTTCTCGATGACCGAGCCCGCGGTCGCCAGCAGCGACGCGCGCAACATCGAGACCTCGATCGTGCGCGACGGGTCCGACTATGTGATCAACGGCCGGAAATGGTGGACCTCTGGCGCAGCGGATCCACGCTGCAAGATTCTGATCGTCATGGGCCGCACCAACCCCGACGCGGCCAGTCACCAGCAGCAGTCGATGATCCTGGTGCCGATGGACACTCCGGGAGTGACCGTCGTCCGTTCCACACCGGTGTTCGGCTGGCAGGACCAGCACGGCCACTGCGAGATCAGCTACGACAACGTCCGGGTGCCGGCCACCAACCTGCTCGGCGAAGAGGGTGCCGGCTTCGCCATCGCCCAGGCGCGACTCGGGCCGGGCCGCATCCACCACTGCATGCGCGCCCTCGGCGGCGCCGAACGTGCCCTCGCACTGATGGTCAGCCGCGCCAACAACCGGATCGCGTTCGGCCGCCCGCTGGCTGAGCAGGGCCTGGTGCAGCACGCGGTCGCCAAGTCCCGCAACGAGATCGACCAAGCCAGGCTGCTGTGCGAGAAGGCGGCGTGGACCATCGACAAGCACGGCAACAAGGCCGCGCACCTACTGGTCTCCCAGATTAAGGCCGTCGCGCCGCAGGTGGCCTGCGACGTCATCGACCGCGCCATCCAGGTACACGGCGCGGCCGGGGTCAGCGACGACACCGTCCTCGCGCGGCTTTACGGCTGGCACCGCGCGATGAGAATCTTCGACGGCCCGGACGAAGTGCACATGCGCACCATCGCGCGCACCGAGCTGGGCCGCGAACAGTCCGCGCTCGCCGCGGCGGTCACCAGTCATGGCTGAGACATCGCGGGAACTGCCCGGCGCGTGGAACTTTCGCGACGTTGCCGACCAGACGACGGCACTTCGTCCGGGCAGGCTGTTCCGGTCCAGCGAGTTGAGCAGCCTGGACGACGACGGCCGCGCGGTGCTGCGCCGGTTGGGCATCACCGACGTCGCCGACCTGCGCTCCACTCGCGAGGTCAGCCGGCGCGGCCCTGGCCGGGTGCCCGACGGTGTCGACATCCATCTGCTGCCCTTCCCGGACCTCGCCGATGATGAGAGCGGGGCCGGCGACGCCGAGAACGACGAGGCCCCGCACGAAAGTGCGTTCAAGCGGTTGATGACCGAAGGCGAAGCCGACGAGTCAGACGAAGCCATCGAAGCGAACGCTGTGCGCTACATGACCGAGGAGTATCGCGAATTCCCCACGCGCAAAGGAGCTCAACGTGCGGTGCGCCGGGTGTTCACGTTGCTGGCCGGCGGCCGCCCAGTGCTCACCCATTGCTTCGCCGGCAAGGACCGCACCGGTTTCGTGGTCGCGACGGTGCTGGAAGCGGCCGGACTCGACCGAGACGTCATCGTCGCCGACTACCTGCGCAGCAACGACGCCGTACCGCAGCTCCGTCAGCAGATCACCGAAATGATCGCGCAGCGCTCCGACGTCGAATTGACCCCCGAGGTGGAGACCTTCACCAAGGCGCGGCTGTCCGACGGAGTTCTCGGGGTCCGTGCCGAATACCTCTGGGCGGCATGGCAAACGATCGAAGAGTCGTTCGGATCGCTGAACGCCTACCTGCGTGACGCGGGCATCACCGAGACCGATGTCACCCGGTTGCGCGACGCACTGCTGGGCTGACCCGCCGCGAGGTCATATGAGTCGGGCCAAAGGCCAGACACCGTCGCGGAATCGCTCTACCCTCACGTGAGTGTCTTACGTATTTGCGCAGCCGCCGGCACTGGCTGCGGCAGCGACGGAGTTGTCCGGGCTCGGCACGGCGATCGGTGAGGCTGCCGCCGCCGCGGCAGCTCCCACGACCGGCCTGATGACCGCGGCCGCCGACGAGGTGTCGACGGCGATCGCCAACTTCTTCGGTGGCTACGGCCAGGAATTCCAATCGGTCAACGCGCGACTCGGCGCGCTGTACCAGGGTCTGGTCCAGAACCTGAACTCCACGATCGACTACTACGTCAACGCCGAGGCGATCAATACGGCTCAGCTTCGGCAGAGCGTGACGGCCGGGCTGTTCCAGCCGACCGCGCCGCCGGTGTTCCCGCCGTTCACCGGAGACACTATCGCAATTGCCATGGGCGGCACCGGAACTCCGATCCCCGGACCCACCTACCTCAATGCGGTCAACCAACTCTTCATCCAGCCCAACTCCCCCGGCGCCATTCTGACGTCACTGGTCACCCCCGAACAGCTGTATCCGATCACCGGTGTGCGGTCGTTGATCTTTGCCAGCTCGGTGCAGCAGGGTCTGCAGATTCTCGACACGGCGATTTGGGACCAGCTCAACGCCGGGAACCACGTCACCGTTTTCGGCTACTCGCAGAGCGCCGTCATCTCGTCATTGTTGATGGGGCACTACGCTTCCCTCGGGCCCAATGCGCCACTCCCCAGCCAGCTGAGTTTCGTGCTGACCGGCAACGAGATGAACCCCAACGGCGGCATCCTGGCCCGCATACCCGGGCTCGACATCTCGACCGTCGGCCTGCCGTTCTACGGTGCGATGCCGAACACCCAATACCCGACGACCACCTACACCATCCAATACGACGGCTTCGCCGACTTCCCCCGGTACCCGCTGAACATCGTGTCGGACATCAACGCGGTGTTCGGCATCCTCACGGTCCACACCACGTACGCGGACCTCACCCCCGCCCAGGTGCAGTCGGCCACGCAGTTGCCGACCACGGGCGCCACCGCCAACAGGTGGTTCATGATCGACCACCCGGACCTGCCGCTGCTGGATCCGGTGCGGGCCATCCCCGTCATCGGCGAACCCATTGCGGCACTGGTGCAGCCGAATCTGAAGGTCATCGTCAACCTCGGCTACGGCGACCCGAATTTCGGTTACTCCACCAGCTACGCCGATGTGCCGACGCCGTTCGGTCTGTTCCCGGAGGTTCCGCCCGGTGTCATCGCGGACGCTCTGGTCAGGGGAACTCAGCAGGGCATCAACGACTTCCTCGCCGTGACGCCGCATGCGCTGACGTCAGCGCCGGTGATCCAGCCGCCCGCATTCCCGCCGTTGATTCAGGCCTACCTGCCACCGCCGCCGATGGTACTGCCACCCACGCCGGTCAATATCGCCAATACGTTTGCCTCAGTGGTCTCCACCGGCTACTCGGTGCTGCTTCCGACGGCAGACCTACTGACTGCGTTCGCGACCACCATGCCGGCCTACGACTTGACGCTCTTCCTGAGCCAGCTCGCCCAGGGCAACATCAGGGCGGCAATCGAACTCCCACTCGCGGCCACCGCCGGCCTGGCGGCACTGGGCGGCATGATCGAGTTCATCGCTGTGGTGGAAGCAGCGGCGGACATCGTTCAGGACCTGCAGAGCATCGGTTTGTAGCTGGACGCGATGACCTATGTAATCGCGCAGCCGCAGATCATCGCGACCGCGGTGACCGACATCGAGGGCATCGGCTCGGCGGTCAGCGCGGCCGGGGCGGCCGCGGCGGCGCCGACGTCAAACCTGTTGGCGGCCGCCGCCGACGAGGTGTCCGCAGCCGTCGCGCAATTCTTCGGCGGGTACGGCACCCAATTCCAGACCGCCGTGGCGCAGCTGGAGGCGTTTCGCGGCGAGTTCGGCCGGCTGCTGGCCGCTGCCGGGTTCGCCTACACCGAGGCAGAAGTCACCAACTCGGCAACGATCGCCGCGACCCCGCTGGCCGGACCGACCGTCAGCCTGATCATGGGTGGCAGCGGAACTCCGCTTCCCCCACCGAAATTCGTCGCTGGCGTGCTGAACTACATCAGCACCCAGTTCGGTGCCACGACCGCCCAGGTGCTGTACACCCCTGAACAGCTGTATCCGCTGACCGGCGCCAAGAGCCTGCCGCTCAACACCTCGCTGACCCAGGGTGTCGCAATGCTGCACGAAGCCATCATGGGCGAAATTGGCCGAGGCAACAGTGTCGTCGCGCTCGGGTATTCGCAGAGTGCCATCATCGCGTCAATCGAGATGCGCCACCTCGCCGCGATGCCGGGGGCACCCGCTGCCAATCAGCTCGGTTTCGTACTGCTGGCCAATCCGATGAACCCCAACGGCGGCCTGCTGTCGCGCTTCGCCGGTTTGACCCTGCCGAGCATCGGACTGGACTTCTTGGGCGCGACACCTTCCGACACGATCTACCCCACCAGCATCTACACCTACGAATACGACGGCTTCGCCGACTTTCCCCGCTATCCGCTCAACATCGTCTCCGACCTGAACGCCATCGCCGGCATCGCCCTGGTGCACAGCAAGACGCCGTACGTCAACATCGACTCGCTGCCACCGGGTGACCTGGTGCAGCTGCCCACGTCCCCCGGCTACACCGGCAACACGACGTACTACATCATCCGCAACCACCAGCTGCCCCTGCTGACCCCGCTGCGGGCGATACCGATGGTGGGCAACCCGCTTGCGGACCTGATGGAGCCGAGCCTGAGGACGATCGTCAACCTGGGATACGGTGACCCGAACTACGGCTATTCGACCACTGCCGCGGACGTGCCGACCCCGTTCGGCCTGTTCCCGCCGATCGATCCGGTCCGCCTCTCCGGGACCCTGGTCTTGGGTGCCCAACACGGAGTGACCACTGCCGCAGTCAATCTCACGGCACCGCCGGCTCCGGCCGAGCTCGACGTGTCCGCCCTGGGCCTGTTCCAGTCATACCGCGCACTGCCGGCACCGTCGCCGGAGTTGATCACCGTCCCGACATCGATACCCGGTTTCATCGGCAACATCCAGGCGGCGAACACCTACATCGCCGACACGTTCACCACGGTGACATCGCAGACATACGCGGTTCTTCTTCCCACCGCCGACATCCTCAACGCGGGCGCCACCACGTTGCCGTCCTACGGCCTCAACCTGTTCCTCGACGGCATCGAGCAGGCCGTCGAAGGCGACCCGATGGGGTTGGTCAACGCGGTGGGCCGCCCGATCGCCGCGACGACAGCGTTGCTGAGTGCCGGCCTGGGCCTGGAGGCACTCGTCGTGATGGGCGCATTGGTCAAAGACTTCTAATAGTTCTCAAATATGTTGCGGCGCCCGCTATTAGGCGATTGTCAAACAATTTTGAGTGCTGACAATACGGCACCAGCGTCATACGCTCATTTCGGGAACTGACCGTTTTTTCGGTCACAGGGGGATGGGGTGGGCAATGACGTCTTTGCTGGTGCAGCCAGAAATCATCACGTCGGTGGTCACGGACCTGGAGCGCATCGGTTCGACGGTGAGCGCGGCGAGCGCAGCGGCGGCCGCACCGACGTCCGGGTTGTTAGCCGCGGCCGCCGATGAGGTGTCTGCGGCCATCGCGAATTTCTTCGGTACTTACGGACAGGAATTCCAGGCCGCCGTCGCCACCGTAGAGGCATACCAATCACAATTTCAGCAGGCCCTGGCAGCGGCGGCGAATGCCTACGTGCACACCGAGGCCGCGGCCGCCACAGCGTTGCAGGGGGTCCTGGGTCTGCCGGCCGCTGCGGCGTTCACACCACCACCGCCGGCGTTCCCGGTTACCAATCCGCCGTTCAGCACATTTCCCACCGCGGTGTTCATCGGTCCCACCGGCGTGCCGATACCCCCGCCGGAATACGCCACTTTGGCGAATCTCCTGTACGTGCACGCCAACAACCCGAACCAGGCCCTGCCGATCCTGTACACGCCCGAAGAGTTGTACCCGATCACCGGCGTCAAGAGCTTGACGCTGAACCAATCGGTTTCTGAGGGCCTGACCATCCTCGGAAACTACGTGCAGAATCAAATAGCAAACGGTCCGGTGACCGTTTTCGGCTACTCGCAGAGCGCGATCATCTCTTCGCTGTATATGCAACAGCTGGCGGCCCAAGGTTTCCCGGTCTCACCCGCGGATCTCAACTTCGTCCTGGTCGGTAATGAGATGAACCCGAACGGCGGCATGCTGGCACGCTTTCCAAATCTGACCCTGCCGACCTTGGGACTCGACTTCTACGGAGCGACACCGTCGAATACTCCCTACGATGTAGCCATCTACACGCAGGAGTACGACGGCTTCGCCGACTTCCCGCGGTATCCACTGAACTTCATCTCTGATCTCAATGCGGTGGTAGGCATAGCCACCGTCCACACGAAATATCTGAGTCTTACTCCCGCCCAGGTCAATAGCGCCGTTCAACTGCCCACTTCGCCGGGCTATTACGAGAACGGCGGCAAGTCGTACTACTACATGATTCCCACCGAGGAACTACCGCTGCTCATGCCGCTACGTGCGCTACCGGTGGTCGGGAACCCGCTCGCCGCCCTGATCGAACCCAACCTGGAAGTGATCGTCAATCTGGGTTACGGCGACCCCAACTACGGCTATTCGACGAGCTACGCCGACGTTCAGACCCCGTTCGGCTTGTTCCCGGAAGTCAGTCCGAGCACGCTCATCGACGCTTTCGCCAACGGAACCCGCCAGGGTATTCAGGACTTCCACACCGAACTGCAGGCCCTGGCCGCGCAGCCGATCGAGTTCCCGACATTCACTCCCCCGCAGCCGGCTGATCTCATGGCGACGCTGGCGAACCTGCCCTCACCGGAGAAGGTGGTGAACACCGCCGCCACGGTCATCTCGACCGACTACGCCGTGCTGCTTCCGGCCGCCGATACGGCGCTGGCTTTCGCGACTTCGTTGCCCCTGTACGACTCCCAGCTCTTCCTCGAACAACTGGTGCAGGGCAACATCGTCAACGCGATCGGCTATCCCATTGCGGCCGATGTCGGTCTGGTGACAATTGCCGGCATCGTCCAATTCCTGGTCATCTCGAAGGCGATCTCACAGAACATCAGCGATATCCGGGCACTCATTCCCTGACGCCCCGTGCTCCCTGATGGCGCGAAAACGCGGACATAGTCAGCGGCCCCGTCATACGCTGACGGCCAATCTGACCAAGACCACCGCGTTCAGCGAGGGAAGAGACGCCCATGACGAATCTGCTTGTCGCGCCGGAGGTCGTCGCGACGACAGTGGCGGACATCGAGAACATCGGGTCGACGGTGACGGCGGCGAGCGCCGCCGCGGCAGCGCCGACGACCGGGCTGCTGGCCGCGGCCGCCGACGAGGTGTCGGCGGCCATCGCGAATCTGTTCGGCACGCACGGACTGGAGTTCCAGGCGCTCGCCGGGCAGGTCGAAGCCTTTCAAACGACGTTCCGGCAGACCCTGGCCGCGGCCGCGCAGGCCTACGTCCAGACCGAGGCCGCCAGCGCGGCGGCGATTCCGCCCTTCGCCGCCAATCTGACCTCCTTGTTCCTCGGTCCCACCGGCGTGCCCATCCCGTCGGAGGGTTATGTCGCAAAGGCGAATGAACTGTATGTCCGTGCCAACCCATTTCCCCCGAACGTCCAGCTGCCGCTGTACACCCCTGAGAATCTGTATCCGATCACGGGTGTGAAGAGCATGACGCTGAACCAGTCGGTGGTTGAAGGCCTGACGATCATGGACAACGCGATTCACTCGCAGTTGGCCATTCCCGGAAACAGTCTGACGATTTTCGGCTACTCGCAGAGCGCGATCATCGCCTCGCTGGAGATGCAGAAGCTCGCCGCAATGGGATCGCCGTATCAGGGTCAGCTCAATTTCGTGCTCGTCGGGAATGAGATGAACCCCAACGGCGGTATGCTCGCGCGGTTCCCGGGCCTGACGCTGCCGACCCTGGGTCTGTCCTTCTACGGCGGGACGCCCTCGGACACGCTGTACCCGACGGCCATCTATACCCAGGAGTACGACGGGTTCGCCGACTTCCCGCGGTATCCGCTCAACTTCATCTCGGATCTCAATGCGGTGATGGGCATCGCCACCGTCCACGTGAAGTATCTGGATCTCAGTGTGGCGGATGTCAATAACGCCGTTCCCCTGGCCACCTCACCCGGCTACACCGGCGTCACCGAGTACTACATGATCCGCACCGAGAACCTGCCCCTGCTGGCGCCGTTGCGCGCGATTCCGGTCATCGGTAATCCGCTGGCCGCGCTGGTGGAGCCGGACCTGAAAGTGATCGTCAATCTGGGCTACGGAGACCCGTACCACGGCTACTCCACCAGTCCGGCCGACGTGCGTACCCCGTTCGGGCTGTTCCCGGACGTCAGCCCCGCCACGGTCGTCGAGGCCCTCGCCGCGGGCACGCAGCAGGGGATCCACGACTTCACCGCCGAACTGCAGGCGCTGGCCGCGCAGCCGTTCACACTCCCGTCTTTCGCACCGCCACAGCCGGCAGACCTGATGGCGACGTTGGCCGCCCTGCCGTCGCCGGAAAAGATCGTGAACACAGCCGCCACTGTCATCTCGACCGACTACGCCGTCCTGCTTCCCACCGCGGACACCTTGCTCGCCTTCGCCACCACGATGCCGCTGTACGACTCTCAGCTCTTCTTGAGCCAGCTCGCGCAGGGCAACCTGATCAACGCGATCGGGTACCCGCTTGCCGCCGACGTAGGGCTCATCACCATTGCTGGCATTGTCGAATTCCTGGTCATCGCAAAGGCGATCTCCGAGAACATCAAGGACATCAGCGCCCTCATCCCCTGACTTTCGGGCCGGATGGCGTAAACGCCAGACAGTTTCGGAAGCTCGCCTCTACGCTTGCGCAAACCGGTGCGGCTTGATGGGGAAGGAACTGCGCTATGTCGTTCTTGCTGGCGGAGCCACAAGGCATGGTGGCGGCCGCCGCCGACATCGAGGCAATCGGCGCGACGCTCAGCGCGGCCAGTGCCGCCGCGGCCACGCCGACGTCGAGCCTGCTGGCGGCGGCCGGTGACGAGGTGTCGGCGGCGATCGCGAACCTGTTCGGCGCGTTCGGAAGCGAATACCAGGATGTGGTAACGCAATTCGAGGCCTTCCACAACGAGTTCCACCGGACCTTGGCCGCCGCGGGTTCGGCTTACGCCCAGGCCGAGAGCGCCGCCGCCGCGGCCCTGGGTGGCGCGTTCGCCGCGCCCGCGCAGGCGGCGACCGCGGCGGCGATCCCCTGGGTGCCCAACGATATTTCGCTGGTCATGAGCGGCACCGGCGTTCCGATCGTCACCGCCGACTTCCTGCAGAAGGCGAACAACTACATCGGCACAACCATTGCGCAACTGCAAGGATTGAACACCCCCGAGGAGCTCTATCCGCTCACCGGCGTCCGCAGCATGTACTTCAACAAGTCGGTCCAGATCGGGCTCACCACCCTGGACGCCGCGGCCTACCACCAGATTCAGGATCTGAACCAATCGGTCACCGTCTTCGGCGTCTCGCAGAGCGCCGTCATCTCGTCGCTGTATATGCGCAATCTCGCGGCAGGTTTGTCGAGCTTCGGCGCCACCCCTCCCCCGGCGAACATGCTCAACTTCGTCTTGACCGGTAACGAGATGAATCCCAACGGGGGCCTGTTGTCCCGGTTCCCCGGTCTGGTCATGTCCAGCCTGGGTCTGGAGTTCTACGGGTCCACCCCGTCGGACACCATCTATCCGGTCCGCAATTACACGCTGGAATACGACGGCTTCGCCGACTTCCCGAGGTACCCGCTCAATATCATCTCCGACCTGAACGCGGTGGCGGGCATCGTCTTCGTCCACCCCCAGTACCTCAACCTGACCCAGGCGCAGATCGATGCCGCCATTCCGCTGCAGACGTCTCCGGGCTATACCGGCAACACCGAGTACTTCATCCTGCCGACCCAGCAACTGCCGCTGCTGCAACCGCTGCGTGCCGTACCCGTGATCGGGAACCCGCTGGCCAACCTGATCGAGCCCGACATGCGGGTGCTGGTGAATCTCGGCTACGGCGACCCCAACTACGGCTACTCAACTAGTCCGGCCGACGTCCCGACGCCGTTCGGCCTGTTCCCGGATGTCGCCCCGGGCACCGTCTTCAACGCCCTGGCCGCCGGGACCCAGCAGGGCATCAACCAGTTCAGCGCGGACCTGCACGCCATGGCCAGCCAACCGGTCACCGCCCCGACACTCGCGCTCCCGTCGCCGACCGAGATCGGAGCCAAGGTGGCCGCGCTCCCGACGCCGCAGGAGATCGCCAACACCGTCGGGTCGATCGCCTCGACCAACTACGCCGTTCTGCTGCCCACCGCGGACATCGCGACCTCGGTGCTGACCTCGCTGCCCGCGTACAACGCGGCGCTGTTCACCGAGCAATTGGCGCAGGGTAACCTGATCAACGCGATCGGGCTTCCGATCGCCGCCGACGTCGGTCTGGCCACGGTGGCGGGCGCGGTGGAATTCCTGGTGCTGACCGAAGCGGTGGTCAACACCCTGAAAGACATTCAGTCTCTGATCCCCTGAGACTGACCGTCCGAAAAGTTATTTAGCCCAAAAAAGCACCATGCGCCCGGCCGGACCGTTCTAGTCTGACACCTGGAAAACCTGTGCCTGTGAAGGAAATTAGCTGATGTCGTACGTGACGACGCAACCGCAACTGCTCAGTGCCGCCGCCGAGAACCTCGCCGGCATCCGGACCGCCCTCACCGAGGCCAGCGCCGCCGCCGCCGGCCCGACCACCGGCCTGGCCGCCGCGGCGGCCGACGAAATCTCGGCGGCCGCGGCGCAACTGTTCGGTGCGTTCGGTCAGGAATACCAGGAGGTCATCGGTCAAGCGGCAGTGTTCCACGAGGAGTTCAATCGTGCCCTGGCGACGGCGAGCCTCACCTACGCCGAAGCTGAAATCGCCAACGCGGCGCAGGTCTTGGGCGGAGCGGGTGCTTTCAGCGCGGCAGCCTCACCGATCGAGGCGCTGCTGCAGCCCTTGCTTACTCCCCTGCAGCCGTTGCTGGCGCCGATCCAGTCACTGTTCGCGCCGTTGTTCGGTGCACCCGCGGCGACGACGGGCGGCGGCACGGTCATCCCGTTCGTGCCGCCCTCGGGTTTGACCTACGACGAGGCGTTGATCATGGCAGGCAGCGGCACGCCGATACCGCCGCCGTCCTACCTGACCGATATTCGTCCTTGGATCACAGCCGCTTTCGGGGTGACCAACCCGCTGTCGATACCACTGAACACCCCTGAGGGTTTGTATCCCCTGACGGCGATCAAGGACCTGACACTTCAGGTGTCGGTCGACCGGGGCGTCGAGATCCTGGACAACGCCCTGTTCGGGCCCACCGGCCTGATCGCGCAAGGAAAGAGCGTTGCCGTTCTGGGTTACTCGCAAAGCGCCGTCATCTCGTCGCTCGAGCTGCGCAACCTGATCGCGGCCGGCAGTCCCAACACCGCCGATATCAGTTTCACGTTGCTGGGCAACCCGATGAACCCCAACGGCGGTCTGCTGTCGCGCTTCCCCGGCCTGTCCCTGCCGGCCATCGGCCTGGATTTCTACGGCGCCCAACCGACCGGCTCCGGCTACCCGGTCAACACGTTCACGCTGCAGTACGACGGCTATGCCGACTTCCCGAAGTACCCGATCAACTTCCTGGCCGACCTCAATGCGTTCCTCGGCATCCAGACGGTGCACGGCGACTATCCCGACCTCAACCCGAACGCGCTGCCGCCCGGTTACAACCTCGTCGAACTACCGGTCTCCCCCGGCAACAACGGCCTGGACAAGTACTACATGATCACCTACCCGGGCCTGCCGCTGCTGTCGCCGATCAGGGCCATCCCGGTGATCGGCGCGCCGTTGGCCGCCCTCGTCGAACCGAACCTGACGTACCTGGTCAACTGGGGCTACGGCGACCCGCACTACGGGTACAACACCGGTTACGCCGATGTTGCCACCTCGTTCGAAGTGCTCCCGCCGATCCCGACCAACTTCGTCGGCGACCAGATCGCCCTTGCGGGGCAGGGCGTCAACGACTTCACGCAGGCCGTCGGCGCCATGAATCTACCGTCGGCGGCCAGCTTGGCCAGCCTGTTGTCGGCCGGCGGTGGCACCGGCGGCCTGTCGCTGCCGTTCTCGTTGCCTGGTGCGACCGCCTCCCCGGTCAACACCTTCTTCGACGCGCTCAGGTCGGCGAACACCAACTTCACCACCGCCATCACCAGTGCGGCAGCCGACACCTACGCCGTCGCGCTGCCGACGGCAGACATCGTGAACACGTTGCTGACCACGGTTCCGTCCTACAACCTGAACCTGTTCCTGGATGGAATCCAGCAGGCCGTCAACGGTGATCCGGTGGGCTTGTTCAACGCCATCGGCAAACCGATCGCCGCTGACGTCGCGGTCGGCACGCTGGCCGCCGGGTTCGAGTTCATTGTGCTCACCGACGCGTTGGGATCGGTGATCGGCGATCTCACCGGCGCGTAGGCGCACGCGAAGACGCTCTATTCCTGCTCGCCCTCGATCGTGACCCCACGCCAGAATGCGACGTGGTTCTTGATCTTTCGTGCCAGCGGGCTGGGCTTGGGGTAGTACCAGCCGGCGTCGGCGTTGACCTGGCCGTCGACCGTCACGTTGTAGTAGCGCGCCACGCCCTTCCACGGACACAGCGACGAGGTCTTGCTCTCGGTGAAGAACTCGCGCCGCAACGATTCGGGCGGGAAGTAGTGATTGCCCTCCACCCGAACGGTGCGCGGCGCCTCGGCTAGCACCGCACCGTTCCACACGGCTCGAATCACGTTGGCGGCGGCCGCATCACACGTTGCGTGCCTGTAGCTTCGGGGACTCAGGGTCGAGGCCCCAGACCAGGACTCGCCGCGGATGAATGCGGATCATCGCGCCGCTTTCGCTGGACAGGGCCTCACCCTCGCCGCGGATCTCGATACCGCGGGGACGCCACGGGTCGACGCTGGCCAGGTCGTCGAGAACCAACGACACGCTGGGGTTCTTCTCCACGTTGCGCAGCTTGCGGCTCCCCGCCATGGCCTTTCCACCGATGTCGATGGTGCCCAGCTCGGCGTTGTAGGTGAAACGAACCGGCCGAACTTGCGGGGAACCCTTCGGCGTCACCGTCCCCAGTCTGCCGAGCCGCTGGCTGGACAGGTACTCGAGTTCGGTGTCGGTGAATGCCGCCATTGGCCTTGCTCCTTTGGGCTGACGAACGAAGCGGAGTGGCGACAGTGTAGGAGCGAATGACCTTGCAGGTCAATGATCCTCAACTCAGATAATCGTCGTCGCTCACCTGCTCCAGCCAGTCGACGAAACGACCGTCGACTTCGTCCTGGATGGCGATGTGGGTCATCGCCGTACCCGGGGTTGCACCGTGCCAGTGCTTGACCCCGGCCGGCGTCCAGACCACGTCGCCCGGATTGATCTGCTGCCGGGGGCCTCCCCACTGCTGTACCCAGCCGGTGCCCTCGGTGACGATCAGCCGCTGGCCCGCGGGGTGGGTGTGCCAGACGCTGCGGGCGCCGGCGGCGAATGTGAGTTGTCCACCATGGGCTTTCGAGGAACCTGCCGGCCCGAAGAGTTGCTTCATGGTCACGTCGCCGGTGAAGAACTGCGCCGGCCCGTCCATCGCCGGGCGATCCGCCTCATGAGTGATCTGCATTTCCGGCTCGTGTTCGTCCATGACCGTCCTCCTCCGGTGAGAGATAACGGTATAGAGGATAGGGAAGCGCGGCCTAGGGTTCCAGGACGACTTTTCCGAGCACCCCGCCGTCGTTAAGGCATTGCAGCGCCGCGCGCGCCTCCGAAAGCGGATAGCGCTGCGGCGGAGGGGGTTTGAGTCCGAGAGAGACCAGTTGGTTGAGGCCCGAGGAAAACAGCACCGCCGAACCGGGAACCTTGTTCAGGTATTCACCCCACGCCACGCCCAGCACTCCGATGTTGCGCAGCAACAATCGATTGACACTCAGCGTCGGGACACTGCCCGCCGCGAAGCCGATCACCAGCAACTTGCCGTCGATCGCCAGCGCGCGGATCGCGTCGTCGAAGGTGCGGCCGCCGATGGGATCCACGACGATGTCGACCCCTTGACCGTTGGTGTACTCGTGCACCCGTTCCACCCACCCCTCGGCCAGGTGCAGCACCCGGTCGGCGCCGAGTGCGGCGACGTAGTCCATCGCGGTCTCGCGGTGCACCACCCCGATCACCTGGCTGGCCCCCATGGCCTTGGCGATCTGCACGGCGGCGGTGCCCACCCCGCCGGCCGCTCCGAGGACCAGCACCGTCTGGCCCGGCCGCATCACCGCACGGCGCGACAACGCGAAATACATGGTGTTGTAGTTGACCAGCAGTGACACCGCTTCGGCATCGTCGAGTTCGGTGGGACTGCGGATCACATGGGAAGCCGGGACGGCCACCTGTTCGGCGTAGCAGCCGAGCACGCCGAACGCCGAAACCCGTTCGCCCATCCGGAAACCCGAGTCGGCAGGCGCCGAGCGCACCACCCCGGCGCATTCCATGCCGGGAACGAACGGCGGCGGCAGCTTCAGTTGATATTTGCCTTTGGTCAACAGCAGGTCCGGGAAGCACACGCCCGCGGCGCGCACCTCGATGACAATGTTGCCACCGCCGTCGGAGACGTCGTCGATATCTGTGTAAACTACGCCGGCCGGCCCGGAAAGCTCTTGAACAACAGCGGCTTTCATTAAAATTTAGAGCTTGAATCCAGCTTTTGTGGCGGCGGACAGGTCGGTGATCTGGCTCCAGTGGTCGGCCACGTCCTGAACAGTCGGCGGCGTATCGAAGTTGGCGCCCTCGTTACCGAACAACGCGACGCGCTGCACCTTGCCGCCCCCGACGACGAACACCGATCCGTTGTCGGCGTTCTCCTCGGTGCACAGGTAGGCCACCACCGGCGCCACGAACTCCGGCGTCAGCTTTTCCAGCACCTCCTTGGGCATGATGTCCTCGGTCATCCGGGTGGCCGCGATGGGTGCGACGGCGTTGGAGTGGATGTTGTACTTGGCCCCCTCCAGCGCCAGCGTGTTGATCAACCCGACCAGGCCGAGTTTGGCTGCGCCGTAGTTGGTTTGGCCGAAGTTGCCGAACAGCCCGCTGGTCGAGGTGGCGACCACGACCCGGCCGTAGCTCTGCTCGCGGAAGTGCGGCCAGGCGGCGCGGATGACGTTGTACCCGCCGTACAGGTGCACCTTGAGCACGGCGTCCCAGTTTTCCGATGTCATCTTGTGGAAGGTGCCGTCCCGCAGGATGCCGGCGTTGCTCACCACACCGTGCACCGCGCCGAATTCGTCGAGCGCGGTCTTGATGATGTTGGCGGCACCGTCGGCCTCGGCGACGCTGTCGTAATTGGCGACCGCGCGACCACCGCCGTCCCGGATCTCGGCCACCACCTGGTCAGCCATGGCCGATCCACCGCCCGTGCCGTCGCGGGCACCGCCGAGGTCGTTGACGACGACGCTGGCGCCCTCTCGGGCGAGAGCGAGCGCGTACTGACGGCCCAATCCCCCACCGGCTCCGGTGACTACGACGACGCGATCCTGCACTCCGGGCATCAGTTTCCTCTCTGCTGGCTATCAGGGTTGAGCGCCAGCACCAGGACCTGGTGCCGGCGCGATCGAAGGTTCGGCTAGAACAGCTTGCGTGCCAGCTTGAAGGCCCGCTCGGTGTAGGGCGGGTAGATCATGCTGGAGAAGTCCGGGCGGGTCGGCTTGGTCAGCACCGACTTGCGGTGGCTGAACTCGTCGAAGCCCCACTTGCCGTGGTAGGCGCCCATGCCGGAGGACCCGACTCCGCCGAAGGGCAGTTTGGCGGTCGACACCTGGAAGGCGAGGTGGTTGATCAGCATGCCGCCGGCGGGCACCTCTTTGATGAATCGTTCACGGGTCGCCTTGGACTTGGTGAACAGGTACGCCGACAGCGGCTTGGGCCGGGCGTTGATGAAAGCGATCGCCTCGTCCAGGTTCTTGACGGTGAGCACCGGCAGGATCGGTCCGAAGATCTCGTTCTGCATCAGCGGCCCGTCCTGAGCCGGGTCGACGACCACGGTCGGCTGGATCCGCAGGCTCGACGCATCGCACTTGCCGCCGACGGCGACCTTCGACGTCCCGTCGGCCTCGGCCTCGGAGAGGTAGCCGCTCAACCGGTTGAACTGGCGCTCGTTGACGATGCGCATGCCGTCCTGGTTGTCCTTGGCGCGGAACTTGGTGATGGATGCGGCGATCTTGTCGACCAGTTCGTCGCGGATCGACGCGTCGGCCAGCACGTAGTCGGGTGCGACGCAGGTCTGACCGGCGTTGAGGATCTTCAGCCAGGCGATCCGCTTGGCTGCGACGTCCACGTCTCCGTCGGCCGCCACCACCACCGGGCTCTTGCCGCCCAGTTCCAGGGTCACCGGGGTCAGATGCGGTGCCGCACCCTCATAGACCTTGCGGCCGATCTCGGTGCCCCCGGTGAACATGACGCGGTCCAGACCCTGCGAGATCAGCTCCTGGCTGACCATGCCGTCGCCCTCGATCACCGCGACCGCATCCTTGTCCAGGTACTTGGGCACCAGTTCGGCCATCAGATGCGACGACGCGGGAGCCAGTTCGGAAGGCTTGAGGATGACGGCGTTGCCCGCGGCCAAGGCGCCGACAGCCGGACCCAGCGTCAGGTAGAAGGGGTAGTTCCAGGCGCCGATGATCAGCACCGTGCCGTACGGCTCGTACTCGACCCAGCCGCGCCCGGGCAGCTGCGGGGCCTCCAGCAGCAGGTACTTGCGCCGCATCCACTTCTTGAGCTTCTTGGCCGCGTACTTGGCCTCGCCCGCGGTGGTGGCGATGTCGGCGATGAACGCCTCGACGTGGTTGCGGTCCAGATCCTCGGCCAGGGCCGCGGCGATGGCCGGTTCGTTCTCCTCCACCAGCTTCGTCAGCTGCTCGAGTTGGTGCTTGCGCCACTCATAACTGCGGGTTCGCCCGGTGGCGAAGGTCTTGCGCAGCCGCGCCACGGTGTCGGCGACACTCGGGACGGCTGCGTGCCCGTTGGCGAGCGTGTTCGCAGTCTTCGGCAGGGAATCGGTGGTCATCGTTGTCCTTCCTTCCCCGAGGTGCCCGCAGCCTGTCGCGCGCGGTCGCTCATCGGTGATAACCGCGATCCTAGTCACCCGGTGTTGCCTGCAATAGGACGGCGACCGGAAAGATCCGGTCAGGACTTGTTCGCGACCATGAAGCCGTTCTGAAATGGCCCGGCGTCGGCCTGCGGCGGCCGGCCCAGGCGGGTTGCCTCGTCGCGGGCGCTGACCGATTCGGTTGCCCAGCCCCGCGCGGTGAACCAGTCGGCCGGATCGGGGCGCCCGTCGTCGTCGAACCACAGGTCGAAGGGGTCGAAAGAGGTGTCCTCACCCCGCATTTCGCGTTTGGCTCGCAACTGCGCCCACCGCTGCTGCGCCTCCTGGCGCCGCTGTGCGTCGACCCCGAATATCTCCACCGCCACCCGGCTGCCCGGCCCGCTGAGCTCGTCGATCGAGGCGAACATCGACTCCTGCGCCGACGCGGGCAGGAACGGCAACAGCCCCTCGGCGAGCCACGCCGTCGGGCGGCCGGAGTCGAAACCGGCGTCGCGCAGCGCTTGCGGCCAGTCGTGACGCAGGTCGACGGCGACCGCCCGCCGATCGGCGCGGGGGACGACGGCATGACCGGCCAGCGTCTGCGCCTTGTAGTCGAGCACCTTAGGCAGGTCGATCTCGTACACGGCGGTGCCCGCCGGCCAGTCCAGCCGGTAGGCCCGCGAGTCCAGCCCTGCTGCGAGGATGACCACCTGGCGGATACCGGATGCGGCGGCGTCGGCGAAGTACGCATCGAAGAAATGAGTGCGGACGGCCTGGTAGTTGATCATCTGCTGCGAGTCGACCGAGTATTCGTCGTCATCGGGTTCGGCGGTCCACCAGGCGGCGACTTGCTCCCGCACGGCTGCCAGCTCCGGTGTGGACACCAGCGGCTCGGCGAACTCGTCCCGGATCAGCGGGGCCTCGCTCGCCGTCTCGGCGGCCCGGGCCAGCGCAACCATCACCGCGGTGGCTCCGACGCTGGTCGCGATGTCCCAGGAGTCGTCCGCGGTGCGCGGCATTACAGTCGCTCCGCCGTCACGAACTCGGAGAATGCGTCCTTGTCGTCGGCCATCGGCACTTCGGCGACCCAACGTCCCAGTCGTTGCATCTCGTCACCGGAGCTGACCGCGGAGGCCCGCCAGCCGTGGTCGTTGAGCCAGCCCGCGACTGGCGCACGGTGCTCATCGCGGTACATCAATTCACCGATATCGATGGTCTGTTCCAGACCGATCTGCTCGGCGATCTTCTTGATCCGCGCCCGCATCTGCTCGCGCCGTTCGTCGGCGTGCGACGTCGCGGTTTCGGCGGCGATCCGGCTGCCCGCCGGGCTCAGCTCACCGATCAGGGTGAACAGCCGGTCCTGCGCCTCCGCAGGCAGGTACATCAGCAGGCCCTCGGCCAGCCACGCGGTGCGGGCGCTCGGGTCGAAACCCGCTTCGCGTAACGCGGCCGGCCAGTCCTGGCGAAGGTCGATCGCGACCGCACGGCGCTCGGCCGACGGTGTTACCCCGTTGTCGGCCAGGGTGGCGGACTTGTATTCCAGCACCTGGGGTTGGTCGATTTCGTAGACCGTGGTGCCGGCCGGCCAGTCCAGCCGGTAGGCACGTGAGTCCAGGCCAGAGGCCAGAATCACCACCTGGCGAATGCCCGCAGCGACGGCGTCGGCGAAGAAGGTGTCGAAGAAGTTGGTCCGCACCGCCTGATAGCCGCGCATGTGCCGCACCATCGCGGCGGCTTCGGCGTCCAGCTTCTCCACCTTCGCCGCGACGGCGGGGTCAAGCATCGCCTCCCACAGCACACCCGCGTTGGCGTTGGTGACCAGCAACTTGGCGTAGGGGTCACGGATCAGCGCGTCGGGCTGGTCGGTTTCGACGGCACGGGCGGCGGCCACCATCACCGCGGTGGAGCCGACGCTGGTCCTGATGTCCCAGGTGTCGTCGTGGCTGCGCAGTGTGCTCATTCGCGTACTCCTCGCATCAATCTGCTGGTGATGGCCTCGTCGATCAGGTCCTGCGGCACCGGCCGGCCGCGGCGCGCCATCTCTTCATGGTTGTCCACGCTGTCCACCTGCCAGCCGTGCTCGGCGAGCCACTGCGCGGGATCGGAGCGGTGTGGCTCCTGATAGGTGAGCGCCTCGACGTTGACGTCCAGGCCGAGCCGGTCCCGCATCCGGTTCCAGCGCTGCTTGTTCCCCGTCACCTTCATGTTGAACGCTTCGACGGCGAGCTGACTGCCCGGCGCGCTCAGCGCGGTGCACATCTCGAACAGCCGATCCTGGGCGTCGCTGGGCAGGTACGCCAGCAGACCCTCGGCCAGCCACGCGGTCGGACGTTGGGGGTCGAAGCCGGCGTCGGTCAGCGCGGCCGGCCAGTCGTCGCGCAGGTCGACCGCGACGGCGTGCCGGACCGCCGCCGGATCGGCGCCATGTGAGCTCAGGATCTTGGCCTTGTACTCCAGCACCCGGGGCTGGTCGATCTCGTACACCGCGGTGCCGGACGGCCACTCCAACCGGTAGGCGCGCGAGTCCAGGCCCGCGGCGAGAATCACCACCTGCCGGATACCGGACGCGGTAGCGGTGCCGAAGAACTCGTCGAAGTAGTGGGTGCGGACAGCCTGATAGTCACAGCCGACTCGGTGTATCCGCCGGCCGTGCTCGTCGCCGTCGAGCCAGCCCATCTCGGCGTCGGCCAGCCGGGCCCAGGCCGGACCGGCCGAGGACACCAAGACGGCGGCGAATTCGTCGCGGATCAGCGGGTCGGGTCCGGCTGTCTCCACTGCCCGCGAGGCGGCGACCGCCAATGCGGTGGCGCCGACACTTTCGGTGATGTGCCAGCTGTCGCCGGCCGTCCGCAGCGAGGGCGAGTGCAGATCAGTCATGTCCCGGACATGTTACCTAATAAGTTAGGCAACCTATACGGTTTGTGCCTCAGGTCACCGCGGCTGGACCTGAGTCCGCCACAGACTGCCGGTGATCAGCTGCTGCAGCGTCTCGAGGATGTTCTCCACTTCGGAGTAGCTGCCCACGAAACCGGCATAGAACCCGACGCCGCACAACATCATCACCAACGCCTCGGCCAGCACGGCGGCGTCGGTGCCGGGGGCGAGCTCGCCGCTGGCGATGGCGTCGTTGACCGCCGAGCGCAGGAATTGCCGGGTGGTCGATATCGCATCGTTGTCGTCCCGTTTCAACTCCGGGTGCCGTTGCGACTCCAGCACGGCAGTGCTCAAAAATGCTGCCGTGCATGGGTTTTGAGCGTCCGCCTCCAGCGCGACGGTGATGAAGGCGGCGAGCCGGCCGGACAGGGTCGACTCGCAGCGCGCCCGTTCGATGCCGGCGGTGACTACCAGTTCGTTGGTCCGGTCGGCCACCTCGGTGTACAGCATGCGCTTACTGGCGAAGTAGTGGTTGATCGCCGGCCGGGTCAGATCGGCCCGGACGGCGATCGCCTGGAACGTCGCCCCGTCGTACCCGCGTTCGCTGAACACTTGACGTGCCGCCCGCACGATGCGCTTTCGTGTGTCGTCAGCTTTTGCGGCGGGGGGACGCCCGGGTCCCCGACTTGCCAGTTGAGGCATTACTAGAGTGTGCCACCACCACGGTGCGGCATCAGAGCGTTGGGCGGGATGCTACGGAACTTGCCAGACTGGTAGTCCTCGAGCGCCTCGATCACCTCGGCCCGCGTGTTCATCACGAACGGTCCGTAGTGGAAGACCGGCTCGCGGATCGGCCGCCCACCCAGTAGCAACACGTCCAGCGCCGGCGCGGGACCCGGCTGCGCGGTCACCGTTATCCGATCACCCGCTCCGAGGACCGCCAGCTGACCCTGCCGGACTGGGTGCCCGGCCGGGCCCACGGAGCCTTGTCCGGACAGCACGTAGATCAGAGAGTTGAAGTCGCGGTCCCACGGGATATTGAGCCGTGCGGCGCTTTCGATCGTCGCGTGGGCCACCGTGATCGGCGTGTGAGTGGCTCCCGGTCCGCGGTGGCCGTCTATTTCACCGGCGATCAGACGGATCAGCGCCCCGCCGTCGTCGGACGACAGCAGTGTCGAGTCGGTGCCTTCGATGGCCTGGTACCGGGGCGCGGCGAACTTGTCGCGTTTCGGCAGATTGACCCACAACTGGATGCCGTGGAAGAGACCACCGCTGGTGACCATCTCCGCGGGCGGGGTCTCGATGTGCAGGATCCCGGATCCGGCCGTCATCCATTGCGTCGCACCGTCGCCGATGAGGCCACCGCCGCCGTGCGAGTCCTGGTGGGCGAATTTTCCGTCGATCATGTAGGTGACCGTTTCGAAGCCGCGGTGCGGATGCCAGTCGGTACCGCGCGGCTCGCCCGGTTCGTAGTCCACCTCGCCCATCTGATCCATGTGAATGAACGGGTCCAGGGCGGCGGTGCTGACCCCGGCGAAGGCCCGGACCACCGGGAAGCCCAGGCCCTCGTAACCCCGGGGCCCGGTGGTGATCGATCGGACCGGCCGCTCGGTGTCTGCGGGCCCGGCCGGGTTCACCCGTGCCAGGGTGAGCGTGTCTGCGGTGATAGCGGGCATTGGAAGCCTCCTCCATTCGAGTTACCGGCTATAACCGGACTACGGTCCGTTTATTCCGCTGCCGCAAGCTGCTAACCTCCGGTGCATGCCGGAGGAGCCGAACGAGGCGCCCGCAGAGTTCGCCGGCGGCCGGTTCGGCGCCACCATCCGCAATGCCGGCTACCTGCGGAAGTGGTTTCTGCTGGGCACCACGATCGGTGTCATCTCCGGCTTGGGCGCCGTCGTGTTCTACCTGGCCCTGAAGTACACCGGCGAGTTCCTGCTCGGTTATCTCGCGGGCTATCACGTCCCCACCCCGGTGGGCGAGGGGGGCGGGCGCGGGTCGGCCGGGTTCGTCCGGCCATGGGCCATTCCTCTGGTGACGACCGGCGGCGCGCTGCTCTCGGCGTTCGTGGTGGCCAAGTTCGCGCCCGAGGCGACCGGCCATGGCACCGACGAGGCGATCGAGGCGGTGCACACCGATCCCAGGGCCATCCGTGCGCGGGTCGTCCTGGTGAAGCTGGTGGCCAGCGCGCTGACCATCGGCTCCGGCGGCTCGGCCGGCCGGGAAGGCCCGACGGCCCAGATCTCCGCAGGCTTCTCGTCGTTGCTCACCAGGCGACTGGGCCTGTCCGACGAGGACGGCCGCGTCGCCGTGGCGCTGGGCATCGGGGCGGGCATCGGGGCCATCTTCGCCGCGCCGCTGGGCGGGGCGGTGCTGGCCGCGTCGATCAGCTACCGCGACGACTTCGACTACCGCGCCCTGCTGCCCGGATTCATCACCTCCGGTACGGCCTACGCGGTGCTGGGAGCCTTCCTCGGCTTCGACCCGCTGTTTGGCTACATCGACGCCGAATACCGCTTCGAGCGGGCGTGGCCGCTGCTGTGGTTCGTGGTCATCGGCCTGATCGCGGCGGGTGTCGGGTACCTCTATGCGCGCTTCTTCCACTCGACGGTGGCCTTGGTGCACCGCTTGCCCGGCGGTCCGATCCTCAAGCCGGCGGTGGGTGGCCTGCTGGTCGGGTTGCTCGGCCTGGTGATCCCACAGATCCTGGGCAGCGGTTACGGCTGGGCTCAGCTGGCCGCCGACCGGAACTCGCTGATGTCTATCCCGCTGTGGATCATCGTCGTGCTGCCGCTGGCGAAGATCGTCGCGACATGTCTGTCCATCGGCTCCGGGGGATCCGGCGGGCTGTTCGGACCGGGAATCGTGATCGGCGCCTTCGTCGGAGCCGCGACCTGGCGCCTGGGCGAACTGGCCGGGCTGCCGGGTGTGCCCGAACAGCCGGGCATCTTCGTCGTCGTCGCGATGATGACCTGCTTCGGCAGCGTCGCCCGCGCCCCGCTGGCGATCATGATCATGGTCGCGGAGATGACCGGCTCGTTCTCGGTGGTGCCGGGCGCGATTCTGGCCGTCGGTATCGCATCACTGCTGATGTCGCGCACCAACGTGACCATCTACGAGGCGCAGCGGCTCAATCGGGAGGCCGCCGAGGCCGAACGCGCGCGGGATGCCGGCTAGCGCGCCGCGTCGGCGGCGCTCTTCTCCGAGCTCGCACCCTCGTGGGCCAGCGTCCCGCCGGCGCTCTCCAGGTGCGCCCGGACAAACCACTGGAACTTCTCCAGCTGCCCGGCCTGCCCGATCAGCAAATCCTGGGTAACCTGGTCAAGTTCGTCGGTCTCGTCAATGGCCTTGCGAATGTCCTCGATCACACCGGTGTAGACCAGGTCCAGCGCCGCCAGGTGCGCCTGCACTGTGTCGCGTCCCACCGAGTAGTCGTCCCAGTCCCGGTCGTTGATGATGGCGTTCGGCGTGCCCTTCGGCGAGGCGCCCAGTGCCGCAATGCGTTCGGCCACATCGTCGGCGAAAGCGCGCACCGCGTCAACCTGTGGGTCGATCATCTCATGTACGCCAATGAAGTTGGGGCCCACCACGTTCCAGTGAATGTGCTTGAGCGTCAGGTGCAGGTCGTTGTAGGTACTGAGCTGCCGCTGCAGAATCTCGGCCAGCCGGGCGCCCTGCTTGTCGCTGAGCCCTGGAATCGTGAACTGCGTCATCGGTTTCCCCCTGGAAATATTTCGCTTGATGTCCTTGCAGCGGGTACCCGATGAGCCGGTCGCTAACCCTTAGAGCGGGTGGATCTGCTGCACCGGCAGGCGAGGACCGCGCCGCGGTTCGTAGGCCAACCCGCTGGCTTCGAGCACCCGGACCACCCGGTGGCGGTGCGGCCGCATCGGTTCCAGCAACTCGAGCATGCCGGCGTCATCGACGGGACGGCCGATCAATGTCCAACCGATCATCTTCGGAACGTGGTAGTCGCCCACCGACAACGCGTCGGCATCGCCGAAGGCGCGCTGCGCCGTCTCGGCGGCCGTCCAGACGCCGACACCGGGCAGTGACATCAGCGCCTGCCGGGCCTGGGCCGGCGGCAGCGACACCAGCCGTTGCAGCGACGACGCCCGACGCGCACACCCCACCACGGTCTGCGCACGCCCGGGATCGACGTTGGCGCGGTGGAACTCCCAGGACGGGATGTATCGCCACGCCTCCGCCGAGGGCAACACCCGCATGCCTTCGGGAGCCGGCCCCGGTGCCGGCGTGCCGTACTTGGTCACCAGAACCCGCCAGGACCGGAACGCGTCGGCGCCGGGCACCCGTTGTTCGATCACCGCCGGGATGAGCGCTTCCAGCACCTGACCGGTGCGGCCCAGGCGCAGGTTGGGCACCTTGCGTTGGGCGGCGGCCACCGTGGGCTCCTGCGGCTGGAAACCCGACGCGTCGTCGTCGGCGCCCACCAGCGCCGGGAACAGCTCGGCGAACTCGCTCGCGCCGGCACCCCAAGCCTGGCAGCGGGCGGTGTCGCGATCGACGCGGCTGATCCGCGCGGTGACCGGCCCGCTGGGCAGCAGGCTGGTCCGCCAGATCGCCCCGTCACCGCCGGCCCGGAAGCACGGGTCACCGCGGCCGCGCCGCAACGGCGCCAGCGTATGCCCGAAGCCGCCGGCTCCGGCAAAGGTGACGTCTCTTACGGTCTGCGCCTCGATGATTCTTCCTACCGCAGCCCGTTGCCCGGTGGCCACGTCAATTGACCGCCAACTGTCCCGCGGGACAGGATGGCTTTGTGATGACGCCGTGATGACGCCTTTCGATGATCCGCAGGCCGAACTCGCGTGGATGTTTTTACAGAGCATGTGTGAAGGCGGAGACCTCGACGAAGGCTTCCAACTGCTCAGCGATGACTTCACCTACTGGACCATTGTCACGCGCGAGGAGTGGGACAAGGAAACCATGCGGCGCGTGATCGAACGGCGCAAGCAGGTCTTCGAGATCAACATCGATCTGCGGCGCTGCGTCAACGAAGGCGAGACCGTGGTGGTCGAAGGGCAGGTCTACGGCGCCACTGCCGACGGCACCGAGTACGACAGCCCGTTCGTCTGCATCTTCGAAACCCGCGACGGGATGATCGTGTCGTTGCGTGAATATACCGACACCCAGGCCCTGGCCAGGGTGTTCCCCTAACTCGCGGCGATCGCAAGCGCGGCGGAGCCGGGCGCAGCGGGTCACCGCCATCAGACTCAGCCGACGCTGATCTCGGCCTTGTTCGGATAGAACGCGACATGCCCGGCGATCGCGGCCACCGCCGGATACGGCTGTTCGTAGGTCCAGATGACGTCCTTGACGGTGTCACCGGCCGAGGTCGTGACGCTGTAGTAGCTGGCCTCGCCCTTGAACGGGCAGTAGCTGCTGGTGTCGGTCCGAGTGAGTCGTTCTCGCACCACATCTTTAAACGGAACATATTGCACCAGAGGCAAAGTGGCCTCCTGCAGGCCCAGGGCCGCAGTGGTGTCCGCGACCAGTTCGCCGTTGACGCGCACCTGCACCCGTCCGTGGGTCGGTTCGATCGTGATCGGGTGACCCGCACTGGGTTCCTTGATTTCCGGATGGCTCATGCAACGTTCAACGCAATCGCAACGGCGGCATTCCCGTCAGAAGGCGTAACGGTGGTACTGCGCCATGTACCGCAGCGCCGGCACGCGCGCCATCATCCGGCCCATCCACTGAAACACGGGCGGCACCAGTTCGAACGTGTCGCTGTCGAACACCGATTCCCACGCCAGCAACCGGGTGCCGGGAACCGCGTCGAGGATGTCCGACGGCCCATCGATCCCCCAGTACAGCGTCGAACCGGATCGGCGCACCACGGAGTTGACCACCTGGAAGCGGATGCCGAACGTGTTGAAAGCGTCGAATTGCAGCTCACCGGAAGGGAATCGGTCGACAACGCGGCGCAGCAAGGCCAGACCGTCGTCCTTGGTCAGGTACATGGTCAAGCCCTCACCGAGGAGCAAGGTGGGACGGTCGGCCGGCACGTCGGCCAGCCACTGCGGGTCGGTCACCGAGGCCGCGATCCTGCGGTAGCCCTCGCGGGCGGGGTACACCTGTTCGTGCAGCCGGATCACTTCCGGATAGTCGACGTCGAACCACCGCACCCCGGGCCCCGGATCGAGCCGGTATACCCGGGCATCCAGCCCGCAGCCGACGTGCAGCACTGTCGCCTCGGCGTGTGCGGCCAGGAACTGGCGGGTCCAATTGTCGAAATGAGCGCTGCGGACCGCTACCGACGGGGCCCGCCGCGCGGTGATAGTCGTCGCGGCCCAGTCGTAATCGAGGTGCTGCACCGCGGCCTTGGCGTACTCGTCGCGCAGGATCGGCTTCGGCGCGTCGGCGTCGAGCGCCTTGGCGTACAGCGTCGCGAGCATGGTCTGGGGCGGCCCGTGGAGGTCAACGTGAACCACTCGTGCCGGCCTTCCGCATCGCCGCCCAGAACCGGGCCGCCGCCCGGATCGATTGCTCGACCGGCCGTGGCTGCCAACCCAACTCGCGGACCGCCTTGCTGTGGTCGACCGGGGCTTCGGCACGCATCATCCGCACCGAGTCGAGGCTGAGTTCGGCGTCCTTGCCGGTGAGCCGGGAGCGCAGACTGCCCAGGGCGCCCAGGGCGTAGAGCACGGGCACCGGAATCGACCGCTGCGGCGGGGCGACCCCGGCCTCGTCGGCCGCGATACGCACCACATCGGTCAGTGGGATCATGCGCTCGGAGATCAGGTACTTCTCACCGTTGCGGCCGCGCTCGGCGGCCAGGATCATGGCCCGGGCGGCGTCGTCGACGCCGACCACCTCCAGCGAGATACCGCTCATCAGGAACGGCAGCTTTTTGAACACCGCGCCAGCGATGAACGCGCCGTGCGGGGTACGGCCCCAGTCGCCGCTGCCGTAGGTCGTCGAGACGCACATCGCGACCGCCGGCAGACCGTAGTCGGCGACGTAACGCATCACCAGATCCTCGGCCTGAACCCGGGATTGCACGTAGGGGGTGACCTTGCGAGTGCCGATCCGGTCGGCCTCGGTGGCGACGTGCCCGTGCCGGCGGTCCACCGACGCATACGTGCTGGTGAAGACAAAGCGGTGCAGCTCAAGGTCTTTCGCCACATCGAGCACGTTGCGCAGGCCCTCGACGTTGGTGCGGAACAGCGGCGCCGGGTCGCGCAGCCAGGCGCGGGTGTCGACGACGCAGTAGTAGACGTCGTCGCAACCGTCCATGGCCTCGCGCACGGTCGCGGTGTCGAAGATGTCACCGTGAAAACGCGTCACCGGCAGGTCGTCGATCGAGCGGGTGTTGGCGGTGGGGCGCACCATCACGCGCACGTCGTGGCCGTCTTCGACCAGCAACCGGGTCACGTGCGAGCCGAGGAAACCGTTGGCGCCGACGACCAACTTGGGCTTGCCGCTCACTGCGCGCCGCCGTACTGCTTCAGGAAGGCGGCGGCCTCGGAGTCCAGGTTGCCGAATTCCTGTGCCTTGCGGCACCACTTCAACGCGGCCTGCACGAAGCGCAGCGGGTTATAGATGTCCTCCTGGCGGCGCCACAGGCCGTCGCCGGCATAGGTGATGATCGAGATGTTGGTCGCGGTGATCACGCTGCCGTCGCCCGGATCGCGCATCGGATTGTCGAGTTCCATGATGATGCGCCCGGTGGGCTCGTCGATGACCGACCACAGCGACGGGAACTCCACCATGTGGCTGCCCGGGAAGCTGGTCATCGTGCGCTTGATCCAGGTGCGCACCTCGTCGCGCCCGTGCATCGTGCCCGCCGCGTGCTCGATGTACTCGACGTCAGGTGTGTAGTGCTGCACCCAGGCGTCCCAGTCGTGCGTTTCGGCCGCTGCGGCGACCGTTCGTTCGAACTGCTCGAAGGCCGCGGCCAGTTCACTTTTGGGGAATTCCGGGCCGCTCACGAGCCGTTACACCTCACTGGCGGAGTGTAGCCTGGGGGCGTTACCGGCCCCGGGCCGGTTAGGAGGACAGCAATGACGAGCACGCAAAGAGCCATCCTCGCCGGTGGCTGCTTCTGGGGCATGCAGGATCTGATCCGCAGGCAGCCCGGAGTGATCAGCAGTCGGGTCGGCTACAGCGGCGGCGACGTGCCCAATGCCACCTACCGCAATCACGGCACTCATGCCGAGGCGGTCGAGATCGTCTTCGACCCGTCGGCCACCGACTACCGCACCCTGCTGGAGTTCTTCTTCCAGATTCACGACCCAACCACCAAGAACCGCCAGGGCAACGATCGCGGCATGAGCTACCGGTCAGCGATCTTCTACCTCGACGACGAGCAGAAGCGGGTGGCGCTGGACACCATCGCCGACGTCGAGGCGTCCGGCCTGTGGCCGGGCAAAGTGGTGACCGAGGTCAGCCCGGCGGGCGACTTCTGGGAGGCCGAGCCCGAGCATCAGGACTACCTGCTGCGCTACCCCAACGGGTACACCTGCCACTTCGTGCGGCCGGGATGGAAACTGCCGCGACGGGCCGACGCTACCCAGTAGAAGCTTCGGTAGGCCGGCGCGCTACCACAATTCGACCGCCGTCTTTGGGGACGAACGCCACGCCCCGGCCGTGCCACGCCTCGTCCGGGGCGGTGGTGGGCTCAATGACGAACTGCCGCAGCACCGTTCGCAACACCACGTCCATCTCCATGTTGGCGAACGCGGCTCCTACGCAGCGCCGGGTGCCGCCGCCGAACGGTATCCACGCGAAAGCGGACGGCTTTCCTCCGATGTAGCGCTGCGGGTCGAAGCGCTCGGGATGCGGGAACACCTCTGGATTCGCGTGTATCCGGCCGATGTTGACGATGATCGAATACCCGCGGGGGATCACCCACTCGCCGAGTCGGTAGGTCTGCGGATAGACGTGACGTCCGGCGAGGTCGATCACGGTGCGGGCCCGCTGCACTTCCAGAATCGTGGCCTGGCGCAACTCGCCGCCGCCGTTGCGGGCCTCTTCGACGAGGTCCGCCAGCAGCGCCGGGTGGCGGGTGATGCGCTCGAAGGCCCACGCCAGCGTGGAGGCGGTGGTTTCGTGCCCGGCGGCCAGCAGAGCGAGCAGTTCGTCGCCGATGTCCTTGCGGGACATAACCGAACC
The DNA here is from genome assembly GCF_002101675.1 of Mycobacterium gordonae. Taxonomy (GTDB): domain Bacteria; phylum Actinomycetota; class Actinomycetes; order Mycobacteriales; family Mycobacteriaceae; genus Mycobacterium; species Mycobacterium gordonae. Next base: position 7,531 of record NZ_LQOY01000055.1, on the reverse strand, counting down.
ATCGTCGTAAGTGCTGCGCAGCATCAACGCCAGCACGTCGTTGCGCTCGGCGAAGTTGGGGTCTGACCGTTCCCGGTCGATCAGCTTGTCGATCACCTGGTCGTACTGCCGCCGGAATTCCGACAAGCGTCCCCAGGGGCTGAAGCGTCCATAGTCGCGCTTGGGTTTGGGCACGGCCGCCAACCGTGACCCCAGCGTCACCCAGGGCGGAATGATCCGGCGCAACTCGTCGAGCTCGTCCCCTTCGGCGCCGAAGACCGCGCGCAGGATGGCGTTGAGGGTGATGTGCATCATCGACGGCAAGGTCGCGAACGGCTGCCCCTCGGGCCAGTTGGCACTCTCGCGCAGGGTCTCTTCTTCGATGATCGTCTCGTAGTTCTTCATGCTCTTGCCGTGAAATGGCGGCGCCAGCAACCGGCGCCGACGGCGATGGTCGTTGCCCTCGAGACCGAAGACCGACCCCGATCCGAACATCCGGCTCAGGTTGGGCTGAATGTTGCCGAGCTCATCAGGGCTGGTGGTGAAGACCTGTTTGGCCAGTTGCGGGTCCGACACCATCACGAGGTGGCCGTACATGGGGATGTGCATGGTGACGGCGGCGCCGTAGCGATCGGTCAGGCGGCGCAGCATCCCCTTGCGCGAGAACGCGAAGATCATGCCCTGCAGCAGTTTTGGAATGCGGGTCGCCGGCGGCAGCTTGACTACCGAGGAGGCGGGCGCGTCGATTGCTTGGCTCACGGAGGTACGACTCCCTACGTTCTGCCCCCTTGGTCAGGGGTTGGTACTGCGGTGTACCAAAGGCTTTCCCAGTACGGTACTCTGTGGTACCAAACCTGACAAGCGAAGGGCTCCGTTGTGACGGCAGTGGCTGACGGCACGGTTGCGGCGCAACCGGATCCGTTTCGGCTGCGACTGCTCGACGGCCTGGCCGCGTCGATCGGCGAGCGTGGGTACCGGGCTACGACGGTCGCCGACATCGTCCGCCACGCCCGCACCTCCAAGCGCACCTTCTACGACCAGTTCGCCAGCAAGGAACAGTGTTTTCTGGAGCTGCTGCGGTCCGAGATCGAGATCATGGCCGAAGACATCCGGGCGGCCGTCGAACCCGATGCGGACTGGCATCAGCAGATCCGTCAGGCCGTCGAAGGGTACGTCGGTAACATCGAGTCCCGGCCGGCCATCACGCTGAGCTGGATCCGCGAGCTTCCCTCGCTGGGCGATTTCGCTCGCCCGGTGCAGCGCCAGGGATTGGAGTTGCTCACCGGCCTGCTGGTCGATTTGAGTGGCAGTCCGGGTTTTCGGCGCGCCAACCTGCCGCCGCTGACCGTCCCGCTGGCGGTGATCCTGGTGGGCGGCTTGCGGGAACTGGTGGCACTCGCCGTGGAAGACGGCAGGCCGGTGCGCAGCATCGTCGAACCGGCCGTGGACGCGTCGGTGGCCCTGCTCGGGCCGCGGCACTGAATTGCCGCGATGCCAATGCATTTGAGTGTGCCCTACGGCGCTAGAACCACCGAGATCTCGCCATGGACGCACACCTGAAGCCGTGCCCGCACACTCGATCGCCGGGCGGGGATAGGCTCCAATGATGCGACTATCAACCCGCAACCAGCTTCAGGGCACCATCACCGAGGTCAACATCGGCACCGTGATGGCGATCGTCAAGATTCGACTCGACGGCGGCGACCAGATCGTCACCTCATCCATCACCAAGGACGCCGCGCTCGATCTCGGGCTGGAAGTCGGCCGGCCCGCGACGGTGTTCATCAAGTCCACCGAAGTCACGATCGGCGTCGACTGATGGCCACCATGCTCGCCGAGCGCTTTTATGCGGACCCGAAAAGGGTGGTGCTGGAAGAGGTTCCGATTCCCGAGCCGGGACCGGGCGAAGTTCTGGTCAAGGTGGCTTTCTGCGGGATCTGTCACTCGGACCTGAGCCTGATCAACGGCACGTTCCCGGCCCAGGCGCCGGTGGTGACGCAGGGCCACGAAGCTTCGGGCACCATCGCGAAACTCGGTCCCGACGTGACCGGCTGGGCAGAGGGCGACCGGGTGGTGGTCGCCGCCGGCCGCCCCTGCCAGACCTGCCCGAACTGCCGGCGTGGCGACCTGTCGAACTGCCTGCGAATCCAGCTGATGGCGTTCGCTTATGACGGCGCGTGGGCCGAATACACAGTGGCGCAGGCAGTAGGTCTGACCCGGGTTCCCGACAATGTCCCCCTCGAACAGGCGGCGATCCTGGCCGACGCGGTCTCCACGCCGTTCGGCGCCGTCGTGCGTACGGGCAAGGTCGCGATCGGGGAATCGGTCGGGGTGTGGGGCGTCGGCGGGGTCGGCACCCATATCGTCCAGCTCGCCAGGCTGGTCGGTGCGGTTCCGGTGATCGCCCTCGACATCAATCCGGCGGTGCTGGAACGCGCGCTCGAGATCGGCGCCGACTTCGCGTTCGACACCCGCGACGAGCAATTGCAGGACAAGATCGCCGAGGTTACCGGCGGCCGGAAGCTGGACGTCGCATTCGACGCCGTCGGACTCAAGGTGACCTTCGAACAGGCGCTGGACTCCTTGACCGCCGGTGGCCGGCTGGTGGGCGTGGGCATGAGCGCGGAGTCACCGACGGTGGGCCCCACCGCCATGTTCGGATTGAGCCGCAAGCAGGCGCTCGGCCATCTTGGCTACCAGAACGTCGACATCGAAACCCTGGCCAAGCTGGTTTCGTATGGGCGCCTTGATCTTTCGCGGTCCATCAGCCAGGTCGTCCCGTTACAAGACATTGAGGCCGGTATCGAGATGCTGGAGCGCCAGGAAGGCAACCCGATCCGGATCCTGGTCCAGCCCGGCCGATAACTAGGCCACGCGCACTCGGCAAGGTTGCCGACGGCCGCAGCGGTGCGCATCGCAGCACGGCGCCGAGCTGGGAACTACTTGACGCGCACGTGTGAGAACGTGACCGTCCAGCCTGAAGATTCCACCCACAGCATCAATGACCCCTTTTTTCGGCTGGTGTCGGTGAAGTCGGCGAGTTGCTGTCCATTCGCCCAGACTCGATACCGATCGCCGGCCATTTCGATGTGAAACTGATTGTGGTTAGGTTGGAGACTGCCGGTTTGCTGAAAGGTCGTCATCGCAGGATTGACCGGCTGCCAGTTATTATCAGTTCCCTCAAAAACATTGAAGGTCTGGCTGGCTGTGAAATTGAACGCATAGCCGTTTCCGAGGTCGGGACCCGTGATGTGGAAGCCGATTCCGACCGTACGGTCTCCCATGGCCGGAGTATCGACATCCATGTCGATGAAGCCGTCGGCGAACTCCTGGATGGTTGCGAGGTGGCCGCCGCTGCCGCTGAGAGTATCTCCTTCTACTTGCCATTTCCCGTCGTGCACTTGCCAAGTCATGCCGGCGAAGTTCAAAGTCTGTGGCCGCATGGACCCATGGGAGTCATTGCCGCAGCTGCTGGAAAAGATGGCCGACAACGTCACACACGCGATGACCAGAATTCGATTTCGCACTAGGTACGCACTCCTCGGGTAGGGGCCCCCGAGCACCACGACCTTACCGCACCTTGCCGGCCGGCCTCACCGGCATCAGAGGCGCAGAAACGCGCGCAATCTGTCGAGCACCAGATCGGGGCGCTGGCTGACGATCCAATGTCCCACTCCCTCGACCAGTTCCACCTCGAAATCGGTGATGTGCTCGGCGTACCCGTCGATCAGGTCCGGGGTGATCACGGGGTCTTCGACGCCGGAGATCCAGCGAACGGGAACCTCGACCCGCGCGTCCGCGAACTCGCCACGCATCCAGCGGTACATCTCTCCAGTCTGAAAAGACCGGTACCAGCGGGAGCCGGCCTCGGCGTGACCGGGTTGCCGCATGCAGTCGATGTAGAGGCGGATGTCCTCGTCGGGGATGTTGAAACCGCCGCCGACCCACCCACCCAGCGCACGCGCGAACCGGGCCTTCGGGTCGCTGAGCAAGCGCGGCCCGATCACGGGCAGTGAGATCGGAATTTGATACCAGAGCCGCCAGATGTTGCGGACCGACGACAGATCACGCTTCACCCAGGGCGCGACGGTGTTCATGCCGAAGAAGCCGGTCACCCGCTCGGGGTGGCGCAGCATCAGAATGAAGGCCACCGGTCCACCCCAGTCGTGCGCGGCGAGTTTGACCGAGGCCACATTCAGCTTGTCCAGCACCACCAACAGGTCACCCGCCATCTCGTCCTTGGTGTAGCTGGAGCGCGGCGCTGAGCTCCAGCCCGCCCCACGTAGGTCGGGGCACAGCACCCGGTAGCCGTCGGCGGCCAGCGGGCCGATCAGCGCGTGCCACTCCCACCAGTTCTCCGGAAAACCGTGCACGAGCATGATGGCCGGGCCGTCCGCCGGTCCGGCATCGGCGACGTGGATGGTGACTCCCCCGCCCACATCGATATAGCGGTGTTCGACGCCGTCCAGTGCAGGCATTGAGATGGTCATGTCTTCAGAACCTACTTGAGGAAGCGTTCGACGTAGGGCGCGAAGCGGTCGCGCAGATCGTCTTCGGCCAGTCCGAACATCTCAGCCGACGTGGCGACCGTGCCCAGCCGGCCGCGCTGATGACCGGCCAGGTAGCCGGTGATAGCCGCGCGTGCCGCGTCACTGAACGGTTCTCCGGCCAGGGCGTAGACGCGCTCGGCTACGCCGAGTTCGCCGGCCATGAAGTCGTCGAAGCGAATGTCGACCGAACGGTCGGGGCCGATCACGTCGCGATCGCGGACCAGAGCGTTGAGCATCCGCTCGAGGCGGTCGATCCAGTATCCGGCGATCTCCTCCACCGGTACCGCTGAGCGATGCATGCGCGCGGAATAGGTGATCATCGCGACCATTGACAGCGCGACCGGCACCGGGTCGCGGTGGGTGAAAACGACGATGCTGTCCGGAAATACCCGATCCAGCACCGGCACCTGCTCGAGATGCTGAGGCGACTTGAGCAGCCAGCGCCGTCCGCCGCGCAGGAACTGCATCGCCCGGAGTTGGGTGGCGAGGTACCGGTAGTGCGGCGTCTGATCGTGGGCCTGGTAGTAGTCGCGCCAGCCCGGCACGTGCGCCAGCGTCTCGAACAGCATCGTTGAGAAGTCGTTGGCCAGCAGTTGGATTTCTTCGTGGACGTGGTCGGTGGTCATTTCGTGCATCAGCGCGAAATGCGGCATCACCAGGTTGATCACGCTGACCGCGACGTCCATCCGGGCACGCCGCGGGTCCGGCTGGACTCCAGCTTCGGCCGGCAGCGGAAACGGCTCATTGCTCTCCCAGTACGGCATGGTGCGGAAGGTGGGGGCGGACGCCAGCAGGTTGTGCAGGTGGGTGGTGCCGGTGCGGGGCAGTCCGGCGATCACCACCGGCGAGCGCAGTTCGATGTCGTTGATCTCGGGGTGCCGGTGTAGCAGGTCGGCCAGCAACAGGCGGTTCTTGAGCAGTTGCAACAACTGCCCGTAGAAATTGACCACCCCGGCCGGGTGCAGACCCTCGATGTCACGCAGCGCCGCCAGGTAGACGTCGAGGCGTTCCCGGTAGTCACCGGGACCGAAATCGCTCAGGCCGGTATCGGCACTTGCTCTGGCGCACAACGCGTCAGCGTCCAGCGGACATTCCGGTGCCAGCGCGGCCATCATGTCCAAAATCGGCTGTGCTTCGGCGCTGAAACGGGGCTGGGCCAGGTCGTCGAGCACCACGGGTTCGGTCACGGCAAGTTATGTTACTCTGAGTTTCGTAATGGTAGAAGAGCCTGGCCGGCCCCGCGATCCGCGCATCGACGCGGCGGTGCTCAGCGCGACCGTGGAATTGCTGGCCGAGACCGGTTACCCCGGGCTGCTGGTCTCGGCGATCGCCCGGCGCGCGGGCACCAGCAAGCCGGCGATCTATCGGCGTTGGCCGAGCAAGGCACACCTCGTGCACGAGGCGGTGTTTCCCATCAGCGCCGCGACCGAGATCCCCGACACCGGCTCGCTGGCTCAAGACTTGCGCGAAATGGTCTGTCGCACAACGGCGGTCCTCAGCACTCCGGCCGCCAAGGCGGCGCTGCCCGGGCTGATCGGCGAAATGGCCGCCGACCCCACGCTGCATTCGGCGCTGTCGGAACGCTTCGCCGGCCTCATCGGCGGCGGCCTGGCCGACCTACTCGAGAAGGCCGCGGCACGCGGTGAGGTCCGGCCCGAGGTGAGCGCACCCGAACTCGCCGAAGCGGTCGCAGGGGTCACGCTGCTGGGCCTGATCACCCGTCCCGGCGCCCTCGACGATGCCTGGATCGACCGCACGACGACCCTGCTCCTGAGAGGAATCAGCACATGACGCACGAATCGACGGCAGCCTGGCGTGAATTGCTCAGCGCCCTCGCCGAACTCGACCACTGCTTCCTCGAAGGCGATCGCGCGGTATCCGACGACCGGCACCTCGCCGACGGCTACCGCATGCTCGGCTCCACGCTCGGGGTAGCACTGGACAGCTATCTGTTCCCCGAACCCGGTCGCCCCCAGTTCGTCGCGGTGAACACGCCGTTCCGGCGGGACCGGCGGTGGGGCGGCGACAACACCGACGCCTACTACTACATGTGTCCGGTCGAGGCGGATCGCCGCTACCGCATCAGCGGCAATAGAGGTGACAGCGTGTACTTTTCGGTGACGGCCTACAACGAGCCGTCACCCGGCGCCTGGTCGGACCGCGTGGTCGCGATAGTCCGCGACACCGACCTCGAGATCGACGCCGACGGCAACTTCTCCTTCGAATTCCCGCCGACGCCCGACGCGGCCGCACTGATGACCCGCGACTACCAGGCCGACCCGCTGACCGGCCGTCCTGTCGTCTGGCAGATCGAGGCGCTCGACGAGCCGGAGCCGATCCGGCACGGCGACGCCGAAACCGCGGCCAGATTGCGCGCGGCCACCACGTGGTTGCGCACGATGTTCGCCATTGTGCCACTGCCGGTCGGCACCCGGGCCGACGACGCTCATGCGCTCGGACACGAAGTCGCCCATGCCGCAAATGAATTCGCCGACCCCTACCAGGTGCCGGACGCCAACTTCGGCTGGTCGGCGCGCGACGCCTGCTACGCCTACGGCAGCTTCGTGCTCGACGAGAACGAGGCGCTGGTCATCACGCACCGTCCGCCGTCGTGCCGGTTCTGGAACATGGTGGTGTGGAATCAGTTCATGGCCACCTACGGGCCCGCCGACGCGCGCTGTTCGGTCAACGGACGCAGCGCGGTCCCCAACGGCGACGGGTCGGTGACGATCGTGTTGTCCGCCGGCGGCACCGCTCACCCGAATTCGCTGACCACACTGGGTTATCCGCGTGGCAACCTGGCCTTCCGATGGTTCCTCGCCGACCGGGTGCCGACACGGCCGGAGGTGCGGTTGGTCAAGGTGTCCGAGGCGCCCACTTCGCCTGCTTAGCCCCTCGGCGAACGTGTAACCAGGGCGGTAAAGTCGCGGCAAATTCATACGGTCATTGCAACAACATGGATCTTAGGAGTTGCAATGCCAAGTGGTTACCCGCATCCGCCG
>NZ_LQOY01000054.1 GCF_002101675.1 Mycobacterium gordonae | reverse complement strand
GCCGCCGGGACCGCGTCCCCCGACCACCCCGAGAGCACCAACTCACGCTCCCCGCCATCCAGCAACGACACCTCACCCACCACCACCGACGCATCCACCACCACCGCCTCGAGCACCCGCATGAACCGGGTGACCAGCCGCTCGATGCTGCTTCGGTCAAACAAATCCGTGGCATAGGAGACCGTCCCGGCAGCCATCGGGGCCGCCGGATCCTCGGTCGGTACCTCACCCAGCTCGAAATCAAGGTCGAACTTGGCTGTGCGGGTGCACACCTCGAGCTCCTCGACGCTGACGCCGTCGATCGTCACCGCCTCGGGGCGAATGTTGTTCTGGAAGGCCATGGCCACCTGAAATAGCGGATGATGCGCCGCCGACCGGACCGGGTTGAGCTGCTCTACCAGCAGCTCGAACGGCACATCCTGGTGGCCGTAAGCATCCAGCGCCCGCTGACGCACCTGGTGGAGCACATCACTGAACCGGTCCCGGGAGGTGACGCCAACCCGCAACACCCACGTGTTGACGAAGAATCCGACCAGATCGTCGAGCGCCTCGTCCAGCCGGCCGGCGATCGGCGCTCCCACCACAATGTCCTCACCCGCACCGACCCGATGCAGCACCACCGCCAAGACCGCTTGCAACACCATCGATGCCGTCGCATTATGCGCCGCCGCCAGCGTCTTGACCCCCGCCCAAACCTGCGGATCGATGTGGAACTCGACGCCCTCGCCGCGGTAACTGGGCACCGGCGGGCGGGCCCGGTCCGCCGGCAGCGACACAACCTCCGGCAGATCGGCCAACTGCTCCCGCCAGTACCGCAACTGCCCGGCAATCACACTCTCCGGGTCGGTCTCTGCCCCCAACCACTCCCGTTGCCACAGCGTGTAATCCACATACTGCACCGCCAACGGCGCCCACTGCGGGGCCCGGCCCAGCCGCCGCGCCCGATACGCCTGACCCATATCGCGGACCATCGGCGCCAGTGACCACCCGTCACAGGCGATGTGGTGCACCACGATCCCCAACGCATGCTGCCGCGTTCCCATTGAATAGATCTGGGCACGGATCGGGATCTCCGCCGACAAATCGAACCGATACCCCGCCAGTGCCTCAAGCTCGGCGCCCACCTCCTGCTCCGGTAACGACACCACCGCCGCACCCCCGCGCCGCCACATCCCCGTCCGGGCCGGCAACACCTCCTGGTACGGGACACCGTCGACGTCGGCGAAGATGGTGCGCAGAGATTCGTGGCGCGCGATGACGTCGTCGAGGGCCGCGTCCAGCGCCTCGACGTCCAGCGCCCCGCTGATCCGAAACGCGGTGGGCATGTTGTAGGTCGCGGCGCCACCCTCGAACTGGTTCAGGAACCACAACCGCTGCTGGGCATACGACAACGGGATCCGCTCCGGGCGGCGCACCGGCGTCACTGGGGGCCGGGTGCGGCCGGCGCGCTGGTGGTGTAGGTGGTTGGCGAGGTCGGTGACGGTGGGGGTGTCGAAGAGGGTGCGGATGGGGATTTCGGTGTTGAGGGCG
>NZ_LQOY01000053.1 GCF_002101675.1 Mycobacterium gordonae | reverse complement strand
ACACGGCACAATAAATACGACCACGTGGCCTACTTTTCGACCGTCACTCCTGGCCTACGTTTGGACCGTCGTCAACAGTCTCCCGGTGACAGAGACCGGATCCACCGATGCGAGCATCCTGGCCTCCGTCACAAGGCCCTGCGCAGTGTCTGTGCCCTTGCATACACTGCGAAAAACTACAGGGGGAACACTATGAGCACTGAAGGACTTGGGGAACCGCCAGCAATGCTTGAGCCCGAAACGGTGGTAGTGGCATACCACGATGAGGGCCTGCTGATTGGTGGTGAGCCCGAGGCAGTGGAGTCTTACCTGACTCGTCTCCGGACTGCCGCCGGGCGCACGGTGCAGGTTGCGGGCATTGATACCTCTTCTGCGGCAAATGCCGCAGCCCTTACCGCGGGTGCCGCATCGATAGTTGGCACTTGCGGGAAGTACGTCCAGCTGCATCCCGACAGCCTGACAGCTCTGAAGAACGGCAACCTCATTCCTGGAACTGATGGCTTCTTCCGCATGATGACCCGTTCGGGTGATGGTAAATTCCTCACCCAGCTTCAATGGCGACCTGCAACGTTTGGTCCCGAGGCAATGGTGTCGGCGCAATTGATCGCCGTGCAGATGGCATTGACATCGGCCATCGCCGAGGTGGCTGAAGCAGTTCAACGCGTCGAGGGCAAGGTCGAATCTTTGCTTGAATTGGTCAAGGCGACTCGTGCGGGCGACGTTCTTGGCAACAACCAGACCATTTCTCGCATGGTCGAATCCTTGGACAGATACGGGTCGTTGCCAGACGCGTATTGGGATTCCGTCGCCAGCCTTGGATCGGCCCTCAACGTCACCGTCGAGCAACTACGCGACCATGTGCGTCGGATCGTGGGATCCTTTGATCGCGGTCTTCCGGTGCAGGAGCGCGCAAAAACCCTACGCGTCGCAATAAAAGACAACCGGCTTGGGGAAACCTTGAGCTTGCTAATCGTCGCGGAAGCATCGTTATACAAATGGCAACGGCTAAAGCTCGAACGAATCAAGACAACGCAGCCGGAGCAACTTCTACGCGCGATTGATGAGGCGCGTGAACTTGTTGCCGATCAGCTCGGCGAGGATGCGAAGATTTATCGCGATGCGAAGCAAGTGCTTGATGGCTTCGCCAAACCAGAGGCAGTCGAGGGGTTCAGGTTTTTTGCTGTGCGAGAGCTCGCCACTCACCGTGCCGAGCTGCGCGAAGAACTTGATCGCTTCGCCAAAGCCCGACGCCATCAGATTGAGGAATGGGAGGACTTCCACATTCCCAGTTTCTTAGACGCGGCAACTGCGAGGCTCGAGCAGGCAAAGACATCCGCAGGCCGACTGCTCAGGTCGGCCGGCGAGGAGCTGGCGCAATTGGGGAACCGCCTTGCTGATCCGTCGTCGGAAAAGAAGCCCGACGCTAAACCGGCGGAACGGGACAACATGAACTGAGGCCACGCTCGACGATTGTTCGACTCATTGCATCTAGTTCATCGCGACTTTGAGTGCAAAATCGTTTCACGGCCGAGCCGGCAACGCCCCCAACCACCCATCAGAAAGCAGCTCCAACATCTGCCCATCCGGATCCCGCACCATCGCCGCCCCCTCCGACACCGTCCCTTCCACAACACTCCCCCCAAACTCACCAACCCGCCCCAACACCGAACGAAGGTCAGATACCGAAAACGAAATGTGCGTCAGCCCAATCTGATCCATCACCCGCTCGCCGCCGACCCTCACCACCCGCCCCGAGTAATCCAGCAGCTCCAGCACCAACCCATCCCGCACCAGATACGTCGCATGCAACCCCACCGGCCGCGCCAACTGCAACAGGGCGGCTGTGCTTTCCTCCGGCGCATCCAACTCCCACCAGAACTGAAACCCCAGTAGCCCTTCGTAGAACCGCCGCGACCGCTCCCGATCCCCCACACACAACCCGACATGATTGAAAACGACCGGCTGCGAACCCATTACGACCTCCCGTACCGCGTCAAGACCGAAGGGTCACCACTCCCTACCACCACCGTCTCACGCTGAAGACACCCGCCAACGCCTTCCTCAACGACCCACGACTGGACGCTCAACACCATCCCCTCCTCCAACACCGCATCACGCCCACGCCCCAACCCGATCACCGGCGGCTCAGCACCCAGACCCAACCCATGAGCAAGCACCATCGAAGCCGCGCCGAACCCACAGCCCTCCCAAGCCCGATACAGATCAGCACCAACACGCCCCGCGCGACATGCCCCCAACAACGCATCCATCCCGGCCGCGCAACGCTCCGCCAAAGCCGAACCGACGCCGCCCAAGCCGCCCGAGCCGGCCACGACCGTCCGCGCCAACCCCGCCTCGTACCCGGCATACAGCGCCCCCGGCGCCAACACCACCAAGTCCCCCTCCGCCACCACCCGATCCGAAGCCACATGCCGAAACGCAACCGCCCCAGAGGCAACGAAACACACACTCTCCGACGGCGGCACCGGCGCCCCCAACCACGCCACATGCTCGGAGTTCACACCGAGCAACTCCCGCTCAGTAACCCCCGGCCCAAGCGCCGCGGACATCGCACTCAACGCCGATTCTGAAATCGCCGCCGCCACTTCAAGACACGTGATCTCGGCGTCCGTCTTCACCCGCCGACACGCCCCGAGAACAGCACCCCCGTCCACCAGCTCCGCACCCTCAGCTAACGACGCGATCATCGCCTCAGTAGAAGCCGTCAACCCATCCGTCCCGACCCGCCGCGCCTCCCGCAACCCCGGAATAGCCGCCACCGACGCCATGAGATTCGCCGGGTTCCAGCTCAGCGGATACAGATCCTCGCGCTCGATCTCCGGGGGCACCCCCTCATCCCACGTCGACAGCAGATGCACCCGACCGGTCGACCGCACCACCACACACACCGGCGCGAACGGCAACACCCCCGCGCGGCCCAACAACCGCGCGCCGCACACGTAGTGCACATTGCCGGCGCCGCCAAGAATCAAAGCGTCAATGCCGGCAGATTCCATGCCGGAGAACACCTTCGCCCGCCGCTCAGCCCGCAACGCAGCGAAGTCAACCCGACTCGAGTCCTCTAAAGCCATGACCCCAACGCGTACCCCGCGATCCCGCGCCACCGGACTCATGCCGAAGCCCCATACGGCGCATAATCCGAGCCGCTCAACTTCACCCACCCGTTATCCGTCACAGCCACAATGTCTTCCGCCCGGTACCCCGCCGAACCCTCGTCCCAGATCACCGGCTCGAACACCATCACCATCCCGGGTTCGACCACCAGCCGGGAGTCGAAATCCTCGCCGAGGTCCGTCCCGATCAGCGGCATCTCCGCGCTGTCGGTCCCCACCCCGTGCGCCAGATAGAAATGCTCGATCCACGGCCGCACCCCGTCATTGGCCGCCACCGCGACCTTGCACAAGTCCAAGCCCGAGACCCCGGGCCGCAACACGTCCAAGCACGCGTCGACCACGCCCCGCCACCGCCGAAACTGCTCACGCTGAACACCATTCAACTCAGACCCCACGACCCACGTCCGGCCGTAGTCCGAGGCATACCCCTCGTACATGATCCCGGCGTCCACCCAGATCACATCGCCGTAGCGCAGAAACCGATCCGATGTCACGGTCGGATACGCCAGATCACCATGCACCGTCCACGGCCCCAACGCCCGAGAAGGAGCCATCAGCTGCCAGATCGGATCGATCCCGCCCGCCGACGCCCCCAGCTCGAACACCCGCCGCAGAAACGCCGCACTCAAGTCGACCTGGCGCACACCCGGCCGAAGCACGGCCAACGCGTCTTCCATCGCTAGCTCATTCAGCCACTGCGCGTGCCGAATACACGCCACCTCGTCGACCGTCTTCAACACCCGCGCGGCACCCAGCACCCCCGACGCGTCCACCCATTCATAACCGCGAAGACCGCGAAACATGGCGTGCGACGAGTGGTCAATTCCCAGCCGCGCGCCGACACCGAACAACGAAGCCAGCTCCGACGCAAACACCCCGTCATCGAGATCCGGAAACAACGGCCCATGCAGCACCACATCCGAAGGAGCCCCGTCGGCGAACATCGTGAATAGATGCGGCGCCGACTCCCCCGTCACCACCACTGCCACCGCCCGGAACAACGCCGCGGTGTCACCATCCATCGACGGCGTCAACGCCCCGGTCGCATAGGACACCGCGCTGGACCCGAGCAACACCAGTCCGTCCAAGCCGCCGGAAGCCAAACCAGCCTGCAACCGAGCGAAGCGATCCCGCCGCATGCGAGCCAGGTCAGGCACCGAAGGGATCACCCGCCCGCCGATGGTCGCCCCGCCAGCCCAGTCCTCGATGGCCACACACCTCCTATGGCGTAATAATGCAAAGATAGCGTAATAAGCGCCGCGCACTCCGAGAGGCACATACAAGTGACAGCCCGGCCCGACATCCCCGCCGAGGTAAAGACAAACTTCGACCACCACTCCGACGAGTTCAACCTCAACGAACTCGCCATCAACGCCGAGCTCCGACGGACATGCCCGGTCGCCTGGAACGAGAACTACGGCGGCTTCTGGTTCCTCACCAGCTACGACGCAGTGCGCGAAACCGCCCGAGACGGTGACACTTTCGCCCACAAGTACGAGCCGAACGCCGACGACGGCATCGACTACCAGGGCGAGATGGGCGTCCCGCGCCCCGAAGGCCAACCCGCCCTGGGCATCGGCGAAATCGACGGCCCCTATCACCAGGCCCTACGACACGCCCTGGCGCCGTTCTTCTCCCCCGGCGCCGTCGAAAAACTCCGGCCGTTCATGGAGGACAAGGCGCACGAGTTCCTCAACCGGCACATCACCGAAGGACACATGGACCTAGTCCTCGACTACGCCAGCCCCGTCCCGGCCATCCTCACCATGAAGCTGATGGGCCTGCCCTACGACAACTGGCACCTCTACGCCAACCTCTTCCACTCCGTCATGGCCGTCCCCCAGGACAGCCCCGAATACGCAACAGCCATCGCCGCGGTCCCCGAGATGATGCAGGGCGTCCTCGAATATGCCGCCCTCAGAAGAGGCGACCCGAAAGAGGACCTGACCAGCTTCCTGCTCCAATTCGAGTACGACGGAAACAGACTCACCGACGAACAACTGCTCAACATCATCTGGAACCTCATCGGCGGCGGCGTCGACACCACCACGTCTCAGACCTCACTCACCTTGCTGCACCTGGGCACTCACCCGGAACTGCGGGACCAACTAAGGCAAAACCCCGAGCTGAACCGCACCGCCACCGACGAGTTCCTGCGCTACTTCTCGGTCAATCAGCAACTCAGCCGCACCGTCACCAGAGACGTCACGCTCAATGGCCAACACCTGAGGCGCAACGACAAAGTCATCATCAGCTGGCTGGGCGCCAACCATGACGAAAACGAGTTCGTGCGGCCTGACGAGATCATGCTGGACCGAAACCCCAATCGCCACTTGGCCTTCGGCCTCGGTCCGCACCGCTGCATCGGATCGCATCTGGCCAGAACCATGGCCGAGGTGATGGTCAAGGCCGTCCTCGACCGTATTCCCGACTACGTCGTCGACGAAGCCGGCGTCGACGTCTACCTGGGCAACCCGGCCATGACCGGACTGGGCACGCTGCCGGTCACCTTCGCCCCGAAAGTCGCTTAAGCCAAGGCCTTGTGGGTCTTGTGGCCGCGCTTGACCCGCAAGGCCCGGCTGATCTCGAGCAGCCGCGCCACCCCGTCCTCGATGCCCGACGCCAGCGCCTCCAGGTCGGGTGCGGCGTCGTAGTCACCGGTGATGCCGAAGACGAAATTCTCGGCGTAGCTGACCATCGCGATGCCGGTGCGCAACTGCAGCGCGATCGGCGGAATCGGCAGGATCTCCACTACTCGGCGTCCCAGCAGTCGTTGTTCGGCACGTGGACCCGGGACGTTGGTCGCCAGCGCCACCACGGCCTTCTGCGGCAGCCGGCTAAGCAGTCGAACCGCCCACGCCGAGAACATGAATGGCACGCTGCCGATCGCCGACTGCATCGCACTGCCGCCTTCGCTCTGGCCGCTGTCCTTGGCATGCTGCAGGCGCTTGTGCACCAACTCCAGCTGGGTCACCGGGTCTTCCTCGTCGACCGGCAGCAGCGGCAGCATCCCCGACACCTCGTTGTCGGTCGTATTGAAGTGGTTCGTGCCGCGCACCGACACCGGCACCAGCGTGCGCAGCGAGTTGCGTCCCGGCTTCTCCCCGCGGTCCAGCAGCAGCTGCCGGTAGCTGGCGGTGATCGCCGCCAGCGCCACGTCGTTGACCGTCACGTCGAACGCGTCACCCACCTCGTGCAGATCGGCCAACCGGACCCGGGCCGCCCGGTAGCGCCGCCTGCTGGTGACCGACCCGCTCAACGACGTGTCGGGCGCCGGGGTGAGCATGCTCGCCGTCAGCTCCGCCGCACCCAATGCGGCGTGTTCGACGGCGGACGCCGCGCCAAAGGCCGTGCGCGCGATAGTCCTCGCCAAGGTCAGCGGGTTGAGGCTCACCTTCGAGTCCCACCACCGCCGCTCCGGCTCCTTGGATCCGTGGATCTCCGTGGCGAAGGACTCACCGCCGCGCTCGTCGCTGAACTTCGCCATCATCTGTGTGGTTGCGATGCCATCGGCGATGCAGTGGTGCAACTTGGTCAGCACCGCCCACCGGTCGTCGGCCAGGCCCTCGATGACGTAGCAGTCCCACAGTGGGCGCTCGCGGTCGAGGCGGCGCTCCATCACGTCGGCCACGATCTCGAACAGTTCGGCGTCGCCGCCGGGGTGCGGTACCGCAAGCCGGTGCAGATGCCGCGAAATGTCGAAGTGCGGATCGTCCACCCACTCCGGCGGACCGATGTCGAGCGGATGAGTCTTGAGCACCTGCGTGCAGCGCGGAATGGATTGCACGCGTTCGGCGAACGCCTCCAGGAACTCCTCGTGAGTGGGCGGCGGCCCTTCGATGATCGACACACCGCCGATCGCCAGGCTCACGTGGGGATCGGAGTCTTCCACTTCGAGGAATGCGGCGTCGAGGGCAGTCAGGTGCTCCATGGTGGTTACTATCCGCCCCGAAAGGGTGCGCTGGTGAGAGTCAGAAGTCCTCACCTGCCAGGGCCGAACGAAGGATAGATTGATGCCGATGAGCGACATGACAGCACAGTTCGCCGAGATCGTCGGCGCCGATCACCTCCTATCCGGTGACGCGGTCCCCGAGGACTACTCCCACGACGAGGAGCTGACGCAGTCGCCGGTGCAGCCGGCCTACGTCGCCAAGCCGGCCACCGCCGAGGAAGTCGCGCAACTGCTCAAGGCCGCCTCGGAACACCAGGTGCCGGTGACGGCACGCGGCTCGGGGTCCGGCTTATCGGGGGCCGCGCGTCCGCAGCCCGGTGGGCTGCTGATCTCGTTCGAGCGGATGAACAAAGTGCTCGAGGTCGACACCACCAACCAGGTGGCCGTCGTGCAGCCGGGGATCACGCTGAACGAACTGGACGCCGCCACCGACGCATACGGGTTGCGCTACATGGTGTACCCCGGCGAACTGTCGGCCAGCGTCGGCGGCAACGTCGGCACCAACGCCGGCGGCATGCGTGCGGTGAAGTACGGGGTGTCCCGGCACAACGTGCTCGGGCTGCAGGCGGTGTTGCCGACGGGCCAGATCATCCGCACCGGCGGCAAGATCGCCAAGGTGTCGACGGGCTATGACCTGACCCAGCTGATCGTCGGCTCCGAAGGCACCCTGGCGCTGGCTACCGAGGTGATCGTCAAGCTGTACCCGCGCCTGGACCACAGCGCCACGGTGGTGGCACCGTTCGCCGACTTCGATCAGGTGATGACGGCGGTGCCCGCCGTGTTGGCCGCCGGGCTGGCGCCCTACATCCTCGAATACATCGACAACCTGACGATGGCCGCGATCATCCACACCCAGAATCTGGAATTGGGTATTCCGGACCGGATCCGGGACAGCTGTGCGGCGTATCTTGTTGTGGGGCTTGAGAATCGGACGTCCGATCGGTTGGACGAGGACGTCGAGCGCACCGGTGAATTGCTCGCCGAGCTGGGTGCCGTGGACGCTTATGTGCTCGAAGGCGGGTCGGCGCGGCGGTTGATCGAGGCGCGGGAGAAGGCGTTCTGGACGGCCAAGGCGATCGGCGCCGACGACATCATCGACACCGTGGTGCCGCGTTCGGCGATGCCGAAATTCCTTTCTACGGTGCGGGGTTTGGCTTCAGCGGCCGGCGGCGGGGTGGCGGGTTGCGGGCATGCGGGCGACGGCAATGTGCACCTGGCGATCCTGTTGAAGGATCCGGTGGCCCGCAAGCAGTTGATGACCGACATCTTTGCGCTGGCAATGGAATTGGGTGGCGCGATCTCCGGCGAGCATGGACTGGGGCGCGCCAAGACGCCGTACTACTTGAAGCTGGAAGACCCGGCCAAGGTGGCGTTGATGCGGCGCATCAAGGAAAGCTTCGACCCAGCCGGCATTCTCAATCCTGGGGTGGTGTTCGGGGAGTAGGGCGTCAATCGGCGAGCGTTTCGATCTCACAACGGACGCCCGCGGCTCGCGACAGGCGGTCGTCAGCGGTCACAAGTGCAACGGCCAATGTCTCGGCCAGGGAGATGTACGCCGCATCGTAGGGCGTCACAGTATGCCGAAGCGCCCAGATGCGTCGCAGCAGTGGCCGATGCGAACAACGACGCAGCGGTAGATCCGATAGATCATCGACCGCGGCCTTCGCCCTTGCCGCGGTCATCAGTTTCGCGGCGACATGGCGGCGCCACACCGAGACCACCTCGAGGTCGATGAGTTCCGGCGCAGCCAACGTCTCCCCGCTCAGACGTTCCCGGAAACGCTCACCGCCGTTTCCGTCGTCACCTAGGGCTACGGCCAGAACGCTCGCATCAACGACGATCACGCTCGGCCCGGATGTGTTCGACCGCGGCCTTGGCCGACACTCGACCGCCGCGACGCGACGCCACTCGGTCGAAGACCTCTTCCAACGTGGGTTGGTTCGCCTCGTCGATCAGGCGGCTGCGAAGGTACTCCTGCAGCGATTGATGAGCGCGTGCCGCACGTTCTCGCAACACTCGGTGAGTGTCTTCTGGAACGTCCTTGATCTGCACGCTTGGCATGGCGCCATTTTGGCGCTACTAGCGCCATATCGCAAGTCGCTTCCAGCACGCGCCTCCTGCGTCCCTACCCGGAGCGGCAACATGTTTGCCCACCTCACAGCGACAACCGCGTTGTCGCTCAAAGGCGGGCAAACAGACACCCGACTTTTCCAGAGACGCAAGTGACGGATGTGACCCCACACCCTCAACCGCCCGACGCAAAACCCAACGCCGGCTCAGCCGAATCGACATGGCTCCCGCTGTAGATGGTCAACATCTGCGGACGGATTTCGTAACGCACGCCATTGGCCGGGTTCACCACGTCGAAACCGCCGGAAGCCCTTACCGCACCACTCAATTCGATGTGGGCGCCGTCGCTGATCCGCTCGCCCCGGTAGTAGAAATTGCCCGACCCGGCCTGACACACCACCACCAGAGACTTCGCCGTCCGCATCATCGCCGCGGGCGGGCTGCCGGGGTCACATCGCGCCGTATGCCCGACGAATCCCAACTCGTCGGCGCCATCGACGCGACCCGACAACGTCGGAGTACTCGAAGAAGTGGTAGGCATCGCTGACGGCGTCGACGGACCCGACCGGCCACCAAACACCAGGACAGCCGCCAGCACGGCCGCAATCACCAGCATGATCGCCGCGAACCCGCCCACCAGAGCCGGGACGCGACTGCGGGCCGCCGGCGGCGCCGGAACAGGAGGCGGCAAAGGATAGGGGCTGTACCCGGTGTCTCCAGGATTCGGGTACGACGTCGTGAACGGCCGGGTACCCGACGGCTGGCTGAGCACCGCGGCAGCCGACCGCGCCAGTTCACCGGCCGAAACAAATCGTGTCGCAGGCTTTTTGGCCATCCCTTTCGCGATCACCCCGTCGAAGGCCCGAGAAATCCCGCGGCGCATGATGCTCGGCCGCGGCGGCGCGGAGAACACGTGCGCGCTCATCACCGCTGCGGGCTCCGGAAAGTCGAAAGGCGCACTACCCGTCAGGCATTCGTAGAGCAGACAGGTCAGCGAATAGACATCGGTCGCCGGGCCGACCCAGTCGCCGCTGAAGCGTTCCGGCGCCATGTACAGATAGGACCCCATTGGCAGGCCCGCACCGGTCAAACTGGGGTCGCCGCCGCCGCGGGCAATACCGAAGTCGACGAGGTACGCGAAGGCTTCAGCGTTGAGCAGCACGTTCTCGGGCTTGATATCGCGATGCACCAGGCCGTCGGCATGCGCTGCATCCAAGGCAGAGGCCACCTGGGCAAGCACAGCGACCGCATCCGAAGGCTCCATCGGGCCGCGCGACTGCAGCAGGTCGCGAAGGCTAACACCCTCCACCAGACGCATGTCGATGAACAACACGCCGCCGATCGCGCCGAAATCGTGCACCGGAATGACGTGCGGTTCCTGCAACCGCGCCGCAATCTGCGACTCCCGCCGGAAACGCTCTTGGTATTGCGGGTCAGCGGCCAGATCCGGGCGCAGCAGCTTCAAAGCCACCTCTCGCCCGCGAACCGTGTCGTAGGCCCGGTACACCTCGCCCATACCGCCCGTACCCAGCAACGATCGCAGTTCGTACGGTCCAAATCGGGTCCCCACGCGCGACCCGCCACGCGGCGAAGTCATACCTCGATACTTCCACACGTAGGCTGCCGTCTATGGGGACCAGCAGCCGTCTCGGGGTGGACGATTGGCTTCAGGCCGGCTATGCGACAGTGGCCGACGAGGGCCTCAGCGCCCTCAAACTGGACCGTCTCTGCTCCCGCCTGAACGTCACCAAAGGCAGCTTCTACTGGCATTTCGTCGACATGGCGGCCTACCGCCAGGCGCTGATCGAATCCTGGACAAAGCAAAAAGACGACGAACTTCGTGAGATCGAGCAGCTCGGCGACACCGAACCCCGCGAACGGCTGTCTCAAATGATTGCGCTGCTCATCAAGCCGCGGCACTGGACTTTGGAACGCGCCATGCGCGAATGGGCGCGATCCGACAAGAACATCGCCGCTGCCGTCCAAGCCGCGGACCGGCGACTGTTCGAGCAGGTGCGAAAAGCATTCCGCGACTACGGTTTTGGCACTGAAGAGGCCGACCTACGCGCCGGCACCACCTTCGCCGCCGGCATCGGCCTACTACATCTGTCCGTCGGCACGCCCCAAGAGCAGCAGCTCGGGAAGTTTACGGACTTCCTGCTGCGCCCTTGAACATACTAAAAGGTATGGTGAAGCCATGACGGCCATCACCGACGATTTCGTCGACCGCCTACACCAGCGAGCCAGGGAAGCCGAACAGCTGCGCCGGCTACCGGAAGCCACCGTCAAGGAGCTCGAACAAACCGGCTTCACCGAGCTCCTCAAGCCAAAGGGCTATGGCGGCCAACAAGCTCCATTCGCAACCATTTTCGACCCGGTACGCCGAATGGCACACGGCTGCGCCTCCACCGCCTGGACTGCCGCGTTCTACACCCTGCATACCTGGATGCTGTCGCTGTTCGACGAACAGGCCCAGGCAGAAGGATTCGCCAGCCAACCGTTTCTCGCCTCGGCCCCGCTGGCGCCCACCGGCCGCGGCACACCAGCCGAAGGCGGGGTCACCCTCAGCGGACGATGGTCCTGGGCCACCGGCGTCATGGACGGCAATTGGGCCATCGTCGGCGCGCTGTGCGGCCCCGACGACGCCATCTACCCCGCGCTCGCACTCGTTCCAGCCGACGACGTCAGCGTCGTCGACGTGTGGCACACCGACGGCATGTGCGCCACCGGATCCAACGACATCGTCGCCGAGCAGATCTTCGTCCCCGCCCACCGGTTGATCAAGGTCACCGACATCTACGCCGGCACCACCCCGGGCGCCAGGCTGCACGACGCCGACGTCTACCGCTGGCCCCTGGTGCCCGCACTCGCGCTCACCGCCGCGATGCCGGCCCTCGGCGCCGCCGAACGCGTCGCGGAGATCTACACGCAGCGCCTCAGCGAACGCGTCCTCGCCTACGAGGGCACCAGCCAGAAAGACAAACCCGCCGCCCAGGCGCGCCTGGGTCAGGCCCGCATCAGGCTCCGCGCTCTGCACGGGCTGCTGCACGACACCTCCGGGCGCATCGACGACATCCTCGGCACCGGCAACAGGGTGCCAAAAGCGGTGCGTGCCGACGCGCGTCTGGCCGCCGCGCACATCGTCAAGGAGTCCCGCGGCGTCATTGCCGATCTCCTCGAAGCCTCCGGAGCCAGCGCGCACTTCCTCGACAACCCGCTACAACGGGCCAAGCGCGATGTCGACGTGATCAGCGGGCACGTGATCTTCGACTACGACACCAGCCGAGAGTTGGCCGGTGCCTTGGCAATTGGACTGAAGATCCCGCCGACCGCGATGGTGTGACGGGCTTCCCGCCGCGCTCGCGATCGCCACGATTCTGAAAGCGACCCGCTATGCGGCCAATTGCCTCAACAGCGACACGATGCTGAACAGGCCTGCGACCCGGTTGCCGGTGTTCAGCAAGCCGGTGACCAGGTTGGCGGTGTTGGGGCTGGCGGCGCTGGTTACCGCTGTGTTGAAGAAGCCGGATAGCTGCCCGTTCCCGATACTGCCCCCACTGGCCGAATTGAAGAACCCCGAGCTGCGTCCGTCGAATAGCGTTCCTCCGGAAGCCGTATTGAAGAAGCCCGACGAGCCGGTACCGGTATTGCCGAAGCCCGAGTTCGGGCCGGGTTGGTCGGTTACGCTGCCCACGCCGGTGTTCAGGCTGCCAAAGTTCCACAAGCCGGTATTGGTGCTCCCCGAATTGCCCCAGCCGGTATTGGTGTTGCCCGAATTCCAGAATCCGGTGTTGCCACCGAGCGAGGTGCCGCCGCCATTCCCCCAGCCGGTGTTCACCTGACCTGCGTTGAAGAAGCCAGTGTCTAATGCCCCCGAATTACCCACCCCGAAGTTGCCGTTGCCGCTGTTACCGAGGCCGATGTTGCCGAAGCCGGATTGTCCGATGCCGATGCCTTGAATCTTGCCAAGGTCAGCGGGGATTTGATTGAAACCGGAGTTGAAGATGCCGACGTTGCCATCACCTGAGTTGAAGAAGCCGATATTGCCCGTGCCCGAGTTACCGAAACCGATATTGCCGGTGCCGGAGTTCAAGCCGTTGAACACGAACTGTCTGGTCACCGAGTCGAAGTAAGCACCGCCGACACCGACCAACTTGTTCCCGGTGAGACCGAAGCCGACGTTGCCGTTGCCGGTGTTGCCCGCACCGACGTTCAGGTCGCCGTGGTTTCCGATGCCGAAGTTTCCATTACCGAAGTTGCCGGCGCCGAAGTTGGCGCCCGGGTTAGCACTGGTCAAGGGGTTGCCGAGGTTACCGAAACCGATGTTGTCATTGCCCCGGTTCCCGCTGCCGAAGTTGTTATTGCCCTGGTTGCCGCTGCCGATGTTCCCATTGGATGAGAGCCCGACCCTGCCGTTTCCGCCGCCGAGGTTTCCGCTGCCGGTGTTACCGCTACCGATATTGGCGTTGCCGTTGTTGCCGTTACCGATGTTGCCGTTGCTGCCCGGTTTGTTGCCGATGCCGATGTTGAAAGGCAAAGCTTGCAGCAGCGCTTCGAACGGGTTCAACCCGGCGGCAGCCGCCGCCGCGCTGGCGTGATAGCCCGTCATGGCGGCGACATCGGCGGCCCACATCGCCTCGTAGTCGGACTCGAAAGCGGCGATCGCCGGTCCGAAGATGCCGAGGAAATTCGAGCGGACCAGCTGCACGAACGCACTGCGGTTGGCTTCGACCAGCAACGGATGCACCGTCGCCGCCTGCGCGGCCTCGAAGGCACCCACTACCGCCTGAGCCTGCGCCGCCGCGCCGGCAGCAGTCGCCGACGCCGCGCTCAGCCACCCCGAATACGGCGCGGCCGCGGCCGTCATGGCCGCCGCGGCCGGCCCCTGCCACGCCTGGGCGGTCAGTCCTGAGGTCACCGACGAGAACGAATCCGCCGCCGCCCCCAACTCATCGGCCAACCCGTTCCATGCCGCCGCGGCGTCCAGCATCGGCGCCGAACCCGCGCCGCTGAACATCCGCAGAGAATTGATCTCCGGCGGCAGCATCGGAAAACTCACCATGATTGACCTCCCACCGATTCCCGGCCGCCCCGAAAACGACCAATGCCCGAAGGAATCGGGTTGCCCGAGCGTCGATGCTACGACCAGCCGGGAACAAGGATTAGGGACCAATGGCCCTAATGCGAAGGCCGTTCGGAGGGCTGCCTAGCGGCTACGCCCCGCCAACCGGTCGACGTCCACCACTTCACCCCGATTGATGCTCACCCAGTCCCGCCCGTCCAGGTACGGGCGCAGGCTGCGGCCGATCAGTTCGGCGTCGGCCGCCGACTTGGGCCGCTGCAACTCGTACACATGCGGCAACGAGGCCATTCCGGTGACCACATCCCACAGCCTCAACGCCTCCGCACCGCTCGGCGGGTCCACCAGCACCGGCCCGAACAGGCATTGCCCGTCCATAAACAGCGTCGGCACCCCGTACCCGCCGGCGTCGACGACGCGCTGATGCTCGCTGCGGACGTCGTCGTGGGTGGAAGCGTCGGCCAGCGCATCATCCAAAATGCCTGCGTCGCAGCCGATCTCACCAAGCAGACGGCGCGCCACCGCAGGGTCGTGCGGCTTTCCGCCCAGGTCGTGCAGCTCGTGACCGATCGCCGCGTACCAGCGGTCCAGCAACGCCATGTCCGTCCGGCGCAGCAAGGCCCCGATCCGCATCAGCGACCAGCCGTAAGACCAGTCCCGCTCCCAGGGGTGCTTCTTGCCCTCGACGCGGTTGATCTCTTCGAGGCTGAAGAACCGCCAGTCGATGGAGATGCCCAGCTGTTCGCGAACATTCCGGATCCACACCGAGGTCTGATACGCGAACGGACACATCGGGTCGAAGTGGAAGTCCACTTTTGCGTTCGACACGGTCATCGCCGGCTCCTCTCTATACGCGGGGGCGCACCCCGGCCGCGCGGTACACGAACATCGGCTCCAGGCGGTACTTCACCGTCGTGGCCGGCAGCTGCTGCAGCACCGCGTCGGGAATATCGCGTCGATACACCAGTTTCATCGTTCCACTGAAGGCATGGTCCACTTCGCGCAGCTCGATTTCAATGGAGAGCTCGTGCGCAGAGATCGTCGCAATGGCCGGCCCGGGCTCGGTGTCCCACGAGCAATCGATGGACCGCAACTGCGGGCACGCCCCCGTCGGAAACGTGGCGACGATCCGCCGCTCGCTGAACGCGAACATGCCGCGATAGCGGGCCACGCCCGCGGCCGAGTAGACGCCCGGGACGTGCCCACTGAAGCTGCGCCGAACCTCGACCCGCGAGGCGAGAAAGATGACGCCCTCGGACTTGAGCTCGTCGAGCAGCTCCTTGGGCGCATGGGAGAGCCTGGGCCAGCGCAGCACTACTGGACCGTGACGTTCGCGGTGAAGGTGCAGGTCGGCGCGGAGTCGCCGACGACGCTGCCGTACTTGGCGACGATCGTCGTCTTCCCGGACTTCAACGCCGTGAACGTCCACACCTCGGTGCCCGGGGCGCCGATGCGGTCGGTGGAGCCGCGCAGGTACTCGTGACTGGCCTGCCTCAGCAGCGCGGGGTCACCAATTTTCGGATCGGCCGTCCAGCGGTACGGGGTGCTTTTATTGGAGCCCAGCGAAACGTTCAGGGTGTCTCCGACCGCGAGTGTGACGTCGCGGGTGATCGCGCTCTGATTGAGCACATCGTCCATCGGGACATCGATGGTTTTGGTCGCCGCCTTGCTCGGGCTGGAACAGCCCACGAGCATCAGAAAGAGGGCGAGGACGGCCAGCTGCTTGACCTTCATCCATGAACCATAGTCCCCCGCGGATCGAGTGTGCGCTGACCGCCTCGAGTGTGCGTCAGCGGTGGAATCCAGGGCCGAAACCCGCCGTACACGCACACTCGAATCACCCGGCAATACCCGCCGACCAGCAAACGGTCCGGTACTTTCAATGCGTGTTTGGCATCATTCGGCCCTGCCATCATCGGCTCGGCGGCGAACTCACCGCGGCGTGGCGCGCCCAGCTCTGCGGCCTGTGTCTGGCATTGCGCGACGACTACGGCCAGGCCGCGCGGATCGCGACCAACTACGACGGCCTGATCGTCTCGCTGTTGGTCGAGGCGCAGTCGGAGGCCAAGCCCACCCGCCGCACGGCCGGGCCGTGCCCGTTGCGTGGCATGAAGCGCGCGGATGTGGCGACCGGCGAATGCGTACGGCTGGCCGCCGTGGTGTCGTTGGCGCTGGCCGCCGCCAAAGTCCGCGACCACGTCGACGACCGCGACGGCCTGGTCGGGGTGGCCGCGGTGCGTCCCACCGCGCGACGCATCGCGCAGCGCTGGGTGCGGCGCGGCACCGACACCGGACACGAGTTGGGCTTCGACGCCGGTGTGCTGGTGGCGGCGATGGACCGGCAGACTGACCTGGAAGCGGTAGCCGGCCCGGGCACCTCGCTGTTGGCGGTCACCGAACCCACCGAGACCGCCGTCGCCGCCGCCTTCGCGCACACCGCGCTGTTGGCCGGCCGCCCGGCCAACGAGGCGCCGCTGCGCGAGATCGGTCAGCTGTTCGGGCGGGTCGCGCACCTGCTCGACGCCGTCGAGGACTACCGCGACGACGTGGCCCGCGGCAAATGGAATCCGTTGGCCGCCACCAAAACAACGCTGCAAGAGGCACGCACCCTCTGCGACGACGCGGTGCTCGGCATCCAACTCGCGCTTGCCGACGTCGACTTCACCGACGGCCGGCTGCCGAAGCGATTGCTGACCAAAGAACTCAGGCGCTCGGTCTCGCGCACCTTCGACCCCAAAGGCAACTACCCCGGCTGTACCCCGCACGGCGAGCAGCAGGGCATCAACTTCGGCAATCAGCCCTTCACCAACATTCCCGGCGAGATTCCGCCGGGCCAGGTTCCACCGCAGCCGCAGCCCAAACGCAGCTGCTGGGACAGCTGCACCGACGCCTGCTGCTGCGAGTGCGAATGCGACTGCTGCTGCGACACCTGCTGCGAGGGCGACGGCTGCTGCTGTGACTGCGGAGACTGCTGCGACTGCAATTGAAGCAGCACCAGTCGCGCCGACTGTTTAATCCTGCGCAAGGATGGGACAGGTGTTTGCGCTTGTTCTCATTGTTGCGCTCGTTACCACCGTGGTCCTGGGCACGCTGCTGGGCCGGCGGTTCCGTGTCGGTCCCCCGGTCCTGCTCATCTTCCTGGGCGCCCTGCTCGGGCTGATCCCCCGCTTCGCCCATGTCCACATCGAGGGCGAGCTGGTGCTGCTGCTGTTCCTGCCGGCGATCCTGTACTGGGAGAGCCTGAACACCAGCTTCCGCGAGATCAAAGCCAACCTGCGGGTGATCGTGATGACCAGCATCGGGCTGGTCATCGCCACGGCATTCGCCGTCTCCTGGACGGCGCGGGCCATGGGCATGGAATCGCATGCGGCGGCGGTGCTGGGCGCCGTCCTCTCGCCGACCGACGCGGCCGCCGTCGCCGGTCTGGCGAAGAAACTGCCGCGACGGTCGCTGACCGTGCTGCGCGGTGAAAGCCTCATCAACGACGGCACCGCGCTGGTGCTGTTCGGCGTCACCGTCTCGGTGGCAGTCGGCGGCGGCGAGGTCGGCCCGCTGGCCTTGACCCTGCGCTTCGTCTACTCCTACCTGGGCGGCATCCTGGCCGGGCTGATCGTCGGCGGGCTGGTAACCCTGCTGCGCCGCAGCATTGACGCGCCGCTGGAAGAGGGTGCGCTGAGCCTGCTCACGCCGTTCGCGGCGTTCCTGCTCGCGGAGACCACGCACTGCAGTGGTGTGGTCGCGGTGCTGGTGTCCGCGCTGATGCTCACCTATGTCAGCCCGCGGGTCATCCGAGCCCGCTCAAGGTTGCAGTCCTTCGCCTTCTGGGACGTCACCACGTTCCTGCTCAACGGTTCGCTGTGGGTGTTCGTCGGCGTCCAAATCCCTAATGCCATGCACGGAATCGCCGACGTGCACGGCGGAATCCGCAATGCCATCTACCTCGCGTTCGCGGTGTGCGGTGTGGTGATCGCGACCCGGTTCTTGTGGGTCGAACTCACCACTTTCCTCGGCCTGGCCATCGACCGAACCACCAACCGACCCACCCGTCATGTCCCGTTCCGGCAACGCAGCGTCACCAGCTGGGCCGGATTCCGAGGCGCGGTGTCGCTGGCCGCGGCGCTGGCCGTCCCGCTGGAAACGCACAGCGGCGCACCCTTTCCCGACCGCAGCCTGATCATCTTCGTGGTGTCGGTGGTGATCCTGGTGACCGTCCTCGTCCAGGGCAGCACGCTGCCCCTGGTGGTCAGGTGGGCGCACCTGCCCGAAGACGTCGCCCGTGCCGAGGAAGTGCAGCTGGCCCGCACCCGCGGGGCCGAAGTCGCGCTGGAGGTGCTGCCCCAGGTCGCTGCCGAGGTCGGCGTCGGCCCTAAGCTGATGGCCCGGTTGCAGAAGGAATACGAAGAGAAGGCCCGGCTGGCCGAGGCCGACGGCGACGACTCCAACGACAGCAACCACCTCACCGAGGCCAGGGACAAGATCCGCGAGGTGCACCTTCGGGTGCTGGAGCGCAAGCGCCAGGCCATCACCGAGCTGCGCAACCAGCGGCAGATCGACGACATCGTGCTGCGGGAGATCCAGCAGACCATGGACTTGGAAGAGGTGCGGCTGCTCGGTCCAGCCGACGTGGAATAGGGCGATGCTGATCCGGCCCGACGGTTACATCGCTTGCGCGACAGATGAATTCGCGTCGAGCGACGCGCTGCGCGCGGCGCTGCGTCGTTGGTTCGGGTAGCGTCGCGCAGGTGACTCCCGTGCGCAGCGCCCAGAAAATCGTCGACGTGCTGTCCGCGCAGGGTGTGCGATACGTCTTCGGGGTGCCGGGAGCCAAGATCGACGCGGTGTACGACGCGCTGCTCGACGGCGGGCCCGAGCTGGTGGTGTGCCGGCACGAACAGAACGCCGCGTTCATGGCCGCGGCGGTCGGCCGGCTCACCGGCACCCCCGGCGTCGTCGTGGTGACGTCCGGGCCTGGCACCACGAACCTGGCGACCGGCCTGCTCACCGCGAACACCGAACAGGACCCGGTGGTGGCGCTGTGCGGTGCCGTGCAGCGCCAGGACCGGCTCAAGCGCACCCATCAGTCGATGGACGCCGCGGCGATGTTGCGCACGGTCACCAAGTTCACCGGCGAGATCGACCATCCGGACAATGCGGCCGAGGCCACCGTTTCGGCATTCCGCGCGGCTCTGGCCGAACCGTGTGGCGCCGCCGCGGTCGTCCTGCCCTCCGATGTGCTGGCCGCCCCGACCACCGCGGGCATCACCGCGTCACTGCCCATCCCCCCGTTGGCGGCGGCACCGGCCGCCATCGTGGCGCGAGCAGCCGAATTGATCGGTGCGGCGCAGCGTCCCGCGCTACTGGTCGGCATCCGCGGCGCCGATCCCGAAACCTGCACGGCGCTGCGGGCTTTGGTGGCCGCGACCGGGTTGCCCGTCGTCGAAACGTTCCAGGCCGCCGGCGTCATCTCCCGGGAGTTGGAGGACCGCTTCCTGGGCCGGGTGGGGCTGTTCCGCAACCAGCCCGGCGACGTCATCGTGGCCCACGCCGACGTCGTCGTCGCCATCGGTTATGACGCGGTGGAATACGACCCGGTGCTGTGGAACAACAACGTCGGGCGCCCGATCGTGCACATCGACTCCGTTCCCGCCGACGTCGACAACCACTACCAGCCGACGGTGGAACTGCGTGGCGACATCGCGGCGACCCTCACCGCGTTGACCGACTCCCTAGCCGGCTTCGCCCTGAGCACCGACTACCAAGACGAAATCGCGGTCCAACGAAAAGCGTTGGCCGACATCGACGATGCCGCACGCGATCAGACTCCCGACGGCCCAGGATTGAACCCCGTCGCGGTGGTGTTGCGGCTGCGCGCCGAACTCGACGACACCGCGACCATCGCCTGCGACATCGGCTCGGTCTACATCTACCTGGCCCGGCACTTCCGGGTGTACCAGCCGCGGCGGCTGCTGTTCTCCAACGGCCAACAGACGCTCGGGGTGGCCCTGCCCTGGGCGATGGCCGCCTGCCTGGTACGCCCCGGCACACCGGTGGTGTCGGTGTCCGGTGACGGCGGATTCCTATTCTCCGCGCAGGAACTCGCCACCGCCGCACGGCTGGGTTTGACGTTCACTCACATCATCTTTCGCGACAACGGTTACGACATGGTGGGTTTCCAGGAGGAGCTGAAATACGGCCGCAAGTCCGGTGTGCACCTCGGCGAATACGACACGATCGCCTACGCCAAGGCTTTCGGTGCGCACGGCTACCGGGTGAACACACTCGACGAATTCAGCTCGGTCCTCCGACAGGCCTTGGCCGAACCCGGACCTTCGCTGATCGACGTCCCAGTCGACTACAGCCAGAACGTCGATCTTGCCGCCCAGCTGCACGACGACAGCTTCGAATGAGCACGGCACACGAGCACTTCCGTCGTTGGGCGGCAGCACTTCTCGGTCACCAGTCCGAGGTCTACCAGTACTCCACCATCAGCGCCCTGCTCGACGGCGTCTACGACGGCGAGGCCACCGTCGCCGACATCTTGCAGCATGGCGACTTCGGGCTCGGCACGTTCAACCACCTCGACGGTGAGATGGTGATCCTCGACGGCGTCTGCTACCGGCTACGGGCAGACGGAACCGCCACGCGCGCAGCACAAACGGACCGCACCCCGTTCGCCGCAGTCACCCGGTTCCACCGCGATTTCGAGATCCCGATCAAGGCCCGCACCGACCGTGCCGCAGTGACCGCCGCCATCGACCAACGCATCGCCAGCACCAACCTGATCTACGCCATCCGGGTCACCGGTCACTTCGCCGACCTGCACACCCGCACCGTGATGGAGCAGCACGAGCCGTATCCGCCGCTGACACAGGCGACCGAAGGACAGGCCGAGACGCGGTTCACCGATGTGCAAGGAACGTTGGTCGGGTTCCGCACCCCTGACTTCGAACAAGGCATTTCCGTCGCGGGTTATCACCTGCACTTCCTCGACGACGACCGCACCGCCGGAGGGCACGTGCTGGACTTCACGCTGAAGCGCGGCGACCTCGCCGTCAGCGGAGCCTCACAGTTGCACCTGAGCCTGCCGACCTCGGGCGCGTTCCTGCAGGCTCGCCTGTCCGCCGACGACATGGGCGATCAGATCACCAAAGCCGAAGGCAACTAACCGGTACTACACGGAAGTCGTTTGATCCCATGGAAGAACGACGACCGCAGCCGGTCGGGCTCGCCGGTCACCGTCAAGCCGGGCACGTTCGGGTACAGCTCCTCGAGCAGCACCCGCAGCTCAAGGCGGGCGAGTTGCGCGCCCAGGCAGAAGTGCACTCCCCCTCCGCCGAACGCGGCGTGCCCGGCCCCTGTACCGGAGGGGTTTCGGGTCACGTCGAATTCGCCGGCCCGCTCGAACACGTCCTCGTCGCGGTTGGCCGACAGGTAATGCATCAGCACCCAGTCACCGGCAGGGATCTGCCGGCCGCGAATCTCGACGTCGCGGGTCACGGTGCGCCGGAAATGCATCACCGGGCTGGCCCAGCGCAGCAGCTCTTCGACCGCCGGCTTGACCGCATCCGGGTCACGGGCCAGCAGCGCCTGCTGCTCGGGGTGCTGCGACAGCGCCAAGATGCCATGGCTGAGCGTATTTCGGGTGGTCTCGTTCCCCGCGATGGCCAACAGCAGGAAGAACTCGTTGAGCTGGTCACGGTTGAGCTTCTCACCGTCGACTTCGGCGGCCAGCAGCGCCGACAGGATGTCGTCGGTGCGGCCGTGGGTACGCCGGTGTTTGACGAGTTCACCGCAGTAGCGGAACATTTCGGCGGCCGCCTGGCCGAGCGCCTCCGGTGTGGGGGCATAATCGGGGTCTTCGATGCCCAGGGTGCCGATCGCGTTGCTCCACCGGAACACCTCCATGCGGTCTTCGGCGGGGACCCCGAGCACGTCGGCGATCACCTGCAGTGACATCTCCGCGGAAATGTCTGGCACCGCGTCGAATTCACCCTTCTGCTTGATGTCGGCGACGATGTTGCGGGCCACCTGGCGCATGTGGGGCTCCAGGCGCAGCACATTGCGGGCCGTGAAGCCCTGGTTGATCAGCTTGCGGTAGTGCACATGTCGCGGCGGGTCGATCCCCGGCAGCATCGCCGAGGTGGGTCCGGCCTCCACCTCGACCAGGGTGTTGCCCCTGCTGCTGGTGAAGGTATCGGTGTCGCGGCTGACCAGCCGGACGTCGGCGTGCTTGGTCAGCAACCACGCCCGGGGCAGGCCGGACAACTGCACCGGGTGGACCGGGGCGTCCGCACGCAGCCTGGCCATCGCGTCGAACGGGGCGCCGGTGACGAAGGTGTCGGGGTTCAGCACCGCCGCGGCATCGCGATCGGCCTGGGTGTCCTGGTTCTCGACCACCAGCGACCCCAGCTTCGGAACGGTCATGACTCCCCCTCAGACGCCTTGATGCCGGCGATGATCACGTCCAGACCCGCCCGGAAACGCTTGGCGGACCCGGCTTTGCCGCGAGTCTCGTCCAGGCTGACCGAACCCAATAGGTAGGTGTACAAGACCGTGTGCGCTGCCGCCGCAACGGATTTGGTGAGTCCGGCTTCGGCCAGCAGTGATCGGCTGAGCCGGTCGAGCCGGCGGGCCCGTTCCCCGCCGCCGCGGGTCTGCAGGATGCCGGCTATCCCGGGAACGGTGAGCATGACTTCGCGGGCGGCGCAGTACAGTACGGCCAGGCGGACGTCCCACGGGCCCGACTCGGGGACCGGAATCTCGGCCAGCACCGATTCGGCGAGCAGATCCAGCGCAGCCTGTTTTCCCGGCACATGGTAGTAGACCGACGGCACCGCCGCGCCGAGCTCGGCGGCCAGCTCCCGCATTGTCACCTGCTGGACGCCGACACGACGGGCCAGCGCGTGCAGCGACGACACCACCTGCGTGCGGTCGAGTTCGCCGTACGCGCGCCGCGCCGTCATTCGAGCCATGTTCGAATCAATTCGAGCACTGTTAGAATCTATCGTGATGAGCACCGCGACCGCAAAGTTGTGCATCGCCACACCAGTGGTGACCATGTTCCCCGGGGTGAGTGCCGACTGGGAGGTCGGTGCGTCGATCGAGGACATCGCGCGGGTGGCCGAGGCGGCGGACCGGCTCGGCTATCACCATCTGACCTGCAGTGAACACATCGCGCTGCCGTCCGCCGAGGCGGCCCGGCGCGGCGCGCGGTACTGGGATCCACTGGCCACCTTCGGGTATCTGGCGGCGCGCACCGAGCGAATCCGGTTGGCCACCAACGTGTTGGTGCTGGGCTATCACCACCCGCTGGAGATCGCCAAGCGGTACGGGACCCTGGACAAGGTCAGCAACGGCAGGCTCATCCTCGGTGTGGGCGTCGGCTCTTTGAAGGAAGAGTTCGACTTGATCGGTGCGCCGTTCGCGGACCGTGGAGCACGCGCCGACGATGCGCTAGCCGCGCTGCGCGCGGCCTTGTCGGTCGCCGAGCCGAGCTACCACGGCGAGTTCTATTCCTTCGACGGCATGGTCGTCGACCCGCGTGCGGTGCAACCGCGCGTGCCGCTGTGGATCGGCGGCCGCACGCTGCGATCGCTGCGCCGGGCCGTCGCCCTGGCCGACGGCTGGGCGCCGTTCAACGTGAGGCTGCAGCAGGCGCGAGAATGGCTGGGCCGCTTCGATATTCCACCGGGCTTCGAGGTGGTGCTGGGTCCGGCGCACCGGCTCGACCCGCTGGGCAGCCCGGACCACACCCGCGAGTTGATCGCAGAGACCGTCGCACACGGCGCCACCATCGTCAGCGCCACCTTCCGACACGATTCCCTGCAGCACTACCTGGAGAACCTGCACGCGCTCGCCGAGCTGAACGCTACATGAACCGGGTCAGGGCCGGGATCTTCAGCCTCACCGCCGCCGCACCCACCGACGACGGATACCTGCGCTGGCATCTGCTCGACCATATGCCCGAGCAATACCAGTTGCCCGGCATCGTCCAGGGGCTGCGCTGGATCGCCGACGGCGACTACCCCGCCCATCGGATCGCGGCACACGGACCGCTGGGCGACATCGGCAACGTCGTGCACTACCTCGTCGGCGAGCCGGTCGCCGAGACGCTGCGCGACTTTGTCGAACTGGGTCGAGTGCTGCGGGAGAACGGTCGCATGCCGGCCATGCGGCCGTTGCTGCAGATCTCTGGACTTCGGCTGCTGCAATGGGATTCGGCGCCGGGCGCGCTGGTCTCGGCCGAGGTGGCGCCGTTTCGGCCGCACCGCGGCGTGCTGTTCATCGTCGAGGAGCCGGCAGACGAACGACCGGACGCCTGGCTGGAGTGGTTGCGCGCCGAACACTATCCAGCGCTGCTCGGCTGTGCCGGCGTGGCCGGAGTGTGGACCTTCGGGTCGATCTGCGCGCCGGCGCCACGGGGGTGGCGCACCGACCCGCACTACGTCACCGTCGTCTACCTCGACGACGACCCGTTGGCTGTGAGCGCGGCCGTGGCGCCGTTAGTTGAGGACCGGTGGCGCTCTGGCGATGCGCGGCCGCTGTTCGCCGGCCCGCTGCGCAGCATGATCCGCTGGGACGCGTGGCCGGCCTAGAGGGCGCTGGCCTCCCACGTGCCCTGCGGGTAAGGCGGAACGGTGCCGGCGAACACCCCGTCGGTCACCGTGCACAGTGTGTCGGAAATGGTTCCGGCATCGGCCAATACCGTCGGCTGGCCGCCGGGCGCGACGCGTGCGACCACCGCTTGCCAGAAGTACCCTATTCCGCCGTGCTCGTACCAGACGAACCAGTCACTGCCCCGGCTTCCGGCCCGAATTAGCCTGCGAAACGGCAGGTTCGGGTCGTTGACGGCATCCGTATTGTTGAACGGTGCGCCGATATCGGCGATGGGCGGCAACAGGCCACGCAATTCGGCCGGCAACTCAGACAGGTGCTGCACTTCCTGCACGGGCGTGCTGAGCGTGCAGTGCGTGTTGGGCACGGCAGCGACCGGGCTTGCCGTGGCCACACTCAGGGCCAGCGCACCCGCGGCCCAGGAGGAGAAGAACCCTCGCGTCATCTGATCGAGGATAGGGTGAACCCGTGAATGTGCGCGAACAAGTGCTGATCACGCCGGCCGAACTGGCTCGACTGGCCGAGTCCGGCGACCCGCTGCGCATCCTTGATGTGCGCTGGCGGCTCGACGCTCCCGACGGGCGCCCGGCTTATCTGGACGGCCACATTCCCGGCGCGGTGTATGTCTCGCTGGAGGACGAGCTGACCGACCACACCGTGCCCGGACGCGGCCGCCATCCGCTGCCGTCCGGTCAGAGCCTCCAGGAAGCGTTGCGACGGTGGGGAGTTCGCGAGAACGAACTGATCGTGGTGTACGACGATTGGAATCGCGTCGGTTCGGCGCGGGCGTGGTGGCTGTGCACCGCGGCGGGCCTGGACAAGGTGCGCATCCTGGACGGCGGACTGAGGGCCTGGCTGGCGTCTGGTGGCGGTCTGGACCGGGGCGCGGTCGAACCACCGCCCGGCAATGTGACTGTGGCGCATCAGGATCTGTATGCCGGTGCGCAACCCACTTTGACCGCGGAACAGACCGCGCAAGTGGCGTTGTTCGACGCCCGCGCGCCCGAGCGCTACCGCGGCGAGGTCGAGCCTCTGGATCCGGTCGCCGGCCACATTCCCGGCGCCAAGAATCTGCCGTTCGGCACGCTGCTGACGGCTGACGGAACTTTTGTCGCCAACAGTCACCCGCTGCCCGACGGCGCCGTCGGCACCTACTGCGGATCCGGGGTCACCGCCGCGGTGGTGGTCGCCGCGTTCGCGGCCGCGGGCCGGCAGGCGGCGCTGTATCCCGGGTCGTGGTCGGAATGGTGCTCGGACTCCGCACGGCCGGTGGCCCGCGGCGACGAATAGTTTCGCTCTGAGCCGGGCAAACATCTGGCCGACTTTCCCAGAGACAGATGGGCCCCTGCCCCGATCACCGACGCCCCCGCCCGGCTACGAGCGACAAACGTCTTACGGGCCTGCCCAACTCGTCATGAACGCCTCCACCACCCGCGCGGCGTTCTCCGCGGCGATCTGCTTGTAGAAAAAGAACTGGAACGGGAACCCCGGCAGTCCCAGCGGGTCGCCCGGGCCGTCGGACATCCCGCGAATTCCCAGGAACGGCACCCCATGTGCCGTTGCGACGGCCAGTGACGCGGCCGTTTCCTGGTCCACCGCATCGTAGGCCGGGTTGTCGGCGGTCTGAATATTGAGATTGCTGAGCAATCCCTTGGCCAGCCACGGCCCGATGGCCTGAAAGAAGTTGCCGGTGTACAACAGCGAACGACCGGGCGGGCTGCACGGCTGGCACCCGAAGACGTCGCCGGCGTTGGGGACACACGGAAACGCCTGCCCGTTGTTGGCGTCGTGGCTGTAACCGTTGCCACCGACGAACAGCTGCGGCTGGCGCGGCAGCTCGTTGAGCTTGACCGTGGGGACATGACGGCACAGGCACATCGGATTGCCCAGATTGTTGACGTTGCTGAGCTGGACGGTCAGCGTCTGCGCTACTGCCAGCATGCCGGGATCGACAGGCTGGTAGGTGGCGCCGTTGTCGAGGGTCCACTGCGCCGGTATCGCCACGTCACCGACGCTGGTCCGGCCGGCGCCGCCGGCAACTCCCGAAAAGATCACGGCACCAATCGAAATGCCGGAAGCGCAGGTGAAACGACTCAAGGCTGCCTCGGTCACGGTCGTCGCGTTCACCAGGCCGATCCGGGTCATCGCCACCAGCACCTTCTTGCCGGCGATCGACCCGCGGTAGTAGTACTGCCTTTCATACACCCCAACGGGATTGGGCTCGAGCAAGGTGTGGGCCAGCACGGCGTCCGACTCGGCCGGAAATGCCGAGAGCACCAGCGTCCGTTGTTCACAGGCCGACGTCACCACGGTCCGCATACCCCCGGGATCAGCCGTGGCCAGTCCGCCTCCCACACAGAACGCGACGGCCACCACGAGAGCGGCACGGAACCGTTTGAGCACGATCCCCCAATCTCGCCGGTGTGGCTGAAGCTTTCGACGAATGATTTTCGCGCGACACGGCCGGGAGTTGGAGATTCGTTATGAAATCGCAAGACAATCCGTTACAGCCGCTCGATAACCAGTTGTGCGAAAGCGCGGTCGGCAGCCGGTGTTTCCAGACTGATGCCGTCGACCTTGTCGCCGTTCTGGTGGCCGAAGTAGTACTGCGTCGTCCGCTCCACCCTGAGCACACCGTTGATGATGCTAGGTGCCGAATCCAGTGGATCCGCAACGGAAGCCAGGATTTCCACGTCGTTCTTGTCGACGTTCCACAGGAAGGCATTTCCGGGCGCCGAGTATGCGACGGCCCGCTGCTCGGGTGTGAAGCCGAACGTGGTCAGCGACCAGCCGTCGACCCGGTAGCTGCCGGGCTCGAGTGCGAAGCGGCCAGATGCCTTGTCGTACTTGATATAGCCGTGCGCATCCAGGTTCACGTCGGTGAACATCCGCACGTTGCGCCCGGGTTTCATCGCAATGCTGTTCACACCGCGCTCGGTGAACGCGCCCCACAGGCGCGGCGAAGACGTATTCCCGCAACCGGTCAGCACAACGAGCAGGACGACAACCGGTGGCAGTACGCGTCTCACGTGGACCCTCCTTACAGCAGCGGCCGGAGCTCAATCGCCGACGTCGGCTTTTCCGCCATCCAGTAGGTGATGGCCATCGCGTCCTCACCCGTCAAAAGCCGATGCCCTCGTACACCACCTCGCCGACGGCCACCGGGAGCCGTACATTCTCCGGCCGGTGCCGCCAGGTCAGTTGATAGCCTTCCCCGGCCCGTTGGATCTGCAGATCGAGGTCACCGGCGAATTTGCCTGCGCCGCCGAAGTATTGGACGCGGTAGTGACCGATGAAGCCATCGGCGTTTCCCGCGGCGCGACCTGAGCCCATCGACCGGGAACCCGCGGTGAGGTAGCGGGCGGTGAGCGCGCCGGGTTGCTCGGCGCTCTTCCGATACTCGGCAAGCCCGATGACCCGCGTATTGAACATGCCCAGCATGGTAAGCGGCGGGAATACCGCTCGGGAATACTATGCTCACCCGATGGCGAAACGGCGGAGTTTGGCGGTTCTCGGGTTCGTGCTAGTCCTTGCCGCATGCACCTCATCGCCGAAGCAACCCGCGGCCACGAGTGCACCCGTGCCGACAGATCCCCTCAAGGGCGTCACGGTTCCCAACGCTTTCACGCCGTTGACGGTCGCACCGATCAGCCGCCCGACGTTTCCCTTCCCGGGCACCGACGACAAATATCATCTGGCGTTCGACATGCAGGTCACCAACTCCAGCGCACAGCCTGCGACGTTGAACGCCGTCGACGTGGTCGACGGGCAGGATCCGACGAAGGTGCTCGCGTCGTTCTCCGGCAACCAATTGGTCGATCCCACTTGCAACTACGGAAACTGCAACCGACTGCGCGTGTTACCTGCCGCGCCCGCGCCCGATTTCAGCATCGCTCCCGGCACGTCGCGATCGTTGCTCATCGATTTCCGCCAAGACAACCTCTCCGATTTCCCCAAGGCGGTCATGCTGCGGTTCCACGGCAACGGCGTGGCTAATCCGGCGTCGAAAGAGCCGGGCCCGTTCGACACCCTTGGGGCGCCGTTCATCATCTCGGCCGGCATGCCGCGCATCATCGCTGCACCGCTGAAGGGCAACAACTGGGTCGCGTTCAACGGATGCTGTGACCCCGGCTGGGCGCACCGCGACGCGATCCTGCCGTTGAACATGAAGCTGAACAACAGCCAGCGCTTCGCGATCGACTGGATGCGCATGAACGACCAGGGCAACTTCTACTCCGGCGACCAGACCAAAAACGAGAGCTTCATCGACTACGGCTCGGAGATCTACGCGGTCGCCGACGGTACCGTCGTCTCCACCCTCGACACCGTCGAAGCCAACGTGCCCGGCATCCTGCCGGCATCCGACCCCGTCCTGGCCGCCAAGCTGACGGTCGACAACGTCGACGGCAACCACATCATCCTGGACATCGGCGACGGCCTGTACGCCATGTACGCCCACCTCATCCAGGGCTCACTGCTGGTCAAGCCCGGCGACAAGGTGAAGAAGGGTCAGGTGATCGCCAAGCTGGGCAACACCGGCAACTCCAACGCGCCGCACCTGCACTTCCAGCTAATGAACGGACCCTCGCTGTTCGAGGCCGACGGCCAGCCCTACGTGCTGGAGGGTTTCAGCTACCAGGGTCAGGTCAACCCAGCCCAGGTGTGGAGTGCCGACAATTACCTCAGCGGCTCTTTCTTCGGCCCGGACATGCTGTCGACCCCTCAACTCAAGGGCAACCAGTTACCGCTCCTGCTGGCCGTCGTGACGTTCCCGCAAACCTAGAAAGGCCTCAGCCATGGACATTTTCGTGGAATGGAACAACGGCGGGACGGAATTGCGCTGGCGCTCAACCACCGCCGCCAACGACGGGCGATCGGTCTCGGTGTTCCTCCGGCGCTACGGCACGCCGGGCAAGCCGGCGCTGGTGTGCGTACACGGCTTCCCGACATCCAGCATCGACTACTACGGGCTCGCGCGGGAACTCAAGGACGAGTTCGAAATCTTCACGCTGGACTTCCCGGGCTACGGCGTGTCCGACAAGCCGCCCGAGCCTTACGTCTATTCGCTCTACGACGACGCGCGTCTGCTGGTGCACGCCATCACCGAGGTATGGAAACTGACCGACTACCGCATGATCACCCACGACCGTGGCTGCAGCGTCGGAATGATCGCGCTCGGTCTGCTGGCTGAGAAGTCGGCATTGCCAGAGGATCTGATCCTGACGAACGGCAACATCTACCTCCCGCTGTCCAACCTCACGGCATTCCAGACCGCGCTGCTCAACGACAAGACCGGCCGTGCCACCGCCGCGGAGACGACGCCGGAGTTGCTGGCCGCCGGCCTCGGGTTCACTACCTTCATGCCGCGCCGCACCCCGGAGAACCCCGAAATCGCCGCTCTGGCAAAGTGCTTCGCCTACAACGACGGCATCCGGGTGCTGCCGGACACCATTCAGTATCTGCATGAGCGGGCAGCCGACGAAAAGAGTTGGCTGGAAGCGCTTTCCAAGTTGCCGGTCAACGTCACCGTGGTGTGGGGGCTGCATGACGCGGTGGCCCCGCTGCGGGTGGCCAACCATGTCTGGCAGAAGTATCTGCGGGGCATGTCAGGGCGGAGTCGCTACTGGGTGGTGCCGGGCGCCGACCACTACATGCAGTGTGATGCCCCGGCGGAGCTGGCCCAGATCCTGCGGCTCACCGCCCAGGGCGACAGCATCACGCTGCAGTTGCAGACTCTCGGGGACCGGCCCGAGGGCGCGGTGCTCGTCGATCAGTCCTAGATCGACACCGAGCCGCCACGCTCGATCTCGACGACGCGGTCGGCCAGGCCGCGCCGCGCCATCTCCCGGGTGAAGTCGCCCAGCGGTGACGCGAAGACGGTGTAGTCGTCAAAGTGAACCGGAATCGCCTTCGGCAGCTTGAGCAGTTCGGCCAGGCCGGCACCCTGTTGTCCGTCCATGGTCACGGTGAGCCCGAACGGCAACCGGGGCCCCGCGGGCAGTCGCGTCCCGCCGAGGTGCAGGATGCCCGCGTCGACGGCGTCGAAACGGACCGGAATTTCTCCGAGTTCGTCGACAAGCAGGGTATCCCCGGAGATGTACAGGCGCCGTTGCGGCCCGTCGACCTGCCCGAACTCCAGCATGCTGCCCATCACGGGCGGGACGAGCGCCGTGGCCCACATCGGGGCGTGACGGCCGGGCAGCGACGTCACCTTCAGCTGCCGGTCGCCTTTGACGATGGTGTGTGTCTGCCAGGTCGACATCGGGCAGGACTGCTCAAACCCCTTCTGGCGCAGCCTGGCCGCCGCCTTTGGAGTGGTCAGGATCGGCAACCGGCGGTCCAGGTGCTTCTCGGTGACACGATCCCAGTGGTCACCGTGCATGTGCGACAACACGACGGCATCGATCGGCGGCAACTGGTCGGCCGACAGTGCGGGTTCTTTGCGCCGCTTGGATACCAGACCGTGGCCCAGATACGCACGTTGACCCTGATGCAGGAAGTTCGGGTCCGTCAGCACCGTGATGTCGCCGCTGCGGATCAGCGTGGTGGCGTTCCCGACGAAGGTGATCGTGATGTCCATCGGGTTGCCGTACCCGTTTCCGGCCGTTTGAAGAGTCGGCCGATCAGTTGGCCGTCACGACTTTCTGGGCGATGGCGGACAAGCTGTGATGCAACGGCAGAACTACCGCCGTCAGCTTGGGAGCGTCGCGCTCACGCAGGTCCGCCGTATACACCCGGTAGCCGCCCAGCGCCGCCGGTTCCCGGTAACGGGCCAAGGTGGCCACGACATCCTGGAATTGCTGATCGATCTGCTGGACCAGAGCTCTGTCGGCCTTATCCAGCCCTGGCCGCAGCGATGCGTACGCCCGTTGTGCGCCTTCGACATTCGCGGCGAAGTCGACGAAATCGAGGTGGCTGAACGCCTCTTCCTCGCCGGTGATCTTGGTGTTGTAGACATCTTCGATGAGGTCGGCGGCGCCGTTGGCCACATCCTCGGGCCGCAACGGCACGGCCTTCACCGTGGTGGTCAACGTGCCGATGTTGCCGACCAATTCGGTGCTGAGCGCCTTGGTTGCGGCGGTGATCGAACCGGCCTGCCACAGGTCTCGCTCGATGGCGTGGAAGCCCTTCCAGCCGACTTTGGCGTCTGGCGGAGTGGCCTCCTGCATGTCGATCAGATAGTCGAGGTTTCCTGCGTTGTCACCGACGGTGAAACCCGGCAAAAGATAGCCGTTCACGCTCGATTGAACGTGCTCATAGAACGGACGCGCCTGCGCATAGGCCGCTTTCGCGCCCTCGACATTGCCCGACTGCACGGCCGCGTCGAGTGCCTTCACCGCGCCGTTGAGCTGGCCCATCTGATCGACGACGTACGGCGCGAAGTCCTTGGCGCCCTGGGTGAAAACGGCCGCCACCGGGCCGGTGGCGGGCGCGGGTGCGCGCCCCGTCACGGTCAAGGTTTGATACTCGATGCCCGCACCCGGACAGTAGATCTGGTAGTCACCGCCGTCCAGGGTGACGGTGAAAGACACCGGATCCTCCCCGGCGTCCAGACTTTCCTTCTCACCGATGACGCGCTGGTCCTTGAGCAACGCCACGTGGGAGATGCCCACCGCGCCGGCGTTCGACACCGTGAAGGTCACCGGGCCGGCCGGGACGGTCGTGGTGTCCAGCACGCAGCGATTGCTGCCGCCGTTGTTGGTCATCGCGACTCTGACCGCGTTGCTGGTCCGCGGCGCCTGGTTCGAGTGACTACAACCCACCGCGCCAACGGCGAGCGCTACCAAGACGGCAGGCAACCGGTTGGCGGACACCGGCCGACATTACCCCGTGATGACCGGGAGTTTCGCCCAGCCCCGCACACTGCTGGTGTGCGCTTTGACGGCGTTGGCGTAGTCGATATCCCATTCCGGCCAGCGCTTGATGACTTCCTCGAGCACCACGCGGGCCTGCATGCGGGCCAGTGCCGACCCCAGACAGAAATGCAGACCATGCCCGAAGCTCAGATGGGCCGCGCCGCGATAGATGTCAAATCGCTCACCGTCAGGGAACCGGCGCTCGTCGCAATTGGCTGATCCGTTGAGCGGCAACATGATCGAGCCCTCGGGGATCAGGGTGCCGCGGCCGCGCCGCCGCCAGGCTGCCGCCGCCCCACATCATCGCGGGCCCCTCCTTGGTCAGCGGCTGGGGCGTCACCGCGATTCGCCTGCCGTCCCGGACCACCGTCTCCCCGGCCAGCAACCGGCGCAACAGAGCCAACTTCTCGTCGGCCAGCCAGCCGCGGTCACCCAGATCCAGGCCGAAGATCTCGTACTCCTCGGGCCGGTAACCCAGCGCCTGTAGGAGGCCCGGCCGGCGCTGAAAATGTCGAGCACCGCGACGTCCTCGGCCGGGCGCACCGGGTCGTAGAACGGGAAGATCGGGCTCAGGGCCAGTCGCTGCGTGCGGGCCGCCACCGCCGACGCCAGCACAGCGGCGACGGCAGGTAGCCGTCGTCCGACCCGTGGTGCTCACATAAGACGACGGCCAGGCAGCCGTGGCTCTCGGCCCACGCGCACTCTCCGGCGCAGTGGCATAGAAAGCCACCGGATCGGCCCCCGAGACCCGGGCGCGCATGTCGAAGCGCAGCGTGAACACTTACGACTCCTACGCGACCTAATATTTGTCTCGCATACGCTACGTGGGACGCGCGACGGCGGTCAACCATCGTGATTGAAACTTACATCTGGTACGGATACTGTAACGTCGTTGCACGAACCACCAGGGAATAAGGGGCGAGAAGATGACGACGGCGTCAGACTTATTGGGCTACGAGGGCAAGCGCGTCCTGGTGGTCGGCGGGGCGACCGGAATGGGCGCGGCTGCGGCACAGATCGCAAAGTCCCTCGGGGCGCATGTGACCGTGATGGACTTCGCGCCGGTGGACTTCGACGTCGATCGCGTGATCTCACTGGATCTCAGTGACCAGGATTCGATCGACCGTGCGGTTGACGAACTGGACGGGCCGGTGCATAAGTTGTTCTCCGCGGCCGGGGTGGCCGACGGGCCAAAGTTGATGCGAGTCAACTTTATTGGGCACCGCCACCTGATCGAGCGGCTGTTCGCCAAGGACCTGCTCCCCCGTGGTGCGGCCATCTGCTTCATCTCGTCGGTGGCCGGAATGGGCTGGGAGAACGACCTGGAGCTCGTTCAGGACTTCCTGGCCGCGCCGGACTACAAGGCCGCGCACGACTGGTGTCAGGAGCGCGAACCCCAGGGCATCATCCACTACGGGTTCAGCAAGAAGGCGATCAACGGCTACGTCGCGTGGCAGGGCTACCCCTTCCAGAAGAAGGGTGTGCGGATCAACGCCGTGTGCCCCGGCCCCACCGACACTCCCCTGGCCCGTGCGAACGCCGACCTGTGGCTGACGTTCGCCCAGGACTACCGCGACGACACCGGCAGCGCCACGCTGACGCCCGAGGACATCGGGAAGGCGATGATCATGCTGAACAGCGACGCCGCGGCATCGGTCAACGGCATCACGCTCAACGTCGACCAGGGCCACGCCATGGCGTCGATCACCGGGTCCTTCGCCCCGGGCAAGGCGATCATGGACCTGATCACCGGCCGCGTCCAACTCGCCTAGCTCTCGCCAGCAGACGCCAAAGCCCCTTGGAACACGCGTTCCAAGGGGCCTTTGCGTCTGCTCGGCACCGGCGGGCCACCTCGGCCGCATGTCGGACCGCAGCGCGAGCACGCTCTCGCTCCTCAACCTAACCTTTGGTCCGACCGGGCGTCTTTCCGCTGCTGCCGCTGCGGTTCCGTATGTCGTTGCCGCAGAACCGGGTCTGCTGAGCTCCGTGGATCTACCGTTGACTATCCCTCGGCATGCGTTCGTTGCGGGGTGACCGCGCAGCACGCTTTACTCGCTGAGTGACCCCCAACCCGCTCGAGGAGTTGACGCTCGAACAGTTGCGCCGCCGCACCAGCATGAAATGGCGCGCGTATCCCGCTGACGTGCTGCCGCTGTGGGTGGCCGAGATGGACGTCAACCTCGCACCGGAAGTGGCCCAGGCCATCCACCGTGCCGTCGACGCCGGCGACACCGGATACCCGCACGGCAAGGGCTACGCGACAGCGGTCAGCGAATTCGCCGGGCGGCGGTGGCAATGGGACGGGCTGTCGGTCGGCCGCACCCGGGTGGTGCCCGACGTGATGCTGGGCGTCGTCGAGCTGCTCCGTCTGGTCACCGACCGCGGCGACACCGTCATCGTCAACTCGCCTGTCTACGCGCCCTTTTACGCATTCGTCTCGCACGACGGCCGCAACGTCGCCGAAGCCCCGTTGGGCGCCGACGGGCGAATTGACCTGGACGCGTTGGAAGATGCGTTCCATCAAGCCCGCAACCAAGCGGGGCGTAACGGCAAAGTCGGCTATCTGCTGTGCAACCCGCACAACCCGACGGGTGCGGTGCACACTGCCGATGAATTGAGCGCGGTCGCCGCGCTGGCCAGACAGTACGACATCGCAGTGGTCTCCGACGAGATTCACGCGCCACTCATCTTGCCGGGAGCCCGATTCAC
Source organism: Mycobacterium gordonae (assembly GCF_002101675.1). GTDB lineage: Bacteria > Actinomycetota > Actinomycetes > Mycobacteriales > Mycobacteriaceae > Mycobacterium > Mycobacterium gordonae. The sequence goes on along the minus strand of NZ_LQOY01000053.1, from coordinate 27,261 downwards.
CCCGTACCTCAGCGTGCCCGGAGCCGAGAACGCGCTGGCCTTGACATCGGCATCCAAGGCGTGGAATCTCGCCGGGCTCAAGGCAGCTCTAGCCGTCGCCGGTCCGGAGTCGGCGGCCGACCTACGGCGCATGCCCGAAGAGGTCGGCCACGGCGCGAGCCACTTGGGCCTGATCGGACACACCGCGGCCTTCAGCAGCGCCGGCGACTGGCTGGATGCGCTGCTGCGCGGGCTGGACGAAAATCGCACGCTACTCGCACATCTGGTCAACGAGCACCTGCCGGGCGTCCGCCTGCTGCACCCTCAGGGCACCTACCTGGCATGGCTGGACTGCCGCGAACTCGGCTTCGACGAGGAGCACAGCGACGGCATCAAAGTGGTGTCCGACCTGTCTGGACCCGCCCGCTGGTTCGTCGCCCATGCGCGGGTGGCGCTCAGCTCGGGCCATGTGTTCGGCACTGGTGGTGCCGGGCATGTCCGGCTGAACTTCGCTACCTCACAGGCGATTCTGACCGAGGCCATCACGCGGATGGGTCGCGCGGTCCGCGAACGCGCCTAGCCGCCGTCGGCTGGCCGACGCAGGTGTGGAGGCTGGGAAATGCCTCAGCCGCAAGCCACGTCTAAGACCCACAGTCTCGTTTGTTCAGCCCGTCGATCACCCAGTTGGCCCAGTCGATTTCGTGCCGCGTCCAGCGCAGCCCCTGCTCGAGGGCGGCACGGGCGAAGAAGGTGTCCTCGGCCGTCCAGTCGTGGGACTCGAGGATCTGCGCATAGTGTGCGTGCTCCCGCTCGGAGACGTCCAGCAAGGACTTCAGATACTCGCGTGCCTGATCCGGGGACAGCTCACCGAGCAGGAAAACCCGCAACAACGCGGCGTTGCGGATGGGCGGATCGTCTTGCGGTGATAACAACCACCGGTGCAACTCCGCACGCCCGGCGTCGGTGATCGCGTACTCCTTGCGGCCCCGCGGGCCCCTGTCCGACACCGTGATCAGCCCGGCACCGGCGAGCTTGTTGAGCTCGCCGTACAGCTGGCTCTGGGTGGCCGGCCACATGTTGTCCATCGACTCCTGGAACCGTTTCAGCAGGTCATAGCCGCTTCCGGGATGCTGGGACAACAGGCCTAACGCGGCGTGGCGCAAACTCACCCGCTCATCCTAACGTTCCACAATTGACATGTCACTACCTATATGTCAGTATCGACATGTCTAAATTGGAACGTAAGATCGCTACCCGGGAGTTGAAGATGACCCAGCCGGCCCACACCGACCACGAGGCACAGCCCTCGAAGAACACCACCGGCCGCCTCGCCGGCATTCTGGACGGGTTCCTCACCTCACCGTTCGCCGGCATCGCACCGTGGGCGCTGCTGTCCATCCTGGCGACGCCGGGCCGCTTCGAGATCGCGGCGGTGTCCGCCCTCGGTTTCTCAGTGCTGGTGATGGTGGTAGGACTGGCCCGCGGCATCAAGATTCACGCGCTCGAAGTCTTCGGCGCGGCGTTCTTCGCCGCTCTGGCGGCGGTCGGCCTGTTCGCCAGCGACATGGTCATCCGATTCCTCGAGATGTGGTCCGGCGAGCTGACCAATATCGCGCTGGCGATGTTCGCCTGGCTGACCCTGCTGCTCCGCCGGCCGTTCACCCTCGCATACGCGAAAGACATTACCCCGCAGGAGCATTGGGACAGCCCGCTATTCAAACGAATCAACAAAGTGATCACCGCCGGGTGGGCGGGCGCGTTCACCTTCGCCGCGGGCGTCGGCTTGATCGGCAACCTGATCCTGCATGACCCGGAGAACTTCTGGACGGGCTGGATCCTGCAACTTGCGGCCATCTTCTTCGCGGTCGCCTTCACCGAGTTCTACCCCGACTACGCCTCGGCCATGTTCGCCTTGGACAACGGTGAGGAGGCACAGGTGCCGTCGATCCTGCAGGCGGTCGAATGGCTGCCCACCTTCGCCGTCGTCGCCGGGGTGGTGGGGCTGATCACCGGCTCGGTCGGCGTCGCCGTGGCCATCGCCATGATCGTCGGCGGCAGCGTGGTCTCGGGAATTCTCGCGAAGCTCTAAAGCCGCCGCTCCCCCCAGGCCTTGATCCGCTCGACGCCCGAGCGGATCTGGCCCGGCGGTTCGGTGAAGGACAACCGCACGGCATCACGGTGACCGAAGGCGGAGCCGGGCACCACCGCCACGTGCTGGTCGGCCAGCAGGCCGGCCGCGATCGCGTCGCCATCGAAGCTTCCGACGAGATCACCCACCAACTCACACCAGACGAACAGACCACCGTCCGGCTTGCGCCAACGCAACCACGGCACCGACTCCAAGGCCGAGCACAGCACGTCGCGTTGTTCCCCGAGTTGCGCGCAGCGGCCGGACAATTCGGTCTGCGGCGTCGACAGCGCGCGGGCCACCAACGACTGCGCGGCGGTGTTCACATTGCCGGCCATATTCGAGGCGACCGCGGCACAGCGGGTAATCACATTGGGGTGCGCGGTGATCCACCCGACTCGGTGACCCATCAGCGCGAATGTCTTGGAGGCGCTGGAGATGTGCAGGACGTGTTCGGCCTCGTCGGCGGGCAACTGCAGGACCGACGGTGCGGGACGGGCCTGGCGGTAGTACTGGAAGCCGTAGATCTCGTCGGCCACGATCCAGCGGTCGGTCTCTCGGGCCCAGGCCGCCAGCCTGCGGATGTCGTCCAGTGACAGCACCGCGCCGGTCGGGTTGGCCGGACTCGAGTACATGACCAGCTTGGTGCGGTCACTCACCTGGTCGATCCACGCGCCGATATCGGGCGTGTCCGCCGCATAGGGCAGCAGCCGCGCGCTCACGCCGGCCAGCCTGGCCATGTCCACGTAGCTCGGCCAGTACGGATCGGGAATCGCAATCTCGTCACCACCGTCACACAACGCCAGCAACGCGATCATCACCGCCTGCTTGGCGCCGTTGGTGACCAGATGCTGGTCCGGGGTCGTCACGGCGCCCAATTCGGTTTCATACCAACGGCACAAGGCGTCCAGCAGAAAACGCTCGCCGCGGCTGCTGCCGTAACCCGAGGACTTCGCCACGTCGAAATCGGCCAGCGCGCCGAACGTAGCCCGCGGCGGCGGCACGGTCGGCGCGCCCGCACCGAAGGAAATGACGTCGGCGCCCGACCGCCGCAGCTCGGCGACGGTGTCATTGAGCGCCAACGTTGGCGACGGGTCGCCGGCCGATCTGACGGACAAGGACCTCATGGTGGTCACCTCCTAACTGCGCAGTCAGGCAACGGGTTCCGGTCAGCGTAATGGCCGCGGCGGCGGCGATGACGGCAACCCACGGTAGCGGCGCGGGTAGGTGCGCCAGCGCGGCCAGCGAATAGCCGGCGCCGCACACCGCGATCCCCATGGCCTGGCCGACCTGCCGTGCCGTCGAGGCGAAGGCACCGCTGGCACCCGCATATTCGACGGGCAGCTCCGACATGGCCAGCGCATTGGTCGGCGTGTTGGCCATCCCCATGCCCGCGCCAAGACAGGCAGCGACGGCACTCACCACCGCGACACCGGCGCCGGCTCCGACGAGCACCGCGACGGCGACACTCGAAGCGAGCATGAGCAAGCCGGCGGCGATAACGGCCTGAAACGGACCGTACCGGCCCATGATGACCGGTGAGACCCGTGCGCCCACCGCGTATCCCACCGCCAAAGGCACTAGGCCGGCTCCGGCTGCCAGCACCGAAAGATGTTGGGCTCCCTGGAAATAACCGGTGGCCAGCAGGAAGATCGCGCCGCCCACGCAGAAGTAGTTCCCGACCGCCACCGACATCGCGGCCCGGAATTTGCGGGACTGGCAGGCTTGCCGTGGGATGGGGAACGCACCGATCCGCGCGCGCCGGATTGCCAGACCGGCCACCACCACCGTCACGCCGGCGAACAGACCTGCCGCCGTCACCAGACCGCGTTGGCCGACAGCGATGAAGCCGCCGATCACGCCGAACATCACCACGCCCAGCGCCATGATGCCGGTCCAGTCGTGGCGCGGGGAGTTGCGCACTGGAGTGGACGGCAGGAACACGACCGCGAGGACCGCAAAGACAGCGGCCAACGCCGCCGTTGCCACCGGCAGCATCCGCCATCCCAGCGTCCCGGAGATGAAGCCGCCGGCCAGCGGTCCGCTGGCCATGCCCAGACCTACCACCGCTCCCCAGGCGCCGGTGAACCCCTGCAGTTCCCGGGCGGAGCGGGCGAGCACCCGGACCATCGCCAACCCGACCGGCACCAGGATCGACGCGCCGACTCCCGCCAGCACCCGCGCTGCGATCAGGGCAATGGCATTGGGCGCCAACGCCGTTAGCAGCGAGCCGGCGATATAGACGATGAGTCCGGCGACCAGCAGGCTGCGCTTGTTGAATCGGTCACCGAAAGCACCGGCGACTATTTCCAGCGCCGCCAGGGTGAGGATGTAGCCGTTGAGGATCCACTGGCCCTGCGCGAAGGTGGCGGGCAGTGTGTCGCGGATCTGCGTCAGCGCCACCTGGTAGGCGGTGTTGTCGATGTTGACGATGAACGTCGACAGACTGCAGACGGCGACCGCGACGCCTCGGCGCGTGATCATCGGGCGGCGGCTGCGGCGGGCTCGGCCTCGACCATCCGGGACAGCGCCCCGAAGCCCATGCGCTGGCGCACCCCGCGCGGGTCGCTGAGCAACTCCGATCCGCAGCTGTCGACCATCGCTTTGACCTGGTGGGCCAGCCCGAGATTGTCGGTCAAGGTCACCTCGCCGTCCGGCGTCACGATGTAGGGGGTGTCTTCCATACCGGAGCGGATTACGTCGACCTCGCTGTCGGCCTGCGCGGCATAGCATGCCAACCGTTCCATCGGCCCCGCCAGTTGTCCTTTGCGCGAACCGAATTCGAGTTCCTTGATGTGCGCCTGCGCGTGCTGGGGCAGGACGGCCGCGCCGGCGGAGATGGTGACGCTGCGGACCCGCCGACCGGAAAGGTCGTATTCCAGCGACTTGGCCAGCGACACGGCGCGGCGGAAGTCGGCATAGCTGTCCGGGAACGGAAAGCGTGGCGAGAAGCCGAACAGCAGGGTGATGTTCAGTTGACCTTCGGAGCCCAGCCCGATCAAAGGATGTTCGGTGGCGAAGCGGGTCATGGCGTAGCTGCGTTCCAGTTGAACCCATTCGACCTCGTGCAGCAGGTGCAGGCGGCGGCGGGCGTCCACGGCCTTGCGGTACACCTCGAACTGGGTGTGGGGTGAGGTGCTGCCGTAGCTGCTGCCTCCGGAGGTGGAGTGCACGTCGAGCGCGGTCTCGTTGTCACGCTTCGAGGGGACGTGGTGGCGCACCAGGCGTGCGAACTCGGGGCGCGACACCGCGTCGACGCCGATGTCGTGACCGTTGCGCTCCAGGTCGAGGATGACCTGCAACTCCACCGCGGCCTGACTGGTGACGAAGTGTGCGCCGCCCAGGTGCAGCGGTAACGCCGCCTGGCTGATGCGCTCCCACTCGCCGTGGCGCTGGATGGCTTCCTTGACCTCGACCCCGTTGCGGCTGGCGCCGAAGCTGATCAGCATTCCGGGCAGCCGGTCTTGAACCGCGTGGCTCACCGACGAATACAGTGCATTGCAGGTGCTCTGCTCCTGCGTCAGCGGGTTGCGGGCGTGGTAGTGGTAGTAGCGGACGCCAATGTCGAAAAGCGCGGCGGCCTCGGCGACCAGTTGTCCGACGTCGGATTTGATGGTCTGCCCGCGCGACACGAGATCGATGAACGGGTTGCCGGTCTTGGCATGATTGCGCGGAGTGAATTTCGCGCCCGTCACAGCTGACCCGAGGATGAGGTCGCCCCGCATCGCAATCTCCCTTGATTGAAGAATCGTTAAGAACTAGCCAGGCATTACAGTGCCTTGAGCGCTTGACGATGTCTGTCACCTGAGCGGTTACCGAACGGGATGAATCGGCTGTCCCCCGGTTGACGGAATGGACGTCCTCCGGTCGAAACTGCTTCGGGGGTCGCTACGACTGACGGGTGACGGCCAGCACCGACTCGGCAAGTTCGGGTCGGCACACCACGAGGTCGGGCAGCTTGGGATCGGGCTGGTTGTACACCAGCGCCGATCCGTCGATACGGCAGGTGTGCAGGCCGGCGGCCCGCGCGACCGCCACGGGTGCGGCCGAGTCCCACTCGTATTGGCCGCCCGCGTGCACGTAGACATCCGACAAGCCCTGCACGATCGACGCTACTTTGGCTCCGGCCGATCCCATTTCGACCAGATCGCCGTCCAGGGCGTCGCGGACGGCGAGGGCGATCGCGGGTGGGCGGGTGCGCGACACCACGATGCGCGGCTTGCCTGGGTTCTCCGGCGGCGGCAAGACGTCGGGGGTCGCCAGAGTTATCCCCTGAGCCGGCAGCGCGACGGCGCCTGCCACCAGCTCACCGGACTGCCACAGCGCCACGTGCACCGCCCAGTCCTCCCGGTCAAGTTCGGAGAATTCCCGGGTGCCGTCCAACGGGTCGACGATCCACACCCGCTCGCTGCGCAACCGCACCGGGTCGTCGGCACCCTCTTCGGACAGCACCGCGTCATCGGGCCGGCGGCGGCCCAGGGCCTCCATCAGGAAATCGTGAGAACGCTTGTCCCCCGCGGCTTTCCGCTCTTTGGCGTCAGCTCCGGCGAACTCCGTGCGGACCCCGAGCAGCAACCGGCCCGCTTCGGAGGCCAACTGAGCGGCCAGTGCATGGTCATTCATGGCAAGCGGCTTCCTCACCTGTCCCGGGGAAATGTTGGCTATGTTAACCGACTTTACCCAGCTTCGCGTGGTGCGCTCTCACCGGTGATTCCCGCCGAGAGTGAAGCCACTGCGAAAATCGGCGACGTTTTTCGCCGTGGCTGCACGCTCGGCGCAGAGAGCGCCGACGATCACAGCCCGAACTGGTCTTCGATGACGCCGAGCCAGATTTGCGCCGAGTCGATGGCCACCTTCTCGCTGATGAAGGCGTGCTGGGTGCCGGTATAGATGTCGCGGAAGGCCCGCTCGAGACGCGTGCCTTCGCGGATCGAACTGGTGCCCGCCACCAGGTGCGCCCATTCCGCGCATTCGCGCGAGGTGTCGGTGGCGAAGACGGCCGCCGCACGCATGTCCGCCCGCAGCATCGGACTGAGGTCCTCCCCGGCCGCGACGGAGGCCTCGGCGGCGCCGAAAGCGTCCAGCACCAGCAGCCGAGCCGCGCGCCAGGCCGACACGTGGTGCGCCAGCCCCTTCTGAAAAGTCGGCCGGCTGGCCAGCGACGCCATGTCGCTCATCCGGTATTTCGTCGCGGCCAGTTCTGCCACGTCGTCGAGCATGCTCTTGGCCACCCCGAGCGCCCAGGAGGCGTGACCGGCGGCGGTCACCGGCATCAATCCCATGTGCGCGGCCGGCGACGTCCCGCGGTAGGGCCGGCGATCGAACAGCCCGAACGTCCTGCTGGCGGGCACGAACACATCCTGCGCGCTGTAGTCGTAGGACCCGGTGCCCTTGAGGCCCTGCACGTGCCAGCCGTCGTTGAACTGGATCTGCTCGCGCGGGACCAGGGCCACCTGCATGTCCGGAATGCCCTCGCTGACCCAGCGCATCTCACCGTTGTCCATCGGGAAGAAGCCCGCCGCCACGTACTGCGAATGTCCGGTGCCCGAGCCGAAGCTCCACGATCCGCTCAACCGGTAACCGCCGTCGACGGCGATGCCTTGTCCGTTGGGGAAGAACTGGCCACCCATGGTGACGTGGTTATCGTGGGCGCTGAAGACCTCGGCGAAGCCTTCGTCGTTCAGGTAGGTGGCCGCGGCAAACCTGGACGGGAGGTTGGCGATCCCGATCCACCCGAAAGATCCGTCCTGCCAAGCCATTTCGATCCACGTATCGATCATCTCGGCGAGTGAGGGCTCGATGCCGCCGGCCTCGGCCGGGCTCAGCGCGGTCATCAGCCCGCTGGCCCACATCTCGTCGACCACGGCGTCGGTCAGGGTGCGTATCCGCTCGGAGTCGCCCGCCTGCGCCCGCACCAGATCCCGCATGCCCCGGGCCAGCGAAACGACCTGACCACTCACCTCGGTTGTCGACGTCATTGGCGTTTCCAATCGCGATTGCTGACCACTACCGGTCCTGAATAACGACACGTAGACCGTACGCCACAAGTTTCAGCTCGAACATCTTCGGCTATGTGACAAGGCAAATGACGACGGAGTATGGCAAGGCGCTGCTGGTGCCCGACGGCGCCCTGGGCGGCCGCTACGAACTGGGCAGGGTCCTGGGCCGCGGCGGCATGTCCGAGGTCCGGGAGGGTTGGGATCTCAAGCTGGGTCGCCCGGTGGCCATCAAGCTGCTCCAATCAGGCCCGGGCAACGGCAGCGGGCCCGACAGTCGCCTGCGCTTCGAGACCGAGGCGCGCGCAACCGCGGCTCTGAGCAGCTCGCACATCGTGATCGTCCACGATGTCGGCGAACACCACGGCGTGCCGTTCATCGTGATGGAGCGGCTGCCCGGAGTGTCGCTGGCCGACCACATCGCGCGTGGCCCGCTTCCGCAGCCGTTCGTCCAGACGGTTCTCGATGGCGTCCTGGCCGCGCTCGCCGCAGCCCACGACGCCGGGATTCTGCATCGCGACGTCAAACCGGGCAACATCTTGTTCACAGCCGCCGGTGAGGCCAAGCTCGCGGATTTCGGCATCGCCAAGACGGCCGGCGGCGCGCACACCATGACCGGCCAGGTCGTCGGCACCATGGCTTACCTGAGCCCGGACCGGCTCGCCGGGAAGCCGGCCACGACGGCCGACGATCTGTACGCCGTCGGGGTGGTGGGCTACGAGGCTCTAACCGGGCGCAGGCCCTACCCTCAGGAGCAATTCGCCGCCCTGGCCAACGCCATCTTGCACGAGACACCACGCCCGATCGCCGCGTTGCGCCCGGACGTGCGACCGGAACTCGCCGCGGTGTTCGAGCGGGCGATGGCGCGACAGCCGGCTCGGCGGTTCTATCAGGCCGGCGCCATGCGTGAGGCTCTCAACGCCGCCGGCCGCCCGCCGGTTCGCCAGCCCACCCGGGTAATGGCCGCGCCGGCCGCCACGTCCGCGTATATCCCGGTTGACTCTGAGCCGACGCGGCCAAGTCGCAAGTTGGTGGCTGCGGCAATCTTCGCCGTGCTGCTGCTGGCCATCATGCTGATGGCGCTGGACGCGCCGTTCTCAGCGCCGCCGCCCGCGCCGGCCGGCACGACCGCGCCGCTGCCTCCGGCGACCAGCACACCGGAGACATCGACGGTCGCCAGCACACCGGAGCCCGCCCCGGCGCCTCCGCTGGTGCCGCCGGGCAAACCCGGCAAGAAACCCAAGGGCGGCAAAGGCGACTGATTAGTCGGGCAGTCCGAACAGCTTGACCACCTCGTGATCGCGGCCGGCCAGATAGCCGCCGTCGACCGCGATGGCCTGACCCGACACGAACGAGGCATCGGTGGACAGCAGGAAGGCCGCCATCGCCGCCACCTCCTCGGGGCGCCCCAGCCGTTGCAGAGCGTGCTCTCTGGTGATCGCGGCCCGCGGGCCCTCCATCCCGGGTATGCCGAAAACGCTTTCGGCAAGCGGTGTTTCGATGAAGCCCGGGCAGATCGCGTTCGCCCGGATCCCGCTAGGGCCGTAGTCGAGCGCGATGTTCTTGGTCAGCAGCACGACGCCGCCCTTGGCCGCGTTGTAGGAACTTCCGCCCGCGGTGCCCTCCAGGCCTTCGACGCTGGCCAGCGTCACGATCGACCCGCGCTCGCCGGCCACCCGGGGCTGCTCGATCATCCTGGCCAGCGCGGCCTTGGCGACCAGAAATGTGGCCGTCAGGTTGATCCTGATGACCCGGTCCCACTCGGCCTGGGGAAGCAGATGCACCGGGCCGCCACCGGCCACCCCGGCGGAATGGACCACCCCGTCCAGTCGGTCGGGTACCGCAGTGAAGATGGCGGCCACCGCCATCTCGTCGCTGACGTCGGCCGTCACGAAGGTGAACTCCGGACCCAGGTCCGGCGGCGACGCCAGGTCGGCGCCGACGACGGCGGCCCCTTCGTCCAAGAGTCGCCGGGCGGTCGCCAACCCGATGCCCGACGCCGCGCCGGTCACCACAAAAGTGCGCCCCGCGGCGCGGTCAGCGCTCACCGGCGCTCCCGCATTGAGGTGCCATTTCGGCTGACCCCTCGGCAACCATATCGACAGGTAGGGCTAGTACTACCCCGCGACGGCGCCGGGGTCCGCATCTATCGGGGCGGACCTGGCTGTTCACAACTGACTCCCAAGGGCTTTGTCGCACGCCGCCAGGATCGCGAGAAAGTTCCACCGCAGCAGCGGTCGGGTGACCGTCTCCATCAGCCTGCCTCCGGCGTAACCGGGGTGGGTGTAATGGGTCAGCCAGTCGACGTGGGTGCCTTCGCCGGAGGGGGTGAACGTCAGGGTGCCGCCGTCGTGATCGAACGCCGGAACCGAGCGCACGATCAGGTAGCTGTAGCTGTGCGGACGGTCGTAGGCGGTGATGTCCTCCCGGAACCACATGCCGGTCCCGATCACCTCGCGAACGGCGCCGACACCGGGCCCCTTCGTCTGTTTCGTCCACGCGGACTTCAAAACCAGCGGCGCCGTAACCAGATTCACCGGATCAGCCAGCCAGTCGAACACCGTTTCCACCGGTGCGGCGATCGTTCGCTGCACGTGAACCTCGACCATGGGTTCTCATGCTAAACGCAGCCCCGGGCGCCAAAGCGGCCGCGGTGCTGGGTAACACATTCGGGGAGCCAAGGCATGATTGGCGCCATGACCACCGCACCGCTCGCCGAAAGCTCCCCCGCGCAAACCACGGCCTATCGCCTCGCGGCGATGCTGCTGGGAGTGGGCACCCTGCACTTCGTGGCGCCCAAGCCATTCGACGACATCATTCCGGCCGAACTGCCGTTCAGCGCACGGTTCTACACCTACGCATCGGGGGTGGCCGAGGTTGTCATCGGAGCCCTGCTGCTACCACGCGGCACCCGGCGGCCCGCGGCGGCCGCGGCAGCTGCGCTGTTCATCGGGGTGTATCCGGGCAACCTCAACATGGTCCGGCTGTGGTGGGACAAGCCGTGGCCGATGCGCATCGTGGCGCTGGCCCGCCTGCCGTTGCAGTTCCCGATGATCGCGGCGGCGATCAAGGTCTACCGCAACAGCTAGTTACAGCGGCGAGCCGACCCGGTGCAAGGTGCCGTCCGGGTCGACATAAGCGAATTCCCTTAGCCCGTAGGGCGTGTCTTGCGGTGGGTGCAGCCGCCCGCCCAGATCCGCGAGGGCTTTCCATTCCGCGTAGAGGGCATCGGCGTCGCTGACATAGAAGTACACGCTCGACGAAGTGCTCAGCGGGTCATGTTCGGCCCATTCGGTCAGGTGCAGCTGCACAGCGCCGCGGTCGACGAAGCCGTAGCGTTCGGGCCCCGCATACTCGCGAGCCTCGAACCCGAGCCGGCGGTACCGGTCCAGCGCAGCGTCGAGATTTCGCACCGGCACGATCGATGCGGCCGAGGTGAATTCGATGTCGGGCATCAGAAGAGTGTGGCACCCGACGTCCCCGACCTTGCCTGCGCGTTTGATAACAGACGTTGATCAAGACATCGAAAACGGGTGTTGGACGGGTCGCCCGACCGGACGGGATGCTGAAGACAGCAAATTGAAGCGAAGTTCTAGGAGAAGCGAAATGCTCACGCAGACAAGCACACACGTCGCATCACTGACCAACGGTGAGATCGTGGAGGAGTCCGACCTCGGTTCGATCCAGCGACTGACCGCCGACAACTTCCCCATCCTGCGGGGCATGTCGATCAAGCGGCTGGTGATCAACCCGGGCGCCATGCGCACACCGCACTGGCACGCCAACGCCAACGAACTCACCTATTGTGTCGCGGGCACCGCGCTGGTCTCCGTACTCGACACCGGCAGCCAGTTCACGTCTTTCGTGGTCCGCGGCGGCGAGATGTTCCACATCGACTCCGGTTCGCTGCACCACATCGAGAATATCGGCACCAACGTGTGTGAATTCATCATCGCGTTCCGCAGCGAACGGCCCGAGGACTTCGGCCTGGGAGCCGCATTCGGCGCAATGACCGATGCGGTGCTGGGCAACACGTACGACCTGCCGGCCTCCGACTTCGCGGCCATGCGCCGGAGCACCACCGACCGCGCGCTCGCGGCCCGCGTAGGGGCACCTGAGGTGCCGGACTCGGCGTTCTTCAAGGACCCGCACAAGTTCGCCGTCGAAGCGATGACACCGCCGGTCAGCATCGCGGTCGGCTCGGCCCGCACGGCGCGGATGCAGTACTGGCCAGCGCTCAAGGACCTCTCGATGTATTCGCTGCGTATTCGAGAGGACGGGATGCGGGAACCGCACTGGCACCCGATCACCGCGGAGATGGGCTACGTCAATCAGGGCGCGGCGCGCATGACCGTCATGGGTCCGGACGGCGAACTGGACACCTGGTACCTGAGCCAGGGCGATGTCTACTTCATCCCCCGCGCCTACCCCCACCACATCGAGGTCTTCGACGCCCCGGAGATGCACTTCTGCATCTTCTTCGACCAGCCGACTCCCGGTGACATCGGCTACCGGGCATCGGCGAGCGCCTATTCGCGGGAAGTGCTCGCGGCCACGTTCAACACCCACATCGACGACCTGCCCGTATTTCCATTCACCAAGGCCGACCCGCTGATCGTCAACCGGCTCAACCCGCGCGACGCCCACGCTCTCGGGGAACGGTAGCCCCGGTTCCAAGAATCCTCCAAGGATCCTCCAAGAGCCTGGCGGGAGCGTTTAGTTACCAAACCGACACCGGCACGGCGGCTACCCCGGCCAGGCTCGTCCAAGGGGGAAAGACCATGACCGACACTGCGCACCGACTGCCCGCTCCCACGCGCGACGTACTCGCGGAGCTCAGGCCATTACTCGACGCATTGGCAGCGGTCGCGGTGCAGGGGAAGATTCCGGACCCGCAGTTGCTGGCCCGCGCGGTCGCCGCCCAGCCCGCACTGTCCGCCCTGGCGGGTGATCCCCGCACGGGCGAGCCGTATTCACGTTCAGTTCTGCGGGTCGACGACCAGGTGGAGATCATGCTGGCCCGCTGGCGCCCGGGCCACGGGTGCGCGCCACACGATCACGGCGGCGCCGGAGGCTTCGTGATCGCGGTCGAGGGCGACTTCGACGAACGCCGGTTCACCTGGGCGGGCACCCAGCTGGCCGTCGCCGAAAGCGCTGTCCGCCAACGAGGTACGGTCATTGAGATCTCTCCGGAGGTCATCCACGACATGTCCGCGCCGGGAGGCGGGCTGTCCCTGCATCTCTACAGTCCCCCACCGGCCGGCATGCGGGTGTTCGACCTGCAACGGGCCGAGGTCCTCGAACTTGTCGGCAACTATGGCGCCTGGATCCCCTCGGGTGAGCACAGGCGCACCCCCTTCGCCGCGGTGGCGCCGCAGCAGCCGGTGATCTGGGTGGCCCACACCACTCACTACCGTGGCGGCTCAGCCGAATTCGCGGTGGCCGCGGCCACCATGGGACGCGAACTGGCCGCCGCACACCCCGACGCGGAGGTGGTCGTCTCCGGCTTGCACCGAAAGGCCGACTTCGCAGCCGAGCTGGCCCGCTTCACATCGTCGGGGCGGGTGATCAGCCAGCTGCACCTGATCAGCCACTCCGGCATGTACGGTCCGATGTTCGGTTCGACGGACTGGCCCGAGCAGTTCTCGCCGCACGAGTGGCAGGACATGACGATTCCGTTCGCCGCGGACGGACAGGCCTTTTTCCACGCGTGCCGGACGGCGCGCTGGTTCACACCGTTTTTCGCCGACGTGTTCGGCGTCGCCACCTTCGGCAACCACAACTACACCACCGTGTCCGCGCGTAAGGACCGGTTTGCGTGGGCGGGCCGGCAACCGACGGCTCGCCCGAGTCTTTATCTGATCGCCGCTCCGGGCCGCAAATCGCACGGCTGGGCCGGCAGCATGCGCAAGTACCTGGGCTGCGCCGCCGAACCGATGGTGCACAGTTCTCCCGCCGCCGCACAACACGAGCGGTCCTACGATCGGGTCGCCGACCTTTACGACCGCGCCTACGCCGACATCCGGGTCCGGCAGGCCGAATGGCAATGGGTGGCCGGCCGGCTGGCCGCCACCCACGCCGAACTCGGGCGCCGGGTGCGTGTGCTGGAAATCGGTTGCGGCAACGGCGCTTTGCTGCGTGCCCTGGACGACAACGGCGATATCGACTTTGCCGTCGGGGTGGACAGTTCCGCCGGGATGCTGGCCCGGGCACGGGAACGCAACCGCGACCGGACCCGGCTGCGGTTCGGCCAGGTGAGCGGCCCGGCCCTCGATGTGCCGGATGACCATGTCGACGTCGTGATCTCGTTCCTGTCCTTCCGCTACCTCGACTGGGATCCGGTGATGGCCGAAATCCGGCGGGTTCTCGCGCCCGGCGGCCGACTGTGGGTGGTCGACATGGTGGAGCAGCCGACGCGTATCCGGGATCTGCCCCTGCTGGCCAGATCGGCCGCCGCACACCTGCGCACCCGGCGGGAACGCCCCGGGTTCACCCACGACCTGGCCACCCTGACCAACCACCCGGAATGGCGGAAAATGCTGCAGCACAACCCGATCCGCGCCGAACACGAATACCGCTGGTATTTCGGCAGCCGCTTCCCCGGAGCCGGGCTGCAGACGTTGACGGCCTCCAGGGCAGCCCGCGTGGTCGCCTTCGATTCCGGTCCCCTGGCCAAGGGGCAGACCACCCCCCTGACCTACCCGTGACCGCCATGGACACCGAAGCCTGCCTGGGCATCATCGACTGGGGCATCGGCGGCGTGAGCCTGGTAGGCGCGTTGGACCGACTGGTGCCCGGTCTGCCGGTGTTGTACTGGTCCGACGCCGGGGCCACCCCATACGGGCTGATGGACTCCGACGAACTGACCGACCGACTGATGCGGGTGGTCACCGCGCTCGCCGAGCGCGGCGCGACGGAGGTGGTGCTCGCCTGTAACGCCGCCAGCACGGTGGTCAGCCGGCTCGGCTCGGCGCCGGTGGCCGTGGAAGGCATCATCGCCCACGGCCTGGCTTCGGTGCCCGAAGACATCTCCTCGGTCGGTGTGGTGGGCGGGCAACGCACCATCGACGCAGGGCACTACGAGCGCGGACTGGCCAGGCCGGGGCGGCTGGTGTTGTCGAGGGTTGCCCAACCGTTGTCCGCGCACATCGAGGCCGGCCGCGCCGGTTCCGCGCGGTTCAACACCGACCTGGCCGACATCGTCGCCCCGCTGCACCGGGTGGCCGCGCTGGTGCTTGCCTGCACGCACTACCCGGCGGCACGAAGGTGGTTCGCGGCGGCCCTGCCCGACACGCTGCTCATCGATCCGGCCGGGCACCTGGCCGCCGCGATCGCCTACCGCTATCCGGACGCGGCACCGGGATCCACCCCGGCCCGCAAGACGTTTCTCACCACGGGTGACCCGGATGCGATGCGCCGCAATGCTGCTCGCGCCTGGGGCACGCTGCTGACCACCCGGGCGGTGCCGCGTAGGGACCGCAGCGCTCTAGCGTCTTAGCCGTCCGCCCGGGCAACGATGATCGGCGTGTGCACGGAGTGCACGACGGCGTTGCTCACCGAACCGAGCAGCATCTTCGCGATGCCACCGCGGCCGCGGCTGCCGAGAACGACCAGCTGCACGGACGTCGATTGATTGACCAGCTCGCGGGCCGGCCGGTCACAGACCACGACGCGCTGCACGCGCACGTCGGGATAGCGTTCCTGCCAGCCGGCCAGACGCTCGGCCAGGACCTGCTCCGACTCCACCTGCAGGGCGGGCCAGTCCAGGCCGCCGACGTCGAGCACCTCCACGTCGCTCCAGGCGTGCACCGCCCGCAGGTCGACGCCGCGACGCGAGGCCTCGTCGAAAGCGATGGCCGTCGCCAGTTCCGAAGCCGGCGAGCCGTCGATGCCCACCAGCACCGGGGCATCCGCCGCGGGCTCATCGCCGGGGACGATGGCGACCGGGCAGGCCGCGCCGCGCAGTACCCCGGAACTGACCGAACCCAGCAGCACCCGACCGAATGCGCCGCGCCCGTGGCTGCCCACCACGACGAACTCGGCACCCTCGGACAGTTCCACCAGCGTGGGTATCGGCGGCGACGATTTCAGCTCGGTCGCAATCTCGAGGGCGCTGCCGGCCGACTCCCGCGCGAGTTTGGCAGCCTCCTCGAGCACCTGCCGACCATCGTCTTCCTGCCAGACCGCGACGCCGCCGGGCAGCGGAATCTGGGGAAACGTCGGCACGTAGGCACTGAGCATGTGGACCAGGGTCAGCGGGACTTTGCGCATGGCCGCATCGCGGGCGGCCCACGCCACCGCCGCATTCGACGCGGAGGACCCGTCGACACCGACGACGAGGCCCTTCGCGCCCTTATTCCAGGTCGTCATTTCATCTCTCCTAGCGTTCGGCACAACGAAAACGCTATTGCGCGAACGTCGCTCGGTCATGGGCCTTAAGTCCTCGACTGTGTGAACATCCAGTCGTGCCCGGGTGAACGGCTAGTGCGCGGGCGGCTGGCGGTACAGAGCCGCACCGGCCACCACACCGGCGCCGGCGGCCACGAACAGGATCTGACCGCCAGCCCGCAGGCTCTGCTGGGAGAAGGCCGCCGCGAGGGCGGCGGTGTGCATGCGGGGATCGTCTGCCACACAGATCTTTTCGGCGGACAGGCCGAGCAGTACGCCCAGCGCCTGCCGGTAATGCGGACGTGCCGGAGCGGCGACCACCAGGTCCACGTCCGCCACCGGCACACCCTCGCGTTCGAGGCACGCCCGCGCCGCCTCGGCGGCCACCGTCGCGAATCGGTCGTCTGCGTCGGCGGACTCATGGAACCGCAGCACATTTCGTCCGTCGGCGAATCCCACTGTCGCAGAACATGTCTCCAGATCGTCGAGCGCGTCACCGGCGTTCGCCCACGACACGGCGCCCAGGCCGTAGTCGTCATCGGTCCAGCCGCACAGCAACGCCGCCCCGGTGGCGGAGAAGGGGAAGTGTTCGCTCATCCCGTGGCCCGGATCGGCGTCACTGGTCACCACCAGCGCACGACGCACGCTGCGGGTCCGCAAGAACCCATCGACGATCTGCAAGGCGGTCAACACGCCGCAGGCGCCGTTGGCGACGTCGAACGAGAAGGTGCCGTGCGCGCCGGAGTGGGGATCTTCCGGGTTAGCCCCGATGTCGTCCTGGATCAGTGCGGCCAGCGCCGGCTCGCCGAGGTTCTTGTCGCGGTAGATGCCGGCGTTGACGACCAGATCCAGCTCGTGCGGTTCGCATCGCGCGTGCCGCAGGCAGTCTTTGGCCGCGGTGACGGCCAGATGCAGCGCGCTGTGCCGGCCACGCAACCGTGGGTGCGCGACATCGACCCGATCAATCACTGTGCCCATAGCGGCTCACCACATCTTCGTCCAGGGTCAACAAGACCACACCGATCTCCAGCCCGGACGCCAGCGCGAGCAGTGCCACCCGTTCGCCGGCCGCGATCCGCCCGGCCTCCAGCTCCTCCACCAGGGCCACCGTGTGGGTGGTTGACGCGGTATTGCCGTACCGGTCGACCGTGATCACGGCGTCGTGCTGCGGGCTGTCACCGAACGATTCGGCCATGCGCCTCATCCCCTTGCGGATGGCACGCGCCGAGGTCTGGTGGGTGATCACATGGTCAATGTCGTGAATCGAAAGACCCACGGTGTCAAGCACTTCGTGCAACAGCAGAG
Source organism: Mycobacterium gordonae (assembly GCF_002101675.1). Lineage (GTDB taxonomy): Bacteria > Actinomycetota > Actinomycetes > Mycobacteriales > Mycobacteriaceae > Mycobacterium > Mycobacterium gordonae. The sequence goes on along the minus strand of NZ_LQOY01000053.1, from coordinate 9,465 downwards.
GCGTATTTGCGATCGCGGCCTTCTGGATCGCCCGGGAATTGGTGAACATCCGCGCCCCCGGGTCATGCCCCTGCGGATAGGCCAGGCACAGCCGGCTGTAGTCGGCGACCGTGGTGAACCCGGCGAGTTCGATGCCCGCCGAGCCGGCCGGCGCCCGTTCCAGCAGGAGCGCCGCGCCGGCGTCACCGAGCGTCAGGCAGGCCAGCTCCTTGCTCATGATGTTGCGGATGTGCTTGGCCGCGTTCTGGCTGAGCTGAGAGATGTATTCACCGCTGACCACCAGTCCGCGCCGCACGATGCCCTGGCGGATCCAGTTGTTCAGAATTGTGACGCCAGTGAGCATCCCGGCGCAGGCGTTGGACACGTCGAACGTCAGCGCCCCCGTCGCCCCGATGTTGCGGGCCACCGCGCCACTCATCGTCGGCTCCAGCCACTGGGTGAGCCCGCCGCGGAATTTGGTGATGCTGCAGCTGATCACCACCTCGATGTCCGCGGGATCCTGTCGCGCGGTTGCCAGGCAACTCAACGCCGCCGCGGTGGCCAGGGACAACGAATCTTCCTCGCCCGTGGACACCCGGCGCTCGCGGATACCGGTCAGCTTCTCCAGATCGATGTGCGTGTGGTGGCGGGTGCTGGCCATCAACTCGTCTGTGCTCAAACGAGTCTCGGGAAGGTGTCGGCCGGCACCGGCCACCCGGGCGACATAGGGCGCCCGGGCACCCTGTCCGTCGGTCTCCATCACCAGCCAGTGCCGTGTCATGGACGTGGCTCCCTTCCGGTCGGAACGGTTACGTCCCGCGCACCGATTCCAGCAACAGCCGGCGTTCGGCGGCCGCGACCGTGCGCCGGGTGGCCGTCACCGCGTCCGGGTTGACCGACACCGAGGTGATCCCCATCCGCACCAGGTGCTCGGCGAATGCCGGATTGGTGGAGGGCGCCTGGCCACACAGCGACGAGGTGATGCCGTGCTTGCGTGCCGTGGAGATGATCCGCCCGATCGCATCGAGTACGGCGCCGTCGGATTCGTCGAATAGTTCGGCGCAGATGTCGGAGTCGCGGTCGACGCCCAGGACCAACTGGGTGAGATCGTTGCTGCCGATCGACACCCCGTCGATACCCATCGCGATGTACTCAGGTAGCCAGAACATCACCGAGGGCACTTCGGCCATCACCCACCGGTGCAGACCCCGCTGCTTGCCCAACGGACTGGCATCCACTTGGGCGAGGCAGGACTCCAGCTCCCACCGGGTCCGGACAAACGGAATCATCAAGTGCACGTTCGGGTTCTGCTCCCGCACCCGGGCCAGCGCCTGCAGTTCCAGCGCGAACAGGTCGGGCTCCTGGACGTACCGGTAGCACCCCCGGTAGCCGATCATCGGGTTGTGCTCGACCGGCTCGTAGGCCTCCCCGCCCTTCAGGCCCCGGAATTCGTTGCTGCGGAAGTCGGTGGCGCGGTAGACGACCGGCCGGGAGCCGAACGCTGCGGCGATGCGGCCGATCGAGGCCACCACGGCGTCCACCAGGTCGGCCTGCTCGCCGCGCGCTATCATCTCGCGCGGGTGGCGCCCGGAAAGTGCCTGGGTGAGCAGGAATTCGGCCCGGAGCAGGCCGACGCCGTCGACGTCCTGCGCGGCGACCGCCTCGGCGGTGTCCGGGATCGCCAGGTTGACGTAGATCTTGGTGCCGGTGGTTTCGCTGACCTGGGCCACGGCCGGCGGCGGCGCCGCCACCACCTGCGCCTGGCTGGTGGCGGCTCCGGCGGTGACGGTGCCGCGGGCACCGTCGACGGTGACCAGGTGACCGTCGTGCAACAGCGTCGTCGCGTCGCGTGCACCCACCACGCAGGGCACCCGCAGTTCGCGCGCGACGATGGCCGCGTGACAGGTCATGCCGCCGGTCTCGGTCACCAGTGCCGCCGCCCGGCGGATGGCCGGCAGCCAGTCCGGGTTGGTCATGGGAGCGACCAGAATCTCGTTGTCCTGCAACCGGCTACCCTCTTGCGGCGTGCGCAGCACCCGGATCTTTCCGGACGCCGTGCCGGGGGCCGCCGCCAGGCCGCGGACCAGCACACCGGATTCCCCGGACTCCTCGGGAACCTCGTCGTCGTACAGCATGGTGATCGGCCTGGCCTGCACCAGCCAGGTCTTGCCGTCGGCGATCGCCCATTCGACATCCTGGGGGCAGCCGTGGTGGTTCTCGGTGGCAACCACGAGTTCGGCGACCCGCCGCAACGCGTCGTCGTCGAGCACACGCTCCTGGGCCTGCTCGGGGGTCAGTTCGACAATGACGTCGTGGCCGTCGGCACCGCGTTCGATCTTGAAGGCCTGGTAGCCGATCGAGAAGTCGCGCACCTGCAGAGTCTTCTTGTCGACGACGTAGGTGTCGGGCTGGACCTTGCCGGACACCACGACTTCGCCCAGGCCCAGCGCGGCTTCGATGACGAGGTGATCCCGCGCCCCGGTACTGGGGTCGGCACTGAACGCGACGCCGGACTTCTCGGAATTGACCATCTGCTGGACGACGACGGCCATGGCGGGGTCGGCGGTGAAACCGCGACTGGCCCGGTAGGTGATCACGCGCGGGCTGAACAGCGAAGCCCAGCACTGGGTGACTGCATCGATCAGGTCCTCGCCACCGGCGATGTTGGTCAGGGTGCGGTTCATGCCCGCGAAGGAAGCATCGGCACCGTCCTCGCCGGTAGCCGACGAGCGCACCGCCACAACGCAATTCGATCCCAGCTTGGCATAGGATTCGAGGGCTTGCGCCCGGACGTCGTCGCTGACCCCCGCTTTGCTCACCAGTGCTTGCATCCGTTGGCACAGTTCACCCAGTCGGGCGCTGTTGTCGACCTCCGACAGCGCCTCGCGGTGCAGCGCCGCCAGTTCGGCGGCCACGCCGCCGGCGCGCATCGCCGCCTGGTAGCCGCCGCGCAGCAAGACGAAGCCGGGCGGAACCGGCAGGCCCGCGGCCACCAACTCACCCATGTTGGCGCCCTTACCGCCGGCCTCCTCGGCGTCGGTCAGACGCAAAGCCGAGATGTCTGCGACATAGCTGTTGTTCGTGGTCATGGGTGTTCCTTTCGGTGCGGAAGATTGACGTCGGTCGCGTGGCGCCAGGCGTCACATGCCTGGGCCACCGAAGATTCCAGCGGCTGGGAGGTGTCCATCCGGTAGGCCGATTCCCAGGCGCCGCGGCGGGCGGCCAGTGCCGCGGCGATGTCGGGTGTGGCATCGGAGTTTCCCGCCGCGCGGTGCTGGATTCGGCCGGCCGTTGTCTGCACCGGCACTTCGCAGACGATTTCCACTGTGCGCGAATGGGTTTCACCAGCCATCCGCCGGGCCTGTGCGCGCAGGTCCGGGTCTTGCCAAGTTCCGTCGAGGATCACCGACTGGCCTTCACCCAACAGAACGCGCGCCCGGTGCAGCACGGTCTCGTAGACGGCGGCGACATTGTCTGGGCTATACAGACCGGAGTCCAGAACTCCCGGGCTCCCGGAGATGGCGCCCGAGTCCCGTAGCTCCCGTCGCACGTCGTCGGTGGAAATGACCTGCGCGCCAAACTGTTCGGCGAGTTCGCGGGCCACGGTCGACTTGCCGCTGCCGGGATTTCCCCCGATGAGTGCCAGCCGAACGGCTCCGGCGGCCAGGTGCTCGACCGCCATGGCGAGGTGCCGGGCCGCATTCTCGGCCGATTCCGGCTTGCCCTGCAGAAATCGGACACAATCGACCTTGGCCCGGACCACCGCCCGGTAGGCGATGTAGAAGTCCCGCAGCGAGCGCGGCGCCCCGTCGCCGGCCAGCGCGGTGTACCGGGCCAGGAAGTAGTCGCCGAGATCTTTGCGGCCCAGGAACTCCAGATCCATGGCAAGGAAGGCGGCGTCGTCGATGCAGTCGAGGTGCCGCAGCTGGTCGTCGAACTCCAGGCAGTCCAGCAGCACCGGGTGGCCGTCGACGAAGAAGATGTCGTCGGCGAGCAGATCACCGTGGCCGTCGAGGATGCTGTCCTCGTCGATGCGCCACGCGAACAGCCGGCCACGACCCGAGACGTATTCAACCACAAGGTGCTCGATGCGGCTGACGGACTCCTGCGACACTCCGGGAATGTCGGTGAACTGGTGCAGTTCCTTCAGGTTGGCGCGCCAGCGGCCCTCCACCGCGGCCTTCTCACCCTGGGCGCTGATCAATGGGCTGCGCTCGGCTCGCCCGTGAAACTCCGCCAGCACGGACGCAACCGCGTCCAGCAGACTCTCCGGGGACGCGCCAGAGTCGCCGTGGCGGACCAGGAATGCCAGGCGGTCCCGGTCGCGGTACCGGCGCATGACCACGATCGGTTCGTCGGCGCCTCCGGTCGGGTCCGACAGATACGCCACCCCGAGGTAGGCCTGCGGCGACAGTCGACGGTTCAACTCGACTTCCCGCCGGCAGGCATGTTCGCGCTGCCCGGTGGTGCGGAAGTCGACGAAGTCGGTGAGCACCGGCTTTTTCGCCTTGTACGCGCGATCACCGGCCAGCACCACCACGCCGGTGTGCGTTTCCCGCACATCCAGGAAAGGGACCGTCATTGCATCGGCTGACCGTTCGGCGGCGATGGCAAACTCCATGACTTCAGACTGCCGATCGCCGCGAGTGAGGCACCACCGGCCGCGCGACGATCACCGGCGTTCGGGTGGAGTGGACAACCGCGTTGCTGACCGACCCGAGCAGCATCGCGCCGACCGTACCCCGGCCGTGGCTACCCACCACCACCAGCTGGGCGGATTGCGCTTGCTCGATGAGCTGGCGGGCGGGCCGGTCGCAGACCACCACGCGCCGCACCGTCACATCGGGATACTGTTCCTGCCAACCAGCCAGGCGCTCGGCCAGAATGCGGTCGGCGTCCTCTTTGAAGATGGTCCAGTCCAGGCCCGGCAGTTCGACCGCTTCGATATCGCTCCACGCGTGCACCGCTTTCAGCTCGGCCCCGCGTCGGGAAGCCTCCTCGAACGCGAGGGCCGTAGCGAGCTCGGACGCCGGCGATCCGTCGATCCCGACGACGACCGGAGCCCCCGGATGGGTGGCTTCGTCGCGGATCACCGCGACCGGGCAGTTCGCGCGCCGGATCAATCCCGAACTCACCGAGCCCAGCAGTCCGCGACCCACCGCCGAACGTCCGTGGCTGCCCACGACCAGCATGTCCGCGTTCTCGGAGAGCTGCACGAGTGTGGGAACCGGCGGCGAGCATTTCATTTCGGTGGCGATGGGGACCGGGCGTGCTGCACCGATGACGTCTTCGGCCACCTTGGCCGCGTGCTGGAGCACCCGGCGGCCGTCCTCGTCGCGCCATATCCCCATGCCCATCGACAGCGGCATCTCCGGGTACATCGGGACGGCGGCGCTCACCATGTGGATCAGCGTCAGCGGGACGTGGCGCATCGCGGCCTCATGCGCCGCCCACACCACCGCGGCGTTGGATGGTTCGGATCCGTCGACCCCTACGACGATGCCGTGGCGGTCCGCCAGCGCGTCCATTCTGTTCTCCCTCCGTTACCGAAAACGCTATTGCCCGAACTGAGCTGGGTCGTGGGGCTTAAGTCACCAAGTGCAGGGACGTGCGACCTTCATTGCCTTCGCGGCGGCCAATCGGGGCTCGCACTGTGGCATCGTCACCATGGTGACCGACTGGCCCGCCACCATCGACCGGCGTTACCACGACGCAGTGATCCTGAACCTGGACGGGGTACTCTCGGCGGCGGCTTCGGGCGGCTTCCGCGCCTCCGAGTCCACCGGGCCATTGCTGCGCCGGCTGCGGGAGGCGGGTATCGGCACGGCTGTCTACTCGGGCACTCGTGAGGGCGCTCAGCTGTCGGGGGGCCTCATCGACGAACTCGCCGACGTCGACGCGGTCGAGTTCGCCGACGAGCACGATTCGTCGGTGCTGATCCGAACGGCGGGCCGGTTGAAAGTTCGCCCCGACCGGTGTGCGGTGATCGAGCACGATCCAGCCGGGGTCGAGGACGCCTGTGCTGCCGGATTCAGCCTGGTGATCGCACTCGACCACGGCAGCGAGGAGCTCACGTCGCACGGAGCCGACGCCGTCATCGCCGATCTGGCCGAGATCTCGGTGCGCAATGTCGACTCCGCAATCTCGGCGATCACCGACGCGCTGCAGGTCTACAGCCAACTCAAGGAACTCGTCACCGCTCGGCAACCGGTGGTGTTCGTCGACTTCGACGGCACCATGGCCGACATCGTCGGTCAGCCCGAGACAGCGGCGTTGGTACCCGGGGCCGCCGACGCGTTGCGGGCGCTTACCCCGCACTGCCCGGTCGCGGTGATCAGCGGCCGCGACCTGGCCGACCTGCGCGCCAGAATCGACGTCGACGGGTTGTGGTTCGCGGGAAGCCACGGTTTCGAACTCGTCGCGCCCGACGGCACGCTGCACCAGAACGCCGACGCCGCCGCATCGGTCGGCGTATTGGTGCGTGCCGCAGTCCGTTTGGCCGACGAGCTCAAAGACATCCCGGGCACCATTGTGGAGCGCAAACGTTATGCGGTGGCTGTCCATTACCGCAACACCGACCCCCAGGCCGTCGACCGGGTGATCGCGGCGGTGCGCCGGCTCGGACGTTCGGCGGGACTGCGCGTCACGACCGGGCGCAAATTGGTGGAATTGCGGCCGAACGTCTCCTGGGACAAAGGCAAAGCGCTGCACTGGATTCTGGAACACCTCGCGACTGAACAGAATTCGTCCTCGACCACGACACTGCCGATCTTCATCGGCGACGACATCAGCGACGAGGACGGGTTCGACGCGATCCGCTTCGACGGCGTGGGGATCGCGGTCCGCCACCTCGAGGGTGGCGACCGGCCGTCGGCCGCCACCTTCAGCCTCGAAAGCCCCTCCGCCGTAACTCAATTCCTGCAGCGACTGGCCGATGACCTGAGGGACGAGGCGGCGGCCCCCAGCGATGCGTGGGAACTCGTCTACGACCACTACGACCCGGCGACCGAGCGGCTGCGCGAAACGCTGTGCACCGTAGGTAACGGCTACGTCGCCACTCGCGGCTGCGCTGCCGAAGCGACCGCGTCCCAGCACCACTACCCCGGGACCTACGGAACCGGCGTCTACAACATTCTCGCCGACCAGATTGCGGGCCGGACCATCGAGAACGAGAGCCTGGTCAACCTGCCCAACTGGCTGTCGTTGACGTTCCGCATCGACGGTGGGCCCTGGTTCCACATCGACCAGGCCGAGATACTCAGCTACCGACAGACATTCGACCTGCGCCATGCCACGCTGTCCCGACGGGTCCGGTTCACCGACGCTGCCGGCCGGATCACCACGCTGGACCAGCAGCGCTTCGCATCGATGCACGATCCGCACCTGCTGGCGATGAAGACCGTGGTCGAGGCCGAGAACTGGTCCGGCACAATAGAATTCGAGTCAGTGCTGGACGCGACCGTGCGCAACACCATGGTCGAACGCTACAACCCGCTGTCCAGTGCGCACCTCAGCGAGTCGGCGATCGACGAAATCGTGCCCAACAGTGTGGTCCTGCGCACCGAAACATCGCAGTCACGCATCGCGATCGCGCTGGCCACCCGCAGCACCGTGTGGGACGGCAGCGACGCACTGACCCTGGCCGATGCGCAACACACCCTGATCCGCGAACACAACCGCGCCGGTCACCACATCGCGGTCGCGGTGTCCGCCGGTCGGCCGGTGACGCTGGAGAAGATCACGACCATTTTCACCGGCCGCGACGCCGCCATCGCCGAGCCGGCTGCCGCCGCGGCCGAAAGTCTCGACGCCGCCGGCCGCTACGCCGACCTGCACCAGTCACACACCCGGGCATGGGCACGGCTGTGGGAGCAGTGCAACATCGGGCTTACCGACGGGGACGACGCCCTGCGCATCTTGCGACTGCATCTGGTCCATGTGCTGCAGACCATTTCACCGCACACCGCCGAACTCGACGCCGGAGTCCCGGCCCGGGGACTGCACGGCGAGGCCTATCGCGGACACGTGTTCTGGGACTCGTTGTTCATCTCCCCGGTGCTGAGCCTGCGCATGTCGAACGTGTCCCGGTCCTTGCTGTTGTACCGGTATCGGCGCCTGCCGGAAGCCCGCCGCGCGGCGCGCCGCGCGGGCCACCTGGGCGCCATGTTTCCGTGGCAGTCGGGCAGCGACGGACGGGAAGTGAGCCAGGAAGTCCATCTCAATCCCCAGTCGGGACGCTGGCTTCCCGACGCCAGTGCGCGGGCACACCACGTCGGGCTGGCCGTGGCCTACAACACCTGGCAGAACTACCAGGTCAGCGGCGACCGCCAGTTCCTGGTGGACTACGGCGCCGAGATGCTGGTCGAGATCGCGCGATTCTGGGTGGGCCTGGCCAACTTCGACGCCGGCCTCGGCCGCTACACCATCCGCGGAATCATCGGCCCCGACGAGTTCCACTCCGGTTACCCGGGCCGCGAATACGACGGGATCGACAACAACGCATACACCAACGTGATGGCGGTGTGGGTCATCCTGCGCGCGATGGAGGCGCTGGATCTGCTGCCGCTGCGCGACCGCCTCGAGCTCGTCGCCAAGCTCGGGCTGACCACCCAGGAGCGGGAGCGCTGGGACCACGTGAGCCGCCGCATGTTCGTGCCGTTCCACGACGGCGTGATCAGCCAGTTCGAAGGTTATGCCGAACTGGCCGAACTTGATTGGGACGGATATCGGCAGCGTTACGACAACATCCAGCGACTCGACCGCATCCTGGAAGCCGAGAACGACAGCGTCAACAACTACAAGGCCTCCAAGCAGGCCGATGCGCTCATGTTGTTCTATCTGCTGTCCTCAGAGGAACTGCTCGGATTGTTCGGCAGGCTCGGCTACCACTTCGCGCCCGCCCAGATCCCCAAGACGGTCGACTACTACCTGGCGCGGACTTCCGACGGGTCGACACTGAGCGCCGTGGTGCACTCTTGGGTGCTGGCCCGCGCCCACCGCGCCAATGCCCTGGAGTACTTCCAGCAGGTGCTCGATTCCGACATCACCGACATCCAGGGTGGCACCACGGCCGAAGGGATCCACCTTGCGGCCATGGCAGGCAGCGTGGATCTGCTGCAGCGATGCTTCACCGGGCTCGAAACGCGCGACGACCGGCTGATCCTGAGCCCGCAATGGCCGGACGGCCTGGGCCCCATCGAGTTTCCGTTCGTGTACCGGGGTCACCGCCTGCACCTGCAACTCAGCGGGCGCAGCGCGACCCTGACCGCGGAATCCGGCGGCGCGGGTCCCATCGACGTCGAGTGCCGGGGCCGGATTCATCGGCTGCGGCCCGGCAGCACGATCGAGGTGGGATAGTTTCGCTGACGTGGCTGAGGCTCGCCCAACGTGTAGTCATGGCGGTTTTCGAGCGGCAAATTCATACGGTCATTGCAACAACATGGATCTTAGGAGTTGCAATGCCAAGTGGTTACCCGCATCCGCCGG
>NZ_LQOY01000052.1 GCF_002101675.1 Mycobacterium gordonae | reverse complement strand
GCCGTTACCCCAGAGCAGACCACCATGGCCGCCTGAACCGCCGGACATGCCGGGACCGCCCCGGCCGCCGTTCCCGCCCCTGCCGATCAGGCCTGCCGCACCACCATTGCCGCCCGCCTGACCGGCCCCGCCCGCGGCACCGTTGCCGCCGTTGCCGTACAGCAGGCCGCCAGGTCCGCCGCTGCCCCCCGGTGTCGTCGCGTTGGCGCCGTCACCGATCAGCGGGCGCCCGAGCATCGCCTGGCTGGGAGCATTGATCGCATTCAGCACGGCCTGTTGCGCATTGGCGACCTCGGCGCCGGCGTACGAGGTGCCGGCCGCGTTCATCGCCTGCACGAACTGCTCGTGGAACGTCGCGGCCTGCGCACTGGCGGCCTGATATGCCTGCCCGTGTGCCCCGAACACCGCTGCCAGAGCCGATGACACCTCGTCGGCGCCGGCGGCGAGTACACCGGTGGTCGGGTAGGCCACGGCGGCGTTGGTCGCGGTGATGGTCGAGCCAAGGTTCGCCAAATCTGTTGCCGCCGCAGCCAGCGCCTGCGGGGCCGTGATCAGAAACGGCATGGCGCACCTCCTGACAGGTCGGGACATCCCTGCTGCCACCCCGCGGGTCTTCGGCCGCTCAGCGACGTCGATGGTATCCCTGTCAGTAGGGCGGCGGAGCCCTTTTCCGCACTTGTGACCCCCGCCGCGGCGGCAATTACCGTCTCGCTAAATTCAGGACCGGTCGCCCTTTCACAGGCCGAGTACGTCGCAGGAGGTTTGCATGAACGCGCAGGTCGAGCAGCTGGAATTCCAGGCAGAGGCCCGGCAACTGCTGGATTTGATGGTCCATTCGGTTTACTCCAACAAGGACTCGTTCCTGCGGGAGCTGATCTCCAACGCCTCAGATGCGCTGGACAAGCTCCGGATCGAGGCACTGCGCAACAAAGAGCTCGAGGTGGACACCTCCGACTTGCACATCCAACTCGAGACGGACAAAGGCGCCAGAACCCTCACGATTCGCGACAACGGCATCGGCATGACCCGCGCCGAGGTGGTGGACCTCATTGGCACGCTGGCCAAGTCGGGCACCGCCGAGCTGCGGAAGCAACTCAAGGAAGCCAAGGATGCGCAGGCGTCCGAGGAGCTGATCGGCCAGTTCGGCATCGGCTTCTACTCGTCGTTCATGGTGGCCGACAAGGTCGAACTGCTCACCCGCAAGGCCGGCGAGAGCGAAGCCACCAAGTGGGAATCCAGCGGCGAAGGCACCTACACGATCGAATCCGTCGAGGGCGCTCCGCAGGGCACGTCGGTCACCCTGCATCTCAAGCCGGAGGACGCCGAGGACGAGCTGCACGACTACACCTCGGAGTGGAAGCTCAAGAGCCTGGTCAAGCAGTACTCCGACTTCATCGCCTGGCCGATCCGCATGGAGGTCGAGAAGCGAACCCCTCCCACCGAGGAGGGTGGCGAAGAGACCGTCACCATCGAAACCGAGACACTCAACTCGATGAAGGCCCTGTGGGCCCGGTCCAAAGACGAGGTCTCCGAAGAGGAGTACAAGGAGTTCTACAAGCACATCGCGCACGCCTGGGACGACCCGCTCGAGGTCATCGCGATGAAGGCCGAAGGCACCTTCGAATACCAGGCGTTGCTGTTCCTCCCCTCACAGGCGCCGTTCGACCTGTTCAACCAGGACGCCAAGATCGGGGTGCAGCTCTACGTCAAGCGCGTCTTCATCATGGCCGACTGCGAAGAGCTGATGCCGGTTTATCTGCGCTTCGTCAAGGGTGTCGTGGACGCACAAGACTTGTCGCTCAACGTTTCCCGCGAGATCTTGCAGAAGGATCGGCAGATCAACGCGATCCGTCGCCGGCTGACCAAGAAGGTGTTGTCGACGATCAAGGAGATCCAGTCCGAGCGGCCCGATGACTACCGCACCTTCTGGACCCAGTTCGGCAAGGTTCTCAAGGAGGGCCTGATGTCGGACTTCGACAATCAGGAGGCCCTGCTGTCCATCTCGTCGTTCGCCTCGACGCACAGCGAGGAAGAACCCACCACGCTGGCCCAGTACGTCGAGCGGATGAAGGAAGGGCAGACGCAAATCTTCTATGCCACCGGCGCGTCGCGTCAGCTGCTGGAAAAGTCGCCGCACCTGGAGGCGTTCAAGGCCAAGGGTTACGAAGTGCTGCTGCTCACCGACCCGGTCGACGAGGTCTGGGTGGGAGTCGTCAACGAGTTCGACGGCAAGCAGCTGCAGTCCGTGGCCAAGGGCGAAGTGGACCTCGATTCCGACGAGGAGACTTCGGAAGCCGAGCGCGAAGAGCAGCAGAAAGAGTTCGCCGACCTACTCACCTGGCTGAAGGAGACGCTGAGCGAGCACGTCAAGGAAGTGCGGCTGTCCACCCGGCTGACCGATTCGCCGGCCTGCCTGATCACCGACGCTTTCGGCATGACGCCGGCCCTCGCGCGCCTCTACCAGGCGTCTGGGCAGGACGTCCCGATCGGCAAGCGGACGCTGGAACTCAATCCCCACCATCCGCTGGTCAACGGCTTGCGGCAGGCCCACGCCGACCGTCCCGACGACACGTCAGTCGCCGAGACGGCCGAATTGCTGTACGGCACGGCACTTCTTGCCGAGGGAGGGGCACTGGAGGATCCGGCGCGGTTTGCCGAACTCTTGGCCGACCGGCTCGCGCGTACGGTGTAGGTCGCCGGCGCGTCCAGAAGCGAAACTGAAGCTACGCACGCCCTCCGCGGCGTGTCGGGTGCGCATGTTCAGTGTCGCTGTGCGGATCAGGTGCAGGATCGGCGGTTGAAAGTCGGCCCGAGCGGATATCCGCATCTCATGACTGTGTTTCGGGCGATCGATCCGCGTGGCGTGATCGTCGCGACCAGGAATTTCAATAGTGCGGAGGATGCCCACCGGTGGTTTGCTGAGGCGGTCGCCGGCCGGTACCAGCTGGGTTGGCGCATGGAGGTGTGCGACGACGGGCAGTGGGCAGGCTTCGACGACACCGGCGGCTTCACGGCCCCGTTGAGTCGCCGGCGCGTCCCTAGCCGAGCTAACGGCCCAGTTTCTCCCGAACCAGGTCGGTGAGGAAGCGCCCGGTGGACACCGGGCTGAAGGCGCGTGCCGCCGCCGTGAGCGCGTCGCGCGACTCGGCGGGGAGTTCTACCTCGGCCGCCGCCACGTTGAACTCCAGTTGCTCCACACTGGACGCGCCGGGAATAGCGACCACGCCCGGCAAGCTGATCAGCCAGGCCAGCGCGACCTGCGCAGGCTTGGCGCCGGCCTCGGCGGCGACGTCTCGCAGGGTCTGCAACAACGGCTCGATGCGCCGCAGGTTCTCGGTGCCGAACAGCGCGTTGACCGCGCGCACCCCACCCGGGCGGTTGTCGACGCCGTACTTGCCGCCCAATAGACCCTGCGCCAGCGGGCTGTAGGCGATCACGATCCGATTCTCGCGCTCGGCAAACGGAACCATGTGATCGAGGGCGCGTGGATGAGCCAGTGAGAAGTGCACCTGGTTACTGACCACCGGGCGCCCGAGCGCGGCGTCGGCCTGCTGCCAACGCGCGAGGGAGTAATTGGAGACGCCGACGGCGCCGATCTTGCCCTCATCGAGCAACTCGCGCATGCCGGGCATGATCACCGAGTCCGGGACGAACGGATTGGACTGGTGGATCTGGTACAGCGGAATGCGGTCCAGCTGCAGACGCCGAGCGCTGGCACGTTCGCGCTGCTTGATCACCGCGGGAAACGGCGCCACCGGGAAGATTTTGCTGGCGACCGCAACCTCGGAGCGCTCGTCGCCCAGCGCCTCGCCGAGGATCCGTTCGCTCTTGCCCAGGCCGTACACCTCAGCGGTGTCGAACAAGGTGACCCCGAGGGCGCGGGCTCGCTGCACGATGTCGCGGGCGGCGCCAGATGCGTACTTGTCGCCGTAACCCCACTCGCGCGAGCCGAACTGCCACGTGCCGAGCCCGATCCGACTGACCTGTCCGACCCCCTCGACCTGAACGTATTTCATAGGACCAACGTATACGGCCGGCCCCTGCCGTCTGGGTCCTGCGGTGCCGCGGACGGGGATGGCGATACATGTTTCCTGTTGATCCGAAGCTGCGGTCCCCGATGCGCCAACCCGCCGAATTATCGTTATCAATTAGTTAGTGAACACTTACTACCAAGCGGTGCAATCGTCGTGCGGCAAACTCAATTAGCTGATGTTGCTGACAGCAAGATAGCGAATGAGGGCTTACTAACATTCTCTAAGTCGCCCTGTGGATAAGAAATGTTAGTGATTGCGCGCTCGCAAAGCGCCACCGTATTGTCCGCTGAGACAGTCTATTCAGCAGAACACGGAAAATCCTAGTGCTACGGCCCTCGGTGCGAGAGGAGCCCGGAAGCCTCGATCTTCGGTATAAAAAATAAAAATTTTGAAATTGGCGAACACGTCCCGGGCAAACCGGATAAATTGCGCCTCTACTGACTTGAGAACGCCGACCGAGCGCCAGCCGTGGACGGCCGATGTGGTGGAGGTCTAAATGTCATTCGTGTTTGCGGCACCGGAGATGGTGACGGCTGCGGCGTCGGACTTGGCGACCATCGGTGCGCAGCTCGGCTACGCCAACGGGGCCGCGGCGTCACCGACGGCCGGGCTGCTTGCTGCCGGCGCCGACGAGGTATCGGTCTCCATTGCGCAGCTCTTCCAGGCTCACGCGCAGCAGTACCAGTGGGTAAGCGCCCGCGCAGCGGCGTTTCACGCCCAGTTCGTTCAGGTGCTGGACTCGGCCGGGGCTGCCTATGCCGCCGCTGAGTACGCGAACGTCTCCCCGCTGCAGCCGCTGCTCGACCTACTCAACGCGCCGTCGCAGGCGCTGTTGGGACGACCACTGATCGGCGACGGCGCCGATGCCACGGCGCCCGGCCAGTCGGGCGGTGCCGGAGGACTGCTCTACGGCAACGGCGGTCGCGGCTACACCAGCACCACCGCCGGCGTGGCGGGCACCGCGGGCGGCTCCGCCGGTCTGATCGGCAATGGCGGTGCCGGAGGCGGGGGCGGCGCCGACTCCGCGGGCGGCAATGGCGGCGCTGGTGGGTGGCTGTACGGAGTTGGCGGGGCCGGCGGGGATGGCGGCGCGGCCACCACGCCGAGCGGTGTTGGTGGGTTCGGCGGGGCCGGCGGCAACGCCGGCCTGTTCGGCGTCGGCGGCGCCGGCGGCTCCGGTGGGGCCGGCGCCAATGGGGCAGCTGGTGTCAATCCGTTGTTCAACCAGACCGGCAAGCTGCCGACCGGCGAGGCCGGAATCGACAGTTTTCTCGATGGCGGTGCGGGAGGGGCCGGGCCTAATGGAACCGAGCAGGGGATGGGCGGTGGTGACGGGGGCGGAGGCGGTCAAGGCGAGAACGGCGGCCGCGGTGGTGATGGTGGTGCCGGCGGCCCTAACGCCGCTGGTGGCAATGGCGGCCTCGGCGGCAGAGCAGCCGCCGGTTTTGGTGATGCGTTTTACGGTGGCGACGGTGGTACCGGAGGCGCTGGAGGTGTCGGCGGACCCGGCGGTATTGGCGGCAATGGTGGTTTTGGCAGGGGCGTCTATTCTGCCGCCGAAGTTCATGGCGGCAACGGAGGCGACGGCGGTGTGGGCGGTGCCGGCGCGGTAGGCGGGCACGGCGGTAATGGCGGAGCAGTGAGAGCTGTTGTCGCTGCCTTCGGTGGAGATGGCGGTGACGGCGGTGACGGCGGTGTCGGGGTAGCCGGCGGTGCCGGCGGTGCCGGCGGCGACGGTGGCGCCGGTGGCCGCGGCGGTTGGCTGTTCGGAGCCGGTGGTGCCGGTGGCCATGGTGGTGTCGGGGCTGACGGCGGTGTCGGCGCAGACGGCGGCCCCGGCGGTATTGCCGGCAATGGCGGTGTGGCGGTTAACGGAACAACTCGCGTCGATGGCATCGGCGGAGACGGGGGCGACGGCGGCGCCGGCGGTGCCGGCGGAGTCGGCGGCAACGGCGGTAACGGCGGCGTGGGTGGCGCGGGCGGCCTGTTCGGCCAGGCCGGCATTCACGGTGTCGGAGGTATCGGTGGGCACGGTGCGCTCAGCGGCGTGGGTGGCGCCGGTGGCGAGGCGGGCACCGGCAGCGTCAACGGCAACCCGGGCAGCACTGGCTTGACGCCCGGAAAGTCGGCCGACGGCCATGACGGACTCTCCGGCTGAGGGCGATCCCTATCAAAACCATTCCTAATCAAGCTGATTGGAGCCCCCTAATGTCATACGTCATCGCAACACCCGACTGCCTGCTGGCGGCAGCGGCCGAGGCTACGGGCATCGGCTCGTCGATCGGCGCTGCCAATCAAGCGGCGTTCGGGCCGACCACAACAGTATTGGCGGCCGCCGGCGATGAGGTATCGGCAGCCGTCGCCGCACTGTTTTCAGAACATGCCCGGCAATATCACGCGTTCAGTGTGCAGGCTGCGGCCTTTCACGCCGAGTTCGTGCAGGCATTGAGCGGTGCCGGCGCGGCGTATTCGGCGGCCGAGGCCGCTGGCGCAAATCCATTGCAGGCGTTGATAGATCAAGTGTTGGCGGTGATCAACACGCCTACCAATGTGGTGCTGGGCCGCCCTTTGATCGGCGACGGCACCAACGGTGCGCCGGGGACCGGGCAAGCCGGTGGGGCGGGCGGAATTCTATGGGGCAACGGCGGCGCCGGCGGGTCGGGTGCGCCCGGTCAGGCGGGAGGGCCCGGCGGTAACGCCGGGTTGCTCGGCAGCGGCGGAACGGGCGGCATCGGCGGGTTTGGCGGTGGCGCCGGCGGCACTGGTGGTGCCGGCGGCTGGTTATGGGGCGATGGCGGCACCGGCGGCAGCGGTGGCATCGGCGCGACCGGCGGAACCGGCGGAACCGGTGGCAGCGCATTGCTTTTCGGCAACGGCGGCGCCGGTGGCGTCGGCGGCGGTGGCGCGGCCGGCGAGGTCGGATCCACGGGTGCCCCGGGCACCGCGACATCCGCGGGCGGCACCGGTGGTCTGGGCGGCAATGGCGGTGTTGGCGGAAACGGTGGCGCGGGCGGTAACGGTGGTGCGCTGTTCGGTACCGGCGGGGCGGGTGGACAAGGGGGTCACGGTGGGGCCGGCGGGGCCGGGGGTACTGGTGGTGCCGGCTGGGATGCGAGCGGCGCCGGCGGCGGGGTGAACGGCGGTACCGGCGGCGACAGCGGCTCGGCCGGTCACGGTGGCAATGGTGGCATCGGTGGCGTGGGCGGACGCGGTTCGGCACTCTTCGGCGCCGCCGGGCTCACCGGCAGTGGTGGGGACGGAGGTGCCGGCGGCAATGCGGGGGCACCGGGCAACGGCGGTGCCGGCGGCAACGGCGATGCCACCGATCCCAACGGCGGCACGGGCGGCACCGGCGGTAACCCGGGTGCGGTGGGCGCCGGTGGCGTCGGCGGTGCGGGGCTCACTGAGGGAGCCACCGGCGCCGACGGCGTCCTCGTCCCGAATGACGGCGGCACCGGCGGAGCGGGCGGAACCGGTTGGACAGCAACCGGTCTCGGCAACGGCGGTGACGGCGGATTCGGTGGCAAGGGGGGTCAGTACGGCAGCGGTGGCGCCGGCGGAGCCGGCGGCAATGCCGGGGCCGGTGGCGGGAACGGCGGGCGTGGCGGCAACGGCGGCGACGCCGGCGTCATGGCGGGTAATGGCGGTAAAGGGGGCGACGGCGGAGCCGGCGCCGGCAGTGGCGACGGCGGTGCCGGCGGCTGGGGAGGCGACGCTCAGAACATCGGAACGGCAAGCGTCGCTGGCGGTTCCGGTGGTGCGGGAGGCGCTGGCGGTGCCACCGGCAACGGCGGGGACGGTGGGTTCGGCGGCGACGCGTATATCACTAACAACGATTCTGCGGCCACGGCTGTCGGCGGTGATGGCGGGGCCGGTGGTGATGGAGCCCACGGCGGGCGCGGCGGCGACGGTGGTGTGACCTATACCAGCGGAACCGGCAACCTCCATCCCGGCGACGGCGGCAGGGGTGGCATCGGCTACACAACCGGCGGCGGCGACGGGGGCAACGGCGGGGTGGCAGACGTGAACAACAGCGCGTCCACGGTCACGGTTATCGGCGGCACCGGTGGAGACGGCGGGCAGGGGACCGACAACGGCGGCTCGGGATCCGGTCGCGGTGGAACCGGTGGCACGGCCGCTATCGATGATCCCAATTCCCACGCGACGGCGATCGGCGGTTCTGGCGGTAAAGGTGGCGCCGCACTCGGCGGCATCGGCGGTCTCGGCGGAGCCGGTGGACCCGCATTCAATAACGGTCTCGGCACGGCCCATGGCGGCGCGGCCGGTGACGGCGGAGTAGGAACGACAGTCGGTGGATTCGGTGGCCGTGGGGGCCAAGCGATGAGCGGCGGAACGGGAAGCGTCACCGGCGGAATCGGTGGTCACGGTGGCAACGGCGGCGCCACGGGCGCCGGTGGGGTCGGTGGTGACGGCGGTGACGCGACCATCTTCAACGTCGACTCGACCGCGACAGCGACCTCCGGCGACGGCGGCGACGGCGGCGACGGGGCCCTTGGGGGTGGCGGCGGCAACGCGGGTTTCACCTACACCGCGGGGATAGGCGAGGTTGCTCCGGGACGCGGAGGTGACGGGGGCAACGGGAGTCTCGGCATCGGCGGGTCAGGCGGCTACGGCGGCAGCGTGACTGCGGATAACCCGGCGTACACGCATGACGTCATCGGCGGCAGCGGCGGCGACGGCGGTAAGGGTGTCAATAACTTCGGCTCAGCGCGCGGCGGGCACGGGGGGGATGTCTATATCAACGGCACTACCGCAACGGCCGCGGCCGTCGGTGGCACCGGCGGAATGGGCGGCACGGCCACCGGCGCCACCGGCATCGGGGGTACCGGCGGCGCCGGCGGTGATGCAACGCACCACGGAGTCGGCGAAACGTATGGTGGCACGGCCGGGTTCGGGGGCACTGGCGCCCTAGGCGGCACCGGCGGCCAAGGCGGCATCGCGCACAGCTTCCAGAGCGCAAAGGCCACCGGTGGTCACGGTGGGTCGGGCGGTGACAGCTTCGGGGCAGGCTTCACTGGCGGCGACGGCGGAAAGGGCGGCGACGCGTACTCAGACGGTGTGGCTATTGGCGGCATCGGCGGTGTGCCCGGGCTCGGCCCCGACGGCCCCGGTTTACCCGGCGCGGACGGCAGCACCGGGCCGGGTTAGCGAGGTACATTCTCGACACCTTGGTGTCGACCCCGAAGGGGAAGCTTGTGAAAGTCCACCATCTCAACTGCGGCACCATGCATACTCCGGGTGCCCGGATGGTGTGTCACGTCCTACTACTTGAGACGGACAACGCACTTGTCTTGGTAGACACCGGCTTCGGCTCGCAGGACTGCCGGGACCCCGGCCGTGTCGGGCCCTTCCGTCACGTCATTCGGCCGGTGTTCGAGCAGAGTGAGACGGCACTACATCAGATCTCGCAACTGGGATTCCGGTCGTCCGATGTGCGTCACATCGTGTTGACGCACTTTGATTTTGACCACATCGGCGGGCTCGCCGACTTTCCCGACGCGCAGGTGCACGTGACTGCGGCCGAGGCGCGCGGCGCCGTCCACGCCCCTTCGCTGCGCGAACGGCTGCGGTACCGCAGCGTGCAGTGGGCACACGGGCCAAAGCTGGTTGAGCATGACGCGGCGGGCGAGCCGTGGCGTGGTTTCTCGGCCAAACCCCTCGATGCCATCGGCGAAGGAGTGGTGCTGGTGCCCATGCCGGGTCACACCCGCGGGCACGCGGCGGTGGCCGTCCAAGCCAGTAAGCAAGCCGGTGAGCAATGGGTGCTGCACTGCGGCGACGCGTTCTACCATTCCGGCACCCTGAATAGATCCCGCGTGCCGTTGATGCTGCGAGCCTACGAGGAGATGTTCGCCTTCAACCGCCAACAACTGCTCGACAACCAGGCGCGGCTGGCAGAACTCTACGAACGCCGGGAACCGGGGTTAACCATCGTCTGTGCGCACGATTCCGGGCTGTTCGAACAAGCGTGCCTCTGACTTAACTGGTCGGTGGGGGCGGCGGTCGGTCGGAATGCGACTCGTGCCATTGCACTTCCGCGGCGCGCACCCGGTTGTGGGTGCGACGCAGCCACACCAAACCGGTGGCCGCGAGCAACACCGCAATGACGACGCCTGCCGTGCCGACGCCGGGGTTGCCGGTGGCGAAGGCGAACAATCCGATGATCAACGCCATGACTCCGACGCCGACCGCGGCGATGCCGACTGAGTTGGCGCCGTTCTTCATGGCCTCGCCGGCGTGCTGGCGGGTGGTCCGATCGTGATCGACCGGGTCCGTCGTGGGGTCCACTGTGTGCTCCTCGTGAGAAATCATCTGCGCCTGTTTGTTTGGCGTTGCGACTGTCGGCGGCGGTGCGGCCCTCGTTGGCCGGTGTTTCCTCTTGGGAAATTGCCTACCCGGGAATGGGTTCCTTAAACAGCGCAGCAGGACCCGGCCAGTGGACAATGACATGCTCCTTAAACGGTAACCCCGTTCTCATCGGGTCCCGGGCATGTGTCATGCTCTGCGGCGGAGGTCACTATGGCAAAAACAGTAGTGGTGGGAGCCTCGAGTGGGCTGGGGCGGTGTATCGGTGTCGGATTAGCGCGGCGCGGGGACCAAGTCGCGCTGCTCGCACGGCGCCGCGAGCGGATCGAGGCGGCCGCTGACGAGGCGGGTCCGGGCGCGTTCGCCGTCGAATGCGACGTCACCGACCAGTCCTCGGCGCGTTCCGGTATCGATGCCGCCGCCGCAGCGCTCGGCGGCATCGACAACCTGGTGTATTCGCCCGCGATCAGTCCACTGGTGCCGCTGGCGGAGACCGATGTCCAGACCTGGCGGCGCATCTTCGACACCAACGTGATCGGTGCGTCGCTGGTGACGGCGGCGGCGGTGCCGCATCTGTCGGCATCCGCCGGCAAAGTGATCTACCTGTCGTCGGACGCGGGGACGTTCGGGCCGCCCTGGCCGGGACTGGGAGCGTACGGGGTCAGCAAGGCGGCGCTGGAACGGCTGGTCGAAGCATGGCGGGCCGAACATCCCGATATCGGCTTCACGAATCTCGTCGTCGGTGAGTGCGCGGGGGGTGAGGGTGACGCCCAGACCGGGATGAATGCCGGGTGGGACCGCGAACTGGCGATGCAGGCGTATCCGCTCTGGGTGTCTCGCGGCTGCATGCCCGGAAAGCTGATGCCGGTCGAGGACCTTGTCGAGGTGGTCCACACCATCCTGGGCACCAATGCGTCGACGTCCATGCCGGTCGTGGTTGCCAGAGGCGCGCCCGGTGGCGCGGCAGCGGTCCTGCAGCGGCCCTAGCTTCCTGGTCCGACCACGAAGCAGCGGCCACTGCTGCTGTCGAACAACACTTCGGCGATGGTCGACTTGTCGGTTGTCGGGAACTCGAACCGGTGGACCTGCTGCCCGGCTTCGATCTCGGCGACCTGCGATTCGGTGCTGCCATCCTTCTTGCGAACCACCGCGGTCACCTTGTCGGGCGTCGACATGTTTTGCGGCTCATGGAAATACCAGACCTCGATACCCGCGCCGGATGAGGTGGCCTGCCAGCCGTCGGAGTAGAAGCACGCCGGATTTCCATCGGCATCCGGCGGTGGCGGCGGGCAAATCGAAAGCCCGACGCAGTCCGGGGTGGTGCTGGTGGTGGTCGCCGGCGCCGGCGTGAGGCTGCTCGCCGGCGCGGCCGGTTTGGTGGCCGATGCTGCCGGCATGGCCGGCTTCGCGGAGGTGCTGGACGAGGCGGGCGGTGACGCATGGGGCGACGACCCGCAAGCTGGCAACGAGCAGGTCGTGAGCGCGGCCAGCAGCCAGATCATTCTCGACATCAATGGTCCTTTCGCCAGGGTGTCTGCAGCATAGGACCGTTGTCGCTCGTAGGCGGGCGCATCGCCACTCGTTATCGTCGGAGACAGACGTGGCAGCTGTGATTCAAGTGACGCCCAGGCGTCAGGCGGCTCCCGCGTTGCCCGCCTTTGCGCGACAACAGCGATGAGGCGCCGGGGCTTGGACGTTACGTGCTCATATTCCGCGGGTGAATGAAGATGCCTTCGGCAGAGACCATGACCCCCGCGGCGCCGCTGATCTGTCCGACCGCAAATGTCTTGACGCCCTCCACCCGGTCCACCCATGCGTCCGCCCGCAACGGTTGCCGCAGCGGGGTTCGCTGGTGATAGCGCAGCGTCAGCGTCCCGGTATAAGCCGGGCGGCCGGGGCGGTGTGCGGTGGCTCCGAGGATGTGGTCGAGGATCATGGCCGAGACACCGCCGTGCACATGCGCGATGGGACCTTCGAATGCGGCGCCGAGGGTGAATTCCGTCCACACCGATCCGTTGTCCTCATGGTGCACCACCAGTGGGGGAGCGGACGGATTGCGAACGCCCACAACGACATTGCCCGATGCGATGCCCTGCCCGTCGTCGCTTCCGCGCTCACCGAACGTTCCTGGCATCAGCTCGGCGCTGAGTTCGGCTGTGACGCTGTCAATCTTGGCGGTCGCGGCCGCGATGACGTCGTGGTCCACCTCGGTGCGAATCGTCGCGTCGATCAACCGTCGCACCGATGCCGCAAGCGACTCGTACACCGGCAACGAATCAGTCATCGACTCAAACGAATCCACCATGTCCGTCACCCTAGAGCAGCGACCGATGTCCCGGTCAGCGGTCCGTGGTCACGCAAAACTGCGCTGCTGATTGTTAACCTTTTGGCGTGGAAACGCCCAGCGACAAGGTGAAGTCGGCACTTGCCGCCACCAGCTGGGCGTTGCTCGGCATGATGTCCTACGAAGAGGAAGTCTCCGGCTACGACCTCAAGAAGTGGATCGACTGGAGCGTCGACCTCTACTACTGGAGCCCCTCGTACAGCCAGATCTACACCGAGCTCAAGAAGCTGGAGGGCCTCAGCCTCGTGACCTCGCGCGTCGAACGCGACGAAGGCACCCGCAGCCGCCGGCTTTACAAGATCACTCCTGCCGGGATGGCCGCCATCACCGACTGGACGAACAACGCCCCTCTTGATCCGCCGGTACTCAAGCACAGCATGCTGCTGCGGGTGACGTTCGGGCACCTCAGCACGCCTGCCCGGCTCAAAGAACTTCTCGCCGAACACGTCGCGTACGCCGAAGCCAGGTACCGCAAAGCGATCGAGGACGCAGAGGGAGCCGAGGCGGAACCCGCTTGGGCCTACTCGGTGATGGCCCTGCGCTGGGCGGCCAAGTACTACGCCGCCGAACGCGAATTCGCGCTGGAGCTGATGAAGGACATCGACGAGGCCGCCGCCACCATCGAGAAAGCCGGCAAGGGCGGCTTCGGTAAGCCGCGCCCCACACCGGGCTATTGGCGCGAGGTTGAGAAGCAGGTCCAGGCCAAGCGCGCGGTGGACTAGCACGCCGCGTCCCGAGCCGCAATGAAGCCGTACACCAGGCCCTGCGCGATCGTCGCCCCCGCGCCGGAGTACGTCGTGCCGTAGGCGTTGGCGGCGGCGTTTCCCACGGCGTAGAGCCCAGCGATGACGCTGCCGTCCTCGCGTAGCACCCGGGCCCACTCGTCAGCCCGGAGCCCGCCACAGGTGCCCAGGTCGCTGAGCACCATCTTCACCGCGTAGAAAGGCCCGTTGACCAACGGGCGCAGATTGGGATTGGGCTTGACCGTGGGGTCGCCGTAGTAGCGGTCATAGGCGCTGGCGCCCCGCCCGAAATCGGGATCTATTCCGGCAGCGGCATTTTGGTTAAAACGCGTCATCGTCAACCACAGCGCGCCGCCCGAGCGCGCCGTGGACCCGCCGATGTACGACCACTTCTCCATGAGCAGCACCGACAGCCCCAGCTCCCGGGCGGCCAGTGCCGCCGCCATCCCGGTGCCCGAGCCGACCACCAGCAGGTCGACGCACGTATCGGAGACGGGCAGGCCGGCCGGAATCGTCGTGCTGTGCGGGCTCACGCCTGGTAACGCTAAGCCGCTGCGGCGCCGTGGCGGAATACTTCTCCTGGTCAGTGGAACAGCTGAGCGCGCAGCGCGCCGGAGAAGCGTTGAATGGGACCCATGAGGCTGCAATCCGATGCCGAGGAGGAGATTCGGTTCATTGAGGCGCAGGCGGCGCCCACCCGATTTGCGCGCGGCTGGCATTGCCTGGGCCTGATCCGCGATTTCGGCGACGGGAAACCACACGCTGTCAACGCTTTTGGCCAGAAGCTCGTCGTCTTTCGCAGTGAGGGCGGGAAAATCAACGTGCTCGACGGTCATTGCCGCCATATGGGTGGAGACCTGTCGAAGGGTGAGGTGAAGGGCGACGCGATCGCCTGCCCGTTCCACGACTGGCGCTGGGGTGGCGACGGCCGTTGCAAGCAGGTGCCCTACGCCAAGCGCACGCCGCGACTGGCCCGTACCGCGGCGTGGACCACGCTGGTGCAGGACGGCATGTTGTTCGTCTGGAACGACCCCGAGCACAATCCGCCGCCCCCGGAGATCACCATCCCGCGCATCGAAGGTGCCACCAGCGACGAGTGGACCGACTGGCACTGGTACACCACCGTTGTCGGGAGCAACTGCCGCGAGATCATCGACAACGTGGTGGACATGGCGCACTTCTTCTACATCCACGGGTCGCTGCCCACCTACTTCAAGAACATCTTCGAAGGGCATGTCGCCACGCAGTACATGAACGGCGAAGGACGGCCCGACATGGGCAGCGAGGGCGCGAAGATGCTCGGCACCACCTCGGTTGCGTCGTACTTCGGCCCGTCGTTCATGATCGACGACCTGACCTACCACTACGCAGCCGGGGACCAGCAGACGGTCCTGATCAACTGCCACTACCCAATCGACGCCAATTCCTTTGTGCTGCAGTACGGCATCATCGTCAAGAAGTCCCAGGACCTGCCCGCCGAAGAAGCCGTGAAGTCCGCCACTCGGCTCGGTGATTACGTAAAGTTGGGCTTCGAGCAGGACGTCGAAATCTGGCGGCACAAGGCCCGTATCGACAATCCGCTGCTCGTCGAGGAGGACGGGCCCGTCTACCAATTGAGGCGATGGTACGACCAGTTCTACGTCGACGTTGCCGAGGTGCGGCCGGACATGGTGGACCGCTTCGAGTTTGAACTGGACACCAGCAGGCCCTACGAAGTCTGGATAAAACAGATCGAAGCGAACCTGGCGGCCAAGGCCGGCGCGGTGTCATGAGCCGGTCGCCACGGACGGACAACCGTCTCGACGACATGCCGATGATGCCGGTCGCCTGCCTTCGTTGCGGGGCGAATGTTCTGGTTCGCAAGAGCAGCTGGAACCAGACCAGCGTGCAGTGGGACGCCGAGGCCTCCGCGTTGTGCTTCGAGCGGCGCAACGCCGTGCCGCCGGCCGGCGGTCAGCCGGGATTGTTCCTGGCCTGTTCGGCGTTGCGTGATTCCATCGAGGCCGCCGTCGCGGCCGGAGACCTGGCCGTCGTCGACACCGGTTAGGGTTGCTGGCGATGCGAATCGCGGTCACAGGCGGCACCGGCTATGTCGGCGCCCATATCGTCAATGCGTTGCTGGGCGCCGGCCACGGCGTGCGCCTGCTGGCTGAGCCGGGCTGGTCCAACGACCTGCTGTTGCGGCGGTTGCAGTCGGTGGGTGAGGTGTCGGTGGTGCACGGGGATCTGCGTTCGCCGGACATTCCCGAGGGCCTGCTGGACGGGTGCGACGCGGTCATCCACGGCGCCGGGGTGGTGGGCACCGACGATAGCCACGAGAAGCTGATGTGGGACATCAACGCCTATGCCAGCGAACGGATCATGCTGCGCGGCGTCGCGCTCGGACTGGACCCGGTGGTGCTGCTCTCGAGTTACAGCGCATTGTTTCCACCGCCGGGAGCGGTGATCGGCCCGGATTCGCCGACCGCGCAGGGCAAATCGGCCTATGCGCGGACCAAGTCCTACGCCGACCGGGTGGCGCGCCGGCTGCAGTGTCACGGTGCCCCGGTGGTGGTCACCTACCCGTCCAGTGTTGTCGGGCCGGCCATGTACACCGCGCCGGGCATCACCGAGCAGGGCTGGGCGACCATCGTCCGGTTCGGGGTGGCTCCGAAGGTTGCGCATGCGGGGATGATGATGATCGACGTCCGCGACGTCGCCGACGTGCACGAGCGGTTGATGCGGCCCGGGCGCGGTCCGAAGCGCTATCTGTGTGGCGGGCAGTTGCTGACGTTCGACGACATGATCGCGGCGATCGAGCGCGGTAGCGGACAGCGGGTCCGACGCATCCCGCTCAGCCCCGGCGCATTTCGTCTGATGGGACGGGTTTCCGATCTCGCCGCGTCTGTACTGCCGTTGGGTAGCGGGTTCAGTTACGAAGCGGCGCAATTGATTACCGCCGCGATACCGACGGACGACTCCGAGACGCTGCGCGATCTGGGGCTGAACTGGCGGTCGGCGAGCGAGGCGATCGTGGCGACGTTCGCGCAACCACTAATCTGACCGCATGGACGGTCGAGTCGCAGTCGTGACCGGGGCGAGCCGCGGTGCCGGGCGGGGCATCGCCGCCGCGCTGGCTGACCGGGGCTGGCGGGTCTATGCGACCGGTCGCACCATCACCGATTCTCCACCCGGCGGCGTCGCGGTCCGCGTCGATCACGCCGACGACGACGCCGTGGGTGAACTCTTCGAGCGGGTCCGGTCCGAGGAGGGCCGGCTGGATCTGCTGGTCAACAACGCCGCCGTCATCTCCGACGAGCTGGTCAGCCCAAAGCCGTTCTGGGAGAAGTCACTTGCGCTGTCGGATGTACTGGACGTCGGACTGCGTTCCTCTTACGTGGCGTCCTGGTACGCCGCGCCACTGCTCGTCAGCCGCGGCCGAGGCTTGATCGCGTTCACCTCCTCCCCAGGTTCGGTGTGCTACATGCACGGTCCGGCCTACGGGGCGCAGAAGGCCGGAGTCGACAAGATGGTGGCCGACATGGCGGTGGACTTCCGCGGCACCGGCGTGGCGACGGCATCGATCTGGATGGGCATTCTGCTCACCGAGAGGCTGCGTGGCGCGTTCGCCGGAAACCCGGAGGCGCTGGCCAAGACCGCCGAGCATGCCGAAACACCGGAATTCACCGGGTATTTGATCGATGCGCTGTACAACGATCCAGAGCTGGCCGACCTGAGTGGACGGACGTTCGTCGGCGCCGAGCTGGCCGAGCGCTACGGGATCACCGACGAGGGCGGCCGGCGGCCGCCGTCACACCGGCATCTCGGTGCGCCGCGCGAGCCCAGCACCGTCGTCATCAGATAGCGGGGAGCTGGTCACAGCTGAAAGGCGCTGATCGGCGCTTCTTCGGGATAGGCGGCAGGTCCGCCGATGTCGTAGGCGCCATTGAGGGCCGCGATGAAGGCCGGATCGTGCAACGGCTCGCTGGGGATGTCGAGCTTGTTGCCCCGCGAGTTGATGTCGTCGACCATGATGTCGATGGCCTTCTCGATGGTCAGATCGTCGGAGCCTTCCATGTTCTTCTTCAGTTCGTCGTAATCGGTGAACACATCAGCCGACCAGTGCACCAGAAAACGCAGTTCGTCGGTGCGGTGGCGGGCGATCACCTCGTCGACGTTCTTCAGCAGCCATAGGTCACGATCGTGACGGTCACCGGTGAATACGGTGTCGAACGTCAGGCCGGGTGGAATCTGCTGCGCCAGTGGTCCGTTGGCTTCCCCGCGGTGCACCATCATCTCGTTCTGCACCACCACGCCGCGGTTGTAGATGGGAGGCAGGACGCGCTTGGGCGCACCGAGCGGCCCTTCGGGCCAGTAGGTGAAGCCGCTACCACCGTCCAGCGAGAACCACGTGATCACCTGTGCCATCTTGATCAAGTAGTCCCGAAACAGGCCCGACTTGCCCATGACGCTGGTCAACCAGGTCGGCGCGTTCTCGTGCCGCACCCCGCGGAAGCTGGGTGAATCCAGGTGTCCCGGATCGCGGTTGGCGCAGGGCCCGTTGATGTTGAACAGCATCAGTTCAGGTTTGGCGTAGTCGGCGGCCCAATAGTTCTTCGCCATCTGCAGGAAGCGCTCGTTGTAGAAGCAGTCGTGCAGTTGCGGGTAAAGCACCGCACCGTAGTTGGCGAGGTAGCCGCGGAAGGTCGGGGTGAGAAAGAGGTCCAGTGACGGTGTATAGCCTTCGGGGAATAGCCCGCTCATGGTGGCGATCAATTCGTCGGCCGACGCGAAGTGCTGGGCGATGATCAGCCGCCAGGGGCCTTCGGTACGGACCACATCGAGCAACCGCTCAAGTTGGTCGTCGGTGTAGACGTTGTCGACCTCGCGAGGTGGTGCGGCCGGCCGCAACACATCCGACAGCTCCATCCGCCGCTGGTCGGTAAGCATCATTGTCTCCTTCTGCAGGTGCCGACCATGAGATTCTGCGCAATCCCGGCGCGGCGCGGATGCGGGATGTCCGGTGACCGGGACGCTAAAAGCCAAGGGGATGAGTGAACTTGGCGCGCAGCAACCCGCCGATCTCGGCGATCGCCAAGCGGCCCCGTGCGGTTGCCTCGGATCGCATCAGGAATCCGTGGTACATGCCCGGATACCGGGTCAGGGTGGTCTGCACCCCGGCGTCCCGCAGGCGCGCGGCGTACCGTTCGCCCCAATCCCGAATCGGGTCGCAGCCGGCCGTCACCACAAGGGCTTGCGGCAGCGCCGCCAGGTCGGTGGCGGACGCCGGAACGAGGTAGCGCTCGCTCCCGAGCTCAACCAGCGCATGCAGGAAGTCGATGTCGTCGCGGCTGAGCATCGGCGCGTCGGCAAGCAAAGTGATTGAGGGCGCGGTCATGTCGCGGTCCAAACCGGGATACAGCAGGACCTGCGCACAGATGGCAGGGCCTCTGCGATCGCGGGCGGCCAGTGCGACCCCGGCGGCCAGCGACCCTCCGGCGCTGTCGCCGACCACCGCGAGCCGGTCGGCATCGACCCCGAGTTCGACCGCATGGCGGGCGACCCAGTCGGTGGCCGCGTAGGCGTCGTCGAACTGCGCCGGCGGCGGGTGCTCGGGTGCCAGCCGGTAGTCGACGGCGACGACGGCCGCGCCGGACGCTGATGCCAGCGCCCGCGCCAAGGGCTCGAACGAGTGATTGCTGCCCATCACCAGGCCGCCACCGTGAAGGTACACCAGCACGGGTTGACCGGAATCCGTTGTGGGGTAGTAGATTCGGGCCGGAATGTCACGCGGCATGAGCACATCTTCGGTGGCGGCCATCTCCGGCATGTCGTCGGGCAACGGCGCCGCCTCGATAGCCGCACGCACCGCGGCCAGCCCGCGTGTCCGCATCGGCGGGACGGGACCGAACGAGGCGACCCGCGCGGCGGCGTCCGGATCCAGGGTCATCGCAGTGCGGGGGGACGTTGCTCGGCAAGGACATCGGCGCGTCGCTTCATCGCCGACACGACCGACGATTGGGTGACCAGATAGAACCGGCCTTCGGCGGACTGCTCGAACAGCGTCTCGGCGGCCACCAGCGGATCCATGGCCCTGGCTTTCACATCGAGCATGGCGATCCGCTGCGCCTCCGCGCTTGCGGTGTCACCGCCTGATTCGGCCCCGCCCGCTGACTCGAAGATGTTGGAGACCACCGCGCCGGGCAGCACGGCCTGCACATGGATGTGGTTGCCGTGCCCGGCCGCTTCCACCTCGAGGCGCAGACACTCGGTCATCGCCAGCACGGCGTGCTTGCTCATGATGTAGGGCGTCTGCAGCGGCATCGCCGCCACCCCGCCGACCGACGACAGGTTCCACACCCAGGCATCGTGGGAGGTGGCCATCATCTTCGGCAGGAACGCCTTGATGCCGTGAAACACACCACTGATGTTGACGTCGACGACCCGCTGCCAGTTGGCCAGCGGCGTATCCCACAGATAGCCGAACTGTTCGACGCCCGCATTGTTCACCAGGAGCCGAACGGGGCCGATATCCCGGTAGGTCCGGTCTGCCAGTTCCCGCACAGCCTCGGCGTCGCGCACATCACAGACGAAATCCGTTGCCGCGGTGAGCTCTTCGCGTAGCCCGGCGATAGCCTCGGCGTCGACGTCCGCCAGTACCACCGTCATGCCGAGCCAGTCTGCGACACGTGCGAGCCCCGCGCCGATCCCGGCACCCGCACCGGTGATGACGGCGACGCCTCCGCCGAAAACGTCGCGAGCGCTCACGATCCCGCGGTGCTGCCGGCGTGCCGCTCGGAGAGCAACACCGAGTTGGTGGTATCGAGAACGACGTCCATCTCGGTGAACTCCAACGCTTCCCGACCCCGGCGCACCCCCACCTCGACGACGCCGCTGGAGACCGCGAATGGCACGAAGTTGGCGACCTGATTGACCAAGAGGTAGAACCGCGCACGGGTGACGTCACCGGATGCGCCGATTCGATGCAGGTTGGTGGCATGGTGACGCAGTGGGTAGGGGCTCTGTTCCCGGTGCTCAGTCAGCCATCGCAGTACCGTATCCCGCCCGTGCATTTTCGGTGACATGAGTTCCTCGAAAGGGCTTGCGCCGTCGTCGCTTCGGCTGACGTAGCGGACGTCCTCGGCGTAGCGTGCCGCCAATTCGTCGTAGTGCGCCTCGTCGTAGTGGTACCAAAAGCCGGCGATGAACTCCTGCAGTTCCGGCAGCGTGATCTCGTTGCTCATGGCAGTGAGTCAACCGCGGTCACGCTCGTGACGGCACCCTGGTGCCCGGTCAGTGGAACGCCCGCGCTACCCGCCGATCAGACCCCACAGGCCGCCGGCGCTCGCGTACATCGCCGCATCGGTGACCTGGTCGTCCCAGTACCGCATGGAACCGAACTCCGAACGCCACGCCAGCGCGGCCCGGGTGAACTCGTGCAACCGGTGCTCGCGGGTGGTACCGATCGCTCCGTGCACCTGATGGGCGTTTCGGACCACCACCGAGGCGGCGTGGCCTGCGCAGGAACGGGCAACGGCGACAAGGAATGCCAAGTTGTCCGCGGACCATTGATGGGCGACCCCCGCGGTGAGCGCGGCCTCCGTTGCCGCCCGGGCGAGTGCGGCTTCCGCCGCGATGTCGGAAACCAGGTTCTGCACGGCCTGGAACTTCGAGAGAGGACGGCCGAACTGCACGCGCGAGGACACGTGCTCGATGCACAGCTGCAGAATTCGGTCCAGTGCGGCACACACCTGGATGGCGCGCACCAGCCCGGACTTCAGCCGCAACTCGTTGACCACCGCCAGCGCAGCGGGCGCCGCATCCAAACCGGTGACGTCGGCCGTCACCGTGTCCCGCGGTTCACCGATCAGGTTGGTGCCCGGCGTGATTCCCAGCTGTCCGGCCGCGACATCGGCCACACGGTATTGGCCATCCGCTCGCCACACCAGCGCCACCCGGTCGGCCGTGGCAGCCCAGGGCACGTCGGTTGCGTGTCCATTTTTGTCGAGCAGGCACACCGTGCGTAACTCGCTGTCGGCCGGAAGCCCACTGACATCCAGCAACCAACCGGCCAATAAATCGTGCTCCGCCAACGGGATACGGACCCCGTGACGCACTGCGGCAGACAGCAGTTCGGCGGCCTCGAACCACCCCGCCCCGCTGCCGCCCTTCTCCTCAGCCCCGGTGAGCCGTACCAAGCCGAGTTCGTCGAGTCGCTGCCAGAGGTTCCGGTCGGCTCCCGTAGCGACCGGATGTTTGTCGCGGTAATCCGCGAAGACGCCGTCCATCATGTCGACGAGTTCGGGGTCGACGCTCATCGCATGCCCAGTCCACGTGCGATGACCCCGCGCAGCACTTCATTGGTGCCGCCGCGCAGGGTGAACCCCGGTCGCTGGTCGACGGCCGCCCGAACCAATTCGGCGAAGACCGGATCGGGGGAGTCCTGCAGGTCGGCGAACTCGGCGATATCACCCTCGGTGGTGGTGCCGAGGACTTTCACCACCGCTGCCGGGACGTCAGCTGGTTCATGCCGTTCCAGCGCGCCGGCCACCGCGGTGGACATGTGGTGCAGGCCGGCCACGCGGGCAACCAGCCGGCCCAGCTCCGCGTCGCGGGGGATGGCGTTCGCCGCCATCCGGTCGGCGCAGGCAGCCAGCAACATGAAGGTGGACAGGAAACGTTCGGGACCGCTGCGTTCGAAGGCGAGTTCCGATGTCACCTGACGCCAGCCGTTGCCGATCTCGCCGAACACCATGTCGTCGGGCACGAACGCCTCGTCGAAGATGACCTCGTTGAAGTGGTGCGCGCCGTTCATCGAGATGATCGGCCGGATGTCGATGCCCGGTCCGCGCAGGTCGACGAGGAATTGGCTGAGACCCGCGTGCCGGTGCTGTGGATCCACCGGCGCCGTGCGCGCCAGCGCGATGAACGCATGCGCCAGGTGCGCCCCGGAGGTCCAGACCTTGGTGCCTGACAGCGACCAGCCGCCGTCGACGCGCTCGGCCCGGGTGCGCACGCTGGCCAGGTCAGATCCGGAGTCAGGCTCGCTCATGCCGATGGCGAAGAAGCACTCTCCGCGCACGATGCGCGGCAGGAACTGCTGTTTCTGTGCTTCGGTGCCGTACTTCAGCAAGGACGGCACAATCTGGCGGTCGGCGATCCAGTGCGCGGCGACCGGCGCACCGGCGGCCAACAGTTCCTCGGTGACGACGAAGCGCTCCAGGAATGTGCGTCCGTGCCCGCCGTACTCGACCGGCACCGTCATGCCCAGCCACCCTTTTGCCGCCAGCGCGGCGGTGAACTTCTCGTCCCATCGCGACAACCACGCGTCGACGGATGGGGTGAAGTTTCGCGCGCCCAGCTGCTCGGCAATGAACATGCGCACTTCGGAGCGCAGCGCCTGGGTTGCTTCGTCCTCGATGCCGGCGGGCGGCATCAGCCTGGGCGCAACCATCAGCTTGTCCGCCATTTGGCGATGCGCTGCTCGTGCTCGGGGTCGCGGTGGGCCAGCGGTTGCATGGCCGCGGCCATGCCCAGCGTCGACTCGAGTGAACCGGTGCGCGACTCCTGCAGCAGCCGTTTGGCCATCCTCAGTGCGTGCGACGGATTCTTGGCGATGCGCTCGGCGAGTTCCCGGGCCGCTGTGAGCAGCTCGTCGTGCGGCACCACTTTGCTGACCAAACCCCACTCCAGCGCTGTCGCGGCGTCGACCCGGTCGCCGGTGAGGGTCATCTCGGCGGCCCGCTCGTAGCCGACGATGCGTTGCAGGAACCAGGTGCCCCCATCGCCGGGGATCAGGCCCAGCTGCACGAAGCTTTCAGCGAAAGACGCACGCTCAGAAGCGATTCGGATGTCACACATCATGGCAAGGTCACAGCCGGCGCCGATCGCGGCGCCGTTGACGGCGGCGATCAACGGGACTTCCAGGCGTGACAGAGCCCGCGGGATCCGCTGGATACCGTCGATATAGGCGTACCGCTGGTCAAGGGCGCTCAGGCCGAACATGCCCGACTGGTCGGCCATCTCCTTGACGTTGCCGCCCGCGGAGAAGATCTTGCCCTCGCCGGTGAGGATGACGGCGCGAACCTCGGTGTCGGCGTTGGCGTCGTCGACCGCCCGCTCGAACCCGGAGATGACGTCGCGCCCGGTGATGGCGTTTCCGACGGCCGGTAGGTTGATGGTCCAAGTCCGGATCGGCCCATCAGTGGCGACGACGAGTGGCTGCGGGGGATTGCTCATGCTGGCAACTGTAAGGACCCGGTTTCAGCTGCTGGACGCGCGGGGCAAGGAGCTGTGTTCGGAATGCTGTCCCGCTCAGAGGAAAGGGCGGTCGCCCCCGTCCCTGGCGGCTTCGATACTGACAGGCATGACCCCGCCGGATCCCGATGAGTTGCGGGACAACCTGCGTCGGGCGGACCCGGGTGTGCTGGTCGCGGTACTGGCCCAACTGACCGGCGATCCCGCGGTCGTCGACACCTTCGGACCGCGGATTTCGCACGTTCCGGACCCGCCGGAACGTGCGGGGTTCACCGATCCGGCCACCGCCGAGGCGTTGGTGGACGCGGTGATCCAAGCCCTGGGTAGCGCCGGGGCAGCCAGGGCCGGGGCAGCCGATAACCCGGATCTGTTCAGGCGGTTGCTGCCGCTGGCGCTCGGCTCCCCGGTCGACGACGAATTCGTCCCGCTGCTGCTCGAGCAGGGCGGGTTTCAGCTCTCCCAGCCGACATTGCCGCGTTCGGTGCCGATTCCCGAAACGACGACAGTGGCCATCATTGGGGCGGGCATCGCCGGCCTCATCGCCGCGCTGGCGGCCGCCGACGCCGGAGTGGCCTACCAGATATTCGACCGCAACGACGAGGTCGGTGGTACCTGGCTGACCACGACGTACCCGGGTATCGGCGTGGACACGCCGTCGGCCTACTACTCGTTGTCGCGCGAGGTGAATCCGGAATGGACGAGCTACTATCCGCAAGGCGCCGAGTACCAGGCCTACCTGGTGAAGCTGGCCGACAAGTACGGGCTGCGTGCGCACACCCGGTTCGGCACCGAGGTCGAGGCGCTGTGGTGGGACGAGGATCGCGCGCAGTGGCAGATCCACTCCGTGGACCGCGTCGGCAACCGTGACATCAGCGTTGCGCGCGTGGTCATCACCGCCGCCGGCTATCTCAACCGGCCCCGCTGGCCGGAGCTACCGGGCCGGGAACTATTCGCGGGCACCAGTATTCACTCCGCCCAATGGGATCCATCGGTGGACCTGGCCGGCCGGCGGGTCGCGGTGATCGGTGCCGGCTGTACCGCGGTACAGATCGTGGACGCCTGCGTCGACGAGGTCGAACACCTAACGGTGTTTCAGCGGCAACCACACTGGGTGGCGCCGCGCAAGCGGTTGACCGACGACGTGCCCGACTACCGCCGATACCTGGGCCGCCACCTGCCGTATTACGCGAACTGGAACCGGCTCAAGTCATTCTGGGGCACGGCCGACAACAATTACCCCGTCATCCTGCGGGACCCGGACTGGGCGGCGACCCATCTGTCCATCTCGCCCGCCAACGACGTGTTGTTGCAGATGTGCCTGGACTACATCGACAGAACCTTCGGCGCGGGAACAGCTTTGGCGAAGAAGGTGACCCCCGACTTCGCGCCCTACGGCAAGCGGATCATTCGCGACCCCGGCGGTTACTATGCGGCGCTGACGCGCGACCACGTCGACGTTGAGGCCGCCGAGCCGCGGGAGGTCAACGCGAACGGCATTGTCACACAGGCGGGCAGGCAGATCGACCTCGACGTCATCGTCTACGCCACCGGTTATCACCTGGATTTCCTCTCGACGATCGACATCCGGGGACGCGACGGACGGAAACTCAGCGACGAGTGGGGCGACAACCCCGCCGCCTACCGGGGCGGCACCGTTCCCGGATTCCCGAACCTGTTCATCAACTCGGCACCCAATTACAGTCCCGGGCACGGCGCGGGGGCCAACTTCTCCATGGAGGTGATGGCGCACTACATCATCGAATGTCTGCAACTGATGGCGCTGCGCGGTGCCACCACCATGGAAGTGACGCGGCGGGCCTACCACGAGTACGTGGCCGGCATCGACCGGGCAATGGCCGGCACGGTGTGGTGCCACACGCCCAACGCGCACACCTACTATCGCTCCAGTTCCGGCCGGGTGGTGGTGGCCACCCCCTACCGGCTCGTCGATCTCTGGCACGAACACCGGGCGCCCATCGAAGAGCACTTCGAGCTGCGATGACCGGATTGCTCTGCGGCAGAACGGCCTTGGTGACCGGTAGCAGCCGAGGTATCGGGCGCGCAGTCGCGCAACGGCTCGCCGCCGAGGGTGCCACCGTCATTGTGACGGCGCGTTCGAATCAGCCGTCAACGTCGGTACGGGGCGGCTTAGCCGCGGCGTTGCCGGGCACCATCGGTGAAACCGTCACTCTCATCGAGGCCGCCGGGGGACGGGCGATCGCTGTGGCGGCAGACCTGGAAGATGCTGCACAGCGCGAGCATTTGATCACCGAAGTCCTCGGCCGCACGGGGCAACTGGACATCCTGGTCAACAATGCCGGGTTCGCCGACTACGCCATGGTCGAGCACATGTCCGAGGAGACCTTCGACCGGACGATCGACCACTACCTGCGGATACCGTTCGCACTGACGAAAGCCGTTGTCCCGCATATGCGTAAACAGGGAGGCGGGTGGATCGTGAACATCGGCTCCGTCACCGGGTTGGCGCCGGTGCGGCCCTATCGGGATTACAACAAGACGGCCGGCGACGTTGTCTACGCATCCTGCAAGGCCGCGCTGCACCGCTTCACCCAGGGGGCGGCCGCCGAACTCGTGGACGACAACATCGCGGTCAACTGCGTCGGCCCGTCGACCGCTGTCCGTACGCCCGGCGCCGCGCAACTGATTCCCGATTCGTTTCCGACCGAGCCGGTCGAGTATCTGGCCGAGACCGTGCTGGCCATGTGTCATCGGCCCGCGGCCGATTGCACCGGGTTGGTGGCGTTCAGCCTGCACTATCCCTTGACGCAAGGCCTGCCGGTGCGCAGCTTGGACGGCACCTCGACGATGCGGCCGCTGGCGCCGCCGGAGACGGCGAACCCCAACATCCGGCCCGCGGGTGTCTGAGCTTCCTACTAGGGGGCCGACTACTGAGCCGACAAGAGATCACCCCAGTTCGCGGTGCGGGGCAGCGCGCAGAAACTGTGGCAGATCCCGTCGCGGACGATCACGTCGGGGCATTCGGGGTCGAACCAGCGATCCACGACAGCCCAATGAATGGGGTGCATCAGATAAGGGCCCATCAGTCCGTCGACGCCGGTGAACGTCTGCTCGAAGACATGCGTCCACGCCGATGCCCCCACCGCCTCCTCGACCCGACTCAGCTGCCAGCCGGTGATCGTCTTCACGTAGCGCCGCATCGAGCGGAGCTCGTCTTCGAAGCGCGCTGTGGTCTCGGTAGCGGTGTCGGGAGAAACACGCAGGAGCAGGGTTCGGTAGACCGTGCCGCCGGTCGGGTGGGTGCGGATCGGGGTACCCGAGTAGTTGGCGCCATTGATCCGTGTCACCGCGTCGTCGGCGGCCACAGCGGCGAATTCCGTTTCCGAACAACGCCATTGGCGTTCGGATGCGAACCGCAGGTGAACCAGGATGTCGCCGCCGTTGCGCGAGCCGGGCATGGTCGGTTGCACGATTGAGTGAGGCGCGCGGACCGCGATGGCACGCAGGTTGGCGATGATGCGCTCGCGCTCCGGTTCCGGTACGTCGAGCAACCTGGTCACGCTATACATCGCAGAGACCGTCGACGTCGTGTGCTTCCGCCGCGAACGAGCGCGACCGTTCCACCACCAACTCGCCGATCCGCGACCACCATTCGGCCAAACCGGGATCCCTCCGGCCCTGCCACGTCATTTCCCACCAGGCCTGCACGCTGGGCAGCGTCCAGGTGATCGAGATGGTGTTGACCCTGTCGTCGAACCAGATCGGCGGACTCACCAGGACGTCGCGCAGTGTCATCCCGCGCTCTCGCGCACCCGGGGCATACTCGGCGAGATAGGTCTCGACGAACTGTCGCGCGCAGCCCGGCCGGGTCACCACGCGATCGACGACGAAGACCTGCCCGTCAGCCATCGGCTGGCCCGAGGGCCGCGCCGAGCATCACACCCGCCCGCTGCCGTGCTTCCCGGGCGAGGTCCAGCATGGGCATGCTCATGAACCCGTGGACACCGCCGTCAAATTGCAGCAGTGTCACGGGAACCCCGGCTGACCGCAGGCCGGAGGCGTAAGCGAGGGCCTCGTCGCGCAGCGGGTCGTGGCCCGCGACAACCAAAACAGCGGGTGGTAGCCCCTGCAGG
This sequence comes from Mycobacterium gordonae, assembly GCF_002101675.1. GTDB lineage: Bacteria > Actinomycetota > Actinomycetes > Mycobacteriales > Mycobacteriaceae > Mycobacterium > Mycobacterium gordonae. The sequence goes on along the minus strand of NZ_LQOY01000052.1, from coordinate 22,724 downwards.
TCGGCATGCAGTGGTCCGGCGTACGGGTGGGTGCGGTCTTCCAGGGAGGGAACGTATTGATCCCAATACCACTGCATCGCAGGCTTCGGGTTGTAGTAGCCGTGGCCGAACAGGCGATACGACTCGGTGCTGAAATCCGCCGCGATCACCGGGTAGATCAGCAACTGCGCCGCGAGCGCCGGGCCGCCCCGGTCACGGGCCATCAATGTAGCCACGGTGGCTAGATTCCCGCCGGCACTGTCACCGCCGACGGCAAGGCGACCGTCGCCGCCGAACGCCCCGGCTGCGGCCGCCTCGGTGACGGCGTAGACGTCGTCTGCCGCCGCGGGCCATCGGTGCTCCGGCGCTAACCGGTAAGCAACCGAAACCACCACGGCGGGAATATGATTGGCGAGGCTGCGGCACAGACCGTCGTGACTGTCGAGATCACAGAACACGAACCCACCGCCGTGGGCGTACACCAGCACCGGCAGGTCGTCTCCGTCGGGCCGGTACACGCGCACCGGGATGTCCCACCCCGGACCCGCGACAAGCGCGTCGCGGACCTCGCGTACAGGTTCGGGCATGTCAGGCGGCACGAATCGGTCGCGGATCGTGGCCCTGGCTTGCGCGCCGGTCATGGTGTGCACCGGTGGAAAACCGCTGTCCAGCTCCGCGATGATCCCGGCGATCTGGGGATCGAGCTTCACGCGTAGCGGAGCAGCGCTCGCGGCGGCTGCAGCGTAGGCGCCACCTGGTTGCCGTCGACGTTGCGCCAGATGCCCATCGCTGCCTTTCGCACCGGCGCGGTCAGCCGCTGGTCGAATCTCATGCGATTCATCGCGCCGCATACCGACACCGCGGCGACGGCCTCGCCGATCGCACCGATAGGTGCTGCGACGCAACCGAATCCGAGCAGCGACTCTTCGCGCTCGAAGGCGACGCCATGTGCTCGCACCTTGGCCAGTTCGGCGGCCAATTGCGAACCCGAGGAGAGCGAGTATCTGGTCTTGCGAGCGCGGAAATCGATCTCGGCGCCGGCGTCGCAATAGGCCAGTATCGCCTTGCCGACGGCAGTGCAGTGTGCGGGCTGGCGACCGCCGACGCGAGTGGGAAGCCCGCCGCACACACGGTCGCCGATTTTGTCCAAATAGACGACGTCGGAGCCGTCCAGTACGGCGAGATGCACGACAAGACCAGTGGCGCCATGCAATTCGCCCAGCAGCGGCTTGGCTGCGCGCACCAGGCGGTCCTGGTGGACCGCGAGGGATCCCAGTTCGACCAGCCGCATGCCGAGTTCGTAATCGTGACCGCTGCGACGCAGCCAGCGCACCTGCACCAGCCGCTCCAGCATCCGGTGTGCCGAGGAGCGAGGCAGGCCGGTGCGTCGCACGACCTGCGCGAGAGTGAGCCGTCCCGGCCCGTCGAACGCGTCGAGGACAAGGGAGATGCGGTCGATGACGGCGCTGGGGGTGGCGGTGTCAACGCTGGCTGGCATGGGTCCTCCCGACAGTAGGCATATTCCTAATAGGAATATGCCTACTTGTATCACACCAGGTGAGCCGTGTCACTCACCTCCAATGCCGAGCAGACGCAAAGTCCCCTTGGAACGCGCGTTCCAAGGGGACTTTGCGTCTGCTCGCGCCAGGGAGCTCAGGGCCGCATGGCGGCGGGGAGATCGCTCACCCACTGGTGTCCCCAGTAGCTGTCGGCAGTGATCTCCTCTGCGGTGTAATAGGTTTCGTCGACTCGCACGCCGTCGGTGCCGAATTCGATGTCCCAGTCGCCGGGCGTACGGACATAAAACGACACCATCTTGTCGTTGGTGTGGCGGCCGAGGGTGGACGACACCTGAATGCCCTCGGCATTCACCCGGTCCAGCGCCTGCCCGACGGCGTCGAGGGTGTCGACCTCCACCATGACGTGCACGACACCCGGATCGCGCTGATGCATGGCCGGGGCGATGGCCAGGCTGTGGTGGCGTGCGTTGATGCCGAGGAAGCGCACCCGAATCGGGCCGAACTCCGGCGGCGCCGGAATCCGAAATGCCCCGCGAGACCGGAAACCCAAGATCTCGGTGTAGAAGTCGAACAGCCCGCCCGGGTCGGTGGCCGGCAGCACGACGTGACCCAGTCCCTGATCGCCGGTCACGAACCGCGCGCCGAAGGGCGTGATCACCGGACTGTGGTCGAGCACCGCGCCATGGAACACCTCGAGGGTGACACCGGCGGGATCTTCGAAGGTGATCACCTCTTCGACACGGCGTGCGTCGGCCTCGCGTCCCGACAGTTCCTTGAACGCGATACCGGCACCGTCCAGGACTGCCTTCAACCGCCGCAACGCCGCGCCGTCGCGGACTTCCCAGCCGACGCTGAGCACCCGTTCGCTCTCGCCCGGTACCAGGACGATGCGGGCCGCGCGTTCGTCCATGCGCAGATAGAGTGCGGAGGGATCCGGGCCGGAGCCCTCGGCAAAGCCCAGCACACCGAACGCGAAATGTCGCCAGCGCTCGATGTCATGAGTCGAAATTGTCAAGTAGCCAAGGCTTTTGAACACCGGTCCCTCCTAGATCAGTGCCCGCAGTGGACCCATCGGTGGTTCCACGCCGAACGAGCTCAGCGCGGCGGCGTGGTAGGTGGAGCCCGGCACATGGATCGCGTGCATCTGTCCGACATGGACATCGCGCCAGTAACGCTGCAATGGCTTGTCCATCCGCGCGGCGTTGCCGCCGGAGCGGGCGAAGATCTCGTCGACGGCCGACACCGCGCGCCATACCGCGCGGACCTGGGTGCGACGTCCGGCCGCACGGTCGGCGAACGACACTTCCTGGCCGGCGGCGACCATGTCGTAGATGCGGTCGGCGTTGGCCAGTAGTTCCTGGCGGGCGGCGTTGATGTCGGCGGCGGCTTCCCCGATCGCGTACATGACGTAGGGGTCGTCCTTGATCGCCGTTCCGGTGGCCCCGACGCGCTCACGTTGGTAGTCCAAGTGCGCGGCGAGCGCGCCCTCGGCGATGCCGATGGTCGCCGCCGAGATGCCCAACGGGAACATCGTCGACCAGGGCATCAGGTACAGCGGCTCGGTCATGCCGGCCTCGCGCTGGGCGGTGCCGTCCATCACCTTGGTCGCATCCATGGTCCGGTAGGCCGGCACGAACGCGTCCTTGACGATGACGTCCTTGGAGCCGGTGCCGCGCAGGCCTACCACATTCCACGAATCCTCGACGATCTCGTAGTCCTTGCGCGGCAGGATCATGTGCAGCATCCGGGGCGGCATCAACGGCACGCCCTGCGGGTCAGCGAGCATGGCGCCCAGGATGATCCAGTCGCAATGGTCCGTCCCCGAGCTGAACTGCCAGCGTCCGTTGAACACGTAGCCGCCGTCCACTGGTCGTGCAACGCCCTGGGGTGCGTAGGGCGAGGCCATCCAGGTGTCGACGTCCTCGGCCCAGATCTCGGCGGCGACCTTCGGGTCCGCATATGCGAGCTGGTAGGGGTGCACGCCCACCACGCCGACGATCCAGCCGGCGGCCGGATCCAGCGCCGCCGTCGCCATCGTCGTCTCGGCGAACTCCCGGGGGTGCACCTCGAACCCCTGGTACTGCTTGGTCTGCAGCAACCGGATCAACCCGGCCGCCTTCATCATCTTGACCGTGTCGTCGGTGAGCCGGCCGATGCGCTCGGCCTCCGGCGCCTGCTCGCGCAGTTGGTCCGCCATCTCCACGACTCGGTCCAGTACCCGCTCGCTCATGCTGTCGTCCTAACGTTGTGTGGGGCTGTCTTCTGGTCTACCGCAGCCGCGGCTCAAAATCGCCCCCACGGCCCGATGACCGGGAACCCGCTATCGACGACGCGCCAGACGCCCTACCGTGGGTCCTTGTGAACGGTGAGCAGCCTTTAGACGCGTTGGTGGTGGGAGCTGGGTTCGCCGGCTTGTACGCCCTGCACAAGCTCCGCGCCCAGGGCCTAAGAGTGCGGGTGGCCGAGGCCGCCCCGGAGATCGGCGGCACCTGGTACTACAACCGGTACCCCGGCGCGCGCTGTGACGTCGAAAGCGTCGACTACTGCTATTCGTTCTCCGAAGAGTTGCAGCAGGAGTGGGACTGGACCGAGAAGTACGCGACCCAGGCCGAAATTCTGCGCTACCTCAACTGGGTCGCCGACAAACTCGATCTGCGCCGCGATATCGCGTTCAACACCCGCGTCGTGTCGGCGGTGTTCGACGAGCACGAGCTGATCTGGACGATCACCACCGACACCGGCCGGCCCTTGACAGCGCGGTTCGTGGTGATGGCGACCGGCCCGCTGTCGGATGCGCTGAGACCCGAGTTCCCCGGACTGGACACCTTCGCGGGCGAGATCTACCACACCGCCCACTGGCCGCACGACCCCGTCGACTTCACCGGTAAGCGGGTGGCCGTCATAGGCACCGGATCCTCAGGCATCCAGTCGATTCCGATCATCGCCGAGCAGGCGGCGCACCTCACCGTGTTTCAAAGAACCCCCAATTTCAGCGTCCCCGCCGGCAACAAACCGTTGTCAGCACAGGAACTCGACGAGATCAAGAGCAATTACGCCGAACGGCGCCGGCTGTCGTGGCGCAGCGGTGGGGGATCGCCGCACCTCACCGCGGCCAGACCGGCCATGGAACATAGCGCTGAAGAACGGCGCGCCGCTTTCCAAAAGCGTTGGCAGTTGGGCGGAGTGCTGTACTCCAAGACGTTTCCCGACCAGACGACCGACCCGGCCGCCAACCAAGCGGCCCGCGAGTTCTACGAGGAAATGGTCCGCGCGGTGATCAACGACCCAGCGGTCGCCGACCTGCTGATCCCGAACGATCACCCGATCGGGACCAAGCGGATCTGCACCGACAGCAACTACTTTCAGACCTTCAACAGACCCAATGTGACTTTGGTCAGTGTGCGAAACACCCCGATCGAATCGGTGGACAGCGGCGGTATCAACACCACCGAGCAGCGCTACGACCTCGACATGATCGTCCTGGCAACAGGTTTCGACGCGCTTACCGGGGCGCTGGCCAAGATCGACATCGTCGGGCGCGACGGCACAACGCTGCGCGACCAGTGGGCTCACGGGCCACGCAGCTACCTCGGGTTGGGTATCGACGGATTTCCCAATCTGTTCGTGATCTCCGGGCCCGGGGCGCCGGCTGTCCTGGCCAACATGGTGTTGCACGCTGAAGCGCAGGTGAACTGGATCGCCGATACCATCGAATACCTGGACAGCCACGGTTATGCCGCAATCGAGGCCGCCGCCGACGCGGTAGACGACTGGGGTGCCGAATGCGCACGGCTAGCCGAAGCGACGCTGTTCACCAAGGCCAACTCGTGGTACATGGGTGCCAATGTGCCGGGAAAGCCAAGGGGGTTCATGTTGTTCATCGGCGGCTTCGCCACCTACAACCAGATCTGTGCCGAGGTTGCCGACGCCGGCTATAAGGGGTTCGAGCTCGTCAAGAAGCCGGGCACGACATGACCGATCCGGGCCGCTACGGGCCGTGGGCCGTGATCGCCGGCGGCTCGGAAGGCGTCGGGGCGGAGTTCGCCGCGCAGCTAGCCAGCGACGGGTTCAATCTGGTGCTGATCGCCCGCAAGCCGGCCCCGCTGAACGAGACTGCGCGACGCTGCCGCGACATGGGGGCACAGATCCGCACGATCGCCGCGGATCTGCTTGACACACAAGCGATTACGCACATCGTCGCCGAGACCGCCGACCTCGAGGCAGGCTTGTTGATCTACAATGCCGGCGCCAACACCTGCCGCGAGCAGTTCCTGGACGCCGACCTCGCAGCGATCCAGAAGGTGATCGACCTCAACGTGACCCGGATGCTGGAACTGGTCCAGCATTTCGGCCGGCCGATGCGCGAACGCCGCCGCGGCGGCATCATCCTGGTCGGCTCACTGGCGGGCACGTACGGCTCGATGCAGCAGTCGGCCTATGCCGGAGTAAAAGCGTTCGGCCGGGTGTTCGCCGAGAGCCTGTGGCTGGAACTTCGCGACTACGGCGTCGACGTGCTGGAGCTGATCCTGGGCGTGACCCGCACGCCGGCCATGGAGCGCGCCGGCTTGAACTTCACGGTGCCCGGCTTGGTGGTCTCCGAGCCCGCCGACGTGGCCCGGGAGGGATTACAGAATCTGCCGAACGGCCCGGTGCTCGTCGCGGGCGACAACGCCGCGGCGGCCCGGTGGGGCAGTGGTCCCGACCGGGCCGCGATCGTCCTCGGCGCACATGACCGAGTCCAGGCCCTGCTGGGACAGAAATAGGAACCATGACCGACATCGAGAATGTGCTCGCCCGGTTGCAACGACTGGAGGACGAGCGCGACATTGCCCGGTTGATCGCCTCTTACGGCCCGGCCGTCGACGCCGGTGACCCCGACGCCACCGCTCGCCTGTGGGCGCAGGACGGTGTCTATGACATCGACCTGATGCGCATGGAGGGCCGCGAGGAAGTCCGCGCGATGGTCGACTCCACAGCACACCAGAAAATGGTGAAGAACGGATGCAGCCACTTCCTCGGACCGGCAGTCGTGACGGTGGACGGCGATGCCGCGGTGGCAGTGTGCGAATCCCTGGTGCTGGTGCGCGACGGCGACGGCTACCGTGTATGGCGCGCCACCGCAAACCATTTCGCGTTGCGGCGCATCGACGGACGGTGGCAGATCAGCGTGCGGACCAGTCGGGTGCTGGACGGCAGCCCCGAGGCCCGAGCCGTGCTGATCCGGGACCTCTAAAGGCGCGAAAGAAACGCCAGCACGACGCTCTCGAACGCCGCCTTGGCCTCGATCATCGCCCAGTGCCCACAGTTGGGAAACACGTGCAGTTCCGCGTTGGGGATGGTGCGCATCGGGATGATCGCCATGTCCAGCGGGCTCACCCGGTCGTCGCGTCCCCAGGTCAACAGGGTGGGGGCGGCCACCTTGTGCATGACCGCCCACGGCATCGGCCGGTCGGTGGCGCCCATCGCGGCCATCATCGCGGCGTATGCCGCCTTGCCGTACATCCGGCGAGCGGAAGCCAACGTGTCCGGGTCGCTGGCCAACTGCCAGCGCTCCTCGATGAGTTCGTCGGTGATCAGCGACTGGTCGTAGACCATCGATTTGAGCCAGTCCACCAGTCGCTGCCGGGTGGGATCCTCGGTGAACTCCTGCAGAAGCCGGATGCCCTCGCTCGGGCCCGGGCTGAACGTATTGGTGCCGATTCCTCCGATGGTCACTAACCGGTCGATGCGGTCGGGGTACCGGATGGCGAAATTGATGCCGACGCCGCCGCCCATCGAGTTGCCGACGATATGCGCGCGGTGTACGTCGAGTGCGTCCAGGAACGGGGCCACCACACCCTGAGCGGTGATCATCGGGTGCCCGCCGAAGTCGTCGGTGACCCCGAAGCCGGGGAATTCCAGGACAAGGCACCGAAAGTGCCTGCCGAACGTGGGCAGCAACCCGCGAAAGTTGCGCCAGCCGCTGACCCCGGGGCCGGACCCGTGCAGGAACAGCACCACTGGCCCGTCCTCGCCGTGCTCGTAGTACCGCAAAGTGCCCACCGGAGTATCGATTTCACGCAGGTCAAGCCCGGGGCGTTCAGCACTGTCAGACACGTGTCTACCATGCCACGATGTCGCGACGAGCGCAGCGCGCATCGTGGGTAGACGACGACTAACCTTCGAAACCGACACCCCGACAGGAAGCATTTCAGTGCCAGGCGCAACAGGATCGTCGCGTGACCGTCTGCTCGCGCGGCTGCGTCAGCTGATCGGACCGGTCCTGACGGTGTTCGCCGTCGGCGCGTTGGTTGTCGGCGGCGCCGCCTGGCTGGCGGGCTGGCGTGCCGTCGCCGACGCGTGCTGGATCGCCGGTACCGTCAGCGCGACTGGGCCGGCATTGGTGTGGGTGTTGTTGGCGTTGCGCCGGGGGCGGGTCGGCGTGGACGTCATCGCGGTGCTGTCACTGGTCGGCACGCTCCTGGTAGGCGAATATCTGGCAGGTGCGCTGATCGCGGTGATGTTCGCCGGGGGCAGGGCGCTGGACTCCGCGGCCGAGCGTCGCGCATCGCGCGACTTGAGGGCATTGCTGGACCGCGCGCCCCGCTTCGCGCGGCGACGGGTCGGAACACAGATCAGCATGATCGACCTGTCCGAGGTGGCGGCCGGCGACACCCTGGTGGTCGGACCCGGCGAGGTGGTGCCGGTGGACGGGCGGGTCACCGACGACATCGCCGTACTCGACGAGTCCGCCCTCACCGGGGAGCCGCTGCTCGTCGAACGTGTCACCGGTGACACGGTACGCAGCGGTGTGGTCAACGCGGGCAACGCTTTTGAGTTCAAGGCCCACGCCACCGCCGCCGACAGCACCTATGCCGGCATAGTCCGGCTGGCGCAGCAGGCGGGTGCGCTCAACGCCCCGATCGTCCGGCTGGCCGACCGTTTCGCGGTCTGGTTCCTGCCGCTGACCTTGCTGGTCGCCGGTGCCGCGTGGCTCGCCAGCGGATCGGCGGTGCGCGCCGTCGCGGTGCTGGTGGTGGCCACGCCGTGCCCGTTGCTGCTGGCCGCTCCGGTGGCGATCGTCTCCGGTTTGTCGCGTGCATCGCGGACCGGGGTGGTGATTCGCGGCGGGGGAGCGCTGGAAAACCTGGGTCACGCGCGAACGCTGGTAATGGACAAGACCGGCACCCTCACAATGGGCAGGCCGACCGTGGTCGACGTGGTGGCCGCGCCGGGTCGTGAGGCCGTCGACGTGTTGCGGCTGGGTGCCTCGGTCGATCAGTTCTCTCCGCACGTACTTGCCGAAGCCATCGTCACCGAGGCGCTCAGCCGCAAGCTCGAGCTCTCCTTGCCGACGGATGTGGTCGAACTGCCCGGCAGTGGCGTGACCGCGACCGTCGACGGGCATCGGGTCATGGTCGGCAAGGTGCCCGCCGGCGAACTGACGGGCGCCTGGAGCACAGCGGTGGTCAGTCGCGCCCGGCTGGACGGGGCGGGGATCGCGTGGGTCAGCGTCGACGACGCCCCCGCGGGAGCGATACTGCTGCGCGACCCGTTGCGACGCCACGCACCACGCACGGTGCGACGGTTACGCGAAGCCGGCCTCCAGCGGCTGCTCATGCTCACCGGCGACCGCGCCGAACCCACCCGCGAAGTCGCCAGCATCCTGGGGCTGGACGAGGTCCGAGCCGATCAGACTCCCGAGGACAAGTTCGAAGCCGTGCGCGCGGAGAGCGAACGCGCGGTGACGGTGATGGTCGGTGACGGTATCAACGACGCTCCCGCGCTGGCCGCGGCGACCGTTGGAGTCGCGATGGGCGCACGGGGCGCCACCGCGTCGTCCGAGGCTGCCGACATCGTGCTCACCACGGACCGCCTGGACCGGCTCGCCGACGCGATGGACATCGCCCGCTGGTCGCGGCGGATCGCCGTGCAGAGCGCAGCGGTCGGCATGGGCCTGTCGCTGGTCGCCATGGTGGTTGCCGCGCTGGGCTGGCTGCCGCCCGCGGCGGGCGCGCTGCTGCAGGAGGGCATCGACGTCGCGGTCATCCTCAATGCGCTGCGGGCGCTGCGCGGCAATCCGGGCAACGACGTGCAGGTGGACGCGAACACCGAACGCATGTTGCTGCGCTTCGCCGCCGAACACGACGCGTTGCGCGACACCATCGGGCGGTTGCGCGAGTGCGCCAATCGCCTGGCGACCGGAACCGACGCGCTGCCACTGGAGTCGTTGGCCGCCGTGCACACATTGTTGGTCGACCGGATTTTGCCCCACGAAGAGGCCGAGGAAACCTTGCTGTATCCGGCGCTGGCCCGCCCGCTGGGCAGTAGTGAGGCGACCGCCACGATGAGCCGGACCCACGCCGAGATCAGGCGGCTCGCCGATCGCATCGGCACGCACCTGGCCGAGGCGCAGGCAGCGGGGGCAATCCAGCCCGATCAGGTCGATGACCTGCTGGCGTGTCTCTACGGCCTGTATGCCCTACTGCGGCTGCATTTCGTCCAGGAGGAGGAGAACTACTTCACCCTTGCCGAGGACGACAACGTGCCTGAGGAATGAACGGCTAGGCCGCGCGCGGCAGGTCCTGTTGCGCGCCTTGTGCTTTCGCTGTGGGCGACGCCGGTGCAGGGCGCCAGCCCACGTAGGTCAGGTACAGGCCGGCCACCGCGAGCAGAGCGCTCGCCGTGATCCACATGCCGTCCATGCCGATGGTGGCATTGGCCGCCGCCATGAAGGCCTTCGGAAACGCGAGCAGCATCACCCCGCGCAGGGTGATCGCCCAGCCCATCACCGATACGGTGATTGCCGCCGCACCCCGCCAGTACGGGTGCAGTCCGACGATGACCAAGCCGATGAGGAGTACCAGGGCGCCCGTCACCCAGAACCACACCGGGCTGGACTCGAAACCGGTGAGCAGCGTGCGCATCTCGGATCCGCGCGCCACCGTCGTGATGCCGATGATGGCGAAGTAGGGGCCGAGCACGCGGGCGAACTCGCGCGTGCGTGGCTGCAATTGTGACGTGCTCATTGCCATACCTCCGATTGGAGATCGTCGTCTCCATACCACCATCTGAGCACCGTCCTCGGGTCGACGGGAGGGACCGAAGTCCCCAACCGAACGGGACATTCGTCGCCGGTCCAGGGCTTTGGGGACTAAAGCCTCACGACCGGGACCGCCCGGGCGGATAGCGTTTCCAGACAGGTAAGGGAGTGCGGCATGAAAGTCAGTCAGCGCGGTCGTCGTGCCACCGCCGCGCTCGCGTCTGAGCGCATCATCCTGCGGACCGACCGCCGCGCGGCCAGGCTGGCCAGTTCACTGCTGCTGATCGGCGTGCTGACCTGGTTGACGGTGTTGACCGTGCACGAACGCCCGGCCGCGAATTGGTATGCGGCAGGCCGGTTCGGATGGTCGGTCGCCCTACTGGCGGCTGTGGTGCTCATCGCGCGCGGGGTGTTCCTGGGCCGGCCGGTCACCCCGCGGCACGCCGTCGGCTCCGCGGCGCTGCTGGCGGCCGGCCTCTTCGCTCACTTCCTGGACTTCGGGGCCTGGGGCAATGTTCTGGTGGCGGGCAGCGGCCTGGCACTGATGTGGCCAACTTCGGCTGAGCCGCAACCGGAGTTGCTGCAGCGGGTGTGGGCGCTGGTCGACGCCACACCGGCAGATCCGTTGGCCCCCTTCGCCATGCACTCGCTCAAGAGCTACTTCTTCAATGCCGCCGGCACGGCCGCGATCGCCTACCGGACCCGGCTGGGGTTCGCCGTCGTCAGTGGCGACCCGATCGGTGACAGCGCGCAATTCGAGCAACTGGCAACCCAGTTCGCTGTGATGTGCCGGTCGCGCGGTTGGCGCATCGTGGTGCTGGCGGCCGCGCAACGGAATCTGGGATTGTGGACCAGAGAGTTGATCGGGCAGGCGATGCTCGCGGTGCCGATCGGGCGCGACGTGGTGGTCGATGTCCCGCGCTTCAGCCTGGCCGGTCGCCGCTACCGCAACGTACGTCAGGCCGTACAGCGCACCCGCAACCGCGGTGTCACCACCGGCATCGTCGACGAACGCGATCTGGACGCCGGCCTGGTCACCGAGCTCAGTGAGGTGCTCTACGCCTCCCACGGCGGAGTGCGCACCGAGCGCGGGTTCTGCATGAACCTCGACGGTGCGCTGCAAGGCCGTTGCCCCGGCGTCAAGCTGGCCATTGCGCGCGACAGCGACGGGCGGGCAGTGGCTTTCCACCGCTACGCGAGCGCCGGCGGCGGGTCGGAGATCACCCTGGATGCGCCCTATCGTCGGCCCGACGCTCCGAACGGGATCGACGAGCGGCTCAGTGTCGACATGATCGCCGAAGCGAAAAACCATCATGCACAACGCCTTTCGCTGGCGTTCGCGGCGTTCCCGGAAGTCTTCGACGCCACCGAGCCGGGTTTGTTGCAGCGCGTGGCCTATCGATTGATCCATCTGCTGGATCCGTTGATCCGGCTGGAATCGCTCTACCGTTACCTGCGGAAGTTCCACGCGCTGGGCGAGCGGCGGTATGTGGTGTTGTGCACGCACCACATACCGAGCGCACTGGTGGTGTTGCTGTCGCTGGAGTTCCTACCCCGGCGCCGCCGGCTAAGGCCGGCTCATCACCGGGTTGCGGCCGGGGCGTGAGTCTCGACGTAGCCGACCACGTCTGACAGCGTGCGCAGCGACGCGTAGTCGGACTCCGGGATGTCGACATTGAATCGCTTGTGGATGCCGAGCAGGAAGTTCAGCCAGTCCATCGAATCCAGGTCGACCTGGTCGCGCAGCAAGTCGTCATCGGTGATGTCGTCGGCGTCCACTTCCGGGGCGATGGTCGTCAGGACCGACAGGACCACATCACGAGTGTCTTCGTTGATTGTCATAGTTTCACTTCTCCAGGACGTCGGGTTGTTGCAGCAGTTCGTTGATCGCGGCCAGAAACAGCGCGCCGCGGTGTCCGTCACTGGCCCGGTGGTCGGCGGCCAGGGTGCCCTGCACGGCGTTGACGACGCGAATTCCGCCGTCGATGACGCACACCCGCTGGGTCGTCTTGCCGAAGCCGACCAGCGCGACCTGCGGCGGATAGATCACCCCGAACACGGTGTCCACACCCTGGTCGCCCAGGTTGGTGACGGTGATGGTCGGATCGGACATCTCCGAGCTGCGCAGTGAACCGGCGCGCGCCCGTGCCACCAGGTCAGTGAGGTCGTTCATCAGCTCGTCGAGTTTCTTCTCTGCCACGTCGTGAATGGCGGGTGCCACCAGACCGCCGCCGCGCAACGAGATGGCGACGCCGACGTGCACGGCGGGCGCGGGCTGATAGCCGTCTTCCCGCCAAAAGCCGCTGAACTCTTTGAAGCGCTGCGCGGCCAGGGCCACCGCTTTGAGTTGCAGCACGGCCGGCAGTACGCGTTCGGTGATGGGCCGCTGCGCATTTCGGGCGGTGAGCCAGGTCAGCGCGGTGTCCATCAATATCTCGTCGGCCAGGTAGTAGTGCGGGATCTCGCGCTTGGACCGGCTCATGGCGGCCGCAATCGACTGCCGCATCGCGGCGCCTCGCTCGGCCATGGACATGCGTTCGCCGGCAGGCTTGGGCGCGAGTGCGGGCTTCTTGACCGGCTGCCGCGTGGCTGCGGCGTGCTCGACGTCGACGATAGTCACCGCACCGCCGGGCCCGGTGCCGCTGACCCCGTCCAGGTCGACGCTGAGGTTGGCCGCCAGCCGGCGCGCGGCGGGGGAGACCCAACGGCGATGTTGTGGCCCGGTCGGCCGCGCCGGAGCGGGCGCGGCGGTGGCCGGCTGGGGAGCAGCCTGGGGGGCTTTGCCCGGCGCTTTCGGGGCGCGTTTGCGGGCTGCCTTCTTCTGCGGTTGCTCGGCGGTCACGGGTGCGGTCGCCGCCACGGTTTCACCCGCCTCCCGCAGGGTGGCCAATACCGTTCCCACTTCCACGGTTTCGCCGACCGGGACCACCAGCTCGTCGATGGTGCCTTCCTGCCAGCACTCGATCTCCACCGCGGCCTTGGTGGTTTCTATGACGGCGACGACCTGGCCGCGGCTCACCTTGTCGCCGGGCTTGACCAGCCACTCGTTGAGTGTGCCTTCGTCCATGTCGGAGCCCAGAGCGGGCATCTTGAACTCGATCATCACCGGTCCCCGAACAGTTCGTGTACGGCCGCGACGATCTTGTGCGGTTGCGGAAGGGCGGCCTCCTCAAGGTGTTTCGCGTATGGGATGGGGACCTCTTCACTGCAGACCCGGCCCACCGGCGCGTCCAGGTCGTAGAAAGCCCCTTCCATGATCACCGCGGAGATCTCGGCCGCCAGACTGCCGCTGCGCCAGGCCTCGTCGATGGCGACGGCGCGGTGAGTCTTGCGCACCGAGTCCAGAATGGTCTCGGTGTCCAGAGGTCTCAGCACCCGCAGATCCACCACCTCGCAGTCGATCCCGGCCAGGGACAGCTCGTTCGCGGCGTCCAGCGCTTTGCCAACACAACCGCCGTAGGCGATCAGCGTGACATCGCTGCCTTCCCGACGCACCGCCGCCTTGCTGATGTCGGTCGGCTCCAAGGTATCGATATCGGTCGAGGTGTTGTAGAGCTGCACGTGTTCGAAGATGATCACCGGGTCCGGATCGGCCAGTGCCGGGCCGAGCATGCCGTAGGCGTCCTCGACCGTCGCCGGCGCCAAGACCTTGATGCCGGGGATGTGGGCATACCAGGGTTCGAGGCTGTGCGAATGTTGGGCGGCGAGTTGCCGCCCGGCCCCGGTGGCCATCCGCACGACGATCGGCACCGAGAACTGCCCCCCGGACATATGACGCAGTGCCGCAGCGGTATTGACGATCTGGTCGAGCGCCAGCAGGCTGAAGTTCACGGTCATGACTTCGACGATCGGGCGTAATCCGTTGAGCGCGGCGCCAATACCGATTCCGACGAAGCCGAGTTCAGACAACGGGGTGTCCCGGACGCGCTGCTCGCCGAACTCCTCCAGCAGCCCCTTGGACGCCGCGTAGGTGCCGCCGTAGCGCCCTACGTCCTCGCCCATCAGGACCACCCGTGAGTCGTCGCGCAGCGCGTCGCGGATCGCGTCGTGAACGGCGGTGCGGTAGGTCGTTTTCATCGCGCCGCCTCCAGCGGGGTCAGCACGTCCCGGGCCAGATCGGCCACGTCTTCCCGGGTTCCCGCGTCGGCGTAAGCGACCGCGTCGGCGATCTCGGCGGCGGCCGCGTCTTCGATGTCGCGGACGTCTTGGTCGGTGAGCAGGCCGTCGGCCTGCCGCCGCCGGACGAACAAGTCGATCGGGTCTCGCTCGCGCCATTGTTCGACTTCGGCCTTGGTCCGGTATAAGTCGGGGTCGAACATCGAATGGGGGCGGAACCGATAGGTGCGGAACTCGATGAAGAACGGGCCACCGGAGCTGCGTACGTGCTCGACGCCTTTGCGGGTGGCCTCGTAACACGCTTCGACGTCCATCCCGTCGACGGCAAGCGCGTCCACCCGGTATGCGGCCGCCTTGGCGGTCAGGTCGGTTTGCGACTGCGCCCGATCCAGCGCGGTGCCCATGGCGTAGAGATTGTTCTCGCACAGGAACAACACCGGCAGGTTCCACAACACGGCCATGTTCAGCGACTCGTGGAAGGCGCCCTCGGCCACCGCTCCGTCGCCGAAGTAACACGCGGTCACCCGGTTTCGGTTCAACATGGAGTCGGCGAGCGCGATGCCGACCGCCAGTGGCAGCCCGCCCGCGACAATCGCGTTGCCGCCGTAGAAGTGCCGGGAGGCGTCAAAGAGGTGCATGGACCCGCCGCGACCGCGGGAGCAGCCTTCCTGCTTGCCGAACATTTCGGCCATGATCCGGGTCATCGGGATGCCGCGCAGCAGTGCATGCGCGTGCTCGCGGTATGTCGCCACCACCGCGTCGTCGTCGGTCAACGCGCGCAGCGATCCCGCGGCAACGGCTTCCTCGCCGACGTAGAGGTGCAGGAAGCCGCGAATTTTGGCCGCGCTGTAGAGTTC
The DNA here is from genome assembly GCF_002101675.1 of Mycobacterium gordonae. Lineage (GTDB taxonomy): Bacteria > Actinomycetota > Actinomycetes > Mycobacteriales > Mycobacteriaceae > Mycobacterium > Mycobacterium gordonae. The sequence continues at coordinate 7,230 of NZ_LQOY01000052.1, read as the reverse complement.
CGCGCATTTCTCTTCCATCCGGCGCACCCGCACCATGTCTGACAACAGCGCGTGCGTCAGGTCCTTTTCCGTCACAGCGACGCTCCTTGGGGTTGAGATTGGGATTGAGAGGTGTGCGGTTGCTCGATCGTGGAGGTATCCCCCTCGGGCAGTCCGAGTTCACGGGCCTTGAGCAGGCGGCGCATGATCTTGCCGCTGCTCGTGTGCGGCAACGAGTCGGCGAACTCAATCTCCTTGGGCGCCACGGCCGGTCCGAGTCGCTTGCGCGCATGCCCGAGCAGCTGCAACCGGAGTTCCTCGCTGGGCACATACCCGTCCTTGAGGGTGACGAAGGCTTTGATGACAGAACCGACGGTGGGGTCCGGCTTACCGATGACGGCCGCCTCGGCCACCGCCGGATGGTCGGTCAGCGCGCTTTCCACCTCGAACGGGCCGATCAGGTGCCCGGCCGACTTAATCACGTCGTCTTTGCGTCCGACGAACCAGAAGTAGCCGTCGGCATCCCGTGTGGCCAAATCGCCGGTGAGATAAAGCCCGTCGCTGAAGCACTTTCGGTATCTCTCGTCGGCGTGTAGGTAGCCGCGGAACATCGACGGCCAACCGGGTTTGAGCGCAAGCTCGCCCTCGACATCGGGTTCGTCGATGACGGTGACGCTGCCGTCGTCGTTGTCGCGCACGATGCAGGCGTCGACCCCGGGCAGCGGTCGTCCCATCGAGCCCGGCTTGATGTCGAATGCGGGTGTGTTGGCGATCATGATGCCGCCCGTCTCGGTCTGCCACCAGTTGTCGTGAATCGGCAAGCCCAGGGTCCGTTTGCCCCACCACACGGCTTCGGGGTTGAGCGGCTCGCCGACGCTGGCGATGAAACGCAGGTGCGGAAAAGTGAAGCGCGCAGGCAGTTCCGGCCCGGCTTTGATCAGCATCCTGATGCCGGTCGGCGCGGTGTACCAGACCGACACCTGTTCGTCCTGCAGGATCCGGTACCACCGTTCCGCGTCGAATTCGGCCTGGTCGACGATCAATGTCACGCCGTGCAGCAGCGGGCTGATGATCCCGTACGAGGTGCCGGTTACCCAGCCGGGATCCGCTGTGCACCAGTAAATGTCGTCAGGATGAAGGTCGAGTGCGTACAAACCCGTGACGTAGTGCATGGCGACGGCGCCATGGACGTGGATGGCGCCTTTCGGGGTGCCGGTGGTCCCGCTGGTGAAGTGCAGCAGCGCCGGATCGTCAGCCGTGGTGGGTTCGACCGGTGCATCCTGGTCGGCCATGTTCATGCACTGCCAGAAGTCGAGCGTTCCCGACGGCGGCTCGCCGTGCGTGCCGTCGTCGACCACGATGACGTGTTGCACCGACGCCAGGCCGCTGTGGATCTTGGCGATCTTGCGCTGATAGATCGCCTTGGTGGTGACCAGCACATCGGCCTGCCCGATATCCACCCGGGTTGCGATCGGTTCCGGCCCGAAGGCGGAAAACAGCGGTGAGACCACGCTGCCATTGCGCAGGGCGCCCAGCATCGTGATGTACAGCTCGGGGATGCGGCCCATGATGGCGAAGACGCGGTCGCCCTTGCCGATTCCCAGTGCGCGCAGCACGCCGGTGAATCGGGTCACCCGATCACTCAGCTCGGCATAGGTCAGCTCGTGCGCCCCGTCCTCGGTGAGGAAGCGCAGCGCGGTGTGGCTGCTCTCGGGCCCGCTTGCGTGGCGGTCGACGGCGGCGTAGGCGATGTTGCATTTGCCCTCGCCCATGCCGGCGCACAGTTTCGGCACTTCCGACCAGTCGAAGTGCGACCGGGCTTGCTCGTAATCGGCAAGATTGGGCTGGACGCGAAAATCGCGCGAGGTCTTGTGAATCACATCCATGTGCAGTCCTCATCCCCAGGGTGCTGGCTCCTCAAGCGTGTTCCGCCGGCGCTGGGCGCAATAGGGAACAAGGTCACCGATCAGCCGGCCGGACGTCGCACGCCCGTGTCTTATGACGCGACGAAGGTGACCAAGGACCCTGGCATCGGGGTGCCGGGTGGCGGACGGTCGTACTGAAACAGAAAGGTGAGTGCGATGACCCGAACGCTGGTCGAAACCGCGGTGATCACGAACGCGGTGGAGTTGGCGTGCCATGCTCCGTCACTACACAACACCCAGCCGTGGCGGTGGGTGGTCACCGGCTCGACCGTCGACCTGTTTCTCGACCCGACCCGCATCGTGAGCTCGACCGACAGCTCGGGGCGGGAGGCTGTCCTCAGCTGTGGCGCCGCTCTCGACCACCTTGTGGTCGCGATGGCCGCCGTCGGCTGGGACACCCACGTGGACCCGTTTCCCAACCCGAACAACCTCGATCACCTGGCGTCGGCCGACTTCACGCCGATGGCGTACGTCGGACGGGCCCGGCGCGACCGTGCTGAGGCGATCACGGTTCGCCGCACCGACCGGCGCCCGTTCCGTGCCCCCAATGACTGGCCGTCGCTGCAGCCGCTGCTGCGCAACTGTGTGGAACCGGACCTGGTGGGGCTCGAGGTACTGAGCGACGACGCGCGGCCCCGGCTGGCGGAGGCGACGCGGCTCAGCGAGGCGTTGCGTCGCTACGACGACAGCTACCACCACGAATTAAGTTGGTGGACAGCGCCATCAAGAGAGCATGACGGTATCCCACAGGCTGCGCTGGTGTCCGGCGCCGAAGCCCGGGGAGTCGGGGTGAACCGCGAGTTCCCCGGCGGCGCCGAAGCCGAGCACGCGAGCCGACATGACCAGGCGAAGATCGTGTTGCTGTCGACGGCCGAGAACACCCGCGCCGACGCGCTCAACTGCGGGCAAGCGCTCTCCAGCGTCCTGCTGGAATGCACCGCCGCGGGGCTGGCGACCTGCCCGATCACGCATGCGACGGAACTGGCGCAAGGTCGCGACATCCTGCGCGAGCTCACCGACGGGCGAGCGGCCGTTCCGCAGGTGCTGATCCGGGTCGGCATCTCACCCTCGGGACCGATCCCGGCGGCGACCCCGCGGCGACCGCTGGGTGAGGTGCTGGAGGTTGTCGGCTAACCGGCGGAAATGGGCCTAGCTAATGGGCCTAGCTAATGGGCCTAGCTAATGGCCTAGGTCCACCCCATGCTGGGACTTCGGTCCCTACCCACGATGCCCGGGGATTGGTCGAATTAAGCATTGCTATGGGGGCAATCGGAGATTGAGGAGTGCGAAATGAGCAGTGCAGCCGAGGCCGCCAGGCCCGCACCGAGGCGGGTGTTCCGCGACCGGCGGGAGGCCGGCCAGGTGTTGGCGAATCTGTTGAGCGCTTACCGCGATAACCGGAACGTGATCGTGCTGGGTCTGGCGCGCGGGGGATTGCCGGTGGCGTGGGAGGTGGCGGCCGCGCTGCGCGCCCCGCTGGACGCGTTCATCGTGCGCAAGCTCGGCGCCCCGGGCCACGAAGAGTTCGCCGTCGGCGCCCTGGCCAGCGGCGGTCGTGTCGTCGTGAACGACGATGTGTTGCGCGGGTTGCGGGTCACCTCGGCGCAGCTGCGCGACATCGTCGAGCGCGAAGGCCGCGAGCTGGTCCGGCGCGAGGCCGCCTATCGCGGTGGTCGCCCACCGGTCGAGGTGGCCGGCCGGACCGTGATCCTGGTCGATGACGGATTAGCCACCGGCGCAAGCATGTTCGCGGCCGTTCAGGCATTGCGTGACGCCGAGCCGGCGCACATCGTGATCGCCGTGCCCGCCGCGCCCGAATCCACCTGCCGGGAATTCGAGGGTTTGGTCGATGAAGTGGTCTGCGCGTCGATGCCGACGCCGTTTCTTGCTGTGGGAGAGTCGTTCTGGGATTTCCGGCAAGTCAGCGACGAAGAGGTGCGTGAACTGCTGGCCAAGCCCACCACGGGGCTCGCGCTGATCAAGCCCGCGGTCCCGACCGCGGCCGAGATGATCGCCGCCGTGGCAGTCGATGCGCCTCAAGGGATTCCGTCACGCGATGTGCTCGAGGAGGTCATCGGTGACGCGCGCATCGTGCTGATCGGCGAGAGCTCGCACGGCACCCACGAGTTCTATGAGGCGCGCTCGGAAATCACCAAGTGGCTGATCCAGGAGAAGGGCTTCTGCGCCGTTGCGGCGGAGGCGGACTGGCCCGACGCCTACCGGGTGAACCGCTACGTGCGCGGCCTGGGCAAGGACACGTCGGCGCAGCAGGCATTGAGCGGTTTCGAACGCTTCCCGGCGTGGATGTGGCGCAACACCGTCGTTCGCGACTTCACCGAATGGCTACGCGAACACAATCAGCGCGGCCCGCGCCAGGCCGGGTTCTACGGGCTCGACCTGTACAGCCTGCACCGGTCGATGCACGAAGTGATCACCTACCTCGACACGGTGGATTCCGCGGCGGCGGCCCGGGCCCGCGTCCGGTATGCGTGCTTCGACCACCCCGCGGGCGACGACGGGCAGGCCTACGGGTACAAGGCCGCGTTCGGCGCGGGTCCCAAATGTGAGCGCCAGGCGATCGAGCAGTTGGTCGAGTTGCAGCGCAACGCGCTGGACTACCTGCGTGCCGACGGCCTGCTCGCCGAAGACGAACTGTTCTACGCCCAGCAGAACGCGCAGACCGTCCGCGACGCCGAGGTGTACTACCGCTCGATGTTCAGCGGCCGGGTCTCGTCGTGGAATCTGCGGGACAAGCACATGGCGCAGACCCTGGAAGCACTGGTGAAGCACCTGGACCGGCATAGCGATGGCCCTCCCGCGCGGATTGTGGTGTGGGCACACAACTCTCATGTCGGGGATGCGACCGCGACGGAGGTGTGGGCCGACGGCCAGCTCACGCTCGGGCAGCTCGCCCGGCAGCGCTACGGCCACGAGGCGCGCCTGATCGGCCTGAGCACCTATTCGGGTACGGTCACGGCAGCCAGCGAGTGGGGCGGCATCGCCGAACGCAAGGCGGTCCGCCCGGCCCTTCCCGGCAGCGTCGAGGACCTGTTCCACCAGAGCGGCCGGGACGCCTTCCTGGTGTCGGCGCGCGTCGACGACAAGGCAGCCGAGCCCTTGTCCGCCGTTAGGCTGGGCCGGGCCATCGGCGTGATTTATCAGCCGGCGACCGAGCGCCAGAGCCATTACTTCCATGTCCGGCCTGCCGATCAGTTCGACGCGATGATCCACATCGACACCACCCGTGCGCTGGAGCCCCTGGAGACCACGAGCGTGTGGATTGCCGGCGAAACGCCGGAGACCTATCCCAGCGGTCTCTAGGCCCCGACCAAAGTCACACTGACGAGCGGAGTCCAATGATGCACGCCGGTTTCACACCGGGGTTACCGCGGATCGTCACGTTGACGATGAATCCCGCGCTCGACATCACCACCAGCGTGGACGTGGTGCGGCCGACAAGTAAGTTGCGTTGCAGCGCAACGCGTTACGACCCGGGTGGCGGAGGCGTCAATGTCGCGCGGATTGCCCACGTTCTCGGTGGGTCGGTTTTCGCGGTGTTGCCGGCGGGCGGGTCACACGGCGGCCTGCTGACCAGGTTGCTCAGCGAGGCAGGGGTGCCCTTCGGGGAAATCCCCATCGCCGGCGCGACGCGGGAAAGCTTCACCGTTAACGAGGTCAGCACCGGTCGGCAGTACCGGTTCGTCCTGCCAGGGCCGGTGCTGACCTCCGCAGAGCAGGACAGGTGCCTGCAGGAACTGCGGATGGCCGCGCGTTCCGCCGACTTCGTGGTGGCCAGCGGCAGCCTCCCGCCGGGCGTGCCCGCCGACTTCTATCAACGCGTGGCCGACGTCGCGCGCGAGGTGGGTGCGCGCCTCATCCTCGACACCTCCGGCGGCGCCCTGCGGGGCGTCTCGTCGGGAATCTACTTGCTCAAGGCAAGCGTCCGTGAGTTGCGCGAATGCGTGGGTCGTGAATTGGCCACCGAGGAGGAACAGATCGCCGCCGCAAGCGAAATCGTGGACACCGGTCGCGCCGGGGTGGTGGTGGTGTCCTTAGGTTCAGCCGGCGCGCTGCTGGCCACCGAGCACACCTGCCAGCGTTTCGCGGCGGTTCCGATGGAGGGGGGCAGCGGGGTGGGTGCCGGTGACGCGATGGTCGCCGCCATCGCCGTCGGACTGACCCGCGGGTGGCCGCTGGGGAAGTCCGTGCGGCTGGGAATCGCAGCGGGCGCGGCGATGCTGCTGACGCCGGGCACCGCGGTGTGTGAGCGCGCCGATGTGGAAAGGCTCTTCGAGTTGACCGGCGAGCCGGCCGAGGTGGGCGACGCCGGGGACGAAGGACATGGCAAACTCAGGCCCAACGACCCCAGCGGAAGCAGCTGACCGCGCAATAGATTGATGGTGAGCGAAAGTCAGGAGCCGACATGAGCCAGCTGGACGCAAAGTCGGTGGTAGTGGGTGTCAACGGTTCGCCGGCCGCGGTCAACGCGGCCAAGTGGGCGATCGACGAGGCGCTGAGCCGGCAGATGCCCCTTCGGCTCGTCTACGTCATCACCGGCTCCGGTGAGTCTGCGCATGCTTCGGACTGGGAGCTCGAACGCGCCGAAATGGTGTTGTCGCAGGCCGAAAGCGCTGTTCTCAGCGAGGCGCGGGCCCAGGGCAAGCCGGTCGAGATCGAGACCGCCATCCTCTCCGGCGACCCGGCGCAGGCGCTGATAAACACCTCCCAGGACGCGGCCCTGATCTGCGTGGGCACCTCCCGGCGCGGGTGGGCCGCTGACGGACTGCTAGGCCCCACGGCTGCCGCGCTCGTGACCCACGCGCACTGCCCGGTCGCGGTGATCCGCACCAACCCGGACGGCTCGCCCACCCAGGTCGGGGTGATCGCCGTCGTCCTCAACGACGACCCCGACAACGACGAAGTGGTCCGTCTGGCCATGGAGGAAGGGCGGCGCCGGCAAGCGATCGTGCGGCAGATCGACCGCCGCCTGGACAGCTGGGTCCGCCGTTACCCCGACGTGCCGGTCCAAGTCGTGGCGTCCGGAACCGGCGCGAGGGCCGACGAGAACCACAGTCGGGCAATCGATCTGGCCGTGGTGGGCGAGTCGGAGGCCGCGGATCTGCCGGGCTTGGCGACGCCGAATTGTCATCCGATCCTCGGCTACCCTGACTGTTCGGTACTGCTGGTCCGGCACTGAGTGGTCGCCCGAAATACCGGGCCGAGCGTGCACTCACGGCGAAAATTCGGCCCTCAATGTCAAGTGGTTAGTGCAACGCGGTTAGGCGGCTTGATCGAGCAGGGCTGCTAAGCGTTGGGCGGGGGTGTC
>NZ_LQOY01000051.1 GCF_002101675.1 Mycobacterium gordonae | reverse complement strand
GAGATTATTTCGAGGTCGCTTTGACAAGATAGCGACGACCGAACGCCCGGTGTATCAACGCAGATGAGGATCTGCTATTCGAGACAGGCAAGCTCCACTGCAGACAAAAGCCATCCCGGTGCCGTATCGGCGGACACGGCGGATCCGTCAAGCTCCCGCGGTTCCCCCTGGCCTCAGGGCTTATTCGCGGACGAGGAGTGTCCGGCTGCAGCTGTCCTCTCGCCACGATTCGTTCTCACGACGTGAATCCCGGAATCCGGCAACGCCGTCAGCCCACGTTGCCGACCTCGGCGATCTTGATTCCAGATGCTCCTATGTTCAGGCAACGATTTTTGTTGCCTTTCTTGACGGTTGGAGGGCGTGGAAGATTTCGCGGGCGAGGTAGCGCTTGAGACAGCGCATGACCTCATTTTTGGTTTTCCCTTCGGCGAGGCGCCGCGCCATGTAGTCACGGGTGGGTTGGTGGCGGCGCAGCCGCACGACCAGGATGACATGCAGCGCCCGGTTGGCATCACGGTTGCCGCCGCGGTTGAGTCGGTGTCGGACGGTTTTGCCGCTGGAGGCCTGCAGCGGGCTGACTCCGCAGAGTTTAGCGAAGGCGCCGTCGCTGGTGATCCGATCGTGGTTGTCGCCGATCGCTGCCAGCAGCGTGGCGGCGGTGTCGGGGCCAACACCGTAGACGGCGCGCAACTGCGGTGCGGCGGTGGCGGTGATGGTGTCGATGTGGTGTTTGAGCCGGGCGGCTTCGACGTCGAGTTGCTCGCAGCGCGCCGCCAGTGATTTGATCGCCATCGTGATGGCATCGGTTGGACTGCTTGGCGTTTCGGACTCAGACAACTGTTTGCAGGCCTGGATGAGACGCTTTTTGTAGAGGCCGGCCAGCTGTTCACGCAGCGCTGCGGGAGCGGTGACCAAAAGGTCCTGCAGGGCGGTGTAGGCCTTGGCGCGGGCGCGCACCGCACTGGTACGGGCCACCCGCAGCACCCGCACCATTTCGGCAGCACCGTCGGCGGACTTGGGGTCGCCGAGGGCTTCGCCGGCCAACACGATCGCGGCGGCTCCGGCCGCATCGGTGTCGTCGGATTTGCCGTAGCGTGCCCGGCGCTGCCGTTTGGGGCGGCCGACCTCGGTGACCGCGATGCCCTCGGCGCGCAGGTAGCGGGCCAGGCCCGCGCCGTAGTGGCCGGGGCCTTCGATACCGACGATGACGAGCTGGCCCAGCCCGTGAGCCCAGGACACGAATTGACGGTACCCGGCGGTGCTGGCTGCCATGCGGTGGCTGCCCAGCGGACGGCCCAGCTGATCGGCGGCGTGGGCGACGTGGAACTGCTTGTGCGTGTCGACACCGACGGTGACCTGTGGTTGGGTGGATGCGGCGATGGTGGATTGCATTGCGGCCTTCCTGTGACCGGGATTTCCTGGATGGGGTGAAAGGGCGAAGCCGTCGGGCGGGGACGATACTGCTACGGGATGCTTGGTCGCGCTCCTATCAGGTCATTCCGTCCGGCGGTTCCGCGCCGAACCAGGCACGGTCGACGGATCTGACGATTGCAGGCACGCCACACTGCTCGCGGCCGGTAAAGAAATGAGTCAGACCGCACCGGTTCGGACGCGGACCCTACCGACGCCCCGCTTCGCGAGGCCGCGGAAACGCCGGTAGTTCTTTAATAGCAGTAAGGAAACTTCTCACATGCTGCGTCGGGGGCGTGATGCATCACGTCAAGTTGCCCGCGAAACCTGATCCATGCATCACGTAAGGAATGCCCGCGAAAACGAGGTCAACTGGCGGTCTTGTTCTGGATGCGGATGCCGGATCTGACCTCGGGTAGGGCGGTGGGGATGGCGGCGAGGTAGAGGTGTTCGGTCTTGTTCTTGGCGAGTCTGAGCAGGGCGGCTTGTAGATCGGCGATCTGGCGTGCGATCGCGGCGGGGTTCAGGGTGTCGCGGTAGGCAAGCAGCTCCGATTCTTGGGCTGGCGAGAGGACCCCGGCTGCCAGCAGCCGGTCCAGTGGGGTCATGGGCTCGTCGTAGAGGCGGCGGCGCTGGCCGTCGCGGCCAGCGCCGTAGCCGATGGGTTTGATGGCTCTTCGTAATTCAGAGTGCATTGACAAGTTGGTGGAGTGCTCCGCTGTGTAGTAGTGAGCGCCAACGGTAGTGG
>NZ_LQOY01000050.1 GCF_002101675.1 Mycobacterium gordonae | reverse complement strand
ACACGGCACAATAAATACGACCACGTGGCCTACTTTTCGACCGTCACTCCTGGCCTACGTTTGGACCGTCGTCAACACTTCGGACCGACAATGCTCGTCGAGGCCACCGCGCCCTAATGGAAGCGGTGAAGATCCTGGAAGTGCAGCCGCGAAGGACTCCCCGCGTAAGGGGGGTGCGCAGCGTTCAGATGCTGACGGCGGGAACTGTGGAGGCCCTCCCCGGCCGAAACGCACTGAGATTTGTTCGAAATGGCTTGTCCTGTAACTGGTGCCGAGCTAGGAAGTGAATGGGTGTCGGGAGGGAGTCGGAGGTGGTCCTAGTACCGTTCGAGCCGCAGGACAACACGCCATGCGGCCGGCCCTGAGTTCGGTGATAGTGCGGGTTATCTCGGGCAATTCTGGGCGGCCGAGGCGGTCGATGGCTGTGCGGGGGGACCCGGCTGCCTCCAGGCTATCTCGTTTCTCTAGGCCTCCGAGGAGGTTAAGTGTCAAGTCCTGATCGGCTTCTCGCCTCGGCGAGCAGTCTCACTTCGGTTGCGCGGTGGCAAACTGAGAGTCGAGTCGGGCGTGGGATCAGCGCTTCACCCCGGATTAGCTGGGACGATCAACCCGTGTCCGGCATCATCGAAACTGTCCCCAGATGAGTTGCTGACCACCCCGCGTGCGGTTCGCCGGCGGATGGACTTCGACCGACCGGTCCCGCAGGAGGTGATCAAGGACTGTGTTCGCATGCCTTACCGGCACCGTCGGGTTCAAACCGCCAGGGGCACTTGATCGTCATCACCGACCCTGACCAGCGCGCCCGGCACGCTGACCTCTACCGCGCTGCCTTGACGAATACCGTGCATCGGCGACTCACGACGGGGGCCTCTTCGCCGCCGGCGGCGAACACAGCGCGGACTCATCAGGCGCGGTCAAGGCGGTAAAACGATGAAGGTCTAGCCCGGATTTTTCGTATCGGATGGTGTGAGCTGATTCTGATTCCGAGTTGTGTTGCCGGGTAGTGTTTTTGGTGTGATGGTGTGATCGATCTGTCCCGTGTCGCCGGGTGGGGCGGGCTTTCCAGGGCCGGTAGGTCCTTCGTGATCGGTGGGCAGTCGGGCTGGCGGTTATCCGAAGGCGGTGCGGATGGTCTGCCAGGCGATTGCGATGGGGATGGCCCAGCGCCAGGTGAGGTCGATGCGTAGCCGCGTCCTGCAGGGCGCCGCGGGTGATGCGTGCGGCGACGTGCAGGACGCGGTAACGGAAAGTGGTGATCTCGACGCGGGCCAGGCCGGGATCGTTTCTGAAGCCGATGAGTCGGCACCAGGTGACCAGATCGGCAGCGGCGAGGGTTGTCTCGAGCCAGGCGGCTTTGGCCCAAAAGGACTGGCAGGGCAGGTTGCGAAGGCCGGTGGCCTTCAGTTCGCGGATGCGGTCTTCTACGCGGGCGTGTTGGCGGTGCCGTAGTTCCAGGCCGGCGACCTGGCCGGGTACGACGCCGGGGGGCGTGTCGGTGATGAAAGGCGGTGACCCGCATGCCGTCGGCGTCGGTGAACCGCAGCTGCGCGCCAGGATGGGGTCGTTCCTTGCGCAGGATCAGCCGGGTGCCGGGCGGCCAGCTGCTCAGGTTGACCAGAGTGGTGGCCTCGGCGACCCAGGCGCCGTCGCGGAGCCCACCTGTGGTGTCGATCGCCGGGTACCAGCCCTCGGCGAGGTTGAGGGTGTCCACGGCGTCTTGCACCCGCCAATCGACGGGGTAGCCGAAGGAGAACCCCACCCCGGCAGCGTGGCAGGCGTCGGCGAAGTCGTGAGTGGCCCCGGCGGTATCGCAGCGCACCAGAACCTTCGGCCGGTCGGGATCATCGCCACGACTCGGGTCGGGTCGCCACGGCGCGGGCAGCGCCGCCAGCGCTTGCTGCAAGACGATGACGGGGTCACTGGCGGTATGGAGCCGGCGTTGCCGGTGCGCAGCAGCCCGGCCAGGGCCTCGCCACCGGCGATCTCGGGGCGGTCCAGGAACGCCAGCAGCGGATGGTGCCCGAACGACTTCTTCCAGGTCGGCGTCGCACCGATCTTGTTGTCGGAGTGGTCGATCACCAACGTGGCGTCGTGCCGTTCTCATTCACGTTAGGGCAGGAGACTCCGAGTGGTTTTGTGGACACCCGTGGCATGACACTGTCGCGGAGCCAAGTGTTCACGCTGTACTCGGCCTCGGTCCCGACTGAGTTCCAGGCCCTGCTCCTCAACGACGGCAACGGCGACCCGCTGCGGATCCTGGCTCCCCGGAGCGCCCAGCCCGGCGGCTTGGCCACCTGGCTCGATTAGCCTATCGACGCCTTCTGGTCGAATTATCAAGCTAACCAATTCATTACGACGGCCCTGGCTACACGGTGACTGGACAGGTCGACGCCAGCGGCCTTTTCCAGTACAGCGTTACCCCGGACGGGGGGACCGCCTCGATGTATACGTGCGCCCGAGTCGGCACAGCTGGCCGGGCACCCGGCGCCGGCCACCACCAGGAACGTGAGGAGGCAAATGATGCAGACCTCCTGCCTGCCTGACTAGGCACAACGCGTCTTGGACCGCTATGCGTATTCCGGGAAACGGCGGGATGCGGTACTGCTGCGCTTGAACTATCTCTGTGATAGCCGGCTCGCCGAGACCGGACTGCTGCAGATTCGCTTGACGTCGTGCTCACGCCTGGTTTCATGCTGCACCCGTATCGTCGGCGCGGACAATAGGGGGAGCGGGCACGGAGAAGTGGCTCGAACCGGAGGGCGACGCGCTTGGGCGCTGCGCTGCTCAAATCGCGAACAGCGTTGCCCCGAACAAGATTGCCATCGCAGCTGCTGTCATCGCCTGCGCGACATCGCCGAGTGGCCCGAGACGCGTTGCGGTGTGCCGCTTCTCGACGAAGTATTTGGATACCCAGAAAACTGCGGCGACCGTGAAAATGACGGCTCCGAGCCAGTTCATTGCGGTGAACCAGGTGGGTACTTCGTTGCTCGCCTGTTCATTCATCGCCGCCATATCCATGCCGGGCATCGGAGTGCTCGGCGAGTGTGGGGAATGAACGGGGAAGGGGTTGTTCATAGAGGCATACATCCACGCCGTCGCCAGCATCATCAACGCGTGATACCCGTTGGACATTCGGGGATAGCGTGTTCGGTTCGCGATGATGGCTATCACGACGAACCACAAGGCCGCCAGAAGGAAGAACACGGCGGGTCCGAGAGTGGGTACCCGTGTGCCCCACGGCCAAGCCATCACGGCCATGGAGATGGCCATCAGCAGGTGTAGACCGTGGCTGACTGCCGCGGTGGCCGAAAGGCGTCTGATGAGAAGCGGTAGGCCGCATTCAGTGGCTCCCAACGCAAAGAGTGCCGTGACGACCCAGCGCAGCAGCAAATCGTGGATCATAAGATCGCAGGCCGCTCCGATCGCGGTGGTTGAGGAGATTGTGGATCGCCGGGACAGCAGTCCGTTGTCATCGGTCGCGGCCGAAGCGCCGAAGGCGCAGGGAGTTGGTGACCACGCTTACCGAGGACAGCCCCATGGCGGCGCCTGCGACGACGGGATTCAGCAGCCCCAATGCCGCCAGGGGTATGGCGGCGGTGTTGTAGCCAAAGGCCCAGCCCAGGTTCTGGTGAATGGTGCGCAGCGTCTGCCGGGAAAGCTGGATCGACCGCACCACACCGTCGAGGTGGTCGGACATCAGGGTGATGTCTGAGGCCTCAATGGCCACATCGGTGCCGGTTCCGATCGCGATCCCCAGGTCGGCTTGCACGAGTGCCGGGGCGTCGTTGACACCGTCACCGACCATGGCGACCAGCCGGCCCTGCTCTTGAAACCTACGGACCTCGTTGACCTTGTCTTCGGGCAAGACCTCGGCCAGCACCTGGTCGATGCCGACCTGATCGGCGATGGCTGCCGCAGTGCGGGTGTTGTCGCCGGTGATCATGGCGACCCGCAACCCCATCGCATGCAGCTGACGCACGACGTCGCGGGCGTCGTCTTTAATCGTGTCGGCGACCGCGAGCACGCCGACCACTCGATCATCGCAACTGACGAATACCGCTGTGCGGCCTTGGGCTTCGAGTTCGGCGGCGGCTGCCGCCAAACGATCGGGCAATCGCAGGCCGTTTTCCTCGATGAGTTTGCGCCGGCCCACTACCACGCTTCGGCCCTCAACATCGGCCCGCACTCCGTGGCCGGCCAGGCTGCTGAACGCCGTGGCGGTCGGAATGTCGATGCCGCGCTCACGGGCGCCGGCGACAATGGCCGCGCCGATGGGATGCTCGGAGCCCGACTCGACTGCGGCGGCAAGCCCCAGGACAAGATCAGTTTCCAGCCCGTCATCGGCTGTGACGTCGGTGAGTTGCATTTGGCCGCGGGTGAGGGTGCCGGTCTTGTCGAACACCACGATGTCGATTTTCTTCGACGCTTCCAAAACCTCGCCGCCTTTGACCAGGATGCCCATTTCCGCGCCGCGGCCGGTGCCGACGATAATTGCGGTGGGTGTGGCCAGCCCCAGCGCACAGGGGCAGGCGATGATCAGCACTGAGACCGCCGCGGTCATGCCCGCGATCGGGCTGGCCGCGAAGATCGCCCAGCCGGCAAACGTCAGGGCGGCCACGCCCAGGACGGCGGGAACAAATACCGCCGAGACCTGGTCGGCCAACCGCTGGACGGGGGCTTTGCCGCCTTGGGCCTGCTCGACCAGGCGCACGATCTGGGCCAGCGCGGTGTCGGCCCCGACGGCAGTGGCACGCACGGTCAGCAGCCCATCGATGTTGACGGTGGCCCCGGCCACTGTGTGCCCCACCGATTTCTCGACCGGCACAGATTCACCGGTCAGCATGGACTCGTCGACGGCGGCACGTCCCTCAATGATCCGGCCGTCGACGGGAATCTTCTCCCCGGGTCGTACCAGCAGCAGGTCGCCGACTTGCACCTGCTCCACCGGCACCAGAATCTCTTGGCCGTCGACGAGCAAGCAGGCTTCCTTGGCGCCCATTTCTAGTAGTTTGCTGATCGCCTCGCGGGTCTTACCGGTCGCTCGGGCCTCGAAATAGCGGCCCAACACCACGAAGGCGATGATCAGAGCCGCGGTGTCGAAGAACAGCGGCCCCCCGGCGATGAGCTGGTAGGTGGAGTAGGCGAACGCTGTCAGCGTGCCCAACGTGATCAGCGTGTCCATGTTGGCCGTGCGGGCCCGCGCCTGCTGGAGGGCCCCGGTCAGGAACGGCCAGCCGGCCACGAATTGCACCGGCACCGTCGCCGCGAAGGCCAACCACCCCACCCAGGAGGCGCCGAACACCATGGGCGCCGCCATCGATACCAACCCCAGCGGCACGGCCAGCCATACGCGTCGCAGCCACTTGCGCTGCTCGCCGTCGGCGTCTGCCGGTGGCTCCCCGTGACACGACGCCGCTGGCTGATGACAGCCGCCCTGGCCGGCAACCGGTTCGGCTGCAGGGCCGGTCGCGAGTCCCAACAGCCGATAAATCCCGCCGGCAATTTTTTGCACCACTCCGGGTTCGCCGGATCGCGCGGAGTGGGCGGCGCGTGCGGGGACCGATTCCGCGGGCGTGTGCTGGGCGTCCTCGATCGCCGACATGACCGCAGCAGTGTCGCAGTCATCTGGCGAATACCAGATCACTACCGAGGCCGATCGCGGGTAGGCACGGACCGCCAGCACACCGGTCACCTTGGCAACAGCATCTTCGATCGCGACCGCCCGTGTTTCGTCGAGGTCAAAACCGTTGACGCGCACACGTATTCGTCCGCCACCCTGGGAGATGATGGTCAGCGTGGGGCAGATGTCAAGACCAACCCGGGTGTCAATGGCAGGCATCGCCGGCCTTGGGAGTCGAGGTCGAGGTTGTCGGTACCACCGTGGGGGGTTCGACCCGTTCTCCGATGCGGTCTGCTGCCTCAGCCAGGACGTCGGCCACTGCCAACCGAGCACGCTCGGCACCAGCTTTGGTCTTACGCTCGGTCGCGCGCGCGGCGCGAAGGCCCACAGCGGTTGCGCTGACCGTCACCTTGCGCCAGGGCGCCTTCGCCAGGGCCTCATAGGCCGCGGCGCCGACGAGTCCGGTCACCACGGTAGGCACCGCCTTCACCAGAATTCGCTGCCACGCCATCTTGAACACTTCCTTCCCATTGCTGGCTGTCACGGGTTGCGGACAGTCAGGTTCTCAATACGCCCGTGTCGCTGTGCGGCACCTGGTCAGCAGGCGCAGTCCTTTCCATGGCTGAGACCGTACCCCCATAGGGTACCCGCCGCAAGCGGGGAATCGGAAGGTCGGGGCGGATCGCCGGCAAGCCGGCAGGCCGTGACCTGAGCTGCGCAACGGGCCACAAGCGGCCGCCGGGAGCGTGGCTGAGCTGCGGCTACAACCTCGGCCTGGGTATCGGGTCGGCGGCGTCAGGTCAATGCCGAACGCAGGAGCCATCTCGGCCGCTGGTGGCGCGAAATGCCACGTTGCTGGACGTGCTGGCGGGTATAGTGGCGTCGAGGACGTCATTGGTGGCCGACCACGCACGCTCAGCTCGCGGCAACGAAGTGAACCACCCGATGACCAGAATGCTGGGAGTGCAGGTGGCAACCACATACGGGTATGCGGCGAATAAAGACGCATACGCTAAGCGCCTACGCAGAGTCGAGGGCCAAATCCGCGGTATCTCCAAAATGATCGACGAGGATAAGTACTGCATCGACATCCTGACCCAGATCAGCGCGGCCAGCAGCGCGTTGCGGTCTGTGGCTTTAAACCTTCTCGATGACCATCTCGATAGCTGCGTCAGTCAGGCAATCGCTGAGGGCGGCGCACAGGCCGACGCGAAGCTCACCGAGGCTTCGGCGGCGATCGCCCGACTCGTGCGCTCCTAACCGTTGACCCATCGCCGACTGCTTGCGGACCGCTCACCGGCGTGGGTGATCCTTCGCGGCCGGTTTAGGATGGCGTGCTCGTGTGATGTCGGCGCGGGGGCGCACCGGCTACCGCAGTGGTGCTGTTGAGAGCACGTCCCATAGCGGCCCCGCCGTAACGCCGATCCCCAGGCTCAATGCTGCCGCAATAATCGCGGTGCGCGCAGACCATTCGCCGGTGGTGAAATCACTAAGAATTTCGGGCTTCTGGAACACCGGAGCGATCCAACGCAGATAGTAGACGAGGCTCAGCAGGCTGTTGAGGAACACCACCACGGCCAACCACGCGAGACCACCGTCCCAGACGGCCATGGCGGTGGTGAGTTTTGCGACGAAGACACTGGTGGGTGGGGTGCCGGCCAGTCCGAGCAGCGCCACCAGCAGCGCCCCGGCCAGCCAGGGCCGGGTGCGCGCCAGGCCACGGTAGGCGCTGAGGTCGCGCCGATCGGGCAGCGCGGTGCTCACCGCGAACGCCGCGCTGTTGGTCAGGGTGTAGCCGATTAGATAAAACAGCAACGACGGAAGGGCCAGTCGGCTGTGGCCGGCGACGGTGATCGGCACTAGGAGGTAGCCGACCTGGCTCACCGTCGACCAACCCAGGAGCCGACGGGGATCCTGCTGTCCGTAGGCGGCCAAGTTGCCCAATGTCATACTCGCGACAGCGAATATCGCGATCAGCAGTGGCCATGCAACCGTGTGCGGCACCACGGCGGCCACGCGGTACAGCGCGATCAGTGCGCCGATTTTGGGCACTGTCGTCAAGTAGACGGCCGCGACACCATGGGCGCCTTGGGTGGCGTCGGGAACCCAGAAGTGCCCGGGCACGCCGCCTGCCTCGAACATCAGACCTGCCACCACGGCCACGACCCCTGTCACCACCACCGCTACCGGAGCGCCCCGCAATTGTGCGGCAAGGTCGTTGTAGCGGGTGGCCCCGCTGATCCCGTAAAGGACGGTCACACCCAGCAGCAAAGTGATCCCGAACAGGGCGCCGATCAAGTAGGTCTTCACGGCTGCCTCGGCCGCCTGGCCCGAGCGCGACAGTCCGATCAGCCCGTAAAGCGGGATGCTGGCCAGCAGGTATCCGGTGGCCAGCACCAGCAGGTCGTCAGTTCCGGCGAGCACCATGACGCCGGTGGTCGAAAACAACAGCAGCGCATAGGTTTCGCTTTCCCGCGCCGTGGCTGTGATGTCGTCGCCGGCCAGCGCCAGAACCACCAGAACGCCGATCGCGGCGGTGATCCGCGCCACCGCGGTGGTGGTGTCGGCGGCGAAGGCTCCGTCGAACGCTGTCTGATCCGGTGCCGTGATTCCTACCGCCGAGACTACGACGACACCGATAAGCGCTGCGGCTGCGACGATTCGGGCCCACCATTGTCGCTGGCGCGGCATAAACGATCCGCCGATCAGCACCAGCAAGCCACCGCCGAACGTCAGCATCTCCGGCAGCATCAGCAGCGGCCGCATCGCAGTGTTCACAAGCTATCTCCCCACCAGCCCGATCAGCGTGCGTGACGCCGGCTCGATCACATCCAGCAGTGGGCGCGGCACAACGCCGATCAAGATCGAGAGCGTGAGAAGCATTCCTGCCGAGCCGGTTTCGGAAGGGTGCAGATCGAGGAAGTTGTGCGAGTGGCCACGGGTCTGGCCGGTGAAGATCCGCTGCAGGGCACGCAGAAATAAGGCTGCGGTGATCAGGATGCCCGGCAGCGCGAGCGCGGTCAGTGGTGCGGCGGCGATGGCGCCGGTGAAGATTTGAAACTCGGCGATAAAGCCGGAGAATCCCGGCAACCCTAAGGAGGCGAACGCGCCGAGTGTGAACAGCGCAGCCAGCTTCGGGGCGGGTCCAGCCAGGCCACCGTAGGAATCCATGTCGTAACTGCCGGCGCGGTCGTAGAACACCCCGGCGAGCAAGAACAGCGCCCCGGTGATCAGCCCGTGGCTGACCATTTGTGTGACCGCTCCGCTGACCGCCACCGCACGCGCCTGGTCGCTGCTGGGCGAGAGCAGGCCGGCAGCGCCGAGCGCCAGCACGATGTAGCCCATGTGGTTTACCGAGGTGTAGGCGACCATGCGCTTGAAGTCCTGCTGCGCCAATGCAACCAGGGCTCCGTAAAGCACCGAGACGACGCCGACGGCGATGATCGCCCAGGCCCACGCGCGCCAGGCGTGTGGCAGCATCGGCATCGCGATTCGCACGAACCCGTAGGTGCCCATCTTCAGCAGTACCCCCGCCAGCACGGCCGAGCCGGTGGCCGGAGCGTCGGTATGAGCGGGGGGAAGCCACGTGTGGAAGGGCACCGTGGGTGTCTTGACCGCCAGACCGAGCAGGATCGCCGCGAGGACCAGCCCGCCGGCCAGGGGGCGATCTGCCAGCGGGTTGGCGGCGATCAGCTCGAGCATGTCGAAGGTGTGCGGGTTGGCGGCGATGTACAAGCCGATGAAGCCCACCAGCAGCGCCAGTGAACCCAGGAAGGTATAGAGGAAGAACTTCAGCGCCGAGCGGGCGGCGTTATCGTGGCCCCATCCGGCGATCACGAAGTACATCGCCACGATCGACAGGTCGAAGAACACGAAGAACAAGATCAAGTCCGCGGCGACGAACAGACCTAAGCTCGCGGTCTGCAGAAACAGGAACAACGCCACCTGTGACCTGGGCCGGTCGCGACCCCGCAGCCCATAGAGCGCGCAGGCCAAGAAGATCACCGCCGACATGAACACCAGCGGCAGCGACACACCGTCGACCCCGATGTGGTAGCTGCTGTTGACCCCGGGGATCCAGCGGGCCCGCTCCTCGAAAGCCAGCCGGTTGGGGTCCGGTGTCGCATAGCGTGCCCACACCAGCACCGTCAGCGACAGATCCGCAGCGGTGACGGCGACCCACACCCAGCGGGCTGCGGCTTTGCCCGACTTCGGTAGCGCAAGCACACCCGCCGCGGCGGCCAATGGCAGGAAAACGATCAAACTGAGCACCTGGTCACCTCACCGCGATCAGAAGCAGGACGGCTGCCACGATGACCACCACGGCAGTGAGGTAGTACTGGTGCAGTTGGCCGGTCTGCGGCTTGCGCGCCAGCGCCCCGAGCTGACGCGTGCGGGTTGCCACCGATTCCACCGCGGCATCAACACGACGGTCATCGATGCGCGCGGCCCACCGGCTCGCTCGCAGCGACCCGGCAGCGACCCAGTCCACGGCGCGGTCGAGAACGCCGTCGTCGAACCGGGCCAGCGCGTGAGCCAGGCGCAGGGTGGGACGGGCGACCACCGTGGTGGCGGCCCGCTGCAGACCGAGCCAGTTGGCGGCCCATCGCGGCTCGGGCACCCCCCACCGCGCTACCGCGGCCACGACCAGCAGCGCCAATAGCGCCGACGTGGCCAGTTCGGCCGTGGCGGGGTGGACGGTCGAGCGGTGGTCAAGGACACCGCTGAGCGTCGGCGCGATCGGCGGCAATGCCAACACCCCTGCCACGGCGGCACCCACGGCGAACACCAGGATGGGCAACTGTCCAAAGACGTTGAGCCCTTGAGGATTCGGCGAATCTCCGATCGGCGCTGGGGCACCCCACAGCGTGATGAGGATTTTCCCCGCGTAGGCCGCCGACAGCGCGGCGGCCACCAATCCCACGAGATAAAGAGCGATCGAATGGTCGAGCGCAACCGCTAGCACCGCGTCCTTGGTCGCCCATAACGATAGCGGCGCGATACCCGCCAAAGCGGCCGCACTGATGGTGGCGGACCAGCCGAGCAGCGGCCATCGCCGGGCCACACCGCGCAGCGTGTCGAGCTGCTTGGTGTCCAACAGTGACAGCCATGCGCCGGCGGCAAGGAAGAGCCCGCCCTTGGTGAAGGCGTGCGCGACCAGCTGCGCGGCGCCGCCGCTGATCGCCCCGACCCCAGCTGCCATCACCACGAATCCGAGCTGCGCCGCGGTGGAGGCGGCGAGCAGCTGTTTGAGGTCGCGTTGAGCCACCGCGACAGCACCGAGCAACACCGCGGTCACGGCCCCCGTCCAGGCCGCCCATTCGGCCGCCCATCCCGTCGCTGCCAGTAGCGGCTGGATACGCAACAGCAGGTATGCGCCCATGGCCACCATCGCTGCGGAATGCAGTAACGCGCTGACGGGGCTGGGGCCCTCCATTGCCCGGGAAAGCCAGAACGAAAACGGCAGCTGCGCCGCCTTGCCCAAGGCGGCGATGAACAAGCCGACCGCAATGACGTTGCGCCACGTCACGGTTGCCTGGGGCAGGTCGGCCAGCGCAAATCCCGCGCCGCCGGCAAGCGCCGCGCCGGCGCCGACATACAGCCCGAGATCGGCGCTGCGGGTGGTCACGAATGCGGTGAGGCCGGCCGACATTCGAAAGTCGTCGCGCCACCAGAAGCCGATCAGCGCATACGACGCTGCCCCCATCACCTCCCAGGCCAGCAGCAGCGCGGGCAGGGTGGCGGCTGTTGCGGTCAGCAGGGCGGCGGAGGCGAACAACAGCATCAACCCGTGGAATCGGCCCGCCGCGTCGCGGATGTCCGCCACGGCGAACATCAAGACGAAGAAGGTGACCATCGCGACCGCGGGGATCACCACTGCCGACAGGCTATCGACGGACAACCCGAACTGCCCGCCCGCGACGAACGCGACGCTGACCGCGGGGTGAGTGATCGCGACCACGATCGACAACGCCAACACAACCGCCGACACCGCGATCGATATTCCAGGCGCGAACCGATCCCCGCGGCGCGTGAGAAGCAGTGCCGCGCCGCAGCCTGCCGGAAGACAGATCAACAGCCATAAGGCTGGCTGCGTCGTCGAAGTCACCCCGTTCACCCGGCCAAGTCGGCAGCCGAGTCGGTCATGTCTGTGCGGCGCTCCCGGTGCAGCAGCGTGGCCGCCGCGAAACCCATCGCCATCTCTACCGTCATGGCGGCGATGATCACCAGCGCCATCACCTGTCCGGCCGGTGCGGGTGAACAGAACCACCAGAATCCGCCGGCCGCCAGGATGACGGCGTTCATCATCAGCTCGAGGCCCATCATCACCATGACCACGACTTGCTGTGAGAGTGCTCCGTAGAGGCCGACGCTGAATAGCGCCGCGGCGACCAGTAGCACGGTTTGCAGCGTCATCGGCCCAATCCGCCGGGTTGTGGATCGCTCGCGGGTTTGCGTTTGAGATTGTCGCCGAACCGGTCATAGCGGCCGCGGCGGGCGGCCAGGACGATGCCGGCGACGATGGTCGCGACCATCACCGGGCTGATCACCGTCATGGCCAGCATGCTGGGGCCCATCAACTCCTGGCCGAGGGCGAAGGTCAGATCCTTCGGCGGTGCGCCGCGCCGCGCCGGCCAGTCGGTCAGCAGGATCCCCGACGCCAGAATCAGGAACGTTCCGATTGCGGCGGCTACGGCGCGTCGGTTGTCGTGCACCATGCTCATGGGCATCAGCGCCGGGTTCATGCCCATGAACATGACCATGTAGACCGCCATGACCGCCATCTCCATCACCATCATCAAGATGATGACGATGCCGATGTAGTTCTGCTGCAATAGCACAACCACTATGCCGACCGCGATGAACGAAATGGCCAGAGCGTAGGTGGCGCGGGCCATGGAGTCGACGACGAAGACCGCGGTTCCGGCCAGCACGGCGGTCACTGCTAGGACGCCGAACACGATGTGGACAGTCATGAGAGTCACTTCCTCACTACGATCTCACTGCGATGATGGCCACGACGAGGTCTTGGACAAGCGTGAGCGGCAAGAGCACCATCCACCCGATCTCTAAGAACTTTTCGGGCCGCAGCACCGGAAGCCGGCTGCGCAGCCAAACGAACACCGACAGCACGGCGATGGTCTTGAGCAGCACCCACGACCAGGCCGGTAGGAGCGGACCGGCGCCGCCGCCGAGGAACATCGGCACCGCGAACGCCGCACCGGCCGCCAGGAGGCTGTAGCGGCCGGCCTGGAATACGAGTCGATCCACGCCGGACAGTTCCGCGCTGACACCGCCGGCAATATCAGCTCCCAGTGCCGCGGAAAAGGGTCCCCACACCGAAAAGGCCACCACCCCAAGGCAATACACGACGAACGCGATCGGCATCCATACCGCGAACCACAGCCCTTGTTGAGCGGCGGCCACATCGGCGACCCGGAGACTCTGCGCGGCGACGGGCGGGGCGACCAGCGCGAACATCAGCGGCATCTCGTAGCCGAGCCCGTGAGCCAGGAATCGATACGCGCCGACGAGGGGATGGGCGGAATTTGCACCCCACCCGGCAAGCCACACCAGTGCCCACACCATGACATCCATGGCGTTGAACCACATGACCCCGACGTCGAGATCGGCCAGCGTCCAGCGCCCGAGCGGCACCACAGTCACCATGAGCGACGCGGCGAGAATCAGGCCCGCTCCGCCGGCGCGCCACAGCAACGTATCGGCGGCCACGGTGGTGCGGCGGCGCTGCCGCATCAGCCGTGCGACTTCGTAGAGCGCAGTGCCCGGTTTGCCGCCGTCAGCCGTGAGCACGACGTCGAGGGTCGCCGCGTAGAAGCCGAGGCACAGCAGCAAGGCGACACCGGCCAGCGCCCAGGCGCCCGAAACCACCGTGACCGAGACCTCAGCCATAGCGACCGCCCGGATGCGGTGTGGTGTCGATGCCCAGGCTGGCGATCACCAGCCGGGCGGCCCCGACGTCCAGTCCGCTCACCAGCCCAGGCACTGCGTCGAAGACGCCGGTTGCAGCTGCGGCGACACCGCTTGGTCCCGTCGTGAGCGCGTGCCGCGCCATGTCGACCTGGGCGAGGAGGCGGTCGTAGCAGTCACCGGCCAGGGCCGTGGGCAGCTCGAGGGTCTTGCAGTCCTCGGGGGTCAGCGATGCGACGTCGCGCAACGACCAGCGCAGCGTTGGCGAGCGGCGAAGTTTACTGTGCAGGGTGTCCAGCAGGGAAGCGGCGTGCCCGGCGTCGGCCTCGCCGAGCAGCTCGTCCCGCGCGCGACGGGCGATTGCGGCCGCACCCGGCCAGGCGGCCAGTGCCAGCAGATCAACGACATGATCACAATGTCGCGCCGCGAGGTGGGCCCTCGGTCCGGGCGGCGGAACGTGGTCGCCGACTTCTCTGTCGGCGATCCACGTCTCGGCTTGGGTGAGCACGTCCCCCTGCAACGAGCACCGCACCACCAGCCCCGCGGGCCAGTAGCGCAGGACCGGCCCAAGGCGAAGGTGCAGCACATCCATTTCCAATCCGTCACGGTCGTCGCCACCTTCGGCCAGCGCAATCCCAGCCGGCGCCATGTCCATCCCACCGTGGTGCATGTGCTGGTGTGCGCTGTGGTCCGTGTGCTCGGGCTTGCCGCGACTGCGGGCGTTGTGCTCGGTGTGCTCGTGCTCGACGTGGTTGCCGTGCTGGTGGTGCTCGTGCTCGCCGTGGTTGCCGTGCTGGTGGTGCTCGTGCTCGCCGTGGTTGGTGGCGTGGTGCTCCTGGTGCTCGTGTTCGCCGTGGTCATTGCCGTTCAGCTCCGGAGATTGCGCCCGCTCGCGCGCGTCCCGGCGGTGCACTTCGACCTCGGCCAACTGCATGGCCGCACGGTGCAGTGCCGATTCGACCGCGCTGGAATCGGGCAACTCGACGCGAACCCGAGGACCTGGCATCTGATCCCAGACCCGGTCGATCGCCTCATTCAGTTCCGGTCCCGGTGTACCGCAGATCGCCAACACGTCAGCGTCCGCGGGGGATTCAGCCACGCACCAACCGCGGACTCGAAGTCGGTGTTCGGTCTGTGCGCGCACCACCCAGAACCCAGGGGCCTCTACAAGGAGCACGTGCGCCCGGCGTGCTGCGCATCGCGCCAGCCGGCGTGTCAGACCCATCGCAGGGCGCCCTCGCGCCACGCCCAGGCCACCGCCACCAGCAGCGCTGCCAGAAACGCAAACATTTCAGTGATGGCGGTCGCGCCCATTTTGATGACGACCAGTGCCCAGGGATACATGAACAACATCTCGACGTCGAAGGCGAGGAACACCAAGGTCGCCAGATACCAGCGAACGTGATATCGCGACAACGCATGCTCTTCAGGTGGCCACCCTGACTGAAAAGGCAGTGTTGTCAGCATGTTCGGGCTGATCGCACTGACGCGATGCAATCCGTAGACACTGACAAGCCCAGCCACGGTAACCGATAGGGTCCACGCCACACCCGCATACATCGCGGCTCCTAGTCTGTTGTGGTCGCCGAATCGGTACCCTTGCGGCCGCTTCTCAAACCCTTGCCGTCGATCCCTTGTCCGTTGGCGGCCTTGGTCCGCGATATGCGTCCCCGGCCGCCGGTCAATGGCCGTCGACATAAGGTACCAGCCCTAGCCGGGGGGAATCTTCAACCGACGAAGGGTACGGGCGCGAACACGTTCGTTGCCCGAGGCCGACAAGACGAAGCTGCTTGTGCCGCTTCAGTTTCATCGGCGCCGCGGCCGTGGCACGATCGACTCAAATGCACGAATCAAGAGACTGCCCCGCGACGTGCGATGAGGATCTGCTGTCCTGCTTAGGGCCGGGCTTTCCGCCGCTGTCGGGCAGCGATCCCGGCCGCGTTGCCAGGATCCGCGACGAGGTGGCGCATGGTTTTGCGGCCCTGGCGGACGTCACCCATGCCGTGTCATTCTTTGGTTCCGCGCGGACGCCGCCGGATCACCCGCACTACAAGATGGCGCGAAAGATGGCCGCGCGCCTGGGCGGTTTGGGATTCGACATCATCACCGGCGGTGGGCCGGGGATCATGGAGGCCGCGAATCGGGGCGCCCGCGACGCCGGCGTGCGGTCGATAGGCCTGGTCATCGAGTTGCCCTATGAGCAGCAGCCCAATCCGTTCATCGACCTCTCCCTTCAGTTCAATTACTTCTTCGTGCGCAAGCTGATGTTCGTCCGCTACGCCTCGGCGTTCGTGGTCCTTCCGGGCGGCTTTGGAACGCTCGACGAACTTTTCGAGGCCCTGACGCTCATACAGACTCAGAAGATACGCAACTTCCCCGTCGTGCTTGCGGGTTCGGACCACTGGACCGGGTTGGAGCGGTGGATTCGTGATCGGCTGCTCGAGACGGGACTGGTATCGGGAGCAGACGTCGACCTGCTCGTGATCGCCGACGATCCGGACGAGATCGGCGAGCTCGTCAAGCGATGGCGCCGCCGACAGTTGGAGACCTACCGTCCATCGCGGTGAGGCGATGTCGAAACGCGCACGATCTGAGTCGTGGCCATTCGTCGGGCCTGTGCGACGTCGGGTCCTTAAAGGCCTAACGACCGAAGGCCCAGGACGAGATGTCAGACATCCGCACGCGGAGCTGATCGTGTGAATAGACTTCCTCGCCACTGCGGCGGTAGGTAACTCGCGACAGGTGCATGTACTCGTGGAGGTCGCCCCCGTTGGGGCAGTTCGGACAGTTGCCATCGGTGGAGGTCTGTCGGCTGTGGTCCCCACCGACCGTTTGAAGGTAGCCAAGGACCTTCTGGTCGAAATGCCAGCAGGGCTCGATGATACCGGTCACAGTTCCCCCTGGCAGGTGCAGCGTCACATCGACGTCTGCGCCGGGCGTGTGCGGATTGGACTCGATTGCGTTGATGATCAGGTGCAGTGAGCGGTCGATCGTCCCTGGCGCGAATGGTGTCGTGGCCGCGGTCACGGTGTCGGCTTGGTCTTTTGCCATCTGCTGTCCCTTCGTCGCCGCATCGATGGTGGGGCATGTGGGCGGGTAAACCGGGTACAGGCTAGTTCTACCGCATGCCGCACCCACGACACCGCGATTGCGGGGAGGAAATCGGGGTGCACCTCTTCATCCGCCGCCTTGATTACCCTAGGGGGGTATGGTAGACAGGAATCATCCGGCGCTTGGCAGCAGATTGGAGAGCGGCATGAGTACCTTGACCGTGATTGTTTCTGGGATGACCTGTGGGCACTGCGCTTCCTCTGTTCGTGAGGAAGTTGGCAGCATTCCTGATGTCACGGCAGTGGACGTGGAGCTTGGCAGCGGCAGGGTGACCATTGACAGCGATGGCGTGGTCGAGCTGGATGCGGTCAAGGCCGCGGTGGAAGAGGCCGGCTACCAGTTGGTTCGCTAAGACGACCTGTCGCGATTGGACTGAAGGAAACAGAGCATGGATTCCGCCACGGAAACCGCCCGGCATCTTGAGCTGCGGATCGGTGGGATGACGTGTGCTTCGTGCGCCGCCCGAATTGAGAAGAAGCTCAACAAGATCGACGGCGTCAGCGCCTCGGTCAACTATGCCACCGAGAGGGCCAGCGTTGACTACGTTGGCAACGTCGCACCCGATCAGCTGGTGATGACGGTGGAGCAGGCGGGCTATACCGCCCAACCGCCCAGCCAGGGTTCACCGGCCACGAACGACGAGTCTGCCGTGCCGGGCGCAGCGACCGATCCGGCGGCGGCGATCAGGCAACGACTACTGGTTTCACTGGTGTTGACCGTGCCGGTGCTTGCGATGGCCATGGTGCCCGCCCTGCAGTTCGCCAATTGGCAGTGGCTCTCGTTGACGCTGGCCGCGCCGGTGGTGGTGTGGGGTGGGCTTCCATTTCATAGGGCCGCGTGGGTGAACCTGCGGCACCACACCGCCACCATGGACACGCTGATCTCGATGGGGACGATCGCCGCATTGGGTTGGTCGGTGTATGCGTTGTTCTGGGGCACCGCCGGGATGGCGGGCATGAGGCACCAATTCGAGCTGACAATCTCCCGTACCGATGGCACCAGCAACATTTATCTGGAGGCGGCCGCAGGCGTCACCACCTTCATTCTCGCCGGCCGGTTCTTTGAGGTCCGGTCCAAGCGGCGGGCCGGTGCGGCGCTGCGGGCGCTGCTCGAACTCGGCGCCAGGGTGGTCGCGGTGCGCAAAGACGGTGTCGAGCACCGCATTCCGATTGAGCAACTCGCCATCGGTGACGAATTCGTGGTACGCCCTGGCGAGAAGGTGGCTACCGATGGCCTGGTTATCGAGGGCTCCTCGGCGGTGGATGCCTCTATGCTCACTGGTGAGTCGGTGCCGGTTGAAGTCGGCCCCGGAGATCAGGTAGTGGGCGCCACCGTCAATGTTGGCGGGCGAATCGTGGTGCGCGCCAACCGGATCGGGTCGGATACCCAGTTGGCGCAAATGGCGCGGCTGGTCGAAGAGGCGCAATCGGGCAAAGCGCAGGCGCAGCGGTTGGCCGATCGGATCTCGGGAATTTTCGTGCCGATCGTGATCGCGCTGTCATTGGCGACACTCGGGTTCTGGATCGCGGCAACCGGATCGGTTGCCGCCGCTTTCACTGCGGCGGTGGCGGTGCTGATCATCGCGTGCCCGTGTGCCCTGGGTCTTGCCACACCGACCGCCTTGATGGTCGGCACCGGCCGTGGGGCACAACTCGGGATCTTGATCAAGGGACCCGAAGTGCTGGAGTCCACGCGGCGAATCGACACCATCGTGCTCGACAAGACCGGCACCGTCACCACCGGCAACATGGCCCTGCTGGATGTCATCGCTGCACCCGATGAGCAGCCCGCCGAGGTGCTGCGGTTGGCGGGCGCGCTGGAGGACTCCTCCGAGCACCCGATCGGCCGCGCGATCGCGAAGGCAGCTCGTGACAAAGTCGGTCAGCTGCCCCCCGTCGAGGGTTTCGCCAACCGGGAAGGGTTGGGCGTGCAGGGCATCGTCGACGGTCACGCCATGACAGTGGGCCGGCAACTGCTGGCGGATCGCTGCCAGCAGCTACCGGACAGCCTCACCGGGTCGCTGGGTCAGGCCGAGTCCGAAGGCAAGACCGCGGTCGTGGTCAGCTGGGACGACACGGCCAGGGGAATCCTGGTGGTCGCCGATGCGGTGAAGCCGACGTCGGTCGAGGCCGTCGAGCGGCTGCGTGCGCTGGGATTGACCCCGATCATGCTGACGGGCGACAACGCAGCCGCAGCCCGTGCCATCGCTGGGCAGGTGGGCATCGACCAGGTCATCGCCGACGTGCTGCCCCGAGACAAGGTGGAGGTGGTGCGACGGTTGCAGGCCCAGGGCAAGGTGGTGGCCATGGTCGGTGACGGTGTCAACGACGCCGCGGCCCTGGCGCAGGCCGATCTGGGGCTTGCGATGGGGACCGGTACCGACGTCGCGATCGAGGCCAGCGATCTGACACTGGTTCGCGGTGATCTGCGCGCGGTGCCCGCCGCCATTGAGCTCTCGCGTAAGACGTTGGCGACGATCAAGGGCAACCTGTTCTGGGCGTTCGCCTACAACATCGCCGCACTGCCGCTGGCAGCCGCGGGCCTGCTCAACCCCATGTTGGCGGGTGCGGCGATGGCGTTCTCCTCAGTATTCGTGCTCACCAACAGCCTCCGGCTGCGCACCTTCAAACCGCACGCATAGCCAAAGCTGCCACCGAGCGGGAAACGAGTAGGCACGCTGGCGTCATCACAGTCGACAGTGCAGACACCAGCGGCGATGCGACGTGGTCAGTCGCTATAGCCGGTGTAGTTGAGCAGGGACTGCATGCCCGCCTCCAGGTGGTAGGTGTGGTGGCAATGCACCACCCAGGTGCCCGGGTTGTCGGCGACGAGCACCGCGTTGAGTTTTTGGTTGGGCAGCACGATCACGGTGTCTTTGCGGGCGCCCAGGCTGCCGTCGGACTTGATCACTTGGAACGTGTGACCGTGCAGATGCATGGGGTGGTACATCATCGTGGAATTGGTGAAGGCGAGGGTGGCTCGCTGGCCTTGTTTGACGGTCACTGGTGGATTGTCCGGGTAAGGCTTGCCATTGATGGACCAGTCATACTTCTCCATCGATCCGGTCAGCTCGAGCGGCAGATTCACCTCCGATTGCGGCGACCCCAGGGTGGCCGCCGGTGAAGCGGTGAAAATGTCGACGGTACCGACCCGGCCGTTGAGCTCTGAGGGCTGGAAGCTGGCGTCTGGTGGGGCGCCGGCCGCGGTCGACAGCATGGCTCTGCCCGGCATCCCTTTCTTGCCTTCGGGTACGGCGACCAGCGGGAACACCCCGTCACCGGCGGTGACGACGACGTCGTAGCGCTCGGCCATGCCCAGCAGCAGCGCGTCGACGTCGGTGGGGACGACGGGATAACCATCGGTGTGGGTGACCGTCATGACGTGACCCGCCAGGGCTACCCGAAAGGCGGTCTCGGCACCGACATTGATGAGACGGATGCGGATGCGCTGTCCGGGTTTGGCGTTGAACGTGGTCGGTGCCGCCGGCACCCGTCCATTGACCAGGTAATAGGGGTAGTCAACGTCGCCGGAGTCTCCGGCAAGCAAAGCGCTGCGGCCGACCGCGGACATTCCGGGCATGTCATGCTCGCCCGGGGCCGAGGCCGGCATCTGGGTGCCCCTCAACTCGTCATAGATCTGTTGTGGACTCTTGCCGATTCCGTCAGTCCAATCATCAAGCAGCACAATCCATTCGGCGTCGTAGCGGCCTGGGTCGGCGGGGTCGTCGATGATCACCGGCAGATACAGCCCGTAGTCTGTCTGCAGGCCGACGTGTGGATGACCCCAGAATGTGCCTGGATGAGGCGACGAAAACCGGTAGGTGAAGTCGCTGTTGGCGGCGATGTTTGGGGTGGCGGGAAACGCGCCATCCATGTCGTTGCGAAGGGCGATGCCGTGCCAATGCACTGAGGTAGGGCTGTTGAGCCGGTTCTTCACCGTCACGGCCAGTTCGTCGCCGACGTTGGCGCGGATCAGCGTGCCGGGCAGGGCGTCGCCGTAGGCCAGTGTGCGGGCGACGGGCCCGCCGAGGTCGATGGACGCGGGTTGCGCTGTCAGTGTGGCGGTCACGGTGCGTCCGGTGTGCGGCCGGGCCCGCTCGGTGGCTGCGATGGCCTGCCCGAGGGTGGGTGAGGGGTCGCTGCGGCCGCATGCTGACAGGGCCAACCCGGCTGCGCCGGCGGCCGAGGCAGCGAGCAACGCCCGCCGGTTCAGTTGAACGGCATCCCACCCTACTTTCACCACTGTTCCCTTCCTGGACGTTTTAGACGGTTTGCCTGCAGCTAAACGGGTCACGGCGGCAGCCGGCGCCGAGTATTCGGAGCAGGTCAGCCTGCGCTCACCGCAGCTACGCGTCGCGAAGTGCTTGCGCGGATAGTCGAGTACCCGCTGCCCGAATCGCTACCCGTCCCTAATGCACCCACCAGCCTCGGCTGCGGCACCGACGGTGTGCGCCACCACAGTTCACATTGAACTGGAAAACGACCCGCCCACCTGCTGGCCCCTGGGGTGCTCTGAAGCATCCCGGATTTGGTGCACACCTTTTTCGTGTGATCGGTGTGCTTTCGATCTGGTGGTGGAGCATGGTAGGGGCTGTGGGCGCTAGGGTTGGTTCGGCGGGTTGGCGTCGTGTGAGGCAGTCCAGATCTCGGGGCGGAGCCGCCCGCGATCGGGTACCGGCAACCCGGCGTTGCGGGCCCAGGCGCGGACCTGTGCGGTTGGCGGTGCCGGCGATGCGGGCGCCTCATCGAGTTCGCTGATGCCAAGAGTGTGGGTGAAACGCGTTGCAGGGCAGCTTTTTCGGTGATCGCCCAGGCGTGGGTGGCGGCGAGGAACCGGTAGGTCCATTTCTGAGCGAGTCGGCGGGTCTCGCAGAACACAACGGGCACGCTCGGCCAGCGGATCTGCAGTTCGGCCAGGCCGTCGGCGATTACAGCGGGGCGGACACGGTCAAGCTTGAACAGTTGCGAGTAGCGATCCGCGATGACCACCGCCGCGCGCGGGAGCGCGGCCAGGTCGCCGACCTGGTAGCGCAGCTTGCCGCCGGTGAGGCTAGTACTGCAGCCGTAGATTGAGATTGGTGTGTTTTCGGCGTGTCTGCGCTGGTCAGGGCGGTGACCGCGGCATTGTTCGGAGTTTGTGAATACATCTGAATTGGCCGCGGTCGCCGCGGTTCATAGCGTAGACCTGGATCGGTGGTTGTCGGAGTTTTCGGCGGTGATGGATCGGATCGCGCCGCGTTTCGCCCGGTATGAGCCGCTGCGCCATACCGGTGAGCTGATGGCCGGGATGGTCTCTGGCTTGGACCGCAAGAATTGCTGGACCATCGCCGAACATCGTGGCGCGACCACCCCTGATGGGCTGCAGCACCAGTTGGGCGGGCCAGCTGGGATGCCGATGACGTGCGCGATGATCTGCGTGATTACGTGGCCGATGCATTCGGTGATCGCGGCGCGATCCTGATCGTGGACGAGACCGGCGACATCAAGAAAGGCATCCATTCGGCCGGGGTGCAACGCCAATACAGCGGTACCGCAGGGCGTATCGAGAATTCCCAGGTGGCGGTGTATTTGACCTATGCCGCCCCGCGCGGACACGCCCTGATCGATCGCGCACTGTATCTGCCCACGTCGTGGTGCGAGGACTCGGAGCGCTGCGCTGATGCCGGAATCCCCGAGGATAAGCGGGTTTTCGCGACCAAACCTGCCCTGGCCGCACGCTGATCGACCGTGCTGTGGCCGCAGAAGTTCCCGCGGCGTGGGTGGCTGGGGATGAAGTGTATGGCGCCGACCCGAAGCTGCGGGCGGCCGTGCGCGGCCACCAGTTGGGCTATGTGTTGGCCGTCGCGGCCAACCGCCGCGTACCCACCGACGCCGGCCCGATCCGCGTCGATGCCCTCCCGGCGCTGATCCCGTCCCACGCCTGGCAGCAACACTCCGCCGGCCCCGGCGCGCACCGACCGCGGCTGTATTCGTGGGCTTGGTTTCGGCTGCTGGCCGAAGATGACACCGACACCGGTATCCACCATTTGCTGATCCGACGCAACGACACCACCCGCGAGCACGCTTACCTGCGCTGCTACAGCCCCAAACCGGTGCCACTGCGCACCCTGGTGGCCGTGGCCGGCCAGCGCTGGCGCATCGAAGAATCCTTCCAAGCCGCCAAAGGTCTGACCGGTCTTGACCAACACCAGGTTCGGCGCTGGCGCTCCTGGCACCGCTGGACCACCCTGCCATGCTCGCCTATGCATTCCTGGCCGTGGCCACCGCCACCGAACGCGACACCACACCCACACCCGCAGGCCTGATCACGTTGACCGTCAACGAATTCCGCCGACTCTTCGACGCCCTACTACTGACCACCACCCGCACCATCATCAGCCTGCTGGCCTGGTCACGCTGGCGACGACAACACCAATACCGAGCCCGCCAATCCCACTACCGACGACGAGAAACCCAATGACCACGATCTACGGCTGCAGTACTAGCGCTCAGATCGGCCAGTGACTTGTGTTTCACGCTGGCGACCAGCTGACTGTCGACGACCATCCCGTAGTCCCCACGCGGCAGCGCCCGCTTGACCGTGGTGACCTGTTGGGTGGGGAACCGGTACTGCTCGTGGCTGTCGACGACGATCTGCAGCTCGTCGATGCCGTGGGCGCGGGCGGTCGGAGTGCGCAATTCGGGCGTGCCTGCTTGCGGGTGCGCGGTGACTGCCCAAAACACCATATCCCGGCCCCGACCGTGGGTGAACACGAGCTGGGAGCGGTTGCGCCGGGACCGTTCAAAGGTCACGTCGATCGCCGCGCCGCGCCGACGACACGAGCGCAACGGCACTCGTTCGACGATCACCGGATCGGCGGGCCACTCGTCCAGCGGTACCGGGTAGGCGAACAAAGCCTTTTCCGCGGCCAGGTCCCCGACGTGCGGGACAGCAGGTCACCGCCAGCGAGCGGGACCCGCAGCAACAACGGCGGCCGGGAGTCTTCCTCCGGCTTGACCGCGGTCAACAACTCCACCACAAGCTCTGAGTCTGCCGGACCGCATTTCCTTCGGTGGCGCACCCCCGCCGCCACGCCGGACCTACGGACGGCCGATGGAGTCGCCGGCTTGCCGCCGCGCGTAGTACTCGGTCTCGGCTTCTGTGGGTGGGATCCGCCCAAGTCGGTACATCAACCAGTGCTCGTTTTATACCAGCTCACCCACGCCGAGGGGACGTTCTCCTGGTCGGCCAGGGTGCGTATCGGCCCGCTGCGGAACGGGGCAACCTTCGCAGACGCACTCCGTCTTGTAGAGCCCGGTCGTCTTCTCGCGCAACGCATTGTCGAGCATTGTCGAGGGCATCACCGACCTTCTCAACCGATGAGATTAGCCCGGCCAGCAGAAGTGTTTCGTCGTAACGTATTGCGATGTAACGACTTCCGACGTCACTGTGATGTACTGCATCCTTAAACAGATGGCCTTAGCGGAGGCGGAACTGGGCTGTTAGTGCAGCGCGCGTTCGACCAAGCCGGTGTCCTTGGTCAGCGAGCACTAAGCATCGGCCGCAAACGCGGTATAGCCGAACCCGCAGGTCCTGACCGTGACGATGGTGATGTTTTCGGGCATTGGTGAGTACTGCCGTCGTATTTGTGGCGCGCTACGTGAGTTCATCGCGCGGCGCCGGCTCGTCCGCAGCTGCCGGGCCAGGTAAAGTGGAAAGCCTGCTTGCACAACGCTATGCACTTAGCTTAGCGAGATCGACGACGATGAATTCCAGCGGAGGCCTACGGTCTACACGGGCCCGGAACCGCTTCCCGCCTCGCCCATTAAATACCTCCGGCGATCGGATTTGATGCCACACAGGTAGAAGGGTTCCAGCTGGGGTTCGTCGAACGCCTTGTCGCGCCCAATCAGCAGTCTCGTAAGCCGTTGCGGTGTAGGTCCTTTCGGTGGCGGCATGTTCTCGGCGCGGCGGCGGTGCCGGCCACGGCAATCACGCACGTAGCGTGGCTGCTATGGCGTTCGGCGCACGCCTTGCTCGGATACTGCGCCGCATCAAGGGGCGGCCGGAATGACGAGCGTTGCGTTCACGTTCACGCAGATCGCCCCCTGTCCGGCAATACAGGTAGCCTTCTGGCCTGCCTCACGGCCAGCACGCGACGGGAACTGCCTACAGGTGCCGCCGCGGGTTGGTCGGTTACGGTCATTACCCGCGGGATGGGTCCTGCCCGTTCAGGTTTGGGATTTCACGTTCACGCCTGGGCAGTTGGCGATCCGGTGTGATGCGGGCATTTGTCGACGACGTGGACGGAATGATCACCGATGCACGACCGCTAATTGCCAGTGCGCTCGAATTTTTCGTCGAAGTGCGCGCTGTGGGTGCAGGCTCCGGTCTGTTCGTGGTGACCGCGCCCGACGAGCAACGTGATCGGATCCTGGGGTGGTTGGGGCAGCGAAAACTCGACCGTTTCCTTCACCGGCGCCGTAACGCCGTTCCCGCACTTTCCGTCCGACCCGCCAGACCAGGTCCAGCTTCCGCTGCTGAATACGAGTGGCTTGGACGCATTGGGAGGCGCGTGGAAAAAGCTCATGCACCGATCGCCGGTGCGAAGACACTCGGTACGGACCGTCCAGTCGTACTCGTTCGGCTTCATCCCCTCCGCCGAGGAGACCGTGTCGTGGTAGCGGCCGCGCAGCGCTTCGGCCGGCGACACCACCCGTGGCGGCTGGCTCGCCGGGTCGGCAACGCTATTGACGTCGACGTCTCCGGTGCGGGTAAAGGTCACTGGTGTTCGTGTAGCGCAGCCGTTGGCGCTGGTTTTGCTGATTTCCCCGGCCAGGGCGCTGTCTGGTCGCGGTTGCAAGGTCATCACAACCCAGAATTCGGACGGCGCGTCGCGGCAGGTGTCTGTGCTGAGTGCCACGGCCAACCAGCGTCCGCCGACGTCGTCGAAGACCATCATCGAAGGTGCTGTGGTTTCACCGCCTTGGCGTGATGCGGTCGCCAGGCAGCCAGTAGGCCGGCACACCGAGCGCA
This sequence comes from Mycobacterium gordonae, assembly GCF_002101675.1. Taxonomy (GTDB): domain Bacteria; phylum Actinomycetota; class Actinomycetes; order Mycobacteriales; family Mycobacteriaceae; genus Mycobacterium; species Mycobacterium gordonae. Next base: position 29,939 of record NZ_LQOY01000050.1, on the reverse strand, counting down.
CGCTCCATGTCGCGGTTGACGGCTTCGAGCCTGCCAGAGGCCCGCCGTCGAGGCCGGGACCGAGGGCTTGGCCATTATCGCCCCTATACGTGCCCGTGAAAGGGCCCGCGGCGGGACTGGCGCCGGGCGCCGTGGCGGTCGGCGATGCCGGCTCGGTCTGATGGTCGTGCGTGGCAAGTTTGACGATCGCGAAGATCCCACCACCGGCGATCAGCAATGCTACCGCTACCAGAGCGCCAACCAGGACGGAGTTGCGCCGTTCTCGCCCCTTGCCCGCCGGTGGCGGTGATGGTGACGGCGGTAGCGAGGGTGTTGGTACTGATGGTGGTGGTAGTGACGGTGACGGCGGCAGAGGCCTGGCGGGCGCATATCCCGCAGCCACAGTTTGGGTGTCTTGGGTGTGTGGCCCCAGGATAGGTTGCGGCGCAAGTCGGGTAGAGGCGGCGGCCCAGTCCAACGCCCGTTGCAGCTGGGCGGCAAACTCTTTGCAGCGGGCGAACCGCTCGGCCGGCTTCTTGGCCATCGCCATGAGGAACACCGGCTCCAGCGGCGCCAATTCGGGGCGGCGGTGGCCGATCGGCGGCGGCGGCGCCATCACATGCTTGGTGATCACGGTTGCAGCGCTGGAAAAGTCGTAAGGCTGGGCGCCGGTCAGCAAGTGAAAAGCACTGCAGGCCAGCGCATACTGATCCGCGCGGCCATCGATGGGCTCACCCATCAGCTGTTCGGGCGCGGCATAGGCAACCGTGCCAATGGAAACGTTGGTGGCGGTCAGACCCGCTGTGTCATCGACCGGCCGGGCAATGCCGAAGTCGGCCAGGAATACCCGTTGTGCCTCCGACCCCAGGTCAGCGATCAGGATGTTCGACGGTTTGACGTCACGATGCAGAAGACCGCGCTGATGTGCGTGATCCAGAGCCGACGCGACGGCAAAGACGATCTGCATGACCAGGCCCACGGGCATCCCGCGGGGAAAGTGCTCGCGCAACAATCTCGCCGCATCACTGCCACGGACAAAATCCATGGAGATCCAAAACTGGCCGTCGGACTCGCCCCGGTCATGGATGCCGAGAATGTTGGGATGCGAAAGGCCGGCGGCTATGTCGGCCTCGCGCACGAACCTGGCCCGGTATTCCGGGTCGGCGGTGAGGTGAGCCGAAAGGACCTTCACGGCATCCTGGCGTGGCAACCGCGGATGTTGGGCCAGATATACCGTGCCCATGGCCCCCTCACCGAGCACCCGCAGGATAATGAATCCCGCAAAAGCTTCGCCGACCGCCAGTGGCATGGACAAATAATAGGTCCGCCCAGACAGTAAGTGTTAATTTCCGGGGAAGCGGGCGGAAAGCTTGCGGAATCCGATACCTGCATTCGATTGGCTTATTGACAACTATTCACTACGCTCGGCCGTCGGTTCGTGTTTCCGCGGTGACGGATACGCGGTCAAACCTTAACCAGGAACAAGTGATTTCGATCCAGCGGGCATTTGAGCTTGCCCAGTGCGACATACCTCACCGGCTACACGACCCGCGCCCGACGTCACGCACCAACGTTCGAGTTGAGCGTCCGAAACCCTAGTGTCGGTTGTCAGAAGATTAGCCGCAGCGTACCCTGGAGGGGTATGAGGTCCGGTTGGGCACGGACGGCACCGGTTCGTGACTTCTCGCTTCCCGTGACTGCGGGTGAGCGGCCAAGCGTCGTGGGCGCGCGTTCGCCTATGCTTCCACTGAGCGGCCCGAGGTGGCGATTGCTGACCGCCGTCGCCGCTGTGACGTGGCTGTTCATTCTGGTGTGTCACTCGGCAATGCTGCCCTCGCAGACCCGTGAACCACACCACCCACATGCACTGCTGGCCTCGGTGGGCGGGCAGGTCACCGTCAACGTCGACCACGCCCACCTTTTCAACAGCTCGTTGATCGAATGCCACGACGTGTTCGCCACCGCGTCGTTACCGCGGTCGGCTACCACCTTGGTTGAGGTCGGTGTCGTGACGGCGGTTGTCGCTATCGCGGTTGCGCTGACCAATCTTGCGATGGCCCCCACGCGGGGTCCACCGCGAATGCTTCCGTTTCTTACCGGTCAAGACCTCTTGACGCGGTTCTGCCTCGCTCGTCGCTGATCAGTCAGCGTCAGGTCGTTGTGCTCTGCCATGACGGCCGGTGACTCCTGACCAACGTCAAATTTCGCCCTTTGTGGCGCACTGGTTCGAAACGACGTTTATATGAGTGATGTTTCGTATCTCGTCGCAGGGGCTAGCCGTAATAGAAGAACACCCTAGAGATGAGGAAGAACATGAACAAGAAATTTGCATCCGCCGCAGCGACAGTCGGAATGACATTGGGCTTGGGACTGGCCGGTCTGGGCGCTGCAGCTGGCGCCCAGGCGCAGCCGGGGCCCTTCCCGAGCGACCCCTGGTGCGTGTGGCCCGTGTGCGGTGGCGGAGGACACGGTGGTGGAGGCCACGGCGGTGGCTTCCATGGCGGTGGAGGACACGGCGGTGGAGGCCACGGCGGTGGTTTCCATGGCGGTGGAGGCCACGGCGGTGGGGGCCACGGCGGCGGAGGCCACGGCGGGCACTAGCGATTCCTGTGTGCTGAGCGCGCCATAGCTGGTTGGCATCTGGCTAGCGGCGCACCCGGCGGACTCGCCACGGCGTGGCGGTGTCTAGCGACACCGCCATGCCGTGCCCGCCGCTAGAAGTCAACCCCAGGCGGCAGGGCGGTTAGGGGGTGGTGGTTTGCCGGTCCAGCAAAGCGATAGTGGGCTGGCGCCTCACGCCGAGGCGCAAGTGACCGTGAGTGATTTGGTGCACCAAGGATTCAAGGTCGCTGGACCGAAGGCCGCACTGCACCCTGCTGCATTCTGTCCTCGATCATCCCGACACTGAATCGGTTGTAGCCCAACACGACCGGGTGCGCGACGCGCTGACCGACAAACTGCTCAAAGGTCGCCGAGCACCTCGACACACCCCGCCGACCGTTTCCCCACGGACCGACATCGCCCGTCATCCCGCCGCACACGTCAGTTAGTCCAACGCGGGCTGGCTCAGGCACGTGACCGCTTTGTTGCGCTGAAGCGGGCAAGAAGTGGATTGTGCCGCAGCTGAACATCAGCGAGCGGCAGTCTGTCCAGCACCGGTTGGAGCTCGCCGCGGCGGATGAGCCGGTGGGGCGCGCCTTCAAGACGGTGCAGGATGCGGGAGGGTCCCACGGACAGCAGGTCATAGCCGATAAGGGTGCCGCCGACGTTGAGAACGCGCACCGCCTCGGCGAGGACCTGTTCCCAAGCGACAGTGTGGTGAAGCATAATGAACGTCAGCACGGTGTCAAAGGTGTTGTCGCCGAACGGGAGTGCGTTGGCGTCCGCCTGTTGAGCGGTAGCACGGGAACCAAATGGCGCGAGCCGTCGCCGCGCGGCGGCGACCATGGCGTCGTCGAAGTCGGTGACGGTGATGTGAATATCTGGATAGATCGACAAGATCTGGGCGGCCATGTCGCCACTGCCGGCACCGATCTCAAGGACGTTGCCGGTGGGTTTCAGTCCCTGCAAGGCCCAGGGGACTACGATTCGACGAGCAAAGACTCGCCAGGGTGCGCTGCGGCAGAATGCGGATTCGATTCTGGACATGGTGGGCATACGCCTTGGCCTCCTTGATATTCAGCGGCGTAGCGGCTGCGGGAGCTGCCCCGACCGGCAGGCATCGCCCCATGATGATCGCAATACATTCAATGTTTACGGGTAACACAGTCGCCATCCGCTCGGTAGCACAAGCGCCGGACCGACAGGCACCAGCCAGACGGACTTCCCCGGCGCTGTCACCTTCGCGCACTGTAGCTACGATACGCGCCATTTTCAAACCAGCCCCAGCATCATCGACTCGGCCTTGAATGAATTGGGCACCACAGTCAAGCTGATGGCCGGCGACACGCGACAACCCCTCCGGTATCGCTGTAGTACAACGAATTTCGCGTGTCGGTCACTTCATCGGCGCTGCGGCCAGCAATCCCACATGGGACCGCAGCTGGCGCGAATGCGGCGGGAGGATTGCGGGGTTTGCGATTTGATCGCGAGGCTTGCCGCGCTGCACGCCAGGCGCGCGCCCGCGCAGCGCGGCCGCCAAGCGCCGCTGGTGCGGCAGCGGCTGCTGGCCGCGGCCGAGGCGGTGGAAAGGCAACCTTTCGCCCCGCGCCGATCTGTGGAGCTGATCGGCCCCCAACTACCGATCGACACCGACCGGTCGCCGCGGGCGTTAGTGGAGGCCGCGGTCGACGGCCTCGGGCTGCCAGTGAGTTGGTGTGCCAGCTGTCGGCGCCGACCGGGGCGGGCGAGACCACCTCGATGCGGGCGCTGACGGCCATGGCACGACGCTCGGTTCCACGCCCGGATCGTGGTGGCTCCCTCCGCAAAGCCGTCGATGTCGCTGTGCGCGAAGGTGTAGGCACCCGTTGGTCGGCGATAGCCCACCAGCTCGCGCCCGTCAAGGCGCGTGGGGGCATGTTCGCCCACCTCTGCAAAGACCTCGTGGACTCAGAAACTCTCCGAAGTCTGGCGGATGCAAGACCGGTCAACCTCGGACACTGCAGAAATTACGCGACACTTTCACCGACAGTGCCCTTCTGAAACCAGGCCGAGTTAGATGCGTAAGGAACGCGAATCATCCCAGTTCAGAAGGCGTTTCCGTGTTCCGGCACCCCCGACAGCGTACTCACGTGGGCTCGGAGCTAGGTAGAGCTGGCTCTTTCGCCGGATACCACGGTTTCACGGGTGCGCTCGGCAGCCGATGCAGCCAGCGGCAGGGTGACGGTGAACGCGGCGCCTTTGCCGATGCCGTCGCTGGCCGCGGCGACGCGTCCGTTGTGGGCCTCAACCAGCGCCTTAACGATGGCTAGTCCGATTCCGCCTCCGCCGTAGCCCCGGTCGCGGGCGAGATCGGCTCGATAGAACCGTTCGAACACATGGGGTAGGTGTTCGGCGGGGATGCCCTCACCGCTGTCGACGACCGAAAGCGCCAACTCGGAGCCGTCCACGGCCGCGCGGACTTCGACGCGTCCCCCCGGCGGCGTGTGGCGTAGCGCGTTGTCAAGCAGGTTACCTAGGACCTGAGACAACCGTTGCGGGTCACCTCGCAGTGGGGGGAGGTTCGCAGGTAACGCGACAACTAGATCGACATGTTTGCCCCGATAGCGTTCCTGCGCGGCCGTCACGGCAACATCGATCATCTCGCGCACGTCGATCAAGTCGAAGGCCATCGAGAAGGCACTTTCTTCGGCTTGGGCAAGTGCAGCAGTGTCCTCGGAGAATCGCACTAGCCGGCGGGTCTGGTCGCGCAGCATCGCGGTGGTCTGCGGGGTCAGCGACCGCACCCCGTCTTCGAGCGCGTCCACGTAGGCCTCCAGCACCGAGACAGGGGTGCGGATCTCGTGGGCCAGGTCGCCGAACAACTGCCGCCGGGTAGCGTCGACGGTCTGTAGCCGGGCCGCCATCTGGTTGAACGAGTCAACGAGCGTGTCGAAATCCTCGTCGAGGCGGATAGGTGACACCCGGATGTCGTATCGGCCGCGGGCGACCTCGGTCGCAGCGGCGGCGACCTCGGCAATCGACCGTTGCAGCCGACGGCTGACATACCAACTGACCGCCAGCGCCAGTAGCGCAGAGATCGCAAGGGCGCCGCCGACGGCGTACGTGGTGGCGTATCTGTAGGCGTGGCCGGCGTGTATTTCCAAAAAGGAGCCGACGGGCACGGCCCGATGCATGTGCTCCTGAAAAAGCCGAGGTCCGACGACGGCGGCAATCGCCCAGGTGGCTATCGCTCCGACGGCGAGCACTAATGCCTGGGCGAGCAGCAGGCGCAAGCCAATGCCGGGCCGCCGCAAGAACCGGCGCGGCTTGGCACGCGGTGTGGTGTCGTCACTCATTGGCCAATTCCCATCCGACATTCGACGCAGGTCACGGCGATGGTCGATCGCGGCCCTATTGCTCGTTGCCGTGTTCGCTCCACGGGGTGCGGAGGACCTTGCCGAGCCGGTCTAGACGAGGTGATCATTCCTCCCCAAGGTCTTACGCGGGTCAACCTGCTGTCGTGAGCTGAGAGGTGATTCGGTCGACTGCTCTTCTGGGTAGCAGTCTAGCCCTTTCGGCGTTCCGCAGGAGTCAAGTTGCGTCCAGGCAAGAAGTGCGCGAAGGTGACGCACAGAAATGACTTCCTCCTAGTCGGCCGTGGCCTCGGCGCCGGCGTCCCCGCTCCCTGGCTGCACAGTGCGCGGTCGGCGCAGCATCGCACGGATGCGGGCGACGAGTTCGCGGGGCCTGAAGGGCTTGGTCACATAGTCGTCAGCGCCCACCGACAATCCGATCAGCGTGTCCGCCTCGCTACCGCGGGCAGTCAACATCACAATGTAGGCATCGGAGAAAATGCGCAGCTGGCGGCAGGCTTCGATGCCGTCCATCCCCGGCAAGCCCAGATCGAGGACAACGACATCAGGGTGAAACGCACGGGCCAAAGTGAGCGCATCGGACCCGTCATGAGCGATACATACTTCGAACTGCTCATGCTCGAGATAACTGGCGACCACTCCGGCAAGCACAACTTCGTCGTCGACGACCAATGCCCGATAGCCTGCGCCGATCGCTGGAGTCTGCGCCCCTGTTTCCATCCATCCATAATGCCTGCTGGGATCATGCTGTACCAGTTTTCCGGCGCGGAGCGATGTCGAGGGAATTCACCTGTCCTGCGCTGCTGTCGCGGTGATCGTCCTCTTTGACCGGGAACCTGTCGGTGTCCACGGATTGTCATGACGAAGTTCGTACCGAGCCTGCGCCTCGATGACGCCCCGACCGACGCGGCCCAAGTCGGTTCAAAACGCTTCGTCAAGCCGTGCGGTCTTTCCCAACAAGCAGGACTTCCTGCAAGTTGTTGGTTCGTAATGCACGGCTCGGGTGTGCGGTTCCGTTTTTTGGGTCGCGGTGCTGTTACAGTCGGGTCATTGTAAGTTTCAGCGGCACCCCTACGACCTTTCGCCTGAGGTTCACCGTTCTCGTGTTCGGCGCGGCGATGGTGCTCGTTTTGGGCGCAGGAGTCGCCTTGCCCTGGTGTGAAGTCTCCCCGGTCCATTCACATCGCTCGGTATCGGCATCTGCGGATCGTGTTCCCGCGCACGCCAACCACAACGAAATTCAGCATGAATCCATCTGTTCGTCGGACTTGTCTGCTGCCGCGGTCTTACCGCGAATCGCGCCGCTGCCCGGTTCCGATTTCGCCAAGGCGGGCATCCCCATTGCCGGCTGGTTGGCGGCCATCCTGTCGCCAACCATGCGGCCGCCACCCGGTCGGCTCACTGCTTCGTTGACCGGCATACAGATTTTTTCCCGGTTGTGCATCACTCGTCGCTGATCGGTCATCGTCAGACCGGTGGCTCTGCTGCCACCCCGGTTGGTGACTTCTGTCATTGTCAACTGCCGCGCTGTGCCGCGGCTTTCACGCAGAAGCGACAATCACATGAATTCTGCTCTGCCTCCTGAGAACGACCGACCTTTAGCATCTCAGCCTGTTGCGCTGGGCACGCAGGGACGGGCGAACACGATTGTCGGCACCACGCCGGTTTTGCGGGTGTCCGCGCCGTTCAGCGATCCGGACCGCGGCTTCTGGGCCAAGCTCGAGGGACTTAATCCCGGTGCGATGAAGGACCGCCCCGCGCTGCACATGGTGGAACAGGCCCGGGCGCGCGGAGACTTACTGCCCGGTGCGCGAATCGTCGAATCCACCAGCGGCACAATGGGCCTGGGTTTGGCGCTGGCTGGGACCGTCTACGGACATCCTGTCACCGTGGTCACCGATCCGGGCATGGAGCCGATCATCGAGCGCATGCTCACCGCCTACGGCGCCCACCTCGACCTGGTCACCGAGCCTCATCCGGTCGGCGGGTGGCAGCAGGCGCGCAAGGATCGGGTCGCCGAGCTATTGGCCGGCGATCCGCATGCCTGGTATCCCGACCAGTACAACAACCCCGACAACGTGAACGCCTACCGCCCCATGGCATTGGAGATGATTTCCCAACTGGGGAATATCGACGTACTGGTGTGCTCGGTGGGAACCGGTGGACATTCGGCGGGGCTGGCGCGGGTGCTGCGCGAACACAATTCTGACCTGAAGCTGATCGGCGTGGACACCATCGGCTCCACCATCTTCGGGCAACCAGCCGCCAGCCGACTGATGCGCGGCCTCGGGTCAAGCATTTATCCCCGGAACGTGGATTATCCAGCCTTCAACGAAGCACACTGGGTTGCCCCTGCAGAGGCGGTATGGGCATGTCGTGCCTTGGCTTCGACCCAATACGTCAGCGGCGGCTGGAGTGTGGGCGCGGTCGCACTTGTCGCGGGCTGGGCTGTCCGAACACACCCGCGCGGCGTCACCGTCGCCGCGGTATTCCCGGACGGGCCGCAACGCTACTTCGACACCATCTATAACGACGATTACTGCCGCGAGCACGCTCTGCTCGGCGTCGAGCCGCCGAGCGAACCGGCGGTGATCAATCACCCCACCGAATGCGTCGTGCAGTCTTGGACCCGCTGCCCCGTCGTCATCGACCCGGCCGCTGGAAAGCGTTGATCGGCTTTATCGGCCAGTTTCCGCAGCTTGTACGCCGAGCCGGATGTTGAAGTCCGGCCGAACTATTCACCGTCCTGCTAACCTCACCAAACCATCAACTGGTGTTCTTCAGCTTGTCCGCGTCGCCTCAAAACTAACCCCGTGTCGACGCGGTGCCAGGCGACAGCGTCCGCAACCAAAAGCAGCGGGTCGCCATGCGGCGGCATGTGGTCGTAGCCCAACGCGGCCGGCCGACCGCGCAACTCACCGAGTTGGCTGCGGTCACATCCACCGGCTGGGAAGTCACCATCGACCCGGCCTTAACGGCGTAAAAGTGCTGTCTTCGTCCGTGGCGCAGTTCGGCTTCGCCCGGTCGCAGCGGACGCCCGCAGAATGCGCCGTAGGCCACGCCCCCACGTTGCACATCGAGGGAACCGACCAGGAGAAAATCAAGTCGCCAGGAAGGGCCGCACGCGTCAAGCAGCAGCAGCATCGGAAGCGATCATGCCCAGGTCGCTCGTTCGGATCTATCCGGCGACGAGTGGCAAGGAATATTCCTTACCCTACGGGGGTATAAGGGTATGATCTATCCAAGCATGGTGCAGCAGATTGGAGAGCGGCATGAGTACCTTGACCGTGATTGTTTCTGGGATGACCTGTGGGCACTGCGCTTCCTCTGTTCGTGAGGAAGTTGGCAGCATTCCTGATGTCACGGCAGTGGACGTGGAGCTTGGCAGCGGCAGGGTGACCATTGACAGCGATGGCGTGGTCGAGCTGGATGCGGTCAAGGCCGCGGTGGAAGAGGCCGGCTACCAGTTGGTCCCCTAAGACGACCTGTCGCGATTGGACTGAAGGAAACAGAGCATGGATTCCGCCACGGAAACCGCCCGGCATCTTGAGCTGCGGATCGGTGGGATGACGTGTGCTTCGTGCGCCGCCCGAATTGAGAAGAAGCTCAACAAGATCGACGGCGTCAGCGCCTCGGTCAACTATGCCACCGAGAGGGCCAGCGTTGACTACGTTGGCAACGTCGCACCCGATCAGCTGGTGATGACGGTGGAGCAGGCGGGCTATACCGCCCAACCGCCCAGCCAGGGTTCACCGGCCACGAACGACGAGTCTGCCGTGCCGGGCGCAGCGACCGATCCGGCGGCGGCGATCAGGCAACGACTACTGGTTTCACTGGTGTTGACCGTGCCGGTGCTTGCGATGGCCATGGTGCCCGCCCTGCAGTTCGCCAATTGGCAGTGGCTCTCGTTGACGCTGGCCGCGCCGGTGGTGGTGTGGGGTGGGCTTCCATTTCATAGGGCCGCGTGGGTGAACCTGCGGCACCACACCGCCACCATGGACACGCTGATCTCGATGGGGACGATCGCCGCACTGGGTTGGTCGGTGTATGCGTTGTTCTGGGGCACCGCCGGGATGGCGGGCATGAGGCACCAATTCGAGCTGACAATCTCCCGTACCGATGGCACCAGCAACATTTATCTGGAGGCGGCCGCAGGCGTCACCTCCTTCATTCTCGCCGGCCGGTTCTTTGAGGTCCGGTCCAAGCGGCGGGCCGGTGCGGCGCTGCGGGCGCTGCTCGAACTCGGCGCCAGGGTGGTCGCGGTTCGCAAAGACGGTGTCGAGCACCGCATTCCGATTGAGCAACTCGCCATCGGTGACGAATTCGTGGTACGCCCTGGCGAGAAGGTGGCTACCGATGGCCTGGTTATCGAGGGCTCCTCGGCGGTGGATGCCTCTATGCTCACTGGTGAGTCGGTGCCGGTTGAAGTCGGCCCCGGAGATCAGGTAGTGGGCGCCACCGTCAATGTTGGCGGGCGAATCGTGGTGCGCGCCAACCGGATCGGGTCGGATACCCAGTTGGCGCAAATGGCGCGGCTGGTCGAAGAGGCGCAATCGGGCAAAGCGCAGGCGCAGCGGTTGGCCGATCGGATCTCGGGAATTTTCGTGCCGATCGTGATCGCGCTGTCATTGGCGACACTCGGGTTCTGGATCGCGGCAACCGGATCGGTTGCCGCCGCTTTCACTGCGGCGGTGGCGGTGCTGATCATCGCGTGCCCGTGTGCCCTGGGTCTTGCCACACCGACCGCCTTGATGGTCGGCACCGGCCGTGGGGCACAACTCGGGATCTTGATCAAGGGACCCGAAGTGCTGGAGTCCACGCGGCGAATCGACACCATCGTGCTCGACAAGACCGGCACCGTCACCACCGGCAACATGGCCCTGCTGGATGTCATCGCTGCACCCGATGAGCAGCCCGCCGAGGTGCTGCGGTTGGCGGGCGCGCTGGAGGACTCCTCCGAGCACCCGATCGGCCGCGCGATCGCGAAGGCAGCTCGTGACAAAGTCGGTCAGCTGCCCCCCGTCGAGGGTTTTCGCCAACCGGGAAGGGTTGGGCGTGCAGGGCATCGTCGACGGTCACGCCATGACAGTGGGCCGGCAACTGCTGGCGGATCGCTGCCAGCAGCTACCGGACAGCCTCACCGGGTCGCTGGGTCAGGCCGAGTCCGAAGGCAAGACCGCGGTCGTGGTCAGCTGGGACGACACGGCCAGGGGAATCCTGGTGGTCGCCGATGCGGTGAAGCCGACGTCGGCCGAGGCCGTCGAGCGGCTGCGTGCGCTGGGATTGACCCCGATCATGCTGACGGGCGACAACGCAGCCGCAGCCCGTGCCATCGCTGGGCAGGTGGGCATCGACCAGGTCATCGCCGACGTGCTGCCCCGAGACAAGGTGGAGGTGGTGCGACGGTTGCAGGCCCAGGGCAAGGTGGTGGCCATGGTCGGTGACGGTGTCAACGACGCCGCGGCCCTGGCGCAGGCCGATCTGGGGCTTGCGATGGGGACCGGTACCGACGTCGCGATCGAGGCCAGCGATCTGACACTGGTTCGCGGTGATCTGCGCGCGGTGCCCGCCGCCATTGAGCTCTCGCGTAAGACGTTGGCGACGATCAAGGGCAACCTGTTCTGGGCGTTCGCCTACAACATCGCCGCACTGCCGCTGGCAGCCGCGGGCCTGCTCAACCCCATGTTGGCGGGTGCGGCGATGGCGTTCTCCTCAGTATTCGTGCTCACCAACAGCCTCCGGCTGCGCACCTTCAAACCGCACGCATAGCCAAAGCTGCCACCGAGCGGGAGCCCCCCGATATGAGCGCACGGTATCTCGGATCGCTCCGGTGTCCCCGCTGTGGCGAAGAGGCGCCGGAAGATCGAGCCTCCTTCGGGTGTCCGCGATGCGCACGCGAAGGTATCGGGGTGAATCTAACCCCCGTCTACGCGATCAATCCGGGCCCTCTGCCATGGAAGGCATCCCAGTCAGGAATCTTCGGATACCGCGAGTTGCTGCCGCTGGCGCCAGAGGACGCTCCGGTGACCTTGGGCGAAGGCCAGACGCCCGTCATTCCGTTGAATCGGCTGGGGCCTCGGCTTGGCCTAAATAGGCTCATGCTCAAAGACGAATCTCGAAATCCGACGTGGTCGTTCAAGGACAGGCTGGCGGCGGCGGCCGTCACAAAGGCGGCGGCGTCGGCAGCATCGACGGTCATCGTCTCATCGACGGGAAACCACGGCGCGGCAGTGGCCGCCTACGCAGCCGCGGCAGGGCTTCGGTGCGTGGTCCTCACATTGTCATCGATACCGCGCGAGATGAGCATTCTCATTCGAGGCTACGGCGCCTGCCTCGTCGCGTACGAGAAAGGCCCGGACCGGTGGTCGGTACTGCGTCAAGCGGTCGAGGCGTTCGGTTGGACTGCGATATCCGGGGCAGTGACTCCGCCGATCGGTTCCAACCCGTTCGGGGTCGAGGGATACAAGACGATCGCCTACGAGCTGTGGGGACAACTCGGGGAAGCGCCCGACGTGGTCGTCGTCCCGACCGCCTACGGGGACGCGTTATCCGGAATCCGCCGGGGTTTTGCCGACCTGATCGGTCTCGGCCTGACAACCCGCATGCCCAGGCTGGTCGCGGTCGATCCGTTTGGCGCCTACGCGCAGGGGCTCCAAGCCCCACCGGGACGTCAGCCGACGGTGCCCACTCGGCAGTCACTCGCGTTCTCGGTCGCTGCGCGGGTGGCCACCTATCAAGGCGTGGAGGCGATCCGGGCCACCAACGGTACCGCCGTGGCAGAACCAAGCGATGACGCGATTGTCCGTATGCAGCTCGAGTTGGCGTCCGGCGAGGGCATCTACGCAGAGGGCGCCTCCGTGTTGGCGGTACTTGCCGCTCGGCAGCTCGCTTCTCGACGTTGGATCGATGCTGACGAGAGCGTCGTCTTGCTGTCGACGTCGACCGGACTGAAAGATCCGGGCTCCACGGCCGGCCACCTGCCCGAATTGCCGGTCCTGGCGCCGACCTTGACAGCCCTTGAGGCGGCGCTACCGGCCGGCATGTGCCCGTGACGCGCCGATCCGCACGGCCGCGTCGGCGCGGTTACGGGGCCTCCGGTTGGGAATTATCACGGTGCCACAACCGGTCAGGCCCCTTTGGAGCCGCGCCGATGTTTGGCGGGCCACTTTCCGGGTAGCGCCTGGGTATGAAGCCAGAGATGGCGACTGCCGCGGTTACCGTTGCAACACAGCGACCTTGGGCGCGGGGTGACTAGGTTGGCGCGGTCAACGCTGAGGCAAAACCTGCACCGTCCCCAACTGATGCGTGTTGCTCTGGGCCCCATGCCAACCCCGTGTGCGACCCGAACTGGGATGGCAATTGGCGCCACGACTCTTTCAACCCCGTTGCAGGCCTTGGTTGTACCGGTTCCGGCGGCGGCGGAGGCTGAAGACACTTTCGCCCTCACCGTCGAGCACCGACCCACGAGCCCGTACCAACGTTCAGACGTCTGCGAAGGCGGCGGTCAGATCGTGCGGCCGTTCGGCCGTGATGTAGCACAGTCGCGAGACGCGACCGGTTGCCATGGTGGTAAAGCCCGCCTCGGCCATCATCGCGCGAAGTCTGTCGAAGATGTCGTGCATCTCCGCTCGACCGTGCGCCGCGCTGACAACGCGCTCGAGAAGTCGAATCCGCGGCGGACAGACATCAGCGATGCACGCCCGTCCGCCCGGCCGCAACACCCGAAGCGCCTCGCGTATCGCCACGAGACGATGGTCAGGCGCAATGTGATGGAAGGTCAGACTTGACGCAACGACGTCGAAGGACGCATCGGCGAAGGGCAGATTCTGAGCTTGCGCTGGATAAAACGTGCAGTGCGGCGGGGAATGTGCCGCGGCATAGGCTAGGGACGGCAGTGACGGATCGATTCCCACCACCACTCCCGAAGGACCCACCACTGGGGCGATTCGGCGAGCAAAATATCCTGTGCCGCAACCAAGTTCGAGTACTCTTTGACCCGGCCGCGCGCCGGACGATACGACGAGACGGTCCCAAATACGGGCGCGCTGGCCGAAATACCAGACCTCGGACAACGCCTCGTAGGCCCTTGGCGAAATACCCTCGGAACGGGGACCGCGCCGACGCGCAGTTTCGGTACCTGATTGCATTGAAACCTCCTTCGCCACGGGGGCCGCCTGCCCGTGCCTGCTACCGTGTACCCGTATAGGTATGTTGAAAACGACTCTGCTCTCTTGATTATCGAAAGGAAGTCATCCTGATGGTGCAACGATCGATGACCGCCTCCGCAGCTACAGCTGCGGTCGTGGGGCTACTGACCCTCACCGCATGCGGCAGCTCCGGCAACCAGGCCGGATCCAGTGCCACGACGGCCGGGTCGTCGAGTGTCTCGAGTTCGCCAGCGGGTTCGCAGGCGCACAACGATCAAGACGTCATGTTCGCCCAGCACATGATTGCCCACCATCAGCAAGCGATCCAGATGAGCGACATCATTCTCGGAAAGCAGGGTATCGATCCTCGCGTGATCGACCTGGCCAACCAGATCAAGTCGGCGCAGGGGCCAGAAATTCAGCAGCTGCAAACGTGGCTCAACCAGTGGGGACAGCCGACGACCCCGGGTGGCATGTCCCCCTCGTCGTCGATGCCCGGGATGCCCGGGATGCCGAGTCAGAGCGGGATGCCCGGAATGCCGAGCCACAGCGGCATGCCCGGCATGCCGAGCCACAGCGGAACGCCCGGCATGCCCGGGATGCCGAGTCAAAGCGGAACGCCCGGCATGCCCGGGATGGGTGGGACGGACGGAATGATGTCCGAGCAAGACATGCAAGCCCTGCGAGACGCGCAAGGTGTCGCCGCCAGCAAGTTGTTCCTCAACCAGATGATCCAGCATCATCAGGGCGCAATCAGCATGGCGCAGCACGAAATCAAGTCCGGTCAGTATTCTGCTGCTACTGCGATGGCGCAGTCGATCGTCGACACCCAGCAGAAGGAGATCACGACAATGCAGGCGATTCTGGGCTCGCTGTAGCGAGCGTTGTTGTGATTGCGGCGTTTACTCACTTCGTGGCGCCGGCTCAAGGATTCGCCAAAAGCAGTTTCCACTGGACCGGTTCGCACTGGACCGGCCAACTTCGGCCATGCAGCGGATAGCGGAAACCCTGCCGGCTATCCCGCTGCCAGCTGCACCAGTCTGCCGTTGCCGTTGTCGGCGACGAACACCTTCTTGCGGGAGGCGTCGACCGCCACGCCCACGGGATGGCCGCCGGTGAACGGCAGCGTTGTCGGGGCGCTCGATCCGGTGTCCAGCTTGGCCACCTTGCCGGTCTCGTGGTCGGTGACGTAGACGGCGCCGGCGGTGTCTACCGCGATACCCGAGGGCACGGCAAGTCCGGTGAAGGGCAACTCCGTCGGAGTGCTCGACCCGGGGTTGAGCTTCAGCACCCTGTCATTGTCCGAGTCGGTGACATAAACGCTGCCCGAAAGGTCTACGGCGACACCATCTGGATGGTTTAGGCCGGTGAACGGCAGATCAGCCTGAGTGTTGGATTTGGCATCAAGCTTCACCACTCGGTTGTTGCCGCGGTCTGCGACATAGATATTGCCGGTAGCATCGACCCCCACGCCCTGCGGGTACGCGAGGCCGGTAAAAGGCATCACGGTTTGGGTGTTGGATCCGGCTGCCAGCTTGACCACCCTGTTATTGAAGTCGGCGACGTACACGGTGCCGTTGGCGTCTACTGCCAGCCCCTGCGGTTGGTAGAGGCCGGTGAACGGCAGTACCGTCGGGGTGGACGACCCGTCAGCCAACTTCACGACGCGCCCGTACATGCCTTGGCTGGTGACATACACGCTGCCGGTATTGTCCAGGGCGACCCCGCCCGGCGAAAAGGGAAAGCCGAGCCCGGTCATCGGCACTATTGTCTGTCCGGGCGCCGATGCCGCCGGTTGCGGTTTCGGCTTGAGTAGATGTCCGACGACGACGATGACGCCGATGATCACCACTAGTGCGGTGGCGCCGATGGGGACCCACATGCGTTTGCGTCGAGGCTTCGCCCGTGCCCCAGATGTGGGGGCCGGGTCCGGTGGGCCGGTAGGGCTGACGAAGGGTGGGACGTTCGGGCGGCTGCGCCAGCTGGAGGTGTCGGCGGGTGACGGTGTCCACCCGCTCTGGGTCGCGGGCGAACTTGACATCGCTGACCAGGGCCTGGCCTGTGTGACAGAGTCGGCGGCGGCTGGGCCGGCACCGGTCGATGAGATCGTTCGCTCGCCGCGCTGCGCAATCGCGGCCGCCTGGTTCTGCTCGGCTGTGGTCAGTGCGGCGTGGGCGGCGGCGGCCAGTTCACCGGCGCTGCGGAAGCGTTCCTCGGGGTTCTTGGCCATTCCTGTGGCGATCACCTGGTCGAGACCCGGCGGAACTAAGCCGGGCCGCAGTTGGCTGGGCCGCGGAGCGGGCTCCATCAGATGCGCGCCGATCACCCTCTCGATGCTGCTGCCGGGGTAAGGAGGTGACCCGGTCAAGCACTCGGCCAACACACATGCCAGCGAATAGATGTCGGCCCGGAAGTCAACTCTGTCGCCGGCGAATCGCTCCGGGGCCATGTAGTTATAAGTTCCCAGCGCCATTCCGGTGTGGGTCAGCCCCGGATCGGTTGCGGCACGGGCAATGCCGAAGTCGACCAGGTAGGCGAAGTCGTCGATGCCGATAATGATGTTTTCCGGTTTGACGTCGCGGTGGGTAACCCCGCTGGCGTGTGCGGCGTCCAGCGCGGCGGCGACCTGCCGCACGATGGCCACTGCTCGCGCCGGTGTCAGCGGACCATAGGCCGTCAACATGCGGCGCAAAGAAATACCGTCTATCAGCCGCATGTCCAGGTACAGCTGCCCGTCGATCTCGCCGTAATCGTGGATCGGCACCACATGCGGTTCGGTCAGCCGTCCCGCGGCGTCCGCCTCGCGCTGCATCCGCTCGCGAAACACCGGGTCGGCAGAGAATTGCTCCGAGATCAACTTCAGCGCCACCACTCGGTGTTTGCGGGTGTCCTCGGCCTCGTAGACCTCGCCCATTCCGCCACGACCCAGTAGCCGCATCAGCCGATACGGCCCGACAAGCGAGCCTGCCCTCGGCCCGGACTCACTGACGCCTGCCATCAAACTCCTTCATGTTGATCAAGAGATAGCGTTGACCGCTGTCGCCAGCCTCGCCTGGAGCCAGTTCGGCGGTGTGATGGATCCATACTGCGCCAAGCCGTCTTGCCCCGGACCTATAATCGCCTGCATAAACGCCCTGACGGCTCTGCCCGTGGCGGACTCCGGATACTTCGAACAGACGATTTCATACGTTGGCTCTACAATCGGGTACGCGCCGGGCTGCGTCGGCTTGGCGAACGATGACGTATCCAACACCAAATCATTGCCCTGACCCACAACTCTGGCTCCCGCGATCGTCTTGGCGACTGTCTCGGGTGTGATAGACACGGGATCTGAACCTGCTGAGGTGATGATCTGGGCGATGTTCAGTTGTTTGCCCAGCGCGAATGACCAGGCAGTGTAGGTGATCGATCCGTCGGTAGTCTGCAGGGCCGCCGTCACCCCATTGTCTCCGTCGGCGCCGGTACCGACGCCCCCTTCAAACGTCTCGCCGTCGCCTCTGCCCCAGGCGCCGTCGGATGCGGCATTGAGGTATTGCTGGAAGTTGGCCGAGTTACCGGAGTCGTCATTGCGGAAAATGACCCGGATGGGCGACGAGGGCAGGCTGGTGCCTGCGTTGAGCGCCCTGACCGCCGGGTCGTCCCACCTGGTGACGGTGCCGTTGAAAATCTTGGCCAGTGTGAGTGCGTCCAGCTTCAGCGAACTCACCCCGTTGATGTGATAAGTGACCGCGATCGGCTGAAACAATGCCGGCAGCTGCCAGGCGGGGGACGCGCACCGTGCCGCCGCCTTGTTGGTTTCGCCTTTGGCCGGGTCCAACGGCACACCGGACCCGGCCAGATCCGTTTCGCCCTTGATGAACTGCTCGACGCCGGCGCCCGAGCCGTTAGCCTCGTAGTCCAGCGTGTAACCAGGGCACGCGTGGGCGTAGGCATTGACGAATTGTTGTATCGCGTTCGCTTGTGCGGTCGCGCCGCTGGCGTTGAGTTCCGGTTTCCCACCACAGTCGACTTTCGCCGACGGCCCCGCGGAGGGAGCGGAGGTACTGTTGCTGCCACCGCATCCCGATATTAACAGCGCGCCAACAAGCAGCAGGCCCACCACGTCGGTTCGACAAAATGTCACAGAACTCCTCTGACGGGATAAAGGGACCACCACATATACTTTGCCATCCCCCCGGGGGAAGCGGTCGCCGTCGACTGATTTGACTTATGGCTCATCACGATCCACCTTGGAGCAGTTACCGATACAGCAACGTTGGACGCCACTCAGGACTGACGGAGCTGACCATCCGAGGCTACCGACGCACCGCTGAACAGGCCGGGACCTGACGGCTGCGAATATGCTTAAGGAAGCACACTTCCACCTGTTGAAAATGATTGTCAGGTTCACTAAGCTCCGAAGCCAGTCGGGCGAAGGAGTGTGCACATTGGCCACGATGTGGATGGCGTCACCACCCGAGGTCCACTCAACCCTGCTCAGCGCTGGCTCCGGGGCAGGCTCATTGCTGTCTGCCGCCACGGCATGGTCGTCGCTGAGTGCCGAGTACGCGGACGTTGCTGACGAACTCATGGCTTTGCTCGTTGCGGTGCAAGCGGGAGTTTGGGAAGGTCCGAGCGTCGAGCAGTATGTGGCCGCCCACATCCCTTACCTGGCGTGGCTGACGCGCGCAGGCACAACCGCCGCGCGGGCCGCGGCGCAGCATGAAATTGTAGCCGCCGCATACGAAGCAGCGCTGGCAGCGATGCCGACGCTCCCAGAACTAGCCGCCAGCCACGTCATTCACGGAACGCTGGTTGCCACAAACTTCTTCGGGATGAATACCATCCCGATCGCGCTCAATGAAGCCGACTACGTCCGAATGTGGATCCAGGCGGCCAGCACCATGGCTACCTACCAAACCGTCTCGGATGCGGCCCTGGCGTCCACTTCGCCAACCGGAACAGCCCCGGAGATAGTCCAGGAGACACAGTCCAGCGCGGGCACCGGTGTGGAGACGCACGCCGGCGAACCCACCGTGATCGACTACGTCGTTGCCGATTTCTTACGTAACATCTCCGGCGGTCGGGTGGATTGGAATGTCACCGAAGGCACCCTCAACGGACTTCCTTTCGAGGACTACACCAATGCCGCTGACCCATACTGGTGGGTGGCCCGTGCCATCGAATTCCCGAAAGATTTTGAAACGTTTATCCAAGAACTGCTTACAAATCCGCAAGAGGCGTTTCAGTCTTATTCCTATCTCATTTTCGTCGACTACCCAGAGCACATACCGCAACTCTTCCAAGCCTTGATTCAGTCACCGCAGTTGCTTGCTTTCGCGTTCGGTGCCGCCGCCTCGAATGTGGGGGCGGCCATCGGCTTAGCAGGACTGTCGGGCCTCGCCGCTGTCCAGCCACCGGCGGTCCCCGCCGTCGTGGCGCTGCCCGGGTCACCGCCAGCGTCGGTATCACCCGCGGTCGGGATGGCACCGGTAGCGTCAGTCGCTCCCACTGCTCCGGCTCCGGCCCCCACTCCTGCGCCTGCTACCAGCTCCATTGCCAGCGCAGGCCCCACACCGCCTCCAGCTTCGGCAATTACGGGACCAGGCTTTCCGTTTCTGGTCGGTGGTGGCCCCGGCATCGGGCACGGATCGGGCATGAGGACCAGTGCCAGCGCTGCCGCGAAGAAGAAGGCGCCGGAGCCCGATGTCGCTGCGGCTGCAGCCGGGGCGGCTGCGCGTTCGCGGACACGTCGACGTCGGCGTGCGGGGCTGCACGACCACAACGATGAGTTCATGAACATGAACGTCGACGTCGAACCGGACTGGGGCGCGCCAGCGGGTGGGGAATCGACGCCGTCAGCCGTGTTTTCCGAACAAGGCGCCGGAACTTTGGGATTTGCCGGCACAGCGAGCAGGGAAGCGGCTATTGCGGCGGGAGGCATGGCCAGGCTGGAGGAAGACGAGTTCGGTAGCGGGCCGAAACTGCCGATGATTCCGGGCACTTGGCGCGGGGACGAGGCCGGTGCCAGCTGAGTGCTGACGGGCCGTCGACCCGTTCGCAGATCCTTTTGCCTCCCGTGCCCAGGTGCGGACTGACATGCTCGAGCGGACGAGCGCCCCAAGCGATTTGGCGAACCCCGCCGCAGCTCGGCAGGAGTCACCGGCTGATTGTGTTCTTCGGCTCTGCTGCGCTCCGCGCGTGTCCGGGCAGCGGGGGCGGAGGTTGGTGTGCTGTTGTCAACCGCTCGCGACACCTGCAGTGATGCAATGCGTTGGCCGCCGCGAAAGCGAGGCACGCGACCGCGGCCGGGGTGAGCGCCCGGTCGCCGATGCGACCGCCCACCACCACTCCGGCGACGGCGCCGCCGACGAACAGCAGCACCGTTGTGTTGAGGATCGCTGCTTTCCAATAATCCAATCCGTGGCGGCGACTAAGGGCTACGAGAAGCCCTAAGTCAGTGGTGGTGCCGGTGAAGTGCGTTGTGCGGATGGGCATTTCAGGAAGCCCAGAAATCATCCCATTCTGCAGGCCGCACGCCGCGGCAGCCAGCGGCGCCCGGATCAACGGGTGTTCGATACTAGCAGTGGCAATCAGTAGCGCTGCCTCGCCGATCAGGACCGCGGCGTGGCGAGGGCCTGTATGACAGTGCGTGGGAGCCAACAGCACGCCGGAAACCATGACGCCCCCGAGAAATCGACCACGATCGCCGCGATCATGGTTACCGGATGCAGCAATGGGTTGGTGGTGTGCTGGCCGATCTTTGTCGTTAACGCTGTGAGTTTCCGTAGCGTTGCTGGTCTGGGTGTATCCGGTAGGCAATGCTGCGTTTGGCAGCGAAACCGGCGGGCGTGATCGTGTGAAGTGCGCAGGCCGTGTTCGCAGAACGGTGTGGACAGCCCGCAGTTGACGTCGCTGACGCCAGCCCATCTCGTGTTAAAGCAGCAACGGGACAGCGATATCCACCGCCAGTGCCTCAGCCGCAAAATTCGCACCCCCAACACGAGTAAATGCGCTGTACCTGAACCTATTTCAGACGCGCCACGCAGAGCCGCAGAAATTGTTCACTCTGTGATGGTACGGCCCTCGACAGCAGCCGCGCTAGACTGACTCCAATCGTCTTCCATTATTCCGCGTGTGGGCGGCAATGACGACCAGCGGTGTCCACCACGAGAGGGAACTTAGATTGCCGACGCAAGCCGCCACCCGGGTCCATCTGGGTGAGCGAGTCACTCGCGCACGTCTGCTTGGTCAGGGGCCTACGGTCCTCCTTGAAGCCGGTGGGGCAGGTGAAGGAACGACGGACTCCTTCGGCGGCGTGTTGGAACAGTGGGTCGCGTCCTTTTCCACTGTCGTAACCTACGACCGTCTTGGTAGTGGTGACGCGGATGGTCCACCTCGGCGCAGCGTGGCCGAAATGGCTGATGACCTTGACTCCGTAATCCATCAAGTGCGTTGCGCTGCGCCGGTAGTGATCGTGGGGTGGTCGTCGGGTGGATTGGTCGCGCAGATGTTCGCTTTACGACATCCACAAGAAGTAGCCGGGTTGGTCTTGCTTGATCCCTCTGCGCCGGTAACCGAATCACGACTTGTCGAGTTGGTAGGGATGACCCTGGCTGCCGCAGGACTTTTCCTCCTCGGGATCGCCCAGCTGCTGAGGGTTCCCAGGACCAGCTTGGGCCGGCGCGTGTTGCGGCGGATGGCGCCGAAGGATATCTCGAAGCCGAGATTGGGCTGGTTCTACCGTTATGTCGATAATCATCCTTGGGCGGCATTGCAGACGGCACGGCTTGTGCCGCGTCATACGAGCTATTTGCGCGAAGTGAAGCGAGAACTCGAACGCGCATCACTGCCGGATGTGCCGGTGCGGGTGATTGTGCCGCGGTCGCGAACCCGGTGGCGCGCTACGTATGCCAAGATGGATGCGTCCAATCGTGCACTGGTCAAGCGTTTTCCCAGAGGCGAACTTGTGTTCGCTGACGGAACGAGCCACTCGTGGCTGCCTGTCGAACGGCCCGATGTAGTTGTCGCGGCCATCCGTGATGTGCTGAGCGTTGCCTAGCTTCGGATTGTCAAGGGCGGTATCCGCGGCTCGACGCTGAGCCTTAGCTGCGCGCCGAGTCGACAATCTTCCTGCCGCGCAGCTTGTTCAAGGCGTCGCTTTCTGCGGTGGCACGCGTGGGTCCGGCCCCGCCGGGGAATCTCGCGCCGTCAGAAGCGACCGCGCCGCACAAGTACATTGAAGGGCAATACCTTTGATGCAGTATGGGCTGCGGCGTGGGTGGACGATAACCGCCCCGGGACTGCTCTGCGCGACCATGATAGCGGCCATGCTGATGCATGTACTCACCGTGCGTTGTCGCACAAAGCGCTTCGTCGGAACCGCGACCTCCTCCACCCACGCAATACTGGCAGAGGTATGCCGTGTGGGGGGTAACGAAGGCCTCTATGCGAGTCGCCGCAATAGTTTTCGTCGAGGCTGCCCGGGATTGCGCCCTGCGGTCTTCTCTTGATCAGCGGTACCTCAATTTCCGTCCGTCTGTGCGATGTATCAGCATGGCGGGCACATATCCGGTGGCGTAGGGACACCAAGGGCCCTTCATTTGTAGTGGGTGGGCCGGCCAGCTGGAAGTGGCACGGAGGTCTCAAGACGGCGCCGTCGAGGTGCCGTTGACGGCTGTAGCGGAGTTTGCCGCAACGGTGTTCATGCCGCTGCCCTCCAAGGGCTGAAGCGCTCGAGGCAGCACCATAGGAACCGTACCCCCCAAACAGTATCCGGCCCCCGGGCATTACAAATTGTGCGCGGAGGTCAAAGTTCGATCAGCGCGGCAGCGAACAAAATCGCCATTCCGGTGGCCATCATGGCTTCGGTGATGTCTCCCAGTAGCGGAGGTTGGATCGTACTGCGTCTGCGCTCGCGGAGGTATGCCACAACCCAAGATGCTGCTGCGATGGTGAAGATAACGACTCCAAGCCAGTTCATCGTGGTCACCCAGGT
Source organism: Mycobacterium gordonae (assembly GCF_002101675.1). GTDB lineage: Bacteria > Actinomycetota > Actinomycetes > Mycobacteriales > Mycobacteriaceae > Mycobacterium > Mycobacterium gordonae. The sequence continues at coordinate 6,882 of NZ_LQOY01000050.1, read as the reverse complement.
GGGCGGTTGGGTGGTTGCCGTGTGGTCCATCGCGGCCATGTTCATTTCGGGCATCGGGGCAGGCGGTTGACTGAGCGAAGCCGTAAGCGAGCCCAGGCTATTCATGCTGAGATACATCCATGCAGTTGCCAGCATCATCAGGCTGTGGTAACCCGCTGACGCCCGGGCGGCCGGCGAACGGGCGGTGATCAACGCGATCGCCACGAACCAGACCGCCGCCAACAGGAAGAAGGCCGCGGGCGCGGAGGCCGGCAGCCGCGCGCCCCACGGCCATGCCATCACAGCCATACCTGTTGCCATCAAGAAATGCAGACTGCGGCTGACAACCACCGTCGCGGGCCGGCGTCGCGTGAGGATCGGCACGCCGCATCCCAGGGCGCCGAGTGCAAACAGTCCGGTGACGACCCAACGCACTAGTAGGTCGTGGATCATGCCGGCGGGGGCCGCTCAGGTCGAAAACGATCGGGTCCATGCACTCCGAGAGTGGCGGGCGTTATTGTCATGTACCGCGGCCGAAGCGCCGGAGCCGTAGCGAGTTGGTCACCACGCTGACCGAGGAAAGCCCCATCGCCGCACCGGCAACCACTGGGTTCAACAGGCCGAATGCAGCCAGGGGTATCGCGGCGGTGTTGTAGCCGAAGGCCCAGCCCAGGTTTTGGTGGATCGTGCGCAGAGTCTGGCGGGACAGCTGGATCGAGCGCACGACACCGTCGAGGCGGTCCGACATCAACGTGATGTCTGAGGCTTCAATCGCCACATCGGTACAGGTACCGATCGCGATGCCCAAATCGGCTTGCACCAGCGCGGGGGCATCGTTGACGCCGTCGCCGACCATGGCCACCAGCCGCCCCTCGCCTTGCAGGCGGCGGACCTCAGACATCGAGGTCGCGCTCGCGGGCGCCGGCGACGATAGCCGCGCCGATGGGATGCTCGGAGCCGGCCTCGACCGCAGCGGCCAGCCGCACGTGCAGCGGCTGGCTGACCGAGTCAACCATCCGAGTGACTCCGGCCGACGGCCCGTGCGCCCTGGGCCTCGCGACCCCGACGGCGATGCCGGTGATGCCACAGTTGCGCGGGTATCGCAGCCGACGTGTGGTGCCAGAGCGCATTCCGCCGTCGGCCGCCTCTGCGGGAGTTGCTACCACATTGCCGGCGACGTCGTTTGTTGCCGCGCCGATCCAAAGTGTCCAGCAGCGGATGCCAATCAGGGTCGCCAGGAGACCCGGGCTCGTTCAATCACGGCCGGGAGCCAGCGACGACATCGACTGTTCTTGGACAACCATGACTGTGAGGAGTGAAGTAAATGTCTTTCGTAATCACACAGCCTGAAGCGTTGACCTTCGCGGCGAGCAAGCTGGAGGGTCTCGGTTCTTCGATGGCTGCGCAGGGCGCGGCAGCAGCAGCCGCAACCACTGATGTGATTCCTGCAGCCGCCGATCCGATATCAGCGCTGCAGGCCGAAGTATTTTCTGCCTACGGCACCCGGTACCAAGCGATCGCCGCCCAAGCCCAGGCAATCCAAGAGCTGCTGGTGAGCACCCTGGGCAACAGCGCGGGTGCGTACGGCACAACAGAAGCCGCCAACGCGGCCGCCGCCTCGTCCGACTCTGAATTTTCCAGTGATGATGGTTATCGGATGCCGGCCCGAGGATCTGACCCCGAAATTTCCTGGCCGATCGAGTGCCTTTCGTGAGGACCTGTCGAGCCTTGGGGCGGCATCCACCACATGAGAACTCGGGCTTCGGCGCGAAGCGGTGTGACCTGATAGCGCCTCTGTGTGTCAAGCGGCTTCGGGAAGGAGTTTCCGTTGATCACGCTTGAGCGTGCGGTAGACGGCGTTGGAGAGCCTGCGTTTGAGGGCGCGGCGTGCTTCAGCGGGTGTTTTTCCTTCTGCGATTTTGCGTCGGTAGTAGTTCTGTCCGATTCCGGGGTCGCGGATTTGGCAGGTGGCGATGATGTGCAGCACGCTGTTGAGGGCACGATTGCCTCCAGTGTTGAGTCGGTGGCGGACCGTGTTGCCGCTCGAGGCTTCCAGCGGGGCACTGCCGGTGTAGCTGGCGAAGTGATGTTCGGTCGGAAAGCGGTCAATGTTTCCGACGTGACCGAGGACTTTGGCGGCAAGGACGATGCCCATTCCCGGCAGTTCGGTGAGCGTAGTTCCGGTGGCGTTCAAAGCATCACGCATCTGCGTTTCGCTGCCTTTGATCAACCGGTCGAAGCGCCGCAGGTCGGCGACAAGGTCACGGACGAGGTCGCGCCGACAGCAGTCGGTCGCGGTCATCGGCCTGATCCACTTGAGAATGTCGGCGGCCTTGTCAGTAGACAGCGCGGTGGGCGCTCCTCCGGGGACCAGGTCGCGCAGCAGGACGTGGAGCCGATTGAGCAGGCGGGTGCGCTCGCTGACCAGGTCATCGCGACGTTCGGTAAGCAGCCGCAAGATGGTGGTCTGGTCTTCAGAGCAGACGCGGCGCAAATCCGGGCGGAACAACGCGACATGGGCGACGTGCAGCGCGTCGGCAGCGTCGGTCTTGCGGTTGCCGCCGGTGGCAAGCATCCGGGCTCGCGCCGACAACGTGGAGGGAACATCGACGACGTGCTCGCCGGCCGCAGCGAGCTGCTGGGCGATACCGCGGCCCAACCCGGCGGCGCCCTCTACGGCGAACCTTCTCTGCGGCCAGTGCTGGCACCAGGAAATCAACTGCCGGAAAGTCCCGGCGTTGACCGGGAGGCGGCGTTGAGCAATCTTTTTGCCCGAGCTGTCGATTGCGACTGCGGTATGGGTGGACTTGTGCGGATCAATACCGATCAGAATCACGGGTTAGCGGCCTTGCGCTCGTTGGGATGGGACGTGCGCGGTGGGCACCCTGACTTCAAGTCGATCTACTTGCATGCCTCTGTCGAGCCACACCGCACGGGTGCCAGACGGCGGCGGCACGCTATCAATGAGCCAGCCCTCAGGCGGCAAGGAGCAGTGCGAGCCAACGCCGTCCGGCACCCTCGGACACTGCGAAAAACAAAGATCTTCGCGGTATCCGGTTGTCATTCAACAAGTCAGGAGCGTGCTCGCCCGCGGCCCATCACTGGCTGTCCACCCCTTTCCGCACGGCCCGACTTACGGAAAGGGGCTACCGCGCACATGGCCGGCAGCAAACGACTCGTTAGCGGCGGCGTGGACACACACTGCGCCACCCATCACGCCGCGGTCATCGATCGCAACGGGCGGCTGATCGCTGATGCCGAATTCTCCGCCACACCAGCAGGTTACGCATCGATGCTCACATGGATGCGGTCGAAGGGGAAACTCGGCCAGGTCGGTGTCGAAGGAACCGGCGCCTACGGGGCCGGGCTTGCCCGCTACCTGCACCAGCAGTCCATCGAGGTACTCGAAGTTCCCCGACCTGACCGACGACTCCGCCGCCAACGCGGTAAGAGCGATCCGATCGACGCCGAAGCAGCAGCAAGAACCGTACTGGCAGGCAAAGCGAGCGGAGCGCCGAAGCTCGCCGACGGCCCCATCGAAGCCATCCGGATGTTGCGCGTCGCCCGCAACGGCGCCGTCAAAGCCCGCACCGCCGCCCTCAACACCCTGCGCTCGATAGTCATCACCGCACCCGAACCCCTGCGCACCCAGCTACGTTCTCTGTCCTCGGCGCAGCTCGTCACCGCCTGCGCACGTCTGCGACCCGACCCGACCAACCTCCTCGACCCCGCCCAGTCGGCCAAACAAGCCCTACGCTCGATCGCCCAAAGGGCTCAGCATCTCGACACCGAAACACGTTCCCTACGAAAGCAACTGGACGAACTCACCCAGACCGCCGCACCGGCCACCACCGCCATATTCGGGCTCGGCCCAGAGACCGTGTCGGCACTGCTGGTCACCATCGGCGACAACCCAGACAGGCTGCGCAGCGAAGCCGCATTTGCCCACCTCTGCGGCGTCGCCCCAATCCCAGCGTCCTCAGGCAAAACCCACCGCCACCGGCTACACCGCGGCGGCGACCGCGCCAGCAACAGCGCGCTGCACATCGCCACCGTCGTGCGACTGCGCTACGACCCCCGCAGCCGCGCCTACGCCGACCGCCGCACCACCGAAGGTCTGTCCATGCCCGAAATCATCCGCTGCCAAAAGCGCTACCTGGCCCGCGAGATCTTCCACGCACTCCGCGCCGACTACGCCCAACTCAGCACTTGACATCTATAGGAGCGTCATCATCGATCAGTTGACCCAGTTTGGACAGTTTGGTCTCATCCCGGGAGCGCTGAATAACGGCAGCCTCATCGGAATACAGCAGATGAATACGTTTGGGAGCGGTGCGTCGGGTCTGTTCTCCTGGACATCGCTGGGGGGCAACGGTTCCGTGGCTGACGGCGCCGAGACTTTGGGCGCCGGAGGGCTCGCTTCGGGCGGGCTGGGCGGACTTTCTCCGGCCGCCGGTGCGGCGGGGCCGGTCGGCGCATCCGGCGCCGGTGGGGCGCCATTGCTCGCGGGTGTTGCGAGCCAAGCATCGTCGGTCGGCGGGTTGGCTGCGCCCGCCAGTTGGGCCGCTGAAACCGCACCAGCGGGAGGCGCGGCCCCCGGCGGCGGGGCAGGCGCGGCTTCGGCCAGCGCCGCGCCAGGGGCTGCAGCGGTGACAACTTTGCCAGCCGGCATGTGCCGTCGGTGGCAAGGGCAGGGACGTCCGGCGGCTTGGGTGCGCCGCGCTATGGCGTTAAGCCCACCGTGATGCCCAAGCCGGCAGCCGTTTAGGGCGCCTGGCGGGCGACGCCGGCACTGAACGGAACGCAATCGTTCAATGAGCAAGAGTTAGGTGAAAGAAATGCTTGTCGATTTCGGAGCGCTACCCCCGGAGGTCAACTCAACATGGATGTATACCGGCCCGGGCCCCGGGCCGATGATGGCCGCTGCGGCGGCTTGGAACAACCTGGCCGCCGAGTTGACTACCACAGCCTCCGCCTACGAGTCGGTGATCTCTGAGCTGACGGGCGGGCCGTGGGTGGGCCCGTCGTCGGCAGTCATGGCCGCCGCGACCGAGCCCTACATCGGGTGGATGAACATCACCGCCGCGGCAGTTGAACACGCAGCCAGTCAGGCCATGGCATCCGCGGCTGCCTACGAGGCAGCGTTTGCGATGACGGTGCCCCCGGCCCAGATAGCGGCCAACCGGGCTCAGCTGGCAGCCCTTGTCGCCACGAATTTCCTGGGGGTGAACACGCCGGCGATCATGGCGACCGAGGCCTCCTACGCCCAGATGTGGGTCCAAGATGCCGTCGCCATGTACGGCTACCAGGTATCCTCGGCAAGCGCCGCAACGTTGAACCCGCTGACCTCGCCGACACAGACCACCAACCCGGTCGGGCCGGGCGCCCAAGCCGCAGCAGTCAGCCAAGCCGCGGTGCAACCGGTGGCGTCTCCCCTGGCGGGCTCTGCCGAGTCTTCTTCTGCGGGACTCGTTTCCAGCACCAACGGTTTCTTGAACGACCTTGTTGGCTCGGGATCGAACATTGGTATCTGGAACGACGCCTATAGCATCACCGGCCTGATAGATAGGAGGCGTCGGTTCTTCGGGCATGTTCCAAGCGGTTGCCGGTGGGGTCAGTCATGGTGTGTCGCAGAGCGCTTCGGCCGCTGCCGGTGCTGTCGTTCCGCCGAGTTTCGGAACGATTCTGGCGGGCACGGCGGGGCCGGCAGCCGCAGTTTCCGGCGGGTCGCCGGTATCTGTGGTTATGGGCTCGGCGTCCTCGGTCGGGAAATTGTCCGTGCCGACAGCGTGGACGACGGTCACCTCGGCTGCGCCTGGTGGCGCCACCCTGGTCGGCTCGGGATGGACGGCCCCCGTAGAAGGGGGCACGGCGACGACGGTCGCAGCCGGTATGCCGGCCTTGGCCGCGGCCGATCGCGCAGGCTATGGCGTCGCGCCACGCTATGGTGTCAAGCCCAGGGTGATGCCCACGCAGTTGCTGGGCTAAAGAACTGCGAGTGAGTCTTATTCAGCGAGTGTCGCCGCCGAGTGCGGCCTCGCACTGGCCCGGCCGAGAAACGCGCTTGTGCCCAAGCATTCATAGTGGCGGCGCCCCGCGAGGTCGAGTACCCTCGAGGGGTATGGGGGCAGTGCGGATGCGAACGGACGCGGGTCGCGTCGGCGTCTTCGGGCGGCCTCGGTGGCGGGCTGCCGCCGGTGTGGCGGTCGTGGCGGTCGGCGTCGCGATGTGGGTGCTTGTCTTCGGTGGGCACTCCGCGTTGCGGTCGCAGGTTCCTGCCTCCCACCCGCCGCATGCTCTGGTTGCCTCGTTCGGCAGTCAATTTGCCGTCAACGTCGACCATCCGCATGTGTCGAAGGGGTCGCCGACGGTAGATCACCACGAAGCGTTTGCGGTTGGCGTGCTGCCTAACTCGCCGGGCGCTGCCATTGCCGCTTTGGGTGTTGTCGTGGCGGCGGCTGCCGGTGCGAGTCCGGGGTGGCAGCAGAACATACTGGCGGGGGGGGGCCCGCCGCGCGGGCTTCGCGCTGTTTTGACCGGTCAAGATCTCTTGATTCGGTTGCGCCTAATTCGTCGCTGATTGGTCAGCGCCAGGCCGTTTGTGCATGTCACGACGGCCGGTGGCCGCTGCCCCTTGCCAATGGCCGCGTCTGTGGCCTGTTGCCAGAAAGCGACGATCAGATGGACAACAACTTCTCCCGCTCACCATTGAAATCTTTGGAATCTCGCCTTTCGTGCACTCCACGGTCAACGGCGTTGGCGAAACGCCAGAGCAGCCCCGTACAGTGCCAGCCCGCCGCCGAAAGTCACCGCCAGCCCGCCGGGTTGGTGGGCAATACTCCGGTGTTGCGGATCTCGGAGCCGTTGACTCCGGCCGATCGGGGGTTCTGGGCCAAGCTCGAG
>NZ_LQOY01000049.1 GCF_002101675.1 Mycobacterium gordonae | reverse complement strand
CCAACCGCGTCATGGACACCCTCCACGACACAAACCGCCAGGTCACCATAGGTATCCTAGGCAGAACTCCAGATAACCTGGGAACGGCTCAACAAGGAGATCCGCCGCCGCACCGACGTCGTCGGGATCTTCCCCCACCGCGACGCCCTGATCCGCCTCGTCGGCGCCGTGCTGGCCGAACAACACGACGAATGGGCCGAATCACGCCGATACCTGGGCCTCGACGTCCTCAGCAAATCCCGCCTGACCACCACCACAACACCAGAACAGGAGGACAACCCCGCGGCACTAACCGCATAAAACACGACATCGAAGAATCACACGACGAGGTCGTACACCACGTCCCTGGACTTGACCCTGTCCTGCCTGCCTTCGCTCTCCTCGATAACCGACTTCGGCAAGTTCCCAGCAGAGTCAACGAATATCCAGTCCACCACTCCGGCGACTTCAGCCAGCGGGTGAGTGCTGAGCAGGACCATGGCACTGGATTCCCAGCGCTCCAGACGCTCCTCGGCAATGGCTTCGACCTGCTTCCAACCCTTTTCTCTACGCTCCCGGTTCGTCCGAGCCATGACATAGCCACTGAAGTGAACAGTCAGCCACTGCGCTTGGGCGTAAAGGTCGCTCAACTTGGGGCCTGGGGCTGGCATGAGTGAACCCGGTTCAGGCCACCTTCTCACTGGCTCTGGGCTCCCGCAGGGCTCTGGTCCCCGGAGGGGGTTACCCCCGGTCACCCGCAGGGTGGCCGACGAGGTTCCCGACGGTAATACCTCCTCTACCTGTACTTCTGGAGAAGTACTTGAAGTACTAGAACTACTATTGCTCGCCCATTTTGACTGCACGCCCCCGGTTTGAGCAGCACCGTCATTTTGAGCGGTGCGGTCAAAATGAACGGACTCTGAGCTGGCTATTTGGTAAGCGTTGCTGATACGCCGATGGTTGAGAATGACGGGCTCCACCTTCAGAAGCCCTGCCTCGCACAGGAATTTGGAGTACCGGCGGCACGTGCTCGCACTGATTCCCATTGCGGCGGCGAGTTGCTTCTGGGGAATTACGGCGGCTTCGTCAGCGCCGAGGTGACTGAGGACGCCGAGCAGGACTGCGGGGCCTGGCCCCATCTGCTCAAGATGCTGGCTGTTGACAACGTATTTCGGTCTTTCGGGGGGTATCATCGGCTCTGGTCTCCTCGGTTGGTGGCCAACGTTTTTCTGGGAACGGAAAGCGTGTCCGAGGCCTCTGCTCTGGCGGGGGTCTCGGTCTTTATGAGCGTGTGAGCGATGGCGGCAGCGATGGCTTCTCTCCCTAGCCGGGCCTGCAGGAGGTCCAGCAGGTTGGACAGGCGTCGCTGATCAGTGCCGCCGGCAATTTCTCGGCAAAACATGGCCACGGCCTGACGTTGCAGCGCGTCAGTGGCCTGGACTGCATCGGAAGACAATCCCAACAACTGAGCCTGCAGCGCAGCGAAATTCGTGGCAGCCCCGCTCTGATCAGGTGGTGCTGACATGTGTGTCCTTACCTTTCTTGCAGGGTGGTTGTTGCCCTCGGCCGTAGGCTTCGAACTGCCCAGGGACGTCGGGTATGGCTTTCATGCGTTTGCGGTGTTTCATGGCCGAAGGAGATTGGCCGCCCGACGTCCCGCGACGACTCGACCGCTAATTGAGAGATGCGATTTGATCGCTGTGTAAGGACACGCCGGCGTGGTCGTCTGCTGGGTTGATAGGGATGCCAATGATCACGGAGGTGGCTGTGAGCCAACAGGTCTGGGCCGGTGTCGATGCCGGGAAGTCCGACCACCATTGCGTGGCTATCGATGCGGAGGGTCAGCGACTGCTGTCGCAACGGGTAGCCAACGACGAAACCGCACTGCTGGAGCTGATCGACGCAGTAGCGGCGCAATCCGACGGCGGTGAAGTTACCTGGGCGATCGACCTGAACGCCGGTGGTGCCGCGCTGCTGATCACCTTGCTCATCGCCGCCGAGCAGCGGCTGCTCTACATCCCCGGCCGCACCATCTACCACGCCTCGGCCGGCTACCGTGGCGACGGCAAAAGCGACGCCAAGGACGCCGCCGTCATCGCCGACCAAGCTCGGATGCGCCGCGACCTGCAGCCGCTGCGACCCGGTGATGACATCGCGGTCGAGCTGCGCATCCTGACCGCTCGGCGCACCGACCTGGTCGCCGATCGCACCCGGGTGATCAACCGGCTGCGTGCCCAGCTGCTTGAGTACTTCCCCGCCCTGGAACGCGGCTTCGATTACAGCGCCAGCAAGGCCGCGCTGATCCTGTTGACCGGCTACCAAACCCCCGACGGGCTGCGCCGCGCCGGCGCTGCCCGCCTGACAGCTTGGCTGCATAAACGCAAGGCCCGCAACGCCTCTGCTGTCGCGGCCACGGCTATCGAGGCCGCCAGCGCCCAACACACCACCGTGCCCGGCCAAAACCTCGCCGCCGCCATGGTCGCCCGCCTGGCTAAGGAGGTGATGACCCTCGACACCGAAATCGCAGAAACCGACACGATGATCGAGGACCGATTTCGCCGCCACCGCCACGCCGAGATCCTCCTGAGCATGCCCGGCTTCGGCGTCATACTCGGCGCCGAGTTCCTCGCCGCCACCGGCGGCGACATGAGCGCTTTCGACTCCGTCGATCGTCTTGCCGGCGTGTCCGGGCTGGCCCCGGTACCGCGGGATTCCGGGCGCATCAGCGGCAATCTCAAACGCCCCCGCCGCTACGACCGACGACTGCTGCGAGCCTGTTACCTGTCCGCCCAAATCGCCATCCGTACCGACCCCGCATCCCGGACCTACTACAACCGCAAAAGAGCCGAAGGCAAAACCCACACCCAATCCATCCTCGCCCTGGCCCGCCGGCGCCTCAACGTCCTGTGGGCCATGCTGCGCGACCACGCTGTCTACCAACCCGCAACCACTACTGCGGCGGCTTGACAACGTCATTGAGATTCTCCTTCCGTTGAATGCCGACCGCTTCTCGGCGTGCGAGGCCACGAGTCTGGTTGCCGCACAAGTCGCTTGATGAAAGCGCTGAGTAGCTGCAGGACCCGGCGGTGATCTGCCGAAGGGTTGTCGTGCTGCCGCGCCCTTGGCCACCGACGCCGCGACTCGATGGCCTGGCCGCACGGCCTGCTCATTTCCCGTCCCAGTGGAAGGTCATGACCTCGCTGCTGCGACGGGGGCGATCTGGCCAGTCATCCAGCCAGACCACGTTAGCGGCCTGGTTCGTTTCTTGCTGCTCGGCACGGTGTCGGCATCTGGGGTCAGCAGCAAGCAGCATCGCCTGTAAATTTGAGATCATTTCTGGCATCTCGGTATTCCTTTCAATTGGTGGACGTACTTGAGGTATCCGCGCACCGGACGGTGCAGATTCCGCTGTCTGCAGTCCCGCGCTGAAGTCGAAACACGCCGAAAACTGGGTCATATTGGCCGCACAAGGGCAGAAGCCACCGATGAACTGGTCGGCCAGATCAGAGGTATTCCGCATTTCGCCCCGCGTGCCCCCGAGGGGGTCGTGGCTTCGGCTGAATCTGACGCCGTTGCCGTTGGCCCACTGCTCGGCCACGAGGGACAGGGCAAATCCTGCACTGGCTTCCGTCTGGTCATCGGTGAACCCGAGCCGGAGCAGCGATTTCAGGGCCTTGCTTACTGAATCTTGCTGCTCGAAAGGCGAGTTCATCGTTAGGGCTGAGTGCTGGCCAATCGCGGGGTTATCGAAGAGCTGGGTTATCATGTCTTTGACGCTCCTTAAGGCAGGGTGTTGAGCAGGTGCCGGGGTCCCGTGTCAGCGGGGCCTCGGTTTTTTTGGGGTGATCTGGGTCTTGACAGGGACCAGAACTCACCCGGTACACATCAAAAACTGGGTCATAGCGGCCACAGGTTGGGCAGAACCCAATAACGAACTGGTCGGTCACGTTACGGCTGATCTCTATCCGCGGCCACGAGTTGCCTTGGGCTTAGTACGGTAGATGCAGCAAAAACTGCTGTGCTGCAGGCGTTATCACGTCTATTGGCGATCATGAGAGGCTCCTCTTTCGGATGAATTGTGGCTACAGGGCTACCTCCTCTCTCTCCTCGGGGATTGCTGAGCGTGTGTGTGGGCAGCAGTCGGGCAGCGCGAAGAGGTGCGCTCCTCCGAACCACTGTTGGGATCAGCACTCACCCCGGCGGACGCGTCGAGCAGTCGTCCTCGTCATCGAACTGCCCTGGGGCGCAGTACGTTCGCCGCCTGCCGAAGTTGCGAATGTCGGGCCAACTGCGCACAGGCGAAGGATTTCGTCCAAGTCCTCGCGGGTGAAATACCAGCGCCGCGAAACTTTTCGGCCTGGGAAGCGGCGGGCGCGAGCCTGATCGGCGAGCCATCGTTCGCTCGCTCCAATCTGCTGTGCCGCCGCCGCAATGTCGAAAACAAGCGGGAGTGGTAAATTGGGGTCGTTAGGCATAGGCGCGTTCCATCGCAAGATGAAGGTCCGACTGTCGACCGGTGGTCAGTAAGCCAGGGGAGTTCGGATGAACCACATTGGTACCGACCCTGAACTCCACTTGACGGTTACCGGGCTTCGCGCTTCCGATGCGCGCCTAGTGTGCGCTCGGCCAAGGGAGACTGGAAAACAGGGAAATGGGCCTTGCGCACCGCCAACGATACGACTCTTTCCGGCTCGATGCAACTCAAAGCGTTTGAGCTGTAACAGTATTGACCTACAGAGACCTACAGAGAATTTACAACCAGCAGGTCGGACGGCCTGACAACCTAGGTTACTTCTCTGTCGCCGTCGAGTCGAGGGCCTTGCCGACGACATCGGCAACCACCCGCGACGACCTGCGGTCTAGATGCCCGTAGCGGTCGGAAGTGGTCTGGATGGACTCATGGCCGAGATGACGCTGGATCACCGTCAGGGGAACTCCGGCCTGGATGAGCCAACTGGCGTTGGTGTGTCGGAGGTCGTGGACTCTGGGCTTCTTGGTCAAGCCCGCTTCTTTAGCCCGGAGCAAGGCGGGCACCCACACGTTGGGGTTGAAGTTGTGGGCTCGGACAGGTCCCGCATCCCCACGCCGACCTCGACCGGAGTTGGTGAACACCCAGTCCCCCGACATGTCCAACTTGGCCAGCGTGAGAGCTGGTATGTCGATGGTTCTTTCGCTCCGCCGGGTCTTGGGCGGCCCCAACTGGTACCCCTCACCGGACACATACCGCCACGCCCGCCGGATGGCGACGGTTCCCTCGGCCAGGTTGATGTCAGCAGGCTTCAGGGCGCTGGCTTCACCCCAGCGACACCCGCTGGCGACCAAGAACTCAACCAGGGGTCGCCATGGCTCGGTGACTGCGTCCAGCAGGATGGCGAACTCGTCATGGGTGAGGAACACCATCTCGTTGGGTTCATCGCGGCGCAGCTTGTTGCCGTCACACGGGTTCGCCGAGATGTGCCGGGCTCGCACCGCCCCGTTGAGCGCACCGGCCAAGAAGCCGTGTTTGTTGGCCGTGGTCTTGGCAGCTCCGGTCAAACCGTTGAGCCATGTGGCGACATCACTGTGGGTCAGTGCTGTCAGCGGCAAAGCCCCGATCTTGCTCGGGATGATGTCGTTGGCGATATAGCGCCGATACTTGGTCCTGGTCCCGTCGTTGACTCCAGTGAGGTGGTCAACGTAATGGTTACACCAGCTCGCCACGGTGAAGCCGTCAGCAGCCGGGCGCGCAGTTGCCCACACCTCCACAGCCTTGGCGGGGCTGGTCTTGTTGGCCAGCGTTTGGAAATCGACCGCTTCCCGATGATCGTTGAACGAGGACGACGATTGCTTGCCGTCGAGTACGTAAAGGACAGCCCAGTAGACCGAACCGTCCTTCCGCTCCCGTTGCCGAATTGACGCCATGTCAGCGCATGCTACGCCGAATCTTGACGGGAATCTTGACGTAGCGCCTGGTCAAGAGGGATTCTGCCCTCTGAACTGCGGGTTTCTTAGTGGAGCTAAGGGGACTCGAACCCCTGACCCCCACACTGCCAGTGTGGTGCGCTACCAGCTGCGCCATAGCCCCAAGAAGTCGTGCTCATCGAAGCTACACCACTGGCCACACGCACTCAAAGTCGCTGCCTACGAGGGGTGATATCGCCGGTGATATCACGTTTGCAGACAACTCATCACTTCCCCGGAGGTACTGGTGTGACGGATGTGACGCCGAAACCTACCCGATCACGGAATTGACCAGCTCGCGCGCAACCGCCTGCACCTCCGCCAGGTGCTCCGCACCCAGGAACGACTCGGCGTAGATCTTGTAGACGTCCTCAGTCCCCGACGGCCGGGCCGCGAACCACGCATTGGCCGTGGTCACCTTGAGTCCGCCCAGCGCCGCACCGTTGCCGGGCGCGGTGGTGAGCTTGGCGACGATCGGCTCTCCGGCAAGCGAGGTGGCGGTCACCTCCGACGAAGACAACCGCCCCAGCCGCGCCTTCTGCTCGCGATCGGCCGGCGCGTCCACCCGCGCATACACCGGCGCTCCATACTGAGCGGTCAGCTGCGCATACCGCTGCGACGGCGTCAATCCGGTCACCGCCAAAATCTCGGAGGCCAGCAACGCCAGGATGATCCCGTCCTTGTCGGTGGTCCACACCGAGCCGTCGCGCCGCAGGAATGACGCCCCCGCCGATTCCTCTCCCCCGAATCCGATGGTCCCGCCGATCAGCCCGTCGACGAACCACTTGAAACCGACCGGCACCTCCACCAGCTCCCGGCCTATGCCCGCCACGACGCGATCGATGATCGACGAACTGACCGCCGTCTTGCCGACGCCCACGCCGGACGGCCACGACGGCCGGTGCGTGTAGAGGTAGTCGATCGCCACCGCCAAATAATGGTTTGGGTTCAGCAGCCCCCCGTCGGGTGTGACGATGCCGTGCCGGTCGGAGTCCGCGTCGTTGCCGGTGGCGATCTGGTACCGGTCCGAGGTGGCAATCACCGAAATGAGCCGAGCCATCGCGTCCGGCGAGCTGCAGTCCATCCGGATCTTGCCGTCGTGATCCAACGTCATGAACCGCCAGGTCGCGTCGACGAGCGGGTTGACCACCGTCAGATCAAGGCCGTAACGCTCGCCAATCGCACCCCAGTAGTCAACGCTCGCCCCGCCCAGCGGATCCGCACCGATGCGCAACCCGGCCGCGCGGATGGCGTCGATGTCGACCACGTTGACCAGGTCGTCGACATAGGCGCCCAGATAGTCGTGACGCTGCACCGCACCCAGCGCACGCGCCAGCGGCACCCGACGCACACCTGACAGATCACGCAGAATCTCGTTGGCGCGCTTGGCAATGAGACCCGTCGCGGCACTGTCGGCCGGACCGCCGTTGGGCGGGTTGTACTTGAAGCCGCCGTCGGGCGGCGGGTTGTGCGAAGGCGTCACCACGATCCCGTCGGCCAGCCCCTCGGTGCGGCCCCGGTTGTAGGTCAAAATGGCATGGCTGATCGCTGGTGTCGGCGTGTAGCGGTCCCTTGAATCAACCACGGCCACAACGCCGTTCCCAGCCAGCACCTCCAGCGCCGACACCCAGGCCGGCTCTGACAACCCATGTGTGTCACGTCCGATGAACAACGGCCCGGTGGTGCCCTGCGCCGCCCGGTACTCGACGATCGCCTGGGTGGTCGCCAGAATATGCGCCTCGTTGAACGCACCGTGCAAAGCCGAACCCCGGTGACCGGAGGTGCCGAAGACCACCTGCTGAGCGACGTCGTCGGGGTCGGGCTCGATCGTGTAGTACGCCGTCACCAGGTGCGGCAGATCCACAAGGTCTTCGGGCTGGGCCGGCTGTCCGGCTCGCGGGTTGGCCATGTTCACCAATTCTGCCCGCAACGCGCGACACGCTTTAGGCTGCGTAGGCGCACAGTTGGCAGACCGGAAGGAAACAGCCCGTGGCACGGCCTGACTATCGCGAGTTGGCAGCCATCTTCGCCGGCGGTGCGCTCGGCTCGGTAGCGCGAGCCGCCCTGGCCACCCTCGCCGTCCCCGACCCGGCGCGATGGCCGTGGCCCACGTTCGTGGTCAACATCCTCGGTGCGTTCCTGGTCGGCTACTTCACCACCCGACTGCTCGAGCGACTGCCGCTGTCCAGCTACCGACGTCCGCTGCTGGGAACTGGATTGTGTGGCGGCTTAACCACTTTCTCCACCATGCAGGTCGAAACCGTCAAGATGATCGAGCACGGTCACTGGGTACTGGCCTGCACGTACACCCTCGTCAGCATCGCAGTTGGCTTCGTGGCGGTCTACCTGGCCACCGCCCTGGTACGCCGGGCGCGCATCCGATGACGACGGTCCTGGTCTGGCTCGGGGTCATGCTCATCGGCGGCATCGGTTCCGTGACAAGGTTCCTGGTAGATCGCACGGTGGCCCGGCGGGTGGGCCGGCCGTTCCCCTACGGCACGCTAACGGTCAACATCACCGGTGCCGCACTGCTGGGGTTCCTCACCAGCCTGGCCCTGCCCAAGGACGTGTCGCTGCTGATCGGCACCGCGTTCGTCGGCGCCTACACCACCTTTTCCACCTGGATGCTGGAGACGCAGCGCCTCAGCGAAGAACGCCAGGTGCTTGCGGCGTTCGCCAACATCGCCGTCAGCGTGCTGCTCGGGTTGGGCGCGGTGCTGCTCGGACAACGGATCGCGGGGCTGATATGAGCGAGAAGAGCCTGAAGCTGACCGCCTACTTTGGCGAGCGGCAGCGCGCGGTCGGCAAACCACGCCGATTCCTGGCCGACGAAATGCTGGACCTTTTCGGTACCCGCGGCGTAGCGACCAGCGTGATGATGCGCGGTGTCGCCAGTTTCGGGCCCACCGGCGGCTTGCACAGCGACGTCTCGCTGAGTCTGTCCGAGGACCCGCCGGTGACGATCGCCGCCGTCGACGTCGAATCCAAGATCCGCGGTCTCGTCGACGACGTCACCGCGATGACCGGCCATGGGCTGGTGACGCTGGAACGCGCGCGCCTGATCACCCGGGACAGCGGCACCGATGCGCTCAGCGAGATCGACAGCCGCACCGGCGACGCCGCCAAACTGACCATCTACGTGGGCAGGCAGGTGCGCGTCGCCGGATCCCCGGCCCACGTGGCGGTCTGCGACCTGCTGTGCCGACACGGGTTCGCAGGCGCCACAGTCCTTCTCGGCGTCGACGGCACCGCTTACGGCACCCGCCAGCGGGCCAGGTTCTTCGGCCGCAACGTCAACGTGCCGCAGATGATCATCGGCATCGGCCTGCCCCCTCAGGTGTCAGCGGCGGCCACCGAACTGGCCGCCTTGCTGCCCAACCCACTGTTGACCGTCGAACGCGTCCGGCTGTGCAAACGCGACGGGGAGTTGTTCGCCCGCCCGCAGGAGCTGCCCGCCACCGACAGCCAGGGACGCACGCTGTGGCAGAAGCTGATGGTGCACACCGCCGACTGCGACAACAACGAGGGCCAGCCGATCCACCGCGCAATCGTGGCGCAACTGATGCGCTCCCGAACCGCCCGCGGCGCGACGGTGCTGCGCGGCATCTGGGGCTTTCACGGCGAGCATAAGCCGCACGGAGACAAGCTGTTTCAGCTTGCCCGCAAGGTACCGCTGACGACCATCGTGGTCGACACTCCCGACGCGATCGCCCGCAGCTTCACCGTCATCGATGAGCTCACGACCCGCCACGGCCTCATCACCAGTGAGATGGTGCCGGCGGCCATGTCCCTGGACGGCACGCCGCGCATGCCCGAGACACCGCTGGCCGAGTACGACTACTGATCCTCGCGCATCCGCGGTATGTCATCGAGCGTGCGCGGCAGCACGTAGAGCGCCCGTCGCTGGTTCAGGCTGTCGTGCTCGCCCAGGAAGACGCAGCCACCCTTCTCGCAGAACTCCCGCAACGGCACATTGCGGTGGTGAGGATCGAACATGATCCGGCGGCATTGCGGCTCGGCATTGAAGACACTGGCCACGAAGTGCGGCAACAGCAGCAGCACCATGCCCTGGCTCAGCACCTTAAGATCGGCCATCGCCAGCCGGACACCCAGGTCGGACGGGTCGCATTCGTATTGTGTCGACACCAGATCCTTTGCGGCCCGGTATAACTCGACGTAGCCGTGGTCCTGCCCGTCGATGCTGCCGATGAACGGCCTGGAATAACTGCCGGCGAGTTGGGCGCGCAGGCACTCCCGCCATTTGGAAGCGGGCCAGGCTTGGTCCCAGTTGCGCAGGATGTGGGGCCGGTGCATCCACTCGGCGATCAGTTCGGCGTCGGCGTCCGGATCGGCCAGCCGGCAGGCATAGGGCGACGGCACCTCCGGCGTCGGAGGCGGCGGCACGCGGCGGATCTCGTCGGAAAGATCGGCCAGCTCTCGCGGTAACAACTCAGCGTTCATAGCGCGGATTTCCATTCGTCTGCCAAAGCCGAAATCCAGCCGGGCACAGCGTCGGCGGTGTCCGGCGGCGCCTCCACCAGTACCAGCTCGTCGACGCCAAGCTCGGCCAGAGCACCGACATCCTCAACCCTGGGTGCAGCCAAGGCTACCGCCAACCGCAACCCGGCCCGGTCACGCCCCGCTTCCGTGCACAACTTTTCGAGCCGGCCGATCCGGTCCCGCACCTCCTCGACACCGCCGAGGTTGAAGCCGTACCAACCGTCGCCCCAGGCGGCGACCCGAGCTAGCGCAGCGTCGCTGTTGCCGCCGATCACCACTGGGAGTCCCTGTCTGGCAACAGGTTTCGGGTTCACCCGGATGGCGTCGAAGGCGACGAACTCCCCATGGAACGACGCGACATCCTCGCGCCAGAGGGTACGCATCGCGGCGACGTATTCGGCGGTGCGCGCCGCGCGCCGCTCGAAGGGCACCCCAAGTGCCTCGAATTCCTCGCGCGACCAGCCGACGCCGATGCCCAGCGTGAGCCGGCCGCCGCTGAGCCTGTCCAGGCTGGCCGCCTGCTTGGCCACGATCACCGGGTTATGCTCGGGCAACAACAGCACACCGGTCGCCAGCCGGATCCGCGACGACGCGGCCGCGGCGAAGCTCAGCGCAATCACCGGGTCCAGCCAATCCGCCTCCGCGGGAACGGCAATCACGCCGCTGTCGGAATACGGGTAGCGCGACGTCAAGTCGTCCACCATCACCACGTGTTCGCCGGCCCACAGCGTGGCGAACCCGTGGCCCTCCGCCGCTGAAGCGACGGCATCGATCACCGCACGGTCAGCGCCGGACCCGATTCCCAACGCATGCAATCCCAGCCGCATCCCACGATGGTCTCACGTGAGTCAGCGCCTTCCGAGGAGCTTGGCCAAGACAGCCGCATGGCTGCCGTCCAGGTCGCGGTTGGCGGTGACCAGTGTCACCACACCTTGCCGGGCCAGCTCGCGCAGCTCATCCAGGGCCGGGCTGCCGGCCAGCTCCGCCTCGTAGCGCGCCGCGAACTCATCGAACAGCGCAGGCTGATGGCGGTACCACTCCCGCAGTTCTTTCGACGGCGCGACGTCCTTGAACCAGATGCCGACTCGTGGGTCGTCCTTACGGATGCCGCGCGGCCAGATGCGATCGATCAGAACGCGTTGACCGTCCTGCGCGCTGACCTCGGCGTAGATCCGTTCGGTGCGAACCACGGGCACGAGCGGTCAGTAGTGGTAGGTGTCCGAGGGGGCCGGCGAGTGCACCTGTTCGTCCTCGAACTCCGATGCCACGATGCCGTAGGACCGGGCGAGGTCGAGGATCTTGGTGGCGCGGGCGATGCGGGGCAGGTCCGAGCCGTTGCGGATCTCGCCGCCGTCCCGCTCGAACTCGGCGAAAAACTCTTTCGCCCAACCGATTTCGTCCTGCGACGGGGACAGGCCCTCGTTGACCACGGCACACTGGTCCGGCGACAGGCAGATCTTGCCGGTCATGCCGAATTCGACGGATACCGCGGTCGCCTCGATCAGCTTCAGCGGGTTCGAGCCGATGGTGGGGCCGTCGATCGCGCTGGGCAGGCCGGCCGCCTTGGCGGCGATCGTGAACCGGGAGCGAGCGTAGGCCAGGGTGGCGGGTTCTTCGCCGAAGCCGGTGTCCCGCCGGAAGTCGCCGATGCCGAAAGCGAGCCGGAAGGTGCCCTTGGCGGCTGCGATCTCGGTGATGCGCTCCAGCCCGCGTGCCGTTTCCACCAGCGCGACGATCGGCACATTCGGCAGGCGCTTGGCGGTCTCGGTGACGTGGTCAACCGACTCCACCATCGCCAGCATCACCCCGCCGACCGGGGTATCGGCCAGCTGCGCGAGGTCGTCGGCCCACCAGGGGGTGCCGAAACCGTTCACCCGGACCCAGTCGTTGTTGTCCGAGCCCAGCCACCGCACCACGTTGTCCCGGGCGCTGACCTTGTCCTTGGGTGCCACCGCGTCCTCGATGTCGAACACCACGATGTCAGCGCGGGAGTGCGACGCGGCCTCGAACCGGTCGGCATGCGTGCCATTGACCAACAGCCAACTCCGGGCCAGAACCGGATCGATGCGCGAGCCGACGTCGGCGGGATCCGTCGCGTCGTAATTGGCTTGGTCATACATTGCGTACTGTGCCGCCTTTTCGTGCCGGTCGGTGTCGGGCTAGTCGCCCATTACCGTAGCGACACCGCGAAGTCGTGGCCGCGTGACCTACGGAGCAGCCTCGCCGAGCAGCGCCGCGCCCAGATCGAGCGGCTCGACCTCCAAGCCGGCGAGATCGGAGTTGTAGTCGGGCCCCATCAGGTGACCGCGTTCATGCATCTGCCGCAACGGTCCGCTGAGGAATTCCTCCAGGTCCAGTGCCGCGGGCGTCATGTCCGCCCACGGTCCGGTGGCATGCCGGCGTGCGTACGCCGCGGCCGAGAACACCAGGTGAACGACGACGGGTTGGCCGTCGGGGCCATCGTAGTGATTCGACTGCACCCAGGCGCCTTGCATGTCCGGGTCGATCAACAGCCAGACCGTCCCTTCGCTGCGCACACGTGCCACAAAGCGCCGATAACCGGCGTCTAGTTCGGTGTTCAGATGCAGTGCCATGCCATCTATTACATAGAGAAACAGTAGTAGTTGTAAATAGTGTGACGTAGTTCGCATCGGGCTCGCGCCGAATCGCCGACAGGACTGGCGTCATGGTGTTGGATGGCGGGGTGGGAGATATCAGCCGCACTCGGACGATAGCGGCGCAGCCGCAAGCGATTTGGGATGTCCTTGCCGACTTCGGTGCGCTGAGCTCCTGGGCCGACGGCATCGACCACTCCTGCATCCTCAATCACGGTCCCGACGGCGGACCATTAGGAACCACCCGACGGGTCCAGGTGGGGCCGAACACCCTGGTCGAGCGCATCACCGAGTTCGACCCGCCCGCCACGCTCGCCTACGACATCGAGGGCCTGCCCAGCCGCTTACGTAAGGTCGCCAACCGCTGGACGCTGCGCCCGGTCGGCGCCCACACCGCGGTCGCGTTGATCAGCACGGTCGAGGTCGGCACCGGCCGGCCGGCCCGGATGGCCGAGTGGGTCGCGCTGCGGGTGCTGGCCAAGCAGTCCGATGCGCTCCTGGCCGGACTGGCACAACGAATGGAGAACGCGCATGTCTGAGCGCCCCGACATCGTCATCGTGATGACCGACGAGGAGCGGGCAGTACCGCCCTATGAGTCGGACGAGCTACTCGCCTGGCGGCAGCAGACGCTGACCGGCCGCCGCTGGTTCGACGAACACGGCGTGAGCTTCACCCGGCACTACACCGGGTCGCTGGCCTGCGTGCCGAGCCGT
This sequence comes from Mycobacterium gordonae, assembly GCF_002101675.1. Taxonomy (GTDB): domain Bacteria; phylum Actinomycetota; class Actinomycetes; order Mycobacteriales; family Mycobacteriaceae; genus Mycobacterium; species Mycobacterium gordonae. The sequence continues at coordinate 34,547 of NZ_LQOY01000049.1, read as the reverse complement.
CCGACGATCTTCACCGGCCAATATCCCGATCTGCACGGCGTCACCCAGACCGATGGCATCGGCAAGCGCTTCGACGATTCGCGCCTGCGCTGGCTGCGCGCCGGCGAGGTGCCCACCCTGGGCAACTGGTTCCGGGCGGCGGGCTACGACACCCACTACGACGGCAAGTGGCACATCTCGCACGCCGACCTGGAGGACCCGGCGACGGGCGGCTCCCTGGCCACCAACGACGACGACGGCATCGTGGATCAGGATGCCGTGCAGCGCTACCTCGACGCGGACCGGCTCTCGGCGTACGGCTTCTCCGGCTGGGTGGGTCCCGAGCCGCACGGGGCGGGCAATGCCAACAGCGGCTACCGCCGCGACCCGTTGATCGCCGACCGGGTGGTGGCGTGGCTCAACGACCGCTATGCCCGGCGCCGCGCCGGTGACCCCGACGCACTGCGCCCGTTTCTGCTGGTGGCCAGTTTCGTGAACCCGCATGACATCGTGCTGTTCCCGGCTTGGGTGCGGCGCAGCCCGATCCAGCCCTCTCCGCTGGACCCGCCGCACGTGCCGGCGGCGCCCACGGCCGACGAAGATCTATCCACCAAGCCGGCCGCGCAGATCGCCTTCCGCGAGGCCTACTACTCCGGGTACGGTCCGTCACCCGCGATCAGCCGCTCCTACAAGCGCAATGCGCAGCGCTACCGCGACCTGTATTACCGGCTGCACGCCGAGGTGGACACGCCGATCGACCGGGTGCGTCGAGCGGTGACCGAAGGCGGCTCCGACAACGCCGTGCTGGTACGCACCTCCGATCACGGTGATCTGCTCGGAGCGCACGGCGGCCTGCACCAGAAGTGGTTCAACCTCTACGACGAGGCCACCCGGGTACCGTTCGTGATCGCCCGCATCGGCGCCAACGCGACCCAGGCACGCACGGTTGCGGCGCCCACCTCGCACGTCGATCTGGTGCCGACGCTGCTGGGCGCGGCCGGCGTCGACGTCGACGCGGTCGCGACTGAGCTGGCCGAGTCATTCTCCGAGGTGCACCCGTTGCCGGGCCGCGACCTGATGCCGGTCGTTGACGGCGCACCGGCCGACGAGGACCGAGCCGTCTACCTGATGACTCGCGACAATGTGCTGGAGGGCGACACCGGCGCTTCCGCGTTGTCGCGCCAATTGGGTCGCGATGTGAATCCGCCTGCGCCACTTCGCATCAAGCTGCCCGCGCACGTGGCCTCGAACTTCGAGGGCCTGATCGTCCGGGTAGCCGACGAGGACGGCGGTTCGGGGCACTTGTGGAAACTGGTCCGCACCTTCGACGACCCGGCCACCTGGACCGAACCGGGCGTGCGCCACCTGGCCGCCAACGGGATCGGCGGCGAGGCCTACCGCACCGACCCGATCGACGACCAGTGGGAGTTGTACGACTTGACCGCGGATCCCGTTGAGGCGCAGAACCGTTGGGCCGACCCGGACCTGCACGAGTTGCGGCAGCATCTGCGGATGCAACTCAAGCAGGCCCGGGCTTCGTCGGTGCCGGAGCGCAATCAGCCGTGGCCGTACGTCAACCGGCAGCCTCCGACCGGTGAGTCAGAGGGGCTGGTGCGCCGGGTGCTGGGGCGGTTCCGCTAGCGCTGCCCGCCGGCATTGCCGTGACGGTCGTGCCGCAGCGAATCACAACCAAGAGCGCAATCTCGGCGCCCGAGCTATCCGACCGGTTGCAGCTTGCCCAGGAACTCGTGGCAGCGCTGTGCGCGCTCGGAATCCTGCGCCATCACTTGTTCGAAGAACGACGCGACGTCATCGAGTCCCGCGTTCTTCGCGTCGCGGACATACTGTCCGTAATCGTGGCCGGCCTTCAGTGAGTGGTACTGCACGGAGATCAAATCGAAAGAGACGTCGTCGAATCCGGTTTCACCGGTTGCCATGTTTCCTCCTCGGGTTGTGTGCTGACCCGTCAGTCCTACCCCGGCGCCGGCCGCCTAAACGGTTGTCAGGACTGTAAATCCAGCGCCGCACCGATCAGCGCCAGATGGCTCAGGCCCTGCGGCAAGTTGCCCAGAAATGCCGTGTCGCCGGGATCGATCATCTCGGCATACACCCCGACGTCATTGCTCAGTGTCACAAGCTGATTCATCAGCTCACGCGCCTCATCGCCTCGACCCACATAATGCAACGCCGAGACCACCCAGAAGGAGCACGCGACGAACGCCCCTTCGCCTTGCTCACGCGCCCCGCTGCATCGGTACAACAGCGGCCCGCTGCCGAGGTCGCGCCGTAGCGCGTCGACGGTCGACGACATCCGCGGTCCGCGGTCATAGCCGCTGCCCGCGTGCAGCAGGATCGACGCGTCCAGTTTTCCGCTGCCCGGATACCACTCGTATGCGCCGAGCGCCTCGGACCAGCACGCCCGCTCCACCCACTCGCGGATGCGTTCGGCCTCGCGCGCCCACCGCTCCGGATCGCCGGGAATCTGACCTTGCTCGGCCAGACCCACCGCACACCGCAGCGCGTGCCAGCAGCCGAGCTTGGAGGTGGTGTAGTGCTCGAGTTGTTCCAGCTCCCACATGCCGGCGTCCCGGTTGCGCCAGGCGTCGCAGGCCTGGTCGGCGAAGTCGGCCAACAAGTGGCCGGTCTGGGTGTCCAGGGCGTGCCCGGCATCGACATACAGCCGCACCGTATTGAACAGGTCGGCGTAGATGCTCAGCTGCAGCTGGCTGTGGGCGCGATTGCCGGTCACCACCGGGCCGATCCCCCGCCACCCGGCTGCTTCGCGCTCGATCACCGGATCGACAGGTGACCCGTCGAGGCTGTAGAACACGCCGGTACCCGCGCCGTGCCGGCGGACGGTTCGCAGCAGCCAGCTGATCGCCGCATGGGTCTCCTCGCGAATGTCCAACCGCCGCAACGCGTCGAGGGCGTAGGCGGTGTCGCGAACCCAGGCGTATCGATAGTCCCAGTTCTTGCCGCCCGACAACCGCTCAGGCAGCGACGTGGTGGCGGCCGCGGCCACCGCCCCGGTGGGGCTGAAAATCAGCAACTTCAGCAGCAGCACGCTGCGGTGCACCGCGGCATCCCAGTCACCGTCGCAGTCGAACTGGCCCGACCAGTTGGTCCAGTGCTCGATGGTCCGGTCCAATCCGTGGTCGATATCGGCCACCTCCGAGAGCATCAACGGCTCGGCGTCGGTGGCCACCACTCCGATGACCCGCCGGGTGCCGCCGTCGACCGTGCAGGTGCCCGACACCGCCTGATCGGTTACTTCGGCGTGCATCCCCTCGGAGACGCTGACCCCCAGGTTCAAGTCCTTGAGTCGCAACACGATTCCGTGCGGCGTCTGCCGGGCCCACGGTGACGCCGTGTTGAAGCAGGTACCGGGAGCGACACGCCAACGCATCGGCACCTCGCCGTCGATGCCGTCGATGCGTCGCACCAACTCCGTCCACGGCAACCGGCCGTCGAGTCCCAAGTTCAAGGCGTCCGTGACCCGCACCCGACCCGATTCAGTGACGAAAGTCGTTTCCAGCACGTTGGTTTGGGGCAGATAGCGGCGCGAAGAGGTGAAGGAAACCGCGGGCGTGAGTTCCAGCCGGCCGCCGTTGGACGAGTCGAGCATCGCCGCGAACGCCGGGATCGAGTCCAGGTTGGGGATCGGAAACCAGTCAATGGCGCCATCTTCGGCGACCAGTGCGATGGTGCGCCCGTCGCCGATCGGGGCATAACTGCGCAGTGCAACGAAACTGTCTTCTCGACAGGGGGATTCGCTCGGCGCCGAGGTGACTGGGTCGAGTTCGGGTGCCGGCACGCCTCCGCGTTCCCCGAATCCCCCTCGATAAACACCGAAATCCCCCGTCTGACTGGGTCAAGAGCGGGTAACCGGGTGCGATGTCGACTATCGGATACTTCTTGTCCTGCGAGCAGTACGGACCAGCAGAACTCATCGACCAAGCCAAACGTGCGGAGGCAGCGGGTTTCGACGCGCTGTGGATCTCCGATCACTTCCACCCGTGGAACGACGATCAGGGCCAGAGCCCGTTCGTCTGGGGCGTCATCGGCGCGCTGTCGCAGGTGACCTCGCTGCCGGTCACCACCGCGGTCACCTGCCCCACGATCCGCATCCACCCGGCGATCATCGCCCAGGCCGCCGCCACCGCCGCGGTGCAACTGCACGGGCGCTTCATCCTCGGAGTGGGCAGCGGCGAGGCACTCAACGAACACGTGCTGGGCGATCGCTGGCCGTCGGTCGGGGTGCGCCAGGAGATGCTCGAAGAGGCGGTCGACGTAATCCGCCTGCTGCACAAGGGTGACGAGGTCAGCCACCACGGCAAGTACTACGAGGTGCAGGAGGCGCGCATCTACACCCTCCCGGAGCAACCCGTCCCGATCTATGTCTCCGGATTCGGACCGCAGGCAGCCGAACTCGCCGGCCGCATCGGCGACGGGTTCTGCCTGGTGATGCCGGAAGCCGAGCTGGTGGAAACCTTTCGCGGGGCGGGCGGAGGCGACAAGCCCGTCCAGGCCGGCACGAAGGTGAGCTGGGATCGCGACCCGGACAATGCCCTCAAGGTGGCTCATCGGCTGTGGGCCAACGACGCGCTGCCCGGTCAGTTGCCGCAAACCTTGCCGCGGCCAAAAGATTTCGCATCGCTGATGTCTTTGGTTTCTCCGGAGCAGGTGGCCGAAGCCATCACCTGCGGACCTGATCCCGACAAACATGCCGCGACGGTCCGCCAACACTTCGACGCCGGCGTCGACGAGGTGTACGTGCAGCAGATCGGCCCGGACATGGACGGGTTTTTCGCGGCGTGGGAGCGCGACGTGCTTCCGCAGCTGCGTCAGTGACTTTCGGAGAGATCGCGGTAGCGGTCGTGGTCTCGCGCCGATCACAGCCATAGCGGCAATCTCGCGGCAGTGCGGGCGGAACGTCCCCCAGCTGACCGGACGTGAACGCCGACGCTGGTCGTTACTGAGGATTCCCCGACAGTGACTTCGTCGCCCTTTGCTGCCGCGCGGCATAGAGGATAGAACCCGCCGTCTGGAACGGCACGGTGTCTTGGTGGGCGGTCGCGATGGGCAGGTCGGCGGCCCGGCGCAGCATCATCAGGGCGAGAGTGCCGTTCGTGGAGTAGGGGACGATCAACACATTGGCCAGCGCGTCGGCACCGGTGACCGTCATCACGTGCTGCTGTTTGTGCTGCCAGCCCTGCCAGTTCAAGTCGGGCGGTCGTTGCAGCGGCGGCCAGTTCACCGCGATATTGGTGATCTCGCCAAGGCGCCCCCGCAGCGCAAGAGTCAGCTCCGGCAACTCAACGCCGATCCGATCGGTGCGCGGCCACCAGGCGCCGTCGATGTCATGCCCGAGCTCGGTGGCCAGGGTGAGGCGTATCGGGGTGGACTGGCGTCGCACCCCCAGCGAGTGGTTCACCGGGGCTGTTCCTTCATGCTCGGCGACGTCCGCCCCGCGGGTGCGGGACGACGGAGGAATCGCATTGCCCACCGGCACGGCCCGTAGCTGGGACCATCGCTGACAACGAAAAGGCTCACGCGTGACGCTACGCCACCACGAGAGCGGTCGGACCGCGGGTCAGGAATCGGGATCGGCGACGGTTGCTCCCGACATAGGGGAGGATGGATGGATGACCACAGACAATTGGTGCGACGCACCCGAGATTCATCCGTCGGAGATCCGGGTAGGTGACACCATTGGCACGGTGGACTCCGAACATCTCCCATACCAGGTCAAGATGATCAGCACCCCACAGGCAGGCTCAACTAGGTGGACCTTTTTCGGCCGCGACAAGAACGGCCGGCAGCACTCCAGCACGTTCCGAGATGGTCAACTGGTTCGCCGATACGCCAAAGCATCCTAAGACCCGGGACCGAAAAATAGATGCCGAAGTTTTCGCTGCCCGAGGAGAAACCCGACGGCCTGGCGTCACCCGCGACGGCCAAGATCATCAAGTACTCGGCGAAGGCGCACGTCGCGATCTTCAAGCTGACCAACGGCCGCATCGGCAACAAGTGGCGCATCGGCGCCGGCTTCGACAAGCCGGTGCCCACGCTGCTACTCGAGCATCGCGGGCGCAAATCCGGCAAGCTGTTCACCACTCCGCTGCTCTACCTGCGCGACGGGGACAACTTCGTCATCGTCGCCTCACAGGGCGGCCATCCCAAGAATCCGCAGTGGTACTTCAACCTCGTCGCGGCTCCCGACACCCGCATTCATGTCAAAGGCCAACGCAACCTTGAGGTTTCGGCCCGCGTCGCATCGCCCGCGGAGCGTGCCGCGCTGTGGCCCCGGTTGGTCGATCTCTACGCCGACTTCGAGAAGTATCAGCGGTGGACGGACCGGGAGATCCCGGTGCTCATCCTCTCCCCGCGCTAGCGGTCAGCCGGAATAAGGCGCGGTCCAGCGTCGGCAAAATCTCGGTGATCGGGATCTCCCCGGCGGCAAATCGTGCGACCAGACCGTAAGCCAGGTTCGACACGATCGGCGGCAACTCCTCCACCAGCTCGGGTTCCGCGTGGGAGAGCACGGCCATCGCGGCGGGGATCACCGCGTCCACACCGCGGCTGACCAGCCGCTGCCCGCCCGGGGCTGAGCGCGCGCGAAAGTAGGCACGCAGCATGTCGGGATGACGCTCCCACGGCTCGAAAATGGTGCGGAAAACCCGCATCAAACCCTGGTAGACGGACTCACCGGGCGCGGGCGTCTGGGTAGCCAGACCGGCATAACGGTTCTCGTCCATCCAGCGCTGCAAAGCCGCCAAGATCAAGGTGTCCCTGGTGGGGAAACGTTTGTAGATGGTGGTCAACGAGGTGCGCGCCCGCTTGGCGACTTCGCGTAGCTGCACCGCGTCATAGCCGTCGGTTTCCAGAATTTCGACGACCACATCAAGGATCGGATCGGACTCGTCGGCCACAACCTCAGCGCTGACCACATTCCCCCTTCCTCCTTGCCACCGCGGCAGTAACACGGTTACTGTACCGGGAGTAACGAGGTTACTCCACGAGGAGGATGCCGATGCCCGGCCGAGTAGCAGGCAAGGTGGCGTTCATCACCGGCGCGGCGCGCGGCCAAGGGCGCAGCCACGCTGTGCGACTGGCACAAGAAGGCGCTGACATCATCGCCATCGACATCTGCCAGCCGTTCGACAATTCCCCCGCTCCGGCGTCGACACCAGAAGATCTCGCCGAAACCGCCGATCTGATCAAGGGCCTCGACCGGCGGGTGGTCACGGCCGAGGTCGACGTCCGCGACTACGACGCCCTCAAGGCAGCGCTCGACAGCGGGGTCGAGCAACTCGGCCGCCTGGACATCGTCGTCGCCAACGCCGGCATCGGCACCGGCGGCGTCCGGTTGGACCGGATGGACGAAGACCTGTGGCAAGAGATTATCGACGTCAACCTCAGTGGTGTCTGGAAGACGGTGAAAGCCGCTGTGCCACATCTGCTTACAGGCGGCGGCGGCTCCGTGGTGTTGACCAGTTCGGTGGCCGGCCTGAAGTCCTATGCGCACACCGGTCATTACGTGGCGGCCAAGCACGGCGTGGTCGGACTGATGCGGTCGTTCGCCGTGGAACTCGGCCCGCGCAACATCCGGGTCAACTCGGTGCACCCGACCCATGTGAACACGCCATTGCTCATCAACGAGACCACTTTTCGGCTGTTCCGGCCGGACCTGGAGAACCCGGGACCCGATGATCTGGCGCCGATCTGTCAGAGCTTCCACACCCTGCCCATCCCCTGGGTCAATGCCGAAGACATCAGCAACGCGGTGTTGTTCCTCGCCTCCGACGAAGCGCGGTATATCACCGGCGTCACGCTGCCGGTGGACGCGGGCAGTTGCCTGAAGTAGCGAAAGGACCTGCCGTGACCATCACTTCGGACACCGACGTCTATTACGACCCGTACGACGTCAACATCACCGCCAACCCCTACCCCACCTTCGCCCGCCTGCGCGACGAGGCTCCGCTGTACTACAACGAGCGCTACAACTTCTGGGCGATCTCCCGCCACGCCGACGTCGAGAAAGCGCTGTCGGACTGGGAGACGTTCTCCAACAGCCGAAGTGACATCCTGGAGCTGATTCAGTCCAAGTTCCCGATGCCTCCGGGCGTGATGATGTTCGAAGACCCCCCGACCCACACCATGCTGCGGGGGGTGATGTCGCGGGTGTTCACTCCACGCCGGATGGCCGCGATCGAGGATCAGATCCGGGCATACTGCGTGCGCTGCCTGGATCCACTCGTCGGTTCGGACGGCTTTGACATTATTGCCGAACTCGCGTCGATGATGCCGATGCGCGTGATCGGGATGCTGCTGGGCATCCCAGAGGCCGACCAGATCGGTGTGCGCGACGCCAACGACGCCAACCTGCGCACCAAACCCGGCACACCGATGAAGGTGGCCGACCCGGATTCGATTGCCGACGGCCGTATCTACGCCGACTACGTGGACTGGCGCGCCAACAACCCGTCCGATGATCTGATGACCGCGCTGCTCAACGTCGAGTTCGAGGACGCGAGCGGCGTCACGCGCAAACTGACCCGCAAGGAAGTGCTGCACTACACGCAGGTCGTCGCCGGCGCCGGCAACGAAACGACCGGACGGCTGATCGGTTGGCTGGCCAAGGTGCTCGCGGAGCATCCCGACCAGCGGCGGGAAGTCGAGCAGGACCGTTCGCTGCTGACCCGCGCGGTAGACGAGACGTTGCGCTTCGAGCCGACCGGCCCGCACGTGGCGCGCTACACCCTGCGCGACTTCGAGGCCTACGGCACCACCGTGCCCGCGGGTAGTGCGGTCCTGCTGCTCTTCGGATCAGCGAATCGGGATCCGTTGCGCTACAAGGACCCTGACACCTTCAGCCTGCACCGCGACAACATCTCACACCTCACCTTCGGCAAGGGCGTGCATTACTGCCTGGGCGCCAACCTGGCCCGCCTCGAAGGCAGGGTCGCGCTCGACGAACTGCTGAACCGGTGGCCCGAATGGGACGTCGACTATGACAGCCTCAAGCTCGCGCCGACCTCGACGGTCCGTGGCTGGGAGCGCCTGCGCATCGTCTTTCCCTGACACGTCAACGCAATTGGGCCAGCTCGGCCAGCTCGTCCAGGCTTCGCAGCGACTCGTCGCGCGGCTGGGTCTCCAGGTCGAGCAAGACCCGCTCCACCCCCAGCGGTGCATAACCCTGAAGAGTTTCCGCCGTCGCGGGTCCCCATTGGCACACCGTCACCGGAACGTCGAGGCCGGCGACCGCACGCAACTCCTCCAGCGGACCCGCCAGCAGTTCCGGGGACGGGCTCAGCGCGATCCAGCCGGCATTGAACCGGGCGATGCGCTTGAAGCAGGCCGGTCCTCCCCCGCCCACATACAGCGGCGGGTGGGGCTTCGTCACGGGCTTCGGCCAGCAGTAAATCGGGTCGAAATCGACATAGTCACCGTGAAACTCGGCTTCTTCCCGCGTCCAGATCTCGACCATCGCGCGTAGCCGCTCGTCGGAGACTCGGCCGCGCACGGCGGGATCGACGCCGTGGTTGGCGACCTCCTGCCGCAACCACCCCACGCCCACCCCGAAGGCGAATCGGCCCCCGGAGACGAGATCGAGGGACGCGACCTCTTTGGCGGTGATGATCGGATCCCGTTCCGGCAGTAGCACTATTCCAGTACCCAGCAACAACTCTCGGGTCGTGGCGGCCACCGCCGTCAACGCCACGAACGGGTCGAGTGGCCGATAGTACTTCCGCGGAATTGGCCCGCCGCTGGGGTACGGGCTGTTGTGGGTGACCGGGATGTGCGTGTGCTCGGCAATGAACAGGGAATCGAAGCCCCGCTGCTCGAGCGCCGGACCCAGTTCGATCGGGCTGACGCCCTCGTCGGTGATGAACGTGAGAATCCCGAAGCGCATGTTCTTCCCTTTCGTCGGGGTCCACTCTGACAAGAAAACGCAGCCGTGGGAATTAATTTCTGCACGCGGCGGTAGAACAACGCATGAAGCTCAACGACGCGGCACGTGAATTGATCGGCAAGGGCGCCGACGCCACGCTGGTCACCCTCAATCCCGACGGCAGCCCCCAGGTGAGCGTGGTCTGGGTGGCGCTGCAGTCCACACCCGACGGCGACGAACTGGTCACCGCACACCTGGCCGAACACAAGAAGGTGCGCAATGTCCGCAACGATCCCCGGGTTGCCGTGACCGTCGTCTCGACCGACGACCCGGGCGGTGCGATGCGGCCTTACCTCGCCATCAACGGCACGGCGCGCATCGTCGAAGGCGGCGCGCCGGAACTGTTGAAGGAACTCGCCCAGACGCTGTCCGACCCGAATGTGTTCCCCCCGGCCGGTGCGCCGCCGGGATTCCTCACCCGCATCCGCATCGACAAGATCGGTGGCATCGGGCCCTGGAGTTAATCGGTAGCGAGCGCTTCAGGCGCACGCCTGGCCGGGCGGGCCGCGCCCCACAACCCCACGCCGATGCCGACAATGGCGCCGCCGAGTCCGATGATCTGTTGGGAGCGCTTGAGTTCACCGTGCACCGATAGCCCGCCCAGCAGATCGGCCGCGTCCGCACCGCCGGAGGCCAGAAACCAGCCGCGAGTGTTCTTGCCGCGCAACGCAGATGTGGCCAGCAACCCGCCGATCAGCGCATCGCGGTAGCCCATCGACCGCAACAGCAGTTGCGCCGTGGCGGTCTGATCGTCCGGGTCTCCCCACAGTTTGTTCGCCTTGATGGGATCGACGAGGAACGAGATTCCCGACGCGAGTCGGATACTGCCCGCGATGAGTGCGGCACGATCGATGGCCATGGCGGCAGCTTAGAGTCTTCCCACACCACAGGAGAAGGAGTCTGGGATGACGTGGCAGATCGTGATGTTCGTCGTGAGCCTGATCGTGGCCGGGGTCGCGGCACTGGGATGGCTGGCCACTAGTGAAGACAAGGCCCGCACCCGGCGCAGGACGGTGGTGATCGGAGCGCTGGCCGCTGCGGTCCTGTTTTTCCTGCTGGGCTGTTTCACCATCGTCGGAACCCGTCAGATCGCCATCGTCACCACCTTCGGCCGCCCCACCGGAGTCAGTTTGAACAACGGATTCCACGGCAAGTGGCCCTGGCAAATGACGCACCAGATGGACGGCGCGGTGCAGATCGACAAGTACGTCAAGGACGGCAACCACGACGAACGCATCATGGTGCGACTGGGCAATCAATCCACCGCCTGGGCCGACGTCAGCATCCGCTGGCAACTCAAGCAACCCGCCGCCCCCGAACTCTTCCAGCAGTACAAGACCTTCGACAACGTTCGCGTGAATCTCATCGAGCGGAATCTGTCGGTCGCGCTCAACGAGGTGTTCGCCGCGTTCAATCCGCTGGACCCGCAGAACCTCGACGTCTCGCCATTGCCCAACCTCGCCAAGCGCGCCGCTGACCTGATGCGCAAGGACGTAGGCGGGCAAGTCGACATCTTCGACATCAACGTCCCCACCATCCAGTACGACCAGGGCACCGAGGACAAGATCAACCAGCTCAACCAGCAGCGCGCGCAAACGTCCATCGCGGTGGAATCTCAGCGCACCGCCGAAGCGCAGGCCAAAGCCAACGAGATCCTGTCCCGCTCGATCAGCAACGACCCCAACGTCGTCGTCCAGAACTGCATCACTGCCGCCATCAACAAAGGCATCAGCCCGCTGGGTTGCTGGCCCGGTACCACGGCAATGCCCACGGTACCCGTGCCCGGACGGTAGCCATGCCCGGCTGATCGCCATGAGAGGGTGGTTCCTCATGGAGCTCCCGTTCGCCGACGTACTGCGGGGCCGATTCGGCCCTCGAAAGGCGCCTACGTTCGATCTCGCGCCGGCTCCCGAGGATCTTCAAGACCTCGAAGACCCTGAGACCAAAGCCACCGACGCGGCCCTGGACACCGTCGACCTGCCGTCGGCGGACCCGGCCCTGCTGCTGCAGAAAATGGAAAACCGGCTGGTGCGTCATCACCTGGCCAACCCGGATGTGCTCACTGAGGAGGAAGTGCGCAAGCTCCGCTACATCCTGAACTTCGCCCGGCTCGCCGACTTCGAACCCGGGGTCGCGGGACCGGGGGGCCGGCGGGGCCGCGGGGACATTTCGGTGGGCGCGGAGATCGGACCCTGGCGCTCAAGGGTCGTCGATGCGTTGTTCGGGCCGTTGCGTGAGGAACCCGATCAGATCAAGGCGTTGACGGCGGCACGCGAACTGCTGGCCGGCCTGGCTGAAGACCAGGACGACCAACGGCAGGTACTCATCGATCGCCACCGCAATGATTTCTCGGCCGCCGAACTCGACGCCGAAGTGGGTTACAAGAAGCTCGTCACCGTGCTCGGCGGGGGTGGAGGCGCGGGCTTCGTCTATATCGGCGGCATGGCACGCCTACTCGAAGCCGGGCAGGTACCCGACTACATGATCGGCTCGTCGTTCGGCTCCATCATCGGCAGCCTGGTCGCCCGCGAATTACCGGTGCCGATCGAGGAGTACGTGGCCTGGGCCAAGACGGTGTCCTACCGCGCCATCCTCGGACCCGAGCGGGTGCGCCGCCGACACGGCATGGCCGGCTTGTTCGCGCTGCGCTTCGACCAGTTCGCCCACGCCCTGCTCAGCCGGGAAGACGGTGAGCGGATGCGCATGTCGGACTTGCAGATTCCGTTCGACGTCGTGGTCGCGGGGGTGCGACGGCAGCCGTACGCGGCCCTGCCCTCGAGGTTCCGCCGCCCCGAGCTGGCGGCGCTGCAATTTCGCTCAATTCCCTTCCGGCCCATCGGCATCGGTCCGCTGGTGGCGGCACGCATGTGGCAGGTTTCGGCGTTCATCGACCTGCGGGTAGTCAAGCCGATCGTGCTATCCGGCGACGACCCGGCACTCGACTTCGACGTCCTCGACGCGGCGTCGTTCTCCTCGGCGATTCCCGGTGTGCTGCACCACGAAACCCGTGACGCCCGGATGGTGCCACTGCTCGAGGACCTCTTCGCCGAGAGGGACATCGCGGCACTGGTGGATGGTGGTGCGGCCAGCAACGTACCCGTGGAACTGGCGTGGAAGCGAGTCCGGGACGGCAAACTCGGCACCCGCAACGCCTGCTATCTGGCCTTCGATTGTTTTCACCCGCAATGGGATTCGCGGCATTTGTGGCTGGCCCCGATCTTGCAGGCGATTCAGCTGCAGATGCTGCGCAACCTGCCCTATGCCGACCATCTGGTGCGCTTCGAGCCCACCTTGTCACCGATCAACCTGGCCCCGTCGACCACCGCGATCGACCGCGCGTACCGATGGGGACGGGCCAGTGTCGATCAGGCGATCCCGGTCACGTCGGCGCTGTTGACGCCCACCTGGTGGGTAGGTGAGGCTCCCCCGATCCCCGCCGCGCAACCGCAGGAACACGCGAAGTCAGTGGCGTCGTCGATGAGCTCGGTGATGGCGGCGATCCAATCGCCCAGCGGTCGCCTCTCCCGCTGGCGAAACCGCCACCTGACCTGAGACGGTCTCTGCGGACTACCATGACCCCATGGTCGACCGGGTCGGAGGAGCCGACTACAACGCGGGCGAGACAGCAGAGTCGGCAAGCCTGGCATGGTCGAGCGGTAACGAACTGCCGGACGTTGCGGACCCGTCGGCAGTCGCCGGCATTCCCAGCCGGGCGAACCCCGCCGCAGTCCCCGACGAACCCGATCTCGACCAATCCTGGACCACCGCGTGGACCCGGGCTGCCACCGTCCTGCTGGTCTGCCTGGCGCTGGCCGTGGTGATCGTTGTCGCGGGTTGGTTGATGCACAAGAACAACACCTCCGAGACGGCCTCTGCGCCGGCGCGTACCACGACCGCGCCGGTGACCACCGCGGCGCCGGCCACGACCACCGTCTCATCCACGCCGGACCAGGACAGCCGCTACATCGCTGCGCTCAACGACAAGGGCATCCAGTTCGCCAACCCTGAGGCCGCGGTCTTCAACGGAAAGACGGTGTGCCAGAACATCGGGCAGGGCATGACGGTGCAGGAGGTGGTGGCGCAGTTCAGGTCCAGCAGCCCGGACTTCGCCGGCCATGCCGAAGACTTCGTCGCCATCTCGGTCCGCACCTACTGCCCGCAGTACAACAAGCTGGTCGCCGCGATCTAGGTCAGTCCGTCACCTTTCGGAAGGCGCTCACCAGCTCCGTCAACACCTCGTGCGCCTGTCCCGGATCTGAGGGCAGCGTCCCCGAAAACCGGATGTCGGTGGCGCCGTCGGCCACGATCCGCGGGACCACCGCAACCGAAGCGTGCACATCGATGCGGCGATCGGAACCTCTCAAAAGGCCCGCCGAACCTTGCACCTGCAGATCAGCCGGGTCCGCCCCGGTGTCGGCGATCGCCCGCTTCATCGCCGGGATGGCGCCGTTGAGGTCCGTGATCGCCGGGCCCCAGGGGATCCAGCGCATCCCGAACCGGCTCAATCGCCGCGCCACTGCCGGGTTGACAGTCCCGCTGACCCAGATGGGAATTCCGTTGGACTGCAACGGCTTCGGCATTTGATGGATGCCTTCGAACGACAACTCCTCCGAGCTGTAGGTGCCACGCTGCTGTGTCCACAGGGTTTGGCACACCTCCAGCGTGTGATCGAGCAGGCGGCCGCGGCGCTCGAAGGGTAGCCCGGCCGCCTGGTACTCCTCGCGCTGCCAGCCGATCCCGACACCGAGATCGATCCGCCCGCCCGACAACACATCCATCGATGCAAGCTGCTTGGCCAGCACGGCGGGGCGTCGCAGCGCGGCCAGCAACACCGACGTTCCCAGCCGGATGCGCGTCGTCGTGGTGGCGATCGCGGTCAGCAGGACCAGGGGTTCCAGCCACTGGCCGTCGGGACCAGTTGGTTGCCGGCCACCCGTCGTCCCTCCGACCGCTGGATCGGCGTAGGCGTCGAGGTTCTCGCCGAACACCACATGGTCGGACACCACGACGCGATCGACGCCGGCGGCATCCATGGCACGGGCGGTGTCGAGGGTGGCGTTCCAGTCTGGGTTCGGGTCGTCGCTGAAATTGCGCAGGTAGACCGTCAGCTTCGGGCGATCCGTCATATGCCAGTTCCCATCACCCACGGAGTATCTCGGATGGTCGCGGCCGGGCGGCGGGCGCGGCAGCCGATTGACGGCTGATTCGATCTCTATCAATATAGACACGTGTCGATGAGCGCCAAACCTTCGGTGTTGTTCGTCTGCATCCACAACGCCGGCCGCTCCCAGATGGCTGCCGGGTTTCTCGCGGCACTGGCCGGTGATGCCATCGAGGTGCGCTCGGCGGGCAGTGCGCCGGCCGATGCGATCAACCCCGCTGCCGTGGCCGCCATGGCCGAGGTCGGCATCGACATCTCAGCAGCTAACCCGAAGATTCTGACCACCGACGCGGTCGTGGCGTCCGACGTCGTGATCACCATGGGCTGCGGAGACACCTGCCCGTTCTTCCCCGGCAAGAGTTACCGCGACTGGGTGCTCGAGGACCCCGCCGGCAAGGGCGTGGACGCGGTACGGCCCATCCGCGACCAGATCGAAGCCCGCGTCAAAGACCTCATCGCCGAGCTGCTGCCGGACACCGAAAAACGCTCAAAATCGTTCTAGCGACAGCAATTCGGGTCGAGGACCCCCACCAGGGCAGCCACCGCGGCGCGGTGCGGGCGGTGGTACACATTCGTGCCACGCCTGGTCGACTCGACCAGGCCGGCGTTTCGCAATTGGTTGAGATGGTGGCTCACCGTCGACTCGCCCACTCCTATGGCCGCTGCCAACTCCCCGCTGTTGCATCCATCCGTTGCACTGCCGAACAACAGCGACATGATCTTCACCCGTGCCGGATCGGCCAGCGCCTTCAATCGCAACGCGACATGCAGGGCATCGTCGTCGCTCATCACACCCGCCGCCACCGGCGCGCAACACACGGGCGCAGAGATATCGATGACCGGCAACGCTTTGGGCATGAACCCATCATGCCACAATGTTTGACATATATCGAAAAAGTGGCATGCTGGGCAGTGTCCCATTAGTTCGACATATGTCGCAAAGGTTGCCAGGAGGCCACCCCATGTCCCGTATTCAGTTGGCGCTCAACGTCGATGACATCGACGAGGCCATCGCGTTCTACTCCAAGCTGTTCAATACGGCACCGGCCAAGATCAAGCCGGGCTATGCCAACTTCGCCCTCGAAGAGCCGCCACTGAAGCTGGTCCTGCTGGAGAATCCAGGCCAGGGCGGCACGCTCAACCACCTCGGGGTGGAGGTCGACTCCAGCGATCAGGTACACACCGAGATCGCGCGCCTCAGCGCCGAGGGCCTGTTCACCGAGGAAGAGATGGGCACCACGTGCTGCTTCGCCAAGCAAGACAAGGTGTGGGTCAACGGTCCGGGCGGACACCGCTGGGAGATCTACACCAAGCTGGCCGATTCGGACACCTTCTTCGCCTCGGAGCCGGACGTCGAACAGGCCCGGTGCTGCGGCGCCGAGGTGCCAGCGCAGTGAGGGTGGAGGTCGCCGCGCATGCCCCCTCGGTGTGGACACCGCGAGATTTCCCGGACGAGGCGCTGTGGTCGTTCGACCTCTCCCCCGCCGATCGACAGGCGCTGATCTCCTACGGCCGGGGCGGCGAATTCACCGAACTGGCAGGCCACTTCGGCGCAGCTGCGCAGGGGTGGAGTGAACTGCTCAGCCGTGGACCGGGTTTCGTTCGGCTACGACAGTTCCCCATCCACGAGCTCACCGAGCCCCAGACCGAGGTTGCCTACCTCGGTCTGGGCCGGCTGCTCGGCGAGCCGGTCGGCCAGGACCGAGATGCCAACGTTCTCACCCACATCCGGGATGAACGCCTGCCCGCGGCCGCTGGAGTGCGCAAGTACCGGACGAACCTGCGTCAGGATTTCCACAGCGACGGCTCCGACCTGGTCGGGCTGTTGTGCCTGCACCCGGCAGCCGCCGGCGGTGAATCCAGGATCGTCAGTGCGCACGCCGTCTACAACGAGATGCTTGCGCGCGCACCGGAACTGGTCGAGGTGATGTACCAGCCGATGCCGTGGGACCGCAATGACGAGCAGGGTGCCGGCGAACCACCCTTCTTCGAGTTGCCGCCGATCACGGACCTCGGCGGGACGCCGCGGCTGTTCTTCATCGCCTGGTACATCCGCGATTCCCAACGCCATTCGGACGCACCCAGACTCACCGGGAAACAACGGGCTGCCCTCGATCTCGTGGAGCAAATCGCGAACGACCCGGCCTTCCACATCGAAATGCGCTTCGAGCCGGGAGATGTTCAGCTGCTCAACAACGCCGTCGTCCTGCACTCGCGGGAGGCCTACACCGACGTGGCCGATCCCGCGCGCCGACGGCACCTGCTGCGGCTGTGGCTGAAAACCACCACCGCCGCCACCCACGAACTGCTCCGCGGCGGCGTCCCACGACAACGTCGCCGCTGAGCCGACTTGCCGCCGTATTCGATGCCTGTCAATATCGATGAGTGTCGAAATACAGGACGCTTACCACGGACAGTGGTTGCGAGGTGGCGCCACTGCTGGCTGAACCCCTCTCAGCGCAGCAGGCGGCCGAATTGGTCGTGAAGCTCAAAGCGCTGGCCGACCCAGTCCGGCTCCAGCTGTTCAGTGCGGTCGCGAGCCGGGCCGGCGGCGAGGCGTGTGTCTGTGAGGTCTCCGAGGGTGTAGCCGTCTCACAGCCCACGATCTCCCACCACCTCAAGGTGCTGCGCGACGCCGGATTACTGACATCGCAGCGCCGCGGCTCGTGGGTGTACTACGCGGTCGTACCGGAAGCAGTGCACATCCTGTCCGCAGCCCTCGCCGTCCGCAGCACCACCGTTTCAGGAGCACCCGCGTGACCGACGCAACCGATCAACACCATGCACCAGTGGTAGCCAGACTCTCGACCCTCGACCGTTTCCTCCCGGTGTGGATCGGCATCGCCATGGCCGCCGGCCTGCTGCTGGGCCGAGGGGTACCCGGGCTGAACACCACTTTGGAAAAGGTTCAGATCAACGGCATTTCGCTGCCGATAGCCCTAGGGCTGCTGATCATGATGTACCCGGTGCTGGCCAAGGTGCGCTATGACCGCCTCGACACCGTCACCGCCGACCGCAGAATGCTGGTCAGTTCCCTCTTGCTGAACTGGGTCCTCGGTCCGGCGCTGATGTTCGCCCTCGCCTGGCTGCTGCTGGGCGACCTGCCCGAGTACCGCACCGGCCTGATCATCGTCGGGCTCGCCCGTTGCATCGCCATGGTCATCATCTGGAACGACCTCGCCTGCGGTGACCGCGAGGCCGCCGCGGTGCTAGTCGCGCTGAACTCGGTGTTCCAGGTGCTGATGTTCGCGGTACTGGGCTGGTTCTATCTGTCGGTGCTGCCCGGCTGGCTGGGTCTGCCCCAGACCTCGATCTCCACGTCACCCTGGCAGATCGCCAAATCCGTCCTCATCTTCCTGGGGATTCCGCTGTTGGCCGGCTACCTGTCGCGCCGCTTCGGCGAACGCGCGAAGGGCCGCGACTGGTACGAGGGGCGGTTTCTACCGATCGTCGGCCCGTGGGCACTCTACGGGCTGCTGTTCACCATCGTGATTCTCTTTGCGTTGCAAGGTGAGCAGATCACCCACCGACCGTTGGACGTGGCCAGGATCGCGCTGCCGCTGTTGGCTTACTTCGCGATCATGTGGGGCGGCGGCTACCTACTCGGCGCCGCGCTCGGTCTGGGTTACGAACGCACCACGACGCTGGCCTTCACTGCCGCCGGCAACAACTTCGAGTTGGCCATCGCCGTCGCAATCGCCACCTACGGCGCCACCTCCGGACAAGCCCTGGCCGGTGTCGTCGGACCCCTGATCGAGGTGCCGGTTCTTGTCGCGCTGGTGTACGTGTCGCTGGCGCTGCGCCGGCGTTTCCCAGCGCCCGGCCCCGTCTGCGGGGAGCATGCTTGACGTCGATGGTGAAAATCGGCGTCCAAATTCATCCGCAGAACACCACCATGGCCGGCTTGCGGGCGGCATGGCAGGCCGTCGACGACCTCGGGGTGGACAGCCTGTGGACCTGGGACCACTTCTTCCCGCCGCTGTACGGCGCCGCCGACGAAGCACATTTCGAGGGCTGGCAGATCCTTGCCGCGATGGCCGTCACGACCGCGAACGTCTCCCAGATCGGGATGCTGGTGACCGGCTGCTGCTACCGCAACCCGGACCTACTGGCCGACATGGCCCGCACCCTGGATCACCTCTCGGGGGGCCGTGCGGTGCTGGGCATCGGGTCGGGATGGATGGATAAGGACGAGATCGAGTACGGCTATCCCGTGCGCACACCCGCGCAACGACTCGACCTGCTCGCCACGTCGCTGCCCCGCATCCGCCGGCGCCTGGCCCTACTGCAGCCGCCACCGCTGGGCCCGTTGCCGATCCTGATCGGGGGCAACGGGGAACGACGCACGCTTCGCCTGGTGGCGCAGCACGCCGACATGTGGAACGGCTACGGCGACGCGGACACGATCCGGGCCAAGAATCTGGTCCTCGACCAGTGGTGTGACGAGGTCGGTCGCGACGCGCGCGAGATCGAACGCACCGTTTGGATCGAGCGCGCCGATCCCGTCCTGATGACGTCCCTGGTCGAGGCCGGCGCCGAGCATTTGATCCTCGGGCTGCGCGCGCCGTACGACTTGGCAGAAGTGAAACGCCTGGTCGACCGACGACCTGAGTTTTAGCACCCCGTTGCCCGGGTATGCGCCGAAAAGCGGTGCACAGCCCCCCGCCCGCAATTTCCGACCCCCCTCACCGGAGGTTTATTCGCTATGCCCGAAATGATTGTTGAAACACCCGAGGAAGTCATCGCTTTCCTCAAAGCGCAGCACGACCTGATCGAGGACATGTTCGACCAGGTGCTGCTCGCGTCGGATCCGCAAGCGCGCGAGAAACCGTTCATCGAATTGCGCCAGCTTCTCGCGGTACATGAGACCGCCGAGGAGATGTTCGTCCATCCGCGCGCCCGCCGCGAAGTCGAGTCCGGCGATGCGATCGTCGACAGCTTGCTGCAGGAAGAGCACAGCGCGAAGGAGCAGCTGTCCAAGATCGAAAGCCTCGACATCACCTCGGA
Organism: Mycobacterium gordonae; assembly: GCF_002101675.1. Classification (GTDB taxonomy): domain Bacteria; phylum Actinomycetota; class Actinomycetes; order Mycobacteriales; family Mycobacteriaceae; genus Mycobacterium; species Mycobacterium gordonae. Next base: position 14,445 of record NZ_LQOY01000049.1, on the reverse strand, counting down.
GGAATTCATCGACGAGTTGACGAAGCTGCGCGAGGCGGTGCTGGCCCATGCCGAGCACGAGGAACTCGAGGAGTTCGAGAAGCTGCAGAGCGACATGAACGCCGAGGAGCTCAAGCGGTTGGGCACGGCGGTGAAACTCGCCGAGGCCATTGCACCGACCCGGCCGCACGCCGGGGTGGAATCGGCCAAGTTGAACTTCGCCGTCGGACCGTTCGCATCGATGCTCGACCGCGCACGGGACCTGATCAAGCAAGCCGTCAGCTAGGAGCACTGGATGAGCCACCCCGAATCGCCGGATGACCCGCAGCGAGACGATGCCGCCACCGAGCACGACGACAGCGTCGTGTCGCCGCCGGCCTACCCCGCGTATTCCACTCCTCCCCCGGAAGGTTTGGCCACCAACGAGGACGGATGATTCTCCGTAGTGTGTGACAAGTGAGCGTTACCCCCGACATCACCATCACCCTGCAGGACCGCTTCGCGCGCGAGTTGCCCGAGATGGCGGTCCCCTGGCAGGCCGAAGTGCCACCCGAGGCACGGCTGCTGGTGCTCAACGAACCGCTGGCCGACGCTCTCGGTCTCGATACCACGTGGCTGACCAGCCCCGACGGACTACGGTTTCTGGCCGGCAACCTGGTGCCCACCGGCGCTGCACCGGTAGCCCAGGCCTACGCCGGGCACCAGTTCGGCGGTTACGTACCGCGGTTGGGGGACGGGCGCGCGCTGTTGCTCGGCGAGCTCACCGACGCCGACGGGCGCCTGCGCGACATCCACCTCAAGGGTTCTGGGCGCACACCGTTCGCTCGCGGCGGCGACGGATTGGCCGCCGTCGGGCCGATGGTGCGCGAGTACGTCATCAGCGAGGCCATGCACGCGTTGGGGATTCCGACGACCCGATCGTTGGCCGTGGTGGCCACCGGTCGTCCGGTGGCTCGCGAGACGATGCTGCCGGGCGCGTTGCTGGTGCGTGTGGCGAGCAGCCATCTGCGCGTCGGAAGCTTCCAATATGCTGCTGCCACAGGCGATCTGGACCTGCTGCGGCGGCTCGCCGACCACGCCATCGCCCGCCACCATCCGGACGCGGCCAGCGCCGAGAACCGCTACCTCGCGCTGTTCGAAGGGGTGGTCGCCGCTCAGGCATCGTTGGTGGCGCGCTGGATGCTGGTCGGTTTCATCCACGGGGTGATGAACACCGACAACATGACGATCTCCGGCGAGAGCATCGACTACGGTCCGTGCGCATTCATGGAGGCCTACGACCCCGACACCGTCTTCAGCTCGATCGACGCCTGGGGCCGCTACGCCTACGGCAATCAACCGACCATCGCCGCCTGGAATCTCGCGCGGTTCGCCGAGACGCTGCTGCCGTTGCTCGGCGACGATGTCAACGAGTCGATTGCCTTGATAGAGCACGCATTTGACGGGTTTCACGCCTACCATTCCGCATGGCTCTCCGGTATGCACGCCAAACTGGGGGTGGCCACCGACGTGGACACCGTGGTGCCGTTGATCGACGAACTGCTGCCCATGCTGCAGGAGAGCCACGTCGACTTCACCTCGTTCTTCCGCCACCTTGCCGGAGCCGCGCGCGGCAACGACGAAGCGGCACGGGGGCAATTCGTCGATCCCGCACGGTTTGACGACTGGGCGCGACGCTGGCGTGCCCTAGGCCCCGACCCCGAGGCCATGGACCGGGTCAACCCGCTGTACATCCCGCGCAACCACCTCGTCGAGGAGGCATTGACCGCGGCGACCGCCGGTGACCTCGAACCGTTGCATCGACTCCTCGATGCGATCGGCGATCCGTACACGGAGCGGCCCGGGCTGGAGCGGTACGCCTCCCCCGCGCCCGTGGACTTCGGTGTCTACCGAACCTTCTGCGGCACCTGAGCTCCGGCGTTCTCCGGGGTGCTTGCCGTGATCCCGATCGCGATCATCACGTCGATGTAGGTGATGAAAAGGCCCCACCAGTAGGCCCACTTCATGTGCGGATCCATTGGCGCGGAGAAGAATATGATCAGGAAGATCGGGCCGACGATGCCGCACACGAACACCATCGCCTGGATGACGAGATAGCGCTTGAAGGTGGACACCGTCCACAGCATAGCGCGCACAATGAGCGGCATGGCCGACGTCTACCGCGCTCCAATGCGCTCCCGCAGCAACGAGATCGATTGGCGAGCCACCCTCGAACGCGCCCTCAGGCTGGGGCTGTGCGGCTTCGGCCGGCTGGTGCGCAACGCGGCCGAGGAGGAACGCCTGGCCCGCCGGGTCGACCGCTTCGCCGCCTTACCCGAAGGCTCGTTCGTGTGGACCCGCGATCAGGACCGATTGTTCTGGCTCGGCCGGGTGGCCGGACCCTATTTTCGCGACGAGGACCCCGGCGCGGTGGCCGTCGACCTGGTGCACGTACGGCGTTGCACGTGGCTGGCTGAGCCGCTGCTCGAATCCGGCGCACCCGCCGCGGTCGTCGCGACGTTCGGCCGAGGCGGGCGCAACTTCCAGCAGACCCATCATCGGTCGGTTAGCCAAGAGACACAGCACATCTGGGACGCAGGGGAGCCGGCGGACTAAGTCGGCGAGCCGGGCCGGCGCACCCGTTGCAGCAGATGCACGAAGGGCAACACGGCAGCTCCGATCACGGATCCGACCACAGCGGACATGGCGGTGTTGACCAACCAGCCGAGTATTCCGCCGACCGGTCCCGCTGCGTGGTGCATCCACTCCTGCGCGTGGTGCACCAATCCATAAGGTGTGTGCCAACCGAGATGGTCAGCGCCCATCAGCAGAATGTGGCCGCCGACCCAGAGCATGGCCACCGTCCCGACGGCGGACAGCAGCCCCAGCAGTTTGGGCATCCCCGCTACCAAACCGCGCCCGATCTTCCTGCCGAGCCCAGACGAGGTCCGGCTCAGGTGCAGGCCCACGTCGTCCATCTTGACGATGCCGGCGACGACCCCGTATACGGCCAGGGTGATGACCAACGCAACGATCACCAAGATCACCAAGCGGGGTACGAACGCCTGAGCGGCCACCTCGTTGAGTGCGATCACCATGATCTCGGCTGAGAGGATGAAGTCCGTCCGGATTGCGCCGGCCACCATGTGACCCTCGCTCTCCGGCTCTTGCGTCCCGTGGTCGTGACCGCGCAGCGTGCCCCACACCTTCTCGGCGCCTTCGTAACACAGGTACGTAGCCCCCAGCATCAGAATCGGGCTCAGCAACCACGGCGCGAACTGGCTGAGCAACATTGCGCCGGGCAGGATGAAGAACAGCTTGTTCCGCAGCGACCCCAGCGCAATGCGCTTGATGATGGGCAATTCACGCTCGGCCGAGATCCCGTCTACGTACTGCGGCGTGACGGCGGTGTCATCGATGACCACGCCCGCCGCCTTGGCGGTCGCCCGTCCGGCGGCACCGCTCACGTCGTCCAACGATGCGGCGGTGAGCCGCGCAAACAGCGCGACGTCGTCCAACAGGCCGAACAGGCCCGCGCTCATCGCGTCCGCCTCATGGCGTTGCAGCGTACCCAATTCTGCATGTGTCGGCTGACCAGTCGGCTCGTCATGACGGTCGGCTGCCGACCTCGAGGCCGGCCAGCGTCGATGTGCCCTCGAAAAAGACGCGACCCCATTCCCGGATCCGGCAGTGCAACGTGCCGGCCAGGTTTTCGTAGTCAGAGTCGATATTGCGGCGCTCGGCCGGCAGCGGCACGGGCAGCACGTGCTGCCCCTGCGGGGTGCCACGCCCGTCGAGTTCGACGCGATAGCGCGGGGTGCGGGCATCGATGTGCCACCGTTGCGCGTCGCAGTGCGATGACACCCAAGCGGGAGGAGTGATGCGTATCACCCGATCTCCCAGTCGCACAACGACTCCCGTGACATGACGGTTGAGTGGTCCGAGCTCCAGCAGACCTCCCGAGAACGCCACGGAGACGTCGGCTTCGCCGAAGTCGTGAGCCTGACCCCACCACCACCTCAGCGGAAAGCCCGCTCCCCAATTGCGTTCGCAGTAAAGAGCGGCGTCGGTGAATTCCCAACGCTGGTCTTGATGGGTCACGGTGCCCGAGGCTTTGCCGCCCAACCGGTACGGATGCCAGTACTGGTTGAGGAACGGCACCGAGGAGAAGATGCCGCCGCCGCCGAACGGCTTGGGCCATTGATACGCGTCGTGAAACTTCAGGTCGACCGCGGTGTCGCCGAGCACCATCTTGAGGCGTTCTGCGCCGGCATCGATCAGATTGGCACCCGATTCCGCGCGCACATCGAACCGCGTCTGACTCGCGGTCACACCGTCGACCGCCGCCGAGCGCACGACCCCGCCGGGATGCAGCGCGATCGCCGCTGTCGACCAGTCGCCGTCACGGTGCCGGTTGGCGCTGCAGAGTGCGACGACCACCCGTCCCTCGTGGCGGTCCGACAGGCGCCAGAACCAGCCCTCCATTTCGGTGCCGTGCGACGGGACCGGATCCCCGAAGGGCACGTCGGCGCCCGTTCGTCGATAAATCTGCACGAGCCGTGCAGCCAGACCTTTCACACACCCTTGGTACCCCACCCTTGGGCGATATGAACGCGCGATCCCCAAGCTTTCGCTCAGTCACCGTCCGGCGCCGTCCAGTGCACCACCTTGACAGCGGTCATCTCGTCGAGCAGTTCCGGGCCGAAGCCGAAACCACTGCCGCTGGCCCGGCGCGGCTCCGATGCCCCGCCCGGGGCCCCGCCGAATACCGCGTTGACCTTGACCGTACCCACTGGCAAGGTACGCCAAGCTGCTTGTGCGCGAGCCATATTCGGGGTCAATACGGTCGCGGCGAGTCCGTACCGGTCGCGGGCGGCTTCGGCCAGCGCCGTCTCGAAATCATCCACCACGCGCACCGGCGCAACCGGGCCGAACGTCTCTTCGGTGAAGACGAGCATGTCCGTTTCGCAACCGGTCAGCACTGTCGGGGGGTAGAACGAGCCCGGCCCCGGGCCGGGTTCACCCCCGGTCAGCACAGTCGCGCCCTTGTCGACCGCGTCCTGGACGTGCCGGTGTACGTGCTCGCAGTGACGCTGGTCCACCAGAGGTCCGATCCGGGTCTCCCAGGTGCCGGCCTGCTCCACGAGCGCGTCGAGGAAGCGTTGTGCCACCGACGCCACCACGTAGATGCGTTCGACCGACACACAGATCTGGCCGGCGTTGGCGAACGCGCCGGTCGCCGCCTGCTCGGCGGCCCACCGCGGGTCCACCCCGGCATCGACGATCAAGGGGTCGTTGCCGCCGTTCTCGAGTAGCGCCTTGGCTCCGCGGTCCGCGCAGGACCGGGCGATCTCGCGGCCAGTGGCCGAACTGCCGACATGGGCCACCACGTCGACGTCCGCTGCGGCCAACCGGGCGCCGACGCCCGCCTCGCCGTCGACGATCTCCAGCACACCCTCGGGGAGATGCGCGGCGATCAGTTCGGCGAAGCGCCGGCCCGCCGATGGGCAGCGTTCGCTGGGTTTGTGCACCACGGTGTTGCCGGTCACCAGCGCAGCACCGAGCAAGCCGGCCGCGACGGCGACCGGGTCATTCCACGGCGTCAGCACCGCGACCACGCCTCGCGGCTCGGCGATCATGAAATCGGTTGCAGCCCAGTTGCCTTGGAGACTCCGGCCGCGGTGCAGCGGACCAAGTTCGGCGTACTGCCGCAGGGTGTCCACGCCGGCCTGCACACCCCCCAGCGCATCGTCGAGCGGCTTGCCGGTCTCGCGCTGCACCAGTTCGGCGAGTTCTTTGGCCACGGCTTCCACCGCCGCGGCGGCATCCCTGACGCGGGTGGCGCGCTCCGCCGGCGCGGTACGCGCCCATGCGGTGCCGGCCGCGCGGGCGCGCGCAACCGCCTGGTCACATTCCTGTTCTTCCGCGACCCGCGTTCGGGACGCCACGTCGCCGGTGCGCGGGTCGAGGACTGTCAGTTCGTTCGTCTGTGGCACGCCCCTGTCGTACCCAGTCGCCGGGCGGTGAATCCTGTCAGATTGCGCGGGCCGACTCCGCCAGGTAGGCGACGATCGCGTTGGTCAGTCCGCGGCGCGCCTCGTCGAGGTCGGCGTAGCTGCCGAGCTGGCGTTCGGAGACCAGACCGCGCATGGCGCCCGGGATCAACGTCGCGATCTCGTGCACCCGTTGGGGGTCTACCTGCAGGTCGGCGAACGCCTTCTGACAGGTCGCGTGCCAGCCCTGGCCCCACGACCGCAGTTCCGCGGCGGTGCGCGGGTAGAGCCGATCCAGCTCGCTGGGATCACGCGGCAACGCCGCGCGCAAATTCTCGATCGCCCGCGAGTCGGGCGAGGTCAGCCCGTCGTACAGCGTGTCGATGATCTCCGCGACCCGTTCCCGCAACGACGCCCCGGCGTCGGGGTTGGCGAACACGTTGGCCCGCCGCTGCGCCGTGTGGTGCAACACCGCCGCCCAAAACCCGTCGGCGTCCCCGAATTGATATTGCACGGTGCCCCAGGTGACCCCGATCTGTTTGGCGATGCGGTTCGCCGAAACCGCTCCGGGATCCCCAGAGGCCAGGGCCGTCACGGCGGCCTGCAGCATCGCCTCGCGCGTGGCCAGCCCCCGCTTGTTGGCCCTGCGATTCGCGCTGTCCGCCACTGCCATGTGCGAATGGTAACGCGGACAGCGCAGTTTCGTTGACTCATCTATGACTTTTTCATAGAGTGCTTGATGATCACCCCGGAAAGGACTGGTGCATGGCCAAGCCGCCTTTGTCGATGAAGCCCACCGGCTGGTTCCAGGTCGCGTGGTCCGAGGAGATCGGCATCGGTGACGTCCACACGATGAAGTACTTCGACCAGGAGATGGTCGCCTGGCGCGCCGATTCGGGCCAACTGACCGTGATGAACGCGTACTGCGAACACCTCGGCGCTCATCTGGGCTACGGCGGCACGGTCGTCGGCGAGGTACTGCAGTGCCCGTTTCACGGCTGGCAGTGGAGCCAGCAGGGGCGCAATGTCTGCATCCCGTACCAGGACCGTCCCAACCGGGGACGACGCATCCGCACCTACCCGGTGGTCGAGCGCAACGAGTCGGTCTACATCTGGCACGACATCGAGGGCCGCGCACCGTTTTTCGAGGCACCTGACATCTTCGAAGACTTCGGCGACGGTCGCCGAAAAGCCGACTACTACCCACAGCAGCGACTGTTCCGGCAGGGGCTGGAGTTACACCCGCAGTACGTGCTGGAGAACGGTGTCGACTTCGCCCACTTCAAATACGTCCACAACACACCGATCGTGCCGATCTTCACCCGGCACGACTTCGACGAACCGGTGTCCTACGTCGACTTCACCATCACCTTCGAAGGCGACGACCAACAGAGCATCGAGGACGTCAGAAGCGGTGTCGAGGCCATCAACGGCGGACTGGGCGTGGCCGTCACCAGAAGCTGGGGGATGGTCGACAATCGCACCATCTCGGCGATCACCCCGGTCGACGAGCGCACCTCCGACGTCCGGTTCATGGTGTATATCGGCCGAGTTCCGGGCCGGGACGACGAGCGCGCCCAAGCCAAGGCTCGCATGTTCGGTGAAGAGGTGATCCGCCAGTTCGCCCAGGACGTGCACATCTGGGCGCACCAGCGCTACTCCGACCCGCCGGCGCTCGCGAACGCGGAGTACGAGGGATTCACTGCGATCCGTAACTGGGCCAAGAAGTTCTATCCCGATGGAAAGGGCGGCACCGCCGCCGAACTCAACAGCTCCGGAAAGGCACAACAATGACGCCTCCGATCAAGGTCTTCCAGGTCGCCACCGGCAACGTCGGTTCCGAGATGATCAAGCGCATCGCCACCCATCCGGACCTGCAATTGATTGGCGTGCACTGCTATTCACCGGAGAAGGTCGGCCGCGACGTCGGTGAGCTGGTCGGGTTGGCGCCCAACGGTGTCAAGGCCACCGGCAGCGTCGAGGAAATCATCGCCGCCAAGCCCGACGTGCTGACCTTCCACGGCGTCTTCCCCGACGAGGACCTGTACGTCAAAGTCCTCGAGGCCGGCATCAATATCGTCACCACCGCCGACTGGATCACCGGCTGGCACCGCGACCGCAACCATCCGCACCACTCCGGCAAACCCGTCACACAGCTGCTGGCGGAGGCTTGCGCGAAGGGCGGCTCGACGTTCTACGGGACGGGCATGAACCCCGGCGTCAACCAGATCTTGGGCGTGGTCTGTTCGGCCGATGTCGCCGAGATCGAGAACGTCACCACCATCGAGTCGGTTGACGTGTCGTGCCACCACTCCAAGGACACCTGGATCGAGGTGGGTTACGGCCTGCCGGTTGACGATCCATCCATTCCGGGCAAATTGGAGAAGTACACCCGCGTGTTCGCCGACAGTGTCCTGATGATGGCCGACTGCTTCGACCTCGAACTCGACGAGGTCAAGTTCACCTACGAATTGGGCGCTTGCACCAAGGATGTCGATTTGGGCTGGTACACGCTGCCGAAGGGTTCGCTGGGCGGAAACTACATCAAGTATCAGGGCATGGTGGACGGGGTGCCCCGGGTGGAAACGCACCTGGAATGGCAGATGACCCCGCACACCGACCCCAACTGGGATATCAAGGGCTGCTACATCACTCAGATCAAGGGTGATCCGTGCATCTACAACAAGCACATGATCTTCCCGAAGCCTGGCGTCGATCTGTCCAACCCGGACAACTTCGCCTCCATCGGCATGACGGTCACCGGTTTGCCGGCGCTGAACTCGATCAGGTCGGTCGTCGCCGCTCCCCCAGGCCTGATCACCAGCGCCGACTTGCCGCTGCGCGCGTTCGCCGGCCGCTTCAATATCTAGATGCACCGGGCAATCTTTGGCAACTCAGCCGTCGGTCTCGACGACTAGCAAGCCGTCGGCGGCGGAAACGAAACCCGCCGGCGTCAGGACGCGAGCGCCAGGATCAGTTTGCCGGTGTTGTCACCGCGGAACAGCTTGAGCAGCACCTCGGGAAAGTCGCCGATGCCTCCTTCGACGACCTGCTCGCGTGACCGCAAATCACCACTGCGCAGCCAATCCGCCAGTTGCACAACGGCTTCCCGGTATCGGTCGGCGTAGTCGAAGATCACGAAGCCGGTCATCGACGCGCGTGCGACCAACAGTTGCATGTAGTTCGCCGGGCCGCGAAGTTCGCCGCTGGCGTTGTACTGCGAGATCGCACCGCAGATCACCACGCGTGCGCCGCGGGCCAGCCGGGACAGCGCGGCTTCCAGGGTGGCGCCGCCGACGTTGTCGAAGAAGACGTCGATGCCCTCGGGCGCAGAAGTTTTCAACTGGCTGCGCAGATCGCCGGACTTGTAGTCGATGGCGGCGTCGAACCCGAGTTCCTCGACCAGCCAGCGGCACTTGTCTTCACCGCCGGCGATGCCGACCGCGCGGCAACCCTTGATGCGCGCGATCTGACCGGCGATGCTGCCCACCGATCCGGCAGCGCCGGAGATGACGACGGTCTGGCCCGGCTGTGGCCGGCCCACGTCGAGCAGCCCGAAGTAGGCGGTCAGCCCGCTGATGCCCAGCGCGCCGAGGTGCACCGGGGCGGGCGCCAGCGTGGTGTCGACCGGGGTCACGTCGCGGCCGTCGGAGACCGCGTAGCGTTGCACCCCGAACGCGCCGAACACCTCGTCGCCGGTCGCGAAGTCCGGGTGTCGCGACTCGATAACGCGCCCGATGGCGCCGGCTCGCATCACCTCCCCGATCTCCACCGGCGGCACGTAGGACCGGCCGGCATTCATCCATGTCCGCATCGCCGGATCGACCGACAGGTACTCGACCTGCACTAGGAACTCACCGTCAGCGGGAGCCGCGGCCGGCTCGTCGCTGATCCGCCAATCGGAGACCTTCGGCAGGCCGACCGGACGGGCAGCCAGCCGGCACACGGTATTGGTGAGCGTCATGGCATCTCCTGACTCAATGCGTTGAGAACCCTGCGGCCGCCGGCATCCTCTGCGGTGGCGGGTACCACCGCGACACAGTCCGCACCGGCATCCCGGTACTCGCGCAGCCGTTGCCCTATGCGGGTCGGCGGACCCAGGGCGCACACCGTGTCGAGCAGCTCGACGGGAATGGCGGCCGCCAGTGCACGACGGGACGATCCGGCGCGGGCCCGCTGCACCAGCTCCCCAAAGCCCAACGCGCTGAACATCTCTCCGTAACCCGGCGGTGAAAGATAGACGCCCAGCTGACCGGCCAGCTGGGCATGCGCCGCGGAGCCCGGATCGAGGCCGACCGGCACCCAAACCGTGAGGCGGGGGACGGGACGACCGGCAGCGACACGCTCGATCGCTTCCCGCACCTGGGCCACCCGGGCGGGCGAGGCGAGGTTGAGCACCACCTCGTCAGCCTGCTGCGCGGCCAGAGAGATCATCCCGGGACCGAACGCGCCCAACGCAATTCGCGCCTCAGGGACCGGGTTGCGCAGCCGGAACCCCTGGCTGTTGACGTGCCGGCCGTGATAGGTGACGCGCTCGCCGGCCAGCATCGGCCGCAGGCATTCGATGGTTTCCCGCATCACCGACACGTGGTTAGCCCAGACACGGTTGTGCCAGCCGGTCACGATCGCCGGGCTGGATGCGCCGAGGGCGAGGTCGACACGGTTGCCGGTCAGAGACGCCACGGTACTAACGCCGAGCGCGAGCGTCACCGGGCCGCGCACTCCGACGGCCAGCGGCCCGATCTTCAGTGGCAGCTCCGATGCTCGCAGCCCGATCGCCGTCGCCAGGGCGAACGCGTCGTAGGTGGCCATCTCCCCGATCCACAACGCATCGAAACCGGATTCCGCTACCGTCCGCGCGATCTCCAGCGCCTCACGGTCGGGCCGGTCGAGCCAAAACGGAAGGACGACTTCGAGTTTCGTCACAGCATCGAGGTGTCGGCGTGCTGGTCCAGTAGCAGACGGCCGGGCAGTTCGCGCGATGCTTCGTTCACTTGGAAGTGTGCGGTGGCGGTGAAGGCGTCGCGGAACCGGCGCTGCAGCGGCGAGGTGTCGTAGATGGCGGTGCCGCCGGCCAGGTCGTACATGGTGCGCACCACGTCGGCGGAGGTGCGTGCGGCGTGGGTGGCCGCCAGGCGTAGCCGGTTGCGCAGGGCAATCGGCACGGGGTCGGGCTCCTGACTGGCCTGCCAAGCGTTTTCGGTCGCCTCGTAGTAAAGCGCCCGGGCCGCGGCCAGTGCCGACTCCGCGGCCGCCACCGCGGACTGCGTCGCCGGGCGCTCTGCGAGGGTCCGCGTCGACCCGAGTCCCTTTTTGCCCCCTGCGAGTTCAACGAGATCGTCAATCGCCGCACGGGCATTGCCGAGGGCGGCAGCGGCCACTGACAGCGCGAAGAACCCGAACACTGGAAAGCGATACAGCGGCCGGTTTACCGTCGGCCCGTCGAATACTGAGAACACGCGGTCGGCGGGCACGAAGACCTCCTCGGCGACGGTGTCGTGGCTACCGGTGCCGCGCAGTCCGAGGGTGTGCCAGTTATCCAGGACCTGCAGGTCTTCCTTCGGCAGCGCGACAACAGAGGGCACCCGGCTCTCCCCGACGAAGCATCCGGCAAAGAGTATGTCCGCGTGCGTGATTCCGCTACAGAACGGCCAGCGTCCGGACACCACCACACCGCCGTCGACCGACTCGGCCTTGCCACGTGGCGCCCACACCCCGGCCGCGACGCCCCGGCCGCCGCCGAACATCTCGTCTCGCGCGGCGTCCGGCAAGTAGGCCACCAGCAATGCGCTGGTGATCGCGATCGACACGCACCATCCCGTCGCCGCGTCGCCCCGGGCTATCGCCTCAGCGCACCGCAGGGCCGTCGGCGGCGACAATTCGAGGGCGTCGACCTCGCGCGGCATGGTGGCGCGCAGCATGCCGGCCTCGTTCAGTCGCGTGACCAGTTCGGGTGGAAGCCGGCGCTCGCGGTCGATCTCGGGCGCCAGATCCCGGGCCGACAGCGCGATCTTTTCCGCGAGGACCTCGGGGGTATCTGCATGGTTCATCGGCGACTCCCGGTAACGGTGACGGTGCAGTCAAGCTACCACGTGCGGTTCAGTATTTGAACCGGTACAGTGATTGAACTATGGCGGCTACCGATCTGTCTCACCGCTTCCACGGGGAGTCGGTCGGCCGGGCGCTGGAGTTGGTGGGCGAACGGTGGACCCTGCTGATTCTGCGTGAGGCGTTCTTCGGTGTACAGCGCTTCGGTCAACTCGCCCGCAACCTCAACATTCCGCGGCCGACACTGTCGTCGCGGCTGCGAATGCTCGTCGATGCGGGACTGCTTGAGCGGGTGCGCTATTCGCAGGATCCCGAACGCTACGAGTACCGCCTCACCGACGTGGGGCACGAGCTGTTCGGCGCGGTAGTGGTGTTGATGCGCTGGGGCGACGAGCACCTGCCGAACCCGAATGGGCCACCAATCCTGTTGCGGCACCAGCCTTGTGGCGAGGTCGCCGATCCGCGGCTGATCTGCGCCCACTGCGGTGACGAGATCACCGCTCGCAATGTGACGCCCGAGCCGGGGCCGGGGTTCTCCGGCGAGTCACATCCGTCACTTTAGCACCGGGAATCCTCGGCATGATGCCGCTGCAAACGTGATAGCGCATGCGATATCAGTGTCGGCGCCGGACAGGCGACCTGGTTCGCGCAGCAGTCGTGTGCCCCGCCCGGCTCAACCGGTCAGCTGCGCGATTTGAATCAGGTTTCCGCAGGTGTCATCGAGGACCGCGGTGATCACGGGGCCCATGGCCACGGGCTCCTGGGTGAACCGCACGCCCAGGCCGGTCAAGCGTTCGAATTCAGCGTGAGTGTCGTCGACGGCGAAGGACGTGAAAGGTATGCCGTCGGCAACGAGCGCCTCTTTGAACGGCTTGACCGCGGGATGCCCGTCCGGCTCGAGAACCAGTTCGGTGCCGTTCGTGTCCTCGGGTGACACCACCGTGATCCAGCGAGCCTCGCCCATCGGGATATCGGCCTTGGTCACGAAGCCGAGAATCTCGGTGTAAAACCGCAGCGCCTTATCCTGGTCGTCGACGAGGATGCTGGCCAGATTGATTCTCATGGTGATCCCTTTCCCCTGTTGAGCCATCGCGCGACGATCGGTTCCAACGGCGCGGTGTTGATGTAGTGGAACTTGTATCGGCCCTCGCGGCGGGTCTCGACCAGACCCGCTTCCTCGAGCACATCGAGGTGCTGCGAAACCGCCTGCCGAGACGAGCCCAGCCCGTGCTTGGTCGCCAGCCGAGCGCAGATCTCAAAGAGCGTCTGCCCGTTTCGGTCGGTCAGTTCGTCGAGGATGATGCGTCGCGTGGGATCGGCCAGGGCCTTGAAGACGTCCCCCACGAGCTCACGTTAGGCAAGTAGCTACTTGCCTGTCAAGGTCACTGCGGGTGGCTCGCCAGGTAGTCGGCGACGGGAATCCGCTCGGAAGCCAGGTATCCGACCGGCAGCAGGACGTCACCCGAGGTGGTCAGGTAATAGACATCCCACCGGTGGTAGTCCGGAAGGACGGCCGGGTCGGCGGCGATCGCCGCGGCGTAGTCCTTGACGGCTCCGACGTAGTGGCTGGAGTGGTTGTAGCTGTAGACGGCGCCGTCAGGGTTGCTTGCGAACCCGTTGGCGGCGAGCATCCGGCCGGCCGCCATGATGCTGTCGCGCGCCGAGTGGATGTCGCCCCCCTCGGCGTACGACGCAAAGGTGGAGGGCAGGAACTGCATGGGCCCCTGCGCGCCGGCGGTGCTGACACCGTTGATGCGGCCGAAGTCGGTTTCGACCATGTTGATCGCCGCGAGGTAATTCCAGGCGACACCGGTGGCCGCCGCGGCCGCCTGGTAATAGCCGGCGAGTTCACCGACCGGCGCCGGCGCGTCGATGCGCCACGCGGGCAGGGTGGGTTTGGCTTCTCCGGCGTTGAGCGCCATCAGGTGGTGGCGCGCATCAACGTTGAGGTCGTAGATGCCGACCAGCGATGCGGGGATGACGGGCCGCACGATCGACTCCCACTCCGGGTGGCGTCCGATGGCACGGTAGGCCGCCTGTTGACGCAGCGCGGCCGCCTGCAACACCGCGTCCGTCGACGCCGGGTCGCGCAGTGCCTGCTCGTCGGCGACGAGGTCGCGGGCCAGCAGCGCGGGGTCGGCAGCTAGCGCGGGGGCAGCGGGAAGTGGGGCGGCGGCCGCTTGCCCGGGCGTAACGAGCACGGCCGTGGCTACTAAAAGGCTTGCACCGCAACGGCTTACACGACTGACCAGGTGGTGGCTGCGAACGTGCATGATGGCGACCTCAACGCAGATGTGCGACCCGACGTCGTCGGCTCGCGCGGGCATTTCGCTCTCCATCTTGTCGGCTGGGCGCTCGCGCGACCAAGCCGGGTCACACCTCCGCGCCGAAGGCGCGCAAAAGTACAGGATTTACGGCGTGTCGCCGTACACACGCGCGCGCTCGC
>NZ_LQOY01000048.1 GCF_002101675.1 Mycobacterium gordonae | reverse complement strand
CCCCGACCCCGCGACACCCGCGCCACCCACTCCGCCGATCCCGCCATTGCCGATCAGGCCGGCATCTCCACCCGCACCGCCGGCCTGCCCGGCCGCACCCGAGCCCCCGCGACCGCCGTTGCCGAGCAACAAGCCGCCCGGGCCACCGGCCGCCCCCGAAAAGTCCGGCGCGTCAGCGCCATTGCCGATCAGCGGGCGTCCCAGCAGCGCCTGGGTGGGAGCGTTGATCAACCCCAGCAGGCTCGCCAACGGAGACGCGCTGGCCGCTTCGGCGCCGGTGTAGGCGCCCGCCGCAGCCGCCAGCGACCGCACGAATTGTTCGTGGAACGCCGCGGCCTGCGCGCTGACATGCTGATATCGCTGGGCATACTCCCCGAACAATGCGGCGATCGCCGCCGATACCTCGTCGCCGGCCGCAACAAGGATTCGCGAAGTCGGTGCCGCGGCAGCGGTATTGGCCGCCGCCACCGCCGAGGAGACCCCCGCGAGATTCGTCGCAGCCGCTGACACCACGTCCGGTACCGCCATCACAAACGACATCTGCAACCTCCGACGGCCCGACGGTCGGCGCGTCATCGACGCGCTCGGCAGCCCCAAATCATAAACCCGCCGCGAACGCGGCGAGGGAAATGGCGCGGCGGACTTCGCTGGTGGCCATGCGGCAGGGGTCCCACCACCTTCCACCCCGAAACGGCCCGTTCATGAGGCTGTTCCGTTACTCTCTGGCCCCTATGGCGGGTGTGGCACCAGGCAAGCTCATCGTCCTCAACGGCGGATCCAGCGCCGGGAAGACGTCCCTTTGCCAGGCTTTTCAGGACGTGGCCGACGAGTGCTGGATCCACCTCGGGATCGACGTGTTCTGGCTCGCCCTACCACCGGAGCAACTCGACCTGGCCCGGGTGCGTCCCGAGTACTACACGTGGGACAGCGCACTCGAGGACGACGGCCTGGAGTACTTCACCGTGCATCCGGGCCCTCTGCTGGACCGCGCCATGCATTGCCGCTACCACGCGATCAGGGCCTACCTGGACAACGGTATGAACGTCGTCGCCGATGACGTGATTTGGAAACGTGACTGGCTACTGGACGCCTTGCGGATCTTTCAGGACCGTCAGGTGTGGTTGGTGGGGGTGCACGTCTCCGACGCCGAAGGCGCGCGCCGCGAGCAGGAGCGCGGCAACCGGTACCCGGGGTGGAACCGCGGGAGCGCTCGCGCGGCCCACGCCGACGCTGAATACGACTTCGAGTTGGACACCACCGCAACCCCTGTCGCTGTACTGGCGCGGCGCCTTGACGAGCTGTACCGCGCCTGCCCGCAACCCAAGGCGTTCGACCGGCTGCGCCAGCGCTTGTTACCGGCAACACTTTTCGGCGAAAACGCACCTACGGCGCCCTGATTCCCGATACGGTTGCCACGCGTCGCGTTGCAAAGTGGTCGGGGAATCAAGGCTGGTTGGCAACGCGGCGCCCCTTTGGGCGACACCCGGCCGGGTCGGGTCAATTACCTTATGTCACTTGCTCTTTCGCCCAGCGGTAGTCCGCCTTGCCGGACGGTGATCGTTGCACCTTGGGGCAGAAGATGACCTCTTTGGGCAGCTTGTAGCGGGCGATGTGACGCGCGGCCTCGGCGAGGATGTGCTCGGCGCCGACCTGGGCGCCGTCGGCCAACTGCACCAGCGCGACGACCTCGTTACCCCATCGCACACTTGGGCGGCCGGTCACCACGACGTCATAGACGGCGGGGTGCTCGTTGATCGCGGCCTCGACCTCCTCGGCGAAGATCTTCTCGCCGCCGGAGTTGATGGTCACCGAATCCCGGCCCAACAGTTCGATCTGACCGTCGGCGTCCCACCGAGCCCGGTCACCGGGGACCGAGTGCCGGATACCCTCGATGACCGGAAAGGTCCGGGCGGTCTTCCCCGGGTCGCCCAGGTATCCCAACGGAATCGGGCCCTGCTGGGCGAGCCAGCCGATCTCGTCGTCGCCGGGCGACAGGATCCGCGTCAGATCCTCGCTGACCACCACCGCGCCCGGGTTGGGTGTGAACCGGCCCGAGGCATGCTGCGCCGCGCTGGAAACCTGGCCCATTTGCGCACCCGACTCCGACGATCCCCCGGCGTCCAGGATCGTCAGATGCGGCAGCAATTCCACGAAGCGCTGCTTGAGCGGCGCGCTCAGCGCCGCCCCGCCGGTGACAAGCACGAAAAGGCCGGAAAGGTCGTAGGAACCGTTTTGTAGTTCGTCGAGCAGCGGCCGGCCGAACGCGTCTCCGACGATCGACAACGACACCACCCGTTCGCGGCTGGCCAGCGTCCACACTTCGGCCGGATCCAGGTGGGTGGTCGTCGGGGCCATCACGAACGGGCGTCCGGCGCACAGGTTGATGAACGCCGCCCATTGCGCCGCGCCGTGCATGAGTGGTGCGGCCGTCATGGATCCCGGACCGTCGGGGCGCGACCGCTCGATGATCTCGTGCAGACTGCTCACCGGCTCGCCGGTGCCGAAGGTCCGCCCGCCCATTGCGTTCATGAAGATGTCGTTCTGCCGCCAGAGCACCGCCTTGGGCATGCCGGTGGTGCCGCCTGTGTAGAGCATGTAGAGGTCGTCCGGCGACGGCACCACGTTCAGCGGCTCGTCGGACACCGACGTCAGCAACTCCTCGTAACGCACCGCCCCCGGTAACGGCGCGTTGCCGGACTCGTCGTCGACATGAATCAGGCGCGGCCGGCCCGGCGCCCGTTCGAGCGCGAGGGCCAGGGTCGGCGCGAACCGCGCCTGGTAGAGCACGGCGTCGGCGTCCGCGTTGCCGATCAGGTACACCAGCTCGTCGGCCACGTAGCGGTAGTTGATGTTGAACGGCGCGACGCGCGCTTTGTACGCGCCGAGCATCGCCTCCAGAAACTCGTTGCCGTTGGCCAGATACAGGCCGAGATGGCTCTGGCCGGATTCGTGCGGCGCCAGTTCCGAGCGTTCGCGGTGGGCGCCGAAGCCCCAGTCGTGCAGCGCACGGGCGAACCGTCGGGCGCGTTCGTCGGTTTGGGCGAAGGTGAATCGCCGGTCGCCGAAGACGATGGCGTCCCGGTCCGGGTTGGCCTCGGCCACCGCCGACACCACCTGGGCGAGGTTGAACTCCACGTGGACCTCCCAGCCGTCCGCACGTCGTGACGTCACGACAGTATCGACACCGGGCATTCATCTGACACCGTTGCGCCGCGCATCCTGCGGCGGTCAGGCATCCTTTATCCATGGATCTGGACGCCCTGCTGCATTCAATCCCGCCGCTCGCGGTCTACCTGCTGGTCGGTGGCGTCGTGGGAGTGGAGAGCCTGGGCATCCCGCTACCGGGCGAAATCGTATTGGTCAGCGCGGCGCTGCTGTCGTCGCATCACGAAATCGGAGTCAATCCGATCGGCGTCGGGGCGGCCGCGGTGATCGGCGCGGTGGTGGGCGATTCGATCGGCTACTCGATCGGCCGCCGGTTCGGCATGCCGCTGTTCGACCGCCTCGGCCGCAGATTCCCCAAACACTTCGGCCCCGGCCACGTTGCTCTGGCCGAACGAACCTTCAACCGCTGGGGCGTTCGCGCGGTGTTCTTCGGCCGGTTCATCGCGCTGCTGCGCATCTTCGCCGGGCCGCTGGCCGGGGCGTTGAAAATGCCCTACCCGCGATTCCTGGCCGCCAACGTCGGCGGCGGCATCTGCTGGGCCGGCGGCACCACCGCCCTGGTTTACTTCGCCGGCGTGGCCGCCGAACGCTGGATGTCACGCTTTTCGTGGGTGGCGCTGGTCATAGCGGTCATCTGCGGCATCACCGCCGCGATCCTGCTGCGCGAGCGCACGTCCCGTGCGATCGCCGAACTCGAGGAAGAGCACTACCGCAAGACCGGAACCCCGGCTCAGGAGAAGGCCGCCTGAGTTAGCCGAGCGCCCCTTCCCGGTCCTTCTCGAGGGGGAGATCGCCCTGCGGGCGGTGTTGCTCGATGAGTCCGTGGGCCATGACCCGGGAGCGCAGGGCCGCTTCCGCGTCGCCGACCGCAGCGAGAACGATCGCCCCTTTCATCAGGATCTGCCAGGAGCGGGCGAAATTTTCGACGTCGCGCAACCCCGCAGCTTCGGCGCGTGTGAGCACGATCTGCCGGACGTTGTCGATGTGGGCGATGCTCGCCTTTCCGGCGGGGTGGTCGGGGCCCAGCTCGAGCAGCACGTTGATGAAGGAGCAGCCCTCAAAGCCGTCGCGGTCCTGAAACCACTGATGCAGGACGTCGAAGATGGCCAGCAACTGCTCTTCGGGAGTGTCGCCCAGCGAGGCGGACCGCTGCTCGATCAAGCCGTGCGTCCAGAGCAGTTCGCGCCGCTCGAGCACGGCCAGGACCAGCTCGTTCTTGGTCGCGAAGTGCCGATAGAGCGTCGCCTTGGCCACCGAGGCACGCTCGATCACTTCCTCAGTGCCAACCGCCCGGATTCCACGCCGGCTGAACAGTTCATAGGCGGCATTCAGTATCCGTTCGCGGGCGGGCACAGGGGGCCCACCGGGGCCCGTGACGTCGGGCGTTGTCATAACGTGACTTACCGTACTCTTACCCCAGCGATGTAGACAGACAGCCCTGTCTTGTTATAGAACTGATACTCACGGGGCGAAAATTATCTGTCTGTCTTCAGATGCGCAGGACGGGCATCCTTCGCGGCGTTGTTCACGCCAGTCGAATAGGAGTGCACCATGAGCCTGGTCATTGCAGAATCTTTTTCCACACATCTCACCCTCAGTACCCGGTTGGTCTACCAGCTCGGCGAGCCACGCAGCACCCTGCGTGCGATCACCGACCGGAGCGGCGATGCGGTGGTGATCCACGCCGGCGGCGAAATCGACGCCTGCAACGAGAACACCTGGCGCCAGCTGGTCGCCGAAGCGGCCGCCACCGCCAGCGCGCCGGGACCGTTTGTCGTCGACGTGACCGACGTCGATTTCATGGGATGCTGCGCCTTCGGCGTACTCGCCGACGCCGCCCAACAGTGCCGTGACCGTTGCGTCGAACTACGGCTGGTGAGTCGTGCGCCGATCGTCACGCGCATCGTCGAGGCCTGCGGACTGGGGGCGCTGCTTCCGATATTTCCAACGGTGGACCACGCCCTCGCGGTTTCCTGACGGCTACGCGGCACCGTGGCGAGCGCCGCTGGCCGCCAGCTCACGGCCGGCGCCGGTCGGCGGCGGTCCCACTTCGAGCACCGATCGCACCGCCGCGCGCAGGTAGTCACGCAGGATGGGCAGGCCGTACCGGCCGCCCCGCAGGCCGATCCACTTCGGCAGATCGATGATGCAACTCGCGACCAGATCGACGGCACTCTCGTCACTGCGACCCCAAAGGCCTTCGGCCAGTTGTGCCATCACCCCGGCCAGCTCACGTTCGAGTGCCCGCAACTGCTCGGCGATCTCGGCCGGCATCGGCTGGCTGACGACGTCGGCGCGACGCACCGTCATCAGGCACGCCGACGACCCCGGGTACAGGTCCGGGTAGAGCAGCGAAGTCTCCGCGGCGGCGTATACCGCGTCCAGGGGTTCACTGCCGGGCTGACCCTTGGCCTCCTCGATCAGACTGGTCAGCTGGTCCAGGAAGCGGCGTTCGGCGCGGATCCAGACCCGGCCGAGCAGGCCACCACGCGACTCGAAGGTGCGGTAGATCGCGCCGTTGGAAACGCCGGTGGCCTTGGTGAGCGCCCGAATCGTCACGGCTTCGATGCCATCCTGGGCAACAAGGTCCTCGGTGGAATCAAGGACGTAATCGTGTTCTTGCAAGCGGGGACTCAACACTGCTAGATCGCTCCTTCATTGGGACGTGCTTTGCACGCTCTCCGAACCCACCCAGAGACTCCGTCGGGGCCGAAACCCCGGTTCCCTTGGAGGCCATTGTCCCCAACGAAGCGGGTTTGTACTGGGAAATCGCCCACATGGCCAACATCTCAGGCTCAACACCCATAAAGCGCTGGTTTGCGCCGGCAGCGCTTGGGTAGGTTGCGGGCATGGGCACGCGGCGCTCGGGGGGCGACCTTCCGACCGTCGGCGTGGAAGAAGAGTTTCTCCTGGTCCACCCCGACACCGGCGAACCGGCACCCCGCAACGGTGACGTGGCCGCTGAGGCCGAGCGCCGCGGCGTCGAATTGGACCTGGAGCTGGCAAGCTGCCAGGTAGAGACCACCTCCAGCGTTGCGACCAGCGCCGCACAACTGCACACGGAGCTCACTGCACTGCGGCGCATGGCTGCGCAGGCCGCCGAAGCCGTGGGTCTTCGCCTGCTGGCGCTGGGGTTGCCGCCCGTGACGCCGCACGAGTTCCCGGTGACCGACAAACCCCGCTACCGTCAGATCGGCGCGCAGTTCGGGATGGTGGCCCACGAGCAGGGCATCTGCGGATGCCACGTTCATGTCGAGGTGCCCGACCGCGGCGCGGCCATCCACGTCAGCAACTGGCTGCGCCCGTGGCTTCCCACTTTGCTTGCGCTGTCGGCGAATTCGGCGATCTACCGCAACAGTGACTCGGGTTATGCGAGCTGGCGCAGCGTGTTGTGGCGGCGCTGGCCGGTCGCCGGCGCGCCGCCGTATTTCGCCTCGATCGACGAGTACGACCAGACGGTGCGCATGCTGGTCGATACCGGGGTGATCCTGGATACCGGGATGGTTTATTGGGACGTGCGCCCCTCAGCGGATTTTCCGACCGTCGAGGTCCGGGTGGCCGATGTGCCGGCGACGGCCGCCGACACCGTGCTGCTGGCCACTCTCGTTCGGGCGGCGGTGATAACGGCGCTCGACGAGCGCGATCGCCGTGTCGACCGGTTGCCGCCGGCCGCATTGCGGGCCGCGTATTGGAAGGCCGCCCACGACGGGCTGACCGGCACCACGCTGGATCTGGTCGGCGGTCGCGGGGCAGTGCCGGTGCGCGAACAGTTGAGCGCGTTGGTGCACCGGGTCCGCCCGGCGTTGGACGCCCTGGACGAATATCACCACGTGGTCGACGGACTCGACCGCCTCACCACGCTGGGCAACGGGGCGATGCGGCAACGTCGATCGTGGCAGCGCCGCGGCGCCGCACTGGACGTGATCGAGGACGCCGCTTCCGCGACAGTCAGCTGAATCTTGGTGCTTCCGATAGCCTTTCAGGCCTGGGGCGCTTCCGGGCCGCGGTCGACGCCGGCCCGCAGCTTGACCGATGCCGAGTAGGCCAGGGTGCGAAAGTGCAGCACCGGGTCCTCGGAGGGTTCGATGCCGTCGGTGACGCGCATCGGGTCGAAGACGACGATGTCGCCTCCGCGTTCGCGCTCGGTGTCTACCCCGGTGATCTCGAGGGTTCCGATGCAGACGGTGTCGGTGCTGCGCCACGGCGAGGAGGGATCGGTGGTGGAGTCGTCGGGTCCGGCGAGCTGAACGCGGAAGTCGAAGTGCACCGGGCCGCCGGCGAGGCGGATGCCCAGTTCGTCGGTGAGGAAGTCTGGGTCCTTGCTTCGGGAATCGCGTGTTGACAGGTGTTGTGCTCCGGCGGCCGGGATCAGATGGTAGCGAACAAATCTGGCGCTTCCGTCGGCCGCGACCCAGCGGAAGGCGTGCAACCCGTGGTATTCGGTGGTGGCGTAGCTTGCCGGCGTCTTACCGGCGGCGGCCAAAACCGGCAGTGCCCTCAGCAGCCCGGGCCGGGTCGCCAGCAGGCGCGCCAGGCGGGCCGGCTTGGCCGGGCCGGGCCGCAGGGCCTTGAGCAGCTCGACGAAGCCGTCGGGTTGGCTCGCGACGAACAGCCGGGCGGTTTGGGTGGAGACGTCGGTGGTCTTCCCGTCGGGCAGGGTGAACTTGACCGCCAGCCCGCGCGGGCCCGCCGCGCCGTCCGGTTGGGATGGGTTGCCCGATCCGTTGGAGAACCGCACCAGAATCGGCACCGGCGAGCCGTCGAGATGGCTTGCGCGCGAAAGTGCTGCCGCCTCAGGCGTTGCGGTGAAGGTGCCCCGGTACAGCGTGCCTTTGGCGTGCAGGGCGCGATAGCCCGGGCAGGCACCTCCCACGCCCCGGATCGCGGCGATGGCATCGTCAGGGGTAACCGGCATGGCCGAATCCTAGGTCTTCACCGGCGCTTTCACACGGTGAGCAGTCGGTACAGACCGATCAGCCCGACCACCACGATGGTGGCGCGCAGCGCATTTGGCGACAGCCGCCGTCCGTACCGCGCGCCGATCAATCCGCCGATCAGGGAGCCGATCGCGATCAATCCGGCAACCGGCCAGCTGATGCGATCCCAGGCAACCAGCGTATAACTGAGCGCCGCAACGATATTCACAATCAGCGTGAGCAGATTCTTCGCCGCGTTCATGCGCTGCACCGATTCCGGCAGCAACGCGCCCATCACACCGACCAACAGGATGCCCTGTGCGGCGGTGAAATAGCCGCCGTAGGCGCCGACCAGGAAGGTGCCGACTACCAGCGCCGTCATCCTCGTCGGCGTGATGTGCTCGGCGGAGCGGCCCGCATCTTCGGCACGCCGGCGGGCCCACGACTGGATCCGCGGTCCGATCACCACCAGAACCAAGGCCAGGACCAGCAGTACCGGCACGATTCGGGTGAAGACCTTCTCGGGCAGGTGCAGCAGCAGGTAGGCACCCAGCACCGCCCCGGCCAGCGACGCCGGGATCTGCCACCGCAGCCGGTCCCACTGCCCGCGCAATTCCCGCCGGTAACCCCAGGTTCCGGACACGCCGCCCGCCACCAGTCCCACCGCGTTGGACATGGTGGCAGTGACCGGCGGATACCCCAGCGCGACCAGGGTCGGAAACGTGATGAGGGTGCCCGAGCCGACGAGCGCGTTGATCGCGCCGGCCCCGAGCCCCGCCAGTCCGATCAAGATCATGTGGGAAACCGACACCACGAAACCCTAGCCTCACCACAGAAAGGCGCCGCGGAGTTCGTCGCGGCGTTTGATCAAGCCGGAATCAGCGGTGTGCTCGGGTGTCCGCCCACGGCGAGTGGATCGACTGGATCGACCCGAGCACCCGCTGAGTCGCGGCTAACTGCCGGTGTAGGGCAGGTTCGGGATGTTGGGGATGTGGGGAAGGTCGTTCAGCGACGGCATCGGACCACCCTGCTGGAACAGCTGAACCGCCGCGTTTTGCCCGTTTTCGTTGGCGACCCAGTCGCGGACGGTGGTGTACAGGTTGGTGCTGGCCTCGGTGGCAAGTTTCGCGGCCAGGTCATACATCGTCATGCTGGTTCCCGGGATGACCTGAGCGCCGCGCGGGGTGTGTGGGCCGTCCTTGTTCAGGACCGTGTGGCACTCCTGGAATCCGGGCGGCGGACCCCCGGCCGGGCAGCCCTCGAGGGGGAACTGCTGGGAGAAGTCGATGTTGTAGTAGCCGGTGTGCAGGTCCGCCGGGAAGTCGGCGGGGTTGCAGGTGGGGAAGATCGGTGGCGCGAGCCGGTCCAGCTGTCCGATCGCGACGTTCTCCTCGACCCAGTTGGAGTGGGCGTAGAAGTCCTGCTGGGTGTGCAGCAGGGCACCGAAGGCCGCTCGGGCGCCCGGCCCGTCGGCCTCGACGTTGCCGTTGAGCACGGACCCGCTGAGCACGACGGGCGAGAAGACGTCCCATGCCTGGCGGGCCCGGTTGCAGATGTCGACGGGGTTGATCGAGTTGTCCAGGTGGCGGAATTCGTCAGTGGCGAACACGTCGCTGCCCATGGCGCCGCCGCCGGGCGGCGGGCCGACGAGGATCTGGTTGATCGCCAACTGGCTGACCTGATCGGCGGGCAGGGCGTTGCGGGTGATCGTCTCGTGGTACTTGACGTAGAAGGCGTGCGCCGGCGGGGCCCCGAAGGAAGCTAGTGCTGCGAGGCTCGCGACTATCGCGACGAGGATACCCAGTGGGTGTCTGCGGGTTAGCGTCATGAGATCTCCGTGCTCGATGGACGTGGTGTCGTGCGCTTTCCTAGACGTTTCCTCATGAACCTTACGAAATCAATAAACAACCCGCGATATCAGCATGGGTGAATATATTGATCAGGCGCCTAATAGGAGTGGCCTCTTGACGAGAGAGTCTGCGCCCCTTGGCTTTTCATTTTGAGGCAGCTGCGCATTCGAGTCGTGTTCCGAGGAGTTATAGATAGGGCAGCGTGATAGTGCGGTAGGTCTCGACGGTGTCTGCGAGCAGTTCGGTGAACTTGTCCCGCAGCGTTCCCGTGGCTTCGCCCACCGGCTTGTCGCAGAACCGACACTGCGCCGTGAAGCGCGTCTGCTCGGCCTCTTCGGGCCAGAATCGGCGCGGCCCGACCGCGGCGCCGGGATCGTACTGGACCGACTGGTGCGCGGCTTCGCGCAGGATCCTGCCCACCGGATGAGCCTGCGGGCATTCAAGTTTCAGCGTGCCGATGCCTTCGTTGAAGCTCATGCGGTTGACGGTATGCCAAAGCCGCGCGGCTCGCCTGCTAGACCTCGGCGGTGGTGTATCTCTTCTTGTTCGGCGGGGCGGCCAACAGTGGCGGCAGCTCGGTCACCTTGCCTTCGCCGGCGCGGAAGCGGCGGTACGCCTCGTCGTGCTCGACGGATTCCCAGACCTCGTAGATCAGCCAGTGCGCCTCGTCGTCCTCGTCGACCCAGACATCGGTCTGGACGTTGCCGTCGAACCCGCGAGTGACCTCAAGCGTCCGGCTCATCAGTTCCCGGCCGGCAGCCACCGACTCGGGCTTGAACTGGAGTTCGAGTATCACCGTCACGGACATGTCGTCTCCTTTTCGCGCCTTTGATGGGTCTGCCGCATCACCGAGCCTGAATCCTGGCAGGTCCGCTCTCGCACTTTCGCTGCAGATTTTCAGGCTCGGCGGTCTCAACTTATATAGCGTTCTCGGGCCGTCAGCCGGCTGCCCACTGCTTGGCCTGGTCGAGTGCGTCGAGGCCGAACACGGCAAGCTCACCCGGAACGATCCACGCGAGAGCATGCAGCACGTGACCGACCCAGTCGAGGTCGGTGACGATCGCGATCCGCTTGAAAGCGGAATGGTGCGGCAAGACCGTGCCGAAGCCCAGCTTCAAGTCCTCGATCAACCCGCCCGGTCCGAAACCCTCGTAATCCGACGGGATGACTTCGACGATTCTGATCTCGCCGGTGTTCAGCCGCTCCTGCAGGCTCGGCTTCATCTCGCGTAGCTCGTCACCGCGCAGCCGGCCCGATACGCGGATGCCGGTGACTCCCTCCGGCATGTCCGGCAACAGTTCAATCATCGGAATCTTCTTTCTATCCGGGGTCGGCGCCCCTTCACCCAGTCAACCCGTGCCAAATCAGTGGGGCAATCCCGTTGCGGGGGATGAACTCCCGGGGCGCACGAAGACATCGTTGAGCGTGACGGTGCGCAGCCTGCGCGCCCGGATGATTTCGACGAGTTGTCCGTAGACGTGCGTGACCGGTGTGTGGTTGAGGTGGCCGATCACGATGTTCTGAGGGGTGAAATATTGCTGCGCCAATTGCACGATGACGCCTTCGGGAAGCAACGCGGAGTCGCGCAGGTCACCGCTCCACAACGTGGGATTCTGATAACCCAGGTCAGCAGCTACCGCGTCGACCGCGGCGTCGTGGTGACCGTACGGCGGACGGAAGTAGGGCGCGGCGTCTACGCCAAAGGTGTTCCGCAGGAAGACGTGGGTGCTTCTCAATTCGGCGGCGACCTGTGCCGGCGCGAGCCGCGTCAGGTCCGCATGCGTCCAGGTGTGGTTGGCCAGTTGGATCTGGCCAGACTCCACCAGCGGCCGCAGCAGCACCGCGTTCTCCGTCCACGAACGATAGCCACCGGTGACGAAATAGGTGAGCCGGACACCGCTGTCCTTGGCGAATTGGGTGTAGAGCCGCACGACTTCGCTGTCCGCGCCGTCGTCCACCGTCCATGCCAGCAGATCGCCGCCCCCGGGAAGGTGCTTCAAGACCGCGCCTTTGGGCAGTGGTAGCCGTGAACCAGGGTCAGGCGGCGGCAACAGGTCGGGCGGCAAGGGGCCGGGATTGGGTGCTGAGCCGAGAACATCGGCGCGCGCCGGCGGTGTCGCCGCTGCCGCTACCGTCGCGGCCAGCGCGACCATGAACCGCCGCCGGTCCAGTCCGCTCACGTCTGCACTCCTCAGCCCTTGGCCGTGGCTGACAGGCTAGGCCGTCGGCGGGTGCGCGTTCCCCCGCCAACTCCGGGTGTCGCGGTCAGGTATGAAGTTGTGACCTGCAGTTGGTATGCCTGCAATCGGGCCGCGCTCCTCGGCTCTGTGCGTCGGGCAGCACGCCCCTGCGCCTTCGCGGCAGGAAAAATCACGGCGGACACAACCAACGACGACCGGATCGGTACACGGCGAACTCGGACGCGGTGCGGGGGTTCGAGGGGGGTGGTCCCGGCTGGGATCGAACCAGCGACCTTCCGCGTGTGAAGCGGACGCTCTTCCACTGAGCCACGGGACCGGCGCCGAGAGGCGAACGACGTCGAAGACTAGCACGACCGTCGTATGGGCCGAGCGGCCCAGGCCTGGTGAGCTCCTCCCGGGCCGTATTCGACACGCTCTGACCAAGGAATTTGTGTGGGCCGGTTCACTGGACTATCGTCGTGCTTCGCACCGGGCGACGATCTCGCCCGTTGCGCGCGGATGTAGCGCAGTTGGTAGCGCATCACCTTGCCAAGGTGAGGGTCGCGGGTTCGAATCCCGTCATCCGCTCGAAGGTGCGAATTGGCATCAATCCCCAGCGGTGGAGTGGCCGAGTGGTGAGGCAACGGCCTGCAAAGCCGTGCACACGGGTTCGATTCCCGTCTCCACCTCCGATTTCGACCTCCCAGCGCGATTAGCTCAGCGGGAGAGCGCTTCCCTGACACGGAAGAGGTCACTGGTTCAATCCCAGTATCGCGCACCACGGTTTCTGGCAGTTCAGAGGCGGTTATTGGAGCGTCATCGGGAAATCGTGAACTCCCCGTGAACTCCCGAGCAGCGCACAAAATGCCAGATAGAGGGGTTGTTCGCTCACTTGTCTAAGCCGGTAGACGACGCGACAGCACGCAAAATTCGCAACCTCGACGCCGCTGGACATGCCGCCGCCGAGCTGGGTGCCGACTGGGTAAATGTCGCGGCTTTCGATGTTGGCCTAGGTGGCACGTTGATTGCCGCCGTGGCCCAGACCGTTTAAACACCCTGCAGGGCATCGCTAAAGCATCCAATGGAAAGACGGACCTAGGCGAATTGCTCGCCGACATCGCCGCCGACGCAACCAGCATCACAAACCCTGCTAGCGACGGACTGACCCACGAGTCCACCGCCGTCACGCCAGTCACGATTGAATCGTTCCCTAGCACTGGCGGGCCGTACTACCGCCTGACCGCAGGACCGCCGTCCTCCAATAAATAGGGTGTCGTCCGGCGGCGTTCGGGCGTTAGATTCCGCAGATGGCCACGCCCGACGACCTGCACGAGTCGCTGACGCACCTCGAGTACGAAATAGCGATGATGGTCGCGACCCCACGCATGCGGTTCCGGCACCCAATCACACCTCGGTTCAACAAAGCCCGCCCACCCGGCTACTACTGGAACAACGACCAGGCAGTCGCCTACCTCGCCGCGATGGAGTCAGCACTCACTCACGCCCGGCTACTGGACGATTTCTTCAAGTGCACCGCGAGACCACGCAGCGGGAACAAAGCCCGCGACCGCTACGCGTTTGAGTACTGCGTCCAGAGCGGTTGGCCCGGCTTCGAAATGCTTACGTCCGAAGAGCACGACCGGATAGATAAGCAGCTCTCGCACTTCACCACCCGCCGCGCACCCCGGCACGGCCACGCTCTCCAGAACTACGCCAAACAAGCCATTAAAGCCCTGACGCTGCTCACGCACCACGCCGACACTCAATGGCAACCCGCACTGCAGGAAATACACGCAAAGGCGAAAGCAGAACAAAAGCGCGCTAACGACCCCTGGACCACCCAATGAGCGAGAATCTGAAGCTGTCGGAAGCGGCGAAGCTGTGCGGCATCAGTGCCCGCACCCTCAAACTCTTGATCGCGGACGGCCTGTTGCCGCAAGCCATCCGCACCCCGCAAGGCCACCCCCTACTCCCCGACGACGCAATACCCACGTGGCAGGATTGCCGACAACTCATCGAACAACAGCGGGACCGTCTGCTGCAGCGGGCGGCGTACCTACTGAACCGGGTCAACGTCGAACTCGAAGCGATCAGCAACGACCGCCGAAGCGCGCGAACACCCGACGCAGCCACTCGGGCTGGACCTGCTCACATCGACCAGCTACTTCCACTCGGGCCAGACCACCATTTCGGCAGCCATGCTGCAACTTGACCTTGCCCGCATGGAAGTCGAGCGGTACCACGAGGCGCTGCAGGAAATCGTGTTGAAAGACAAGCAGTAGAAAATCGGTGGCCACCATGTGCATCTGGGTACTAGATTTCGGCGAATGGCCCCCGGTGGCAACCCGCATCTACCAAAAGCAGCGACCCAGGCCGAAGTGGTCGCCGTCGCGCGCCGACTCAGGCAGCGGCTGAGCCGACACCTCGACGCGTTGGAAACCGGCGAGATCGGTGCCGTCGATGACTTGGCAGCGGTGCTTCGTACCCTCCTTGCCCACGGCAAGGGTGACGACGCCATCGTGCGGTTGTGCCACAGTCACAAGCTCCCACTCCCGCAAGTCCGGGTGTCCTTACCCGTCGCGGACGACCAAAAGATCGGTCTAGCCTTCGGCGCAATCCCTGCACCGGACGAACCGGGACACCCGCCGACCGTCGTTATGGATATAGACCGATGGCGCGGATTGGACGCGCTCATCATCAAAGGAGCGCCACGACGGGTCAACTCGTGGGAGCAACTCATCACCGAATACGCCAACACGTACGGCTCTCACCTCAGCGGAACCATCCCCCACCTGCTCTCACACGCGTCGTCGATGGGGTATAGCGGAAATCTTGACGTCGGCGAATACCTGATCCACTGCGCCGGACTGGTTGCCGAAGACGCCCTTCAGCAAGTCCTCAAAGCAATCGACGGCGACGCCGCGCAACCACCTGGGCACCGACTGCAGACTCCGCTGACCCGACTGACCGTCGAGACCAAGACGCCACCGTCCATAGAAGCTGGGTACAACGTGCTGGACCGCCCCTTCGGACAGACGCTCCAGATCGCCAAGCTCCGAGTTGACGGCATGTATTTCATGTTGGAACTGACCCGCGCCGCCGCCGATGAAACGACGTTTCACTGGGACTTCACCAGAGATAAGCCTGAATGGTGGGACGGTTCGGACAACTAACGCCAGCGTGCGAACAGCCGATACGGCCGCTGCGGTCCAACATCAAGAGCTGCTACTCAGACACAGGTACTCGACAGGAATTTCCCGTTATCGAGAGAAAATTGGCGCGCTTTGGCGAGTTTGCTAGCGACCAAAAAGGCGGCGCGAGAACAGCTTTGGATTGTCAACCGATGCCACCTAGCAGCCATGGCAAATACCATTCCGTAGTTCGTGGGCAGGGCTTGTTTGCTAGCCCTGAAGCGCTTGGGAAAACGCCCCAAGCTGTCTCGGGGGGATGAACCACGAGCTGCCGCTCCCCGCGCCTCGCGGCGCTGAAGACTTTGCGACGCCGCGCGTGCCGCGACAACCCCCCGGTGTTTCTACTTCCTCTTCCTGTTCGGGAAATACTCGTCGTACAACTCGCCGAGTGAACCGGGGAACTTGTCAGCGCCCACTGCGTGTAGGCGAGCTGCTGCCTGACATCTTTGTCGTCGATGCCTGTCGCCTTCTTGCGTACTTTTCTCAGTTGGCCGATACGTAATTCGTGACCACCAGGGGCGCCATGCTAGCTGGGTGACAATCTCAGCCGACTCTTGGACAACGTTGCCCAGGTCCGAGTTAATCATCCCGGCAGCGATTTCCTCGTCGCCGCCCTTTATGTCATAGTCCTCGAGGCTGTACCGGCGGGCGGCGTCAGCGAGGAGGAGGTATTGCTGCACAGCGGGCCTGGATATCCGAGCAATGAGAGCAGCAGTTTCCAAGTCGCGGATTGCGATTTGAAACGTGGGATGGTCCTTGTCTAGACCCACCCACGAGAACTCTCAGTTAAGGCAAGAGCTTTCAAAACAGCGCTACGTACCTCGCGCCTAGCCTTACCTGCTCCGACATAGGTGGTGATCACTGACCCGATGCCCGCAGCGCCAAGCAGAGGCATCCATTGAAGGACGTCCACGGATTAAAGCTACCCGGGCAGCTCAGCCATAGTCGGACTGTGAAACCGCACTCTAGAATCGCTCAGGGTGAAGATCCTTTCGGATGAGCAATACCGTGTGCTCTCAATCATCGCGGTGTGCAATGACAGTTCGTATCACCCCACGGCCGAGCAGGTGATGTTGTGGCACGACAATCCCACGCCAAAGGAAGCCACCTACCGGGATGCCGACGGTAGTATCGTTTCAGCGTCGTCGCTGACGTATATGCCAGCTCTTAAAGACTCTTTCGCGGCGATCGCTAAATTTGCCGCAGGGATGCGAGCCGGCGTGCAACGACAACTGCGCGACATGGAACTAGTGAGTTCCACTGAATCGCTCGTGCAGCATATGGTGCGGTTGACGTGGATAAAGGAAGTTCCCAGTTCAGGCGCGACTGTTGACGACGGTTGAAAACCAGGCCAGTCGCGACGGTTGAAAAGTAGGCCACCCGATCAGATTGGATGGGTGATCT
>NZ_LQOY01000047.1 GCF_002101675.1 Mycobacterium gordonae | reverse complement strand
GCCCTCCCGCGCCTCCACCACCGGCGGCACCGCCGGCGCCGCCGCCGCGGGTTTTCCGGCGACCTGCGCCCCCCGGCCGGCCGGACCCCTCGCAGGAGGCGCCCACCAACCGGCTGGGGCCGGTGAGCACCGTGTCGCAGGTCCCGACCCGCGGCATCAATGTGCTCGGCGCGCCGGACAACCTGGCCGCCCCGGTCGGCCGCACCGCCTGGGTCGGGCGCGCCGAGGACTGCGACGTCGTCGTCTCCGACGTGCTCGCCTCGCGACGGCACGCCTACCTGGCTCCGACCGCCCTGGGCACCGAGATCCGCGACAACCACAGCATCAACGGGACGTTCGTCAACGGCATCCGGGTGGGCTCGGCGGTGCTGAGCGACGGCGACGTCGTCACCATCGGCAACGTCGATCTGACCTTCACCGGCGGCACCCTGGTCCGGCGCACCGAAGCCGCCACCCGCGCCGGCGGCCTGGAAGTCAACGAGGTCAGCTTCGGCGTCGACGGCAAGACGCTGCTGCAGAAGGTGTCGATGACCGCGCGACCCGGCACCCTGACCGCCATCATCGGCGGCTCGGGCGCCGGCAAGACCACCCTGGCCCGGCTTATCGCCGGATACACCACCCCGAGTTCAGGCGCGGTGACCTTCGCGGGACACAACATCCACACCGAGTACGCCTCGTTGCGCAGCCGGATCGGCATGGTGCCGCAAGACGACGTCGTGCACCGCCAGCTGACCGTCAACCAGGCGCTGGGTTACGCCGCCGAGTTGCGGTTGCCGCCCGACACCACCAAGGCGGACCGGGCGCGGGTCATCGCCCAGGTGCTCGACGAGCTCGGACTCACCCAGCACGCCGACACCCGGGTCGACCAGCTGTCCGGCGGCCAGCGCAAACGCGCGTCGGTTGCCCTGGAACTGCTGACCGGCCCGTCCCTGCTGATCCTCGATGAGCCGACATCCGGTCTGGACCCCGCGCTGGACTTGCAGGTGATGACGATGCTGCGACAACTCGCCGACGCCGGGCGAGTTGTGCTGGTGGTCACCCACTCCCTGACCTACCTCGACGTGTGCGACCAGGTGCTGCTGATGGCGCCCGGCGGCAAGACGGCGTTCTTGGGCCCGCCCGACGAGATCGCCGCCGCCATGGGCACCTCCAACTGGGCCCACATCTTCGCCAAAGTGGGCGCCAACCCCGACGAAGCCAATCGGCGGTTTCTGGCTCAGAGCCAGCCGTTCATCCCGATCGAGACGCAGAAACCGTCCGAGCTGGGCGCCCCCTCCCACACCAGCGCCGCGCGCCAGTTCTCGACCATTGCCCGACGCCAGGTGCGGCTGGTCATCGCCGACCGCGCATATTTCATCTTCCTGGCGGTGCTGCCCTTCATCCTGGGCGCGCTGTCGTTGACGGTCCCCGGTGACCGCGGGTTCGGCTTCGCCGAGGCGACCAGCAACACCCCCGACGAGGCCGCGCAGATACTCAATTTGCTCAGCATCGCCGCCGTCTTCATGGGAACCGCGCTCACGATCCGCGATCTGATCGGCGAGCGCGCGATATTCCGGCGGGAACAGGCGGTGGGCCTGTCCACCTGGGCCTACCTGGGCGCCAAGGTCGGCGTGTTCTGCGTCTTCGCCATCGCGCAGGCCGCGATCGCCACCGGCATCGTGCTGCTGGGCAAAGGCGCGCCGACCGAGAAGGCGGTGCTGCTGGGTGACCCCAGCTTCGAGCTGTTCGTCAGCATCGCCGCGACGTGTGTGGCCTCGGCGATTCTCGGGTTGCTGCTGTCGTCCGTCGCCCGGTCCAACGAGCAGATCATGCCGCTGCTGGTGCTGTCGCTGATGCTGCAGCTGGTGCTGGCCGGTGGCGTGGTCCCGGTGACCAACCGGATGTTTCTCGACCAGCTGTCGTGGCTGGCGCCGGCCCGCTGGGGCTACGGCGCCTCGGCGGCCACCGTCAACCTGCGCGAGCTGGTACCAGGATCGATCAGCCCGGAGGACAGTCACTGGACGCACTCCCGGCCCGCGTGGCTGTTCGACATGGCGATGCTGGCAGCGCTGTCGGTGGCCTACTCGGCGGTGGTGTGGTGGCGAATCCGGCTGCGGCGGTGAGCTTTCCGGGCGCGAGCAGACGCAAAAGGCCCCGGGAGCATGCGCTCCCAGGGGCCTTTGCGTCTGCTCGGCAGGGGACCTACGCGTCCAGTCTTAGGCCGTGGGCCAACGCGAACGCCAGCGCCTGCGGCACGTCGATCCGGGCACCCGTCAACGACGCGGTGGTCCACAACGACGGGTCGGCGCTGGCGCCCCGCAGGTCGGCGCCGTCCAGCCGGGTACCCGTGGTGCGGGCGCCGCGCAGATCGGCGCCGCGCAGCACGCTCTTGCGCAGATCGGTCTCCACCAGGCTGGTCTCGCGCAGCCGGCACCCACTCAGGTCGACACCACGCAGGTCGTTACCGCCCAGCACCGCCAGCGTGAAGTCCACCTCGTCGAACGTCGCCGGCCGCAGCCGACACTGCGCGAACACCGAGCCGAGCATGCTGCACTGCGCAAAAGTGCTGTGCCACAGCGTAGTTCGAGTGAAGATACAGTTGCGGAAGGCCGACCCCCGGTGCACGGACTCGGCCAAATTCACCCCGCTGAAATCGCACTCGGTGAACACGACCCGGTCTGTCTGCAACCGGCTGAGGTCCCCGTCTTGGATGTCCCGGAAATCCTCGCCGCTGAATTCGCGGTCGGCCCACTGCAAGGCGGTTAGCTGCTCGCCAGGCTGGCCAGCGCGTATTCACTCACCGCGATCAACGCGTCGCGCGCCGAGTGGCGGTTGCGGGCGTCGACGCTGATCACCGGGATGTGCTCGGGCAGCGTCAGCGCCTTGCGCACCTCCCCGACCGGATAGCGCGGCGCGCCGTCGAACTGGTTGACCGCCACCACGAACGGCAACCGGCGGTGTTCGAAGAAGTCGACGGCCGCGAAGCTGTCCTGCAGCCGCCGGACGTCGACCAGCACGATCGCCCCGATCGCGCCGCGCACCAGGTCGTCCCACATGAACCAGAACCGGCGCTGGCCCGGCGTCCCGAACAGGTAGAGCACCAGATCCTCGGCCAAGGTGATGCGGCCGAAGTCCATCGCGACAGTGGTGGTGCGCTTGTCGGGCGTCGCCTCGATCATGTCGACCCCCGCCGAGGCGTCGGTGACCATCGCCTCGGTGCGCAACGGCATGATCTCCGACACCGCGCCCACGAAGGTGGTCTTGCCCGCGCCGAAGCCGCCCGCGATGACGATCTTGGTCGACGCGGTGTCATGGACAGGAGCCCCTTCATAGTGCTCGTAAGCCACGCAGGGTCCTTCCTATGAGCTCGTGGCGCTCATCGCGGGTCGAACGGTCGGTCAAGGTCCGCTGCACCCGAAGGTAACCGGCCGTGACCAGATCGCCGACCAGGACGCGCGCAACACCGACCGGCAAATCCAGCCGGGCCGAGATTTCGGCCACCGACGGGCTCGCGGTGCACAGTTGCAGGATCTTGCCGCGGGCGTCCCCGGCCGGCCACCGGTGGGCCAGCCCCGCCTGCAGGGTCTGCACCGGCGCCTCCAACGGCAGGTCGACGTCGGTGCCGGTCCGCCCGGCCGTCAAAGTGTACGGCCGGACCAGGTTCGGTTGGCCGGCGGTTACCGCCGGCTCGCGTTCGTCCACTGCGGTCCAGATTCGGCGCGGCGGGCGGACTGCACCACGTTGCCCACCTGTTCGACAAGGATGGCCATCTCGTACCCGATCTGACCGATATCGCACGACGGCATCGCCAGGGTCGCCAGGTGCGAACCGTCCCCGACGCGCATCAGCAGCAGGAACCCGTTCTGCATCTCCACCACCGACTGCAGCACCTGTCCACCCTCGAACAGCTGCGCGGCGCCGGTGGCGAGGCTGGCCAGCCCGGACGCCACGGCGGCCAGCTGGTCGGCGCGCTCGCGCGGCAGGTGCTCGCTCGCCGCGACCGGTAAGCCGTCCACCGACACCAGCAGCGCGTGCGCCACGCCGGGCACCTCGCGCACGAATTTCGACACCAGCCAGTCCAGTGGGCTGTACGACGATTGGACCGTCATTGCTCGCCTTCCTGGGTATCACGGGCGTGGGACCGGGCGGAGCGCACGCCGCTGAAATGGCTGCCGATGGAGGTGCGGACCGCGTTGGGGTCGCGGGTGTGGAATGCGCCGTTCGAGGCCGCCGGCTCGTCGGGCTCCGCGGCGCCGGGCACCAGGCGTGCACCTGGGGTGCGCATCGGCAACCCGTGCTCGGTGCGGGACTCCACCGGCTTGTCCTCGGCCTGGGCGGCGGCCGACCAGCCGCGGTCCCACACCGTCTGCCAGTCCAGGTCGGGGCTGTCGACCAGCTGGTGCGGGTCGCCCATGATCTCTGAGAGCATGCGCTGGTAGATCACGTCGTCGTCCTGGGGAGCCGACGGGGTCAGGTCGGGCGGCTCGGGTTTGGCCGGCTGCGCGGGTGCGGGGCGCCGGGCGAAGAACGCCGAGGTGTCCGACGCCGCGCCGGCCCCGGACTGCGCGGGCTGTGGTGCGGGCGCCGGTGGCTGCGCGGATCCCTTCTCCCACCACGGCGTCGGCAACGGACGCTTGGATTGTTCCGGGGCGCGAGCCTCCGCGGCCGGGGCTTCGGTGATACCGCTGGATCCGGGACTGCGCCGCGGCAGGGACGTGACCGATGTTCCGCCCTGCCCGGTGTGCAGCGGCGCCGCCGCGGGCTCCGGCTCGGGCGGGCGCACCGCGAAGAACTGGCGTTGCGGCGCCTGAACCTGTGCCTGGCCCTCGACCAGCACCGCCAGCGGCAGGTAGACCTCCGCGGTGGTGCCGGTACCGGCTTCGCCGGTCGCCGGACCTCGCAAACCGACCCGCAAACCGTGCCGCGCGGCCAGTCGGCCCACCACGAACAGGCCCATGTGACGGGCGTTCTCCGGGGTGACCTCGCCGCCGGCCTGCAGCCGCATGTTCGCCATCCGCCGATCGGATTCGGTCATCCCCAGCCCGGCGTCGGCGATCCGCAGCAGTACCCCGCCCTCGCTGCCCCGCACCGCAGACACCTTGACCGAGGTGGTCGGCGGCGAGTAGCGCAGCGCGTTGTCGATCAGCTCCGCGAGCAGGTGGATGATGCCCCCGGCTGCCCCGCCGAGCACGGTGCAGTCGGCGACCGAGGCGATCTCGACGCGGCGGTAATCCTCCACCTCGGACACCGCGGCGTTGATCACCGTCGCCAGCGGGACCGGTTCGCGCTGGTCGCGGCCGATCGGGGCGCCGGCCAGGACGAGCAGGTTGGCGCTGTTGCGGCGAAGCCGCGCGGCCAGATGGTCCAGCCGGAACAGGCTGTCCAGCCGCTCGGGGTCTTCCTCGTTGCGCTCGAGGCGGTCGATGAGCGACAGCTGCTGGTCCACCAGGGAACGGCTGCGCCGCGACATGGTCTCGAACATGTCGTTGACCAGCAAACGCAACCGGGCCTCGTCACCGGCCAGCAGCAGCGCCTGGGTATGCAGTTCGTCGACGGCGTGGGCCACCTGCCCGATCTCCTCGGTGGTGTACACCGCCAGCGGCTGCGGGATGGGTTCGGCGCCGCCCCGTACCCGGTCGATCTCGGTCTCGAGGTCGGTATGGGCGACCTTCAGGGCGCCGTCGCGCAACACCCGCAGCGGTTTGATCAGCGCGTGTGCCACCAGCAACACGATCGCCAGGGCGATGCCGATGGCGAACAGCACCAGCACGGCATCGCGCACCGCCGCATCGCGCCGCTCCGTCGCCTGGCTCTGCACCGCTCTGGTCACCGAATCCGTGGTGCCGTTGATGATCTGCTCGGCAATGCCCTGGGTGGTGTGGATGGAGCGCAGCAGGTCGGCGTTGTCCACCAGCACACTGTCCGGATCGGACATGATCGCCATGCGGGCCACCATCTGCTGCTGCAGGTTCTTGGCGTCCGGTGAGCCGCTGCCCAGCACTTGGCTCATCCCGAACAAGGTCGACGGTTCGGTGCCGGCCAGGGTGATCATCGCGGTGCGCAACTGCGGGTCGGGCAGATCGGCGCCGCGGGTCACCAGGATCTCCTGCATGGTCATCTGGCCGCGGGCCCCGATGGCCCGGCTCAGACCCTCGACCTGAGATCGGATGCTTTCGCTGTCGACCTGCACCGAGGCGTTGATCGCGTCCTCGGCGGTCAGTAGCAGCGGCGCGTAGGTGGTGATCCGGTCGCGCAGGCCGATGCTGTTGTCCAGCACCTTGTCCAGCAGCGACTGCCCGCCGTTGAGCAGCGAGTTGACACCGGAGCGGACGTCGGGGATCACGTCGGTATCGGCCAGCCGGGTCTGCAGTTCGTACTTGCGGGCCGAGAAGTTCTTCTTGGCCCCGTCCAAGTCGCGTCCGGTGGAGCCGGCCAGCAGAGCGACGTCGAGCGCCGACATGTATTTGGTGATGGTCGGGATCACGTCGGCTCGGGCTGCGGCCAGCCGCAGGCCGCTAGCAGTGGACATCTCCGACTGCACGCGCAGCGCGCCGAACGTCGTCGCCAGCAGCAGCGGCACCAGGGCGATCGCGAACACCTTCCAGCGCACCGGCCAGTTGCGCAGCGACCATCCCGGCGGCCGCTTGGCCGGCTTGGCGGGCGGGGCGGGCGGCGGGACGGCGGGAGGAGCCGCCGCGACCTGATTGGTCGGGCGGGCGAACATGGTCACGTGCCGGCGGCCGGGCCGGCCGCACCTTCTGTTGGCAACGCGTGGGACGAGAGACTCATGAGACTTCCTGCTGCTTTATGCGCCGGCAGATGGCCGCGGGCGTGCAATGCCTGGCAATTCGACGAGTATGACAGCCGCCAGCCGGGGTCTCCATAATTGTTACTGAGTAGATAAGGTTCGCCGCAACCAGCCCGGGTGGCGGGCTAGCGGGCCGGCAAACTTATCCGGGATAGTCGGCCACGGCCTTCTTCACGACCGCATCGAACTCCGCACTGAGCAGGAACCGCTGCTCGAGCAGTGCCTGCGCGGCCGACCGCACGGCCGCGGCATAGTCGTCACGGCTGGGGTAGCGCTCGGCCACCGACGGACGCCCGGGCCGGAACGGCAGCTTGCTGCCGATGCGCTCGTACATCACGTCGGGCAACTCCTCGACAAACCGGCGGGCGTTCCAGCCCGTGTAGGTGGCCAGCGGCGCGGCGACCGCGGGCAGCCGGACACCGGCGACTTCGTTGCCGTCCTCGTCGACCGCCGACACCAGGTCGACGTGGTACGACGACGGCAGCCAGGCGGGCGCCGGCGTGTTCACGTGACCGAAGGCCGACAAGACCTCCTTGCGGGCCACCGCGGTGCCGTCGGCCGTCCGCGGCACCCGGCTGGCCGGGGGCTCGATTTCGTCGGCCACCCAGTCCTGCAGCGCGATCAGCAGTGCCCGGGTGACCGGCGTGACGTCGAGGTGGTGCACCGGGTTGGCGGCGGGCAGCGCGTCCTTGATCTTGCTGCTGCCGAAGTGGTCGGTGCCGGCCAGCAGGTAGGTGCGGACGTCGGGGTCCTCGGGCAGGTCGGCGCCGGATTCCGGGTCGACGTGCACCAGCGCGCCGTCACCCTGCCAGTACTCGGTCGCGCTGTTGGTGAAGATGATCTTCGGGACGCCGCCGAGTCGGCGCTGGCGGGCGAGTAGGTCAGCGTTGCCGAACGGACCCTCGGTGCCGCTTCTGCCCGGGGTGGAGGGCTGGGCGTAGCGGTGGTTGAACTCACCGCGGTTGGCGCTGGCGAAGTCGCTGAAGACGCCGTCGAACACCGCCATCCCGGATTCGTCGATGTTCAGCCCGTCGGACAGGAACTGTCGTAGCAGCCGGCCCGCCTGCGAGACGCCGTAGGCGAAGGTGTGGGTGATGCCGTCGGCGCGCAGATGCGAGACGATGTCGCGGATCGCCAGCAAACCGCAGCCGGCGACCGGGGCCAGCGCGCTGCGGTAGACGAGCTCATAAATGTGGAAGGGCTGGAATCCGCCGTCCAGGGCGACGTGGGTCTCGTCGGTGAAGCGCCACGTGTTCCGGGGGATGGTCGTCGGCTCGGCGTCGGGTGCGGTGCGCACGGTCAGCACCGCGTCGGGGTCCTCGACGTCGACGGTCGGGTAGGCGGTGAAGGTGAACAGCGCCTCGGCGCCGGGGATCGATTCGATTTCGGGCGCCGAGAAGCTGAGCGGGTGGTCCGCCCGGATGCTGTCCGAACGCCACTGCAGGCGCATGAAGCCGGGTGCCACGTCCGCCTGCGGCGCCGTCATGCCCAAGATCGCCGGCCCGCGCTGCACGTCCCACTGCCAGCCGCACGAGGCGATGGTCCAGCCGCGCTCGAGCAGGAATCCGTTCTTAAGCCAGGGCGCGTTGGTGGGGACGCCCCGGTTGGGCACCACGAACAGCAGCTTGCCGTTGCCGCCGCTCACCGGGCGCAACAGCCGCAGGTCGGCGTCGAAGCGCACCAGCCCGTCGGCGTCGCGGGGCGCCAGCCTCAGGTCGGCGATGCGTTCGTTCGCCTGGTAGTCGGGGTCGACGGCGAAGGTGACCGTCGCCTCCACGTTCTCGTAGCGGTTGTCGGTGTGCGGGTAGACGTTGCGCACCTGGACTGACTCGACTGACATCTCGGCTCCTCCCCTTGGGTCTGCTGACAGATTTCTGCAGAGCCCTTGGCGAGTTCTTGAAGACGCCTTGGCGATGACGCCAAGAAAGGCGCAAGGATTACGCAAGCGGGTCGCTTTGCCATGATCGACGGGTGTTCCGGCTGCTGTTCTATTCCCCGCGCATCGCGCCGAACACCGGCAACGCCATCCGCACAGCCGCCGCTACCGGCTGCGAACTGCACCTGGTGGAGCCGCTGGGTTTCGACTTGTCCGAGCCGAAGCTGCGCCGCGCGGGCCTGGACTACCACGACCTGGCCTCGGTCACCGTGCACGAATCGCTGGAGCAGGCGTGGCGGGTGCTGGGGCCGGTGCGGGTGTTCGCGTTCACCGCTCAGGCCACCAAGCGGTTCGCCGACGTCGCCTACGCACCCGGCGACGTGCTGATGTTCGGGCCCGAGCCCACCGGGCTCGACGCGACCACGCTGGCCGACCCGCACATCACCGCGCGGGTGCGGATTCCGATGCTGGCCGGGCGACGCTCACTGAATCTGTCCAACGCGGCCGCCGTGGCGGTGTACGAAGCGTGGCGGCAGCAGGGCTATGACGGCTCCATCTAGCGCAGGACGGCCCGCAGCCATTCGGTGGTCTCGGGTTCGGGGGTCTCGAGCCGCAGGCCCGCGTCGTGGAGTTCGTCGAGGAGCTGCGCCGTGGGCAGCAGCCGGAATTCGAACGGCTGCCGGTGGACGTGGCCGCCGACCTCCAGACCGAATTCGCCGGCCAGCACCCCGTCGCGGCTGTGTGGATGGTCATCGTCTGCACGCTGGAGCCGCTGACCATGCGGTGCCGGCCTTCGCTGCGCATCGCGAACCACTGCGGGAATCGCCACTGGATCAGGGCGGTTCGCGACGGTGTGAGGTGACGGGCCGCCGCGATGAGCGCGGTGTGCCGAGCCTCGGGACTGTGGTAGTTGAGTAGGCAACCGGCCATCACCACGGCGTCGAACCGCTCCGGCAACCGCAGCTCCGCGAAGCTGGCGTGTACCGTCCGCGCCGACGAACGTGAGACAGCATGTCGGCGGATTCGTCGACGGCGGTGACCTGGTGTCCCAGTTCGGCCAGCGGGTCGGCCAGCCGTCCGGCGCCGGCACCGAGATCCAGCACCGAGCTGTGCGGCGCGATCTGACTACAGATCAGTTCCAGGTCCGGGCCGGCCGGCAGCCGCCGGAAGATCTCGACGGCGCTTCCATCGGGCGAGGAAGGCGCGCATCAGATATACCCCTGACATGAAGAAGCAGGCTCGTGCATACGCACGAGCCTGCTTTCCACAGGGCACGTTGGGGGGGCAGGGGGGAAACGTGCCACAGCTTGGGGGCGCCGTCATGACGGCGCGGATATCAGACGCAGTCTTCCGCGCCGAAGGACGGCAGCGTGGAGACGGCCTCGATCTCTTGGAACAGAAGCGCGTGGCTCATAGGTGGTTCCTTCCGGTCGAAGCTTCTCGGTGATGACTTCTCGTCTGTGATGACGTTGTTGTCACTGAGCTTGCCCGACGCACACCGTCCGCGGTGTCCCCCGATAGGGGACAAACAGGGATGAATCGCGTGTCCACCGATCGGGGGACAACGGGAGGACAAATCACCCCAGGCTGATGCCGAACCAGCTGGTCAGGGCACTACCCAGGCCGGCGATGTCCGGTTCGGGGGACGACGGCGCCCAGGCCACGTACCCGTCGGGACGCACTAGCACCTCCTGCGCGGCCACCTCCCCGCCGGGTTGACCGGTCGCGATGGTGAGCGCGCGAGCCCCGTTGGCGGCGGCGGCCACCGCGGCACCCTCGGACGAGCAGCCAGCATCAGGCCGTTGCGACCGGCTCCGGCGATGACGGCGTCAGGCACAGCGCAGAAAGTACCCGGGTTGCGGACCGCTGGTCACCAGCCGTTCCAGTGCGTCAGGCTTTCGGCCGGCAACCGTTTGGCCGGCCGGAAGTCGGTGCCCTTGGTGTAGGCGATCGGGAACAGCCCGCCCTGGCTGTACTCGTCATAGGGGATGCCCAGGATGTCGGCCACCTGGCGTTCGCCGTCGCCGAGCAGGTGCAGCGTCGTCCAGCAGGAACCCAGCCCGCGGGAGCGCAAGGCCAGGCAGAAACTCCACACCGCCGGGAACAGCGATGCCCAGAACGACACTCCGCCGATCGGTGAGCTCTCTTCCCGGCCGCTGATGCACGGGATGAGCAGCACCGGCACCTCGTGCATGCGCTCGGCGAGATAGGCCGCCGAGTCGCGGACCTTGCCCATCCGCTCCCCGCGGGAATCGTTGTACTCCGGTGCCGGTGAGCTGAGGTAGCCGCTGGCGTTGGACAGGTAGACGTCGCCGATCGCCTTCTTCTTGTCCGGGTCCTCGACGAAGACCCATTGCCACCCTTGGGAGTTCGACCCCGTGGGTGCCTGCAGGGCGAGGTCGAGGCATTCCATCAGCACGTCGCGCGGAACCGGTTTGTCGAAGTCGAGTCGTTTGCGGACCGAGCGGGTGGTGCTCAGGACTTCATCGACGGTCAGGTTGAGGGTCATGTGTGGAGGCTACCGTTGGGGTCATGAGTATCGAACTGTCGCAAGAGGTTTCCAGCAGACTCGAATCCGATGATTACGGCTGGTTGACCACGGTCGCCAAGTCGGGCCAGCCGGTCCCACGGTTGATCTGGTTCTACTTCGACGGCACCGACGTGATCGTCTACACCATGCCCAGCGCGGCCAAAGTCGCCCACGTCAAGGGCCGCCCGCAGGTCAGCCTTAACCTGGATTCCGACGGCAACGGCGGCGGCATCATCGTCGTCGGGGGCACGGCGGCGGTGGACGCCACCGATGTCGACTGCCGCACCGACGAGCCCTACTGGGCGAAGTACCGGGAACTGTCCGACCAGTTCGGTCTCACCGACTCAATGGGCTCCTACAGCACCCGGCTGCGGATCACCCCGACCAGAGTGTGGACGACGCCGACGGCGTGATGCCCTGCGCGGGCCCACTATGACCCGACGAGGACAAGAGCGAATGTTCTTGCATCACAAAAGGTTCGGCATAACGCTAATCGTGGTCGGTGGACAGTGAGACGTATCGCCACTTCTCGATGTCGGCCTGTAGGTCAGCGATCTTGGCTTCGACCGCGGCGACGCAGTCGGTGCCCAGCAACAGGTGGACCGGAGGCTCGGCCACTGACGCGATGTCGACGATCGCCGCCGCAGCCTTCACCGGGTCGCCGGGCTGGGCGTGGTTGACGTCCACCGCGTGCCCCCTCACCGCCCCAGCGGTGGAGTCGTAGTCGGCGATGACGGTCTCTTCGGTTCCGAGGCTGGATGCATCGAGGAAGTCGGTACGAAAGTAGCCCGGCTCGATTATGGTGACCCAGATCCCCAGTGGCTTGAGTTCCTGGGCCAGCGCCTCGCTGAAGCCTTCCATCGCGAACTTGGTGGAGCAGTAGATGCCCCAACCCGGCGATCCGAGCAGCCCGCCGACCGAGCTGATGTTGATGATGTGACCAGACCGTTGACGGCGCATCACCGGCAGCACGGCGCGCTGCATGGTGAGCGCGCCGAACACGTTGACCTCGTAGACCGCACGCGCGGACGCGTCAGAACACTCCTCGACGGCACCGAGCAGGCCGCGGCCGGCATTGTTCACCAGCACGTCGACGCGACCGAACCGTGCGACCGCGCTCCGCACCGCCGCGGCCGCCTGGTCACCGTCAGTGACGTCGAGGTCGATGGCGAGTAGCGAGTCGTCCGCGTCGGGGAACAGCGCCGGAATCTGCCCGGCGCGACGCGCGGTTGCCACGACCCGGTCCCCTCGCCTGAGGATCTCGCGGGCGATCTCGAGCCCGAAGCCACGCGACGCTCCGGTGAGAAACCAGACCTTGTACGCAGACACGGCGTCCCCCATTTCGCAATCGGCGCTAACGGTCTTACTTTGCGACCGTCGCCATTGGGCGTCTACCTGAGACGCAGATGGCTGGTGAATTCATAGGAAAGCGCGGCAGCCGCCCGGGCGAGCACCCACCCCCGGCGAGCAAATGTGACCATGGGGGGAAGCAACGGTTCACCGGAAGTCCCGGGACTTCGAGCCGACGGCCAGGGTGATGCGGCCCAACCGCTCGGCGACGACGGTGATCGCGCCGCTGGCGTTCTGAACCTGACCGCGGATCAGCAGCGCCGGTGCGGTGTGCGCGAGCTTGCGGTGCCGGGCCCACACCCCCGGCGTGCAGAGCACGTTGACCATCCCGGTCTCGTCTTCGATGTTGACGAACGTCACGCCCTGGGCGGTCGCGGGCCGCTGCCGATGTGTCACCGCTCCGGCGATCAGCACCCGGTCCCCGTCGGGCACTGATCCCAGCTCGGCCGCCGGTACCACCCCCATCGCGTCAAGGTCCGAACGCAGGAACTGGGTCGGATAACTGTCCGGGGAGACGCCGGTGGCCCACACGTCGGCCGCGGCCAGCTCCAGCTCACTCATTCCCGGCAGCTCCGGGATGTGTGACGACGAGCCCACCCCGGGCAACCGATCCGGCCGTTGGGTGGCCGCGGCCCCGGCCGCCCACAGCCCCTCCCGCCGGGACATGCCGAAGCAGCCCAGCGCCCCGGCCGTCGCCAGCGCTTCGGTCTGCGGCACGGACAGTTGCAGCCGCGACGTCAGATCCAGCAGAGAGGTGAACGGGCCGTTGGCTTTTCGTTCTTCGGCCAGCTTCTCGGCCAGGTCGTCACCGATATGTCGGACCGCGCCCAGCCCCAATCTGACCGCGTTCCCTGCATCTTCCAAGG
Source organism: Mycobacterium gordonae (assembly GCF_002101675.1). GTDB lineage: Bacteria > Actinomycetota > Actinomycetes > Mycobacteriales > Mycobacteriaceae > Mycobacterium > Mycobacterium gordonae. The sequence continues at coordinate 6,770 of NZ_LQOY01000047.1, read as the reverse complement.
TCGCGTGCGCCAGGCTGGCGTTGACATCCGGACCGTGCACCAGCACCCCGTGCCGGCGCGCGTCGGCCACCAACGACTGCGGCGAGTAGAAGCCCATCGGCTGGGCGCGCAACAGCGCGGCGCAGAACGCCGCCGGGTGGTGCAACTTGAACCACGACGAATAGAACACCAGCGACGCGAAGGACAGCGCGTGGCTCTCCGGGAACCCGAAATTGGCGAATGCGTGCAGCTTTTCGTAGATCCGGTCAATCACGGCGTCGGGGGCACCGTGCAGGGAGCGCATGCCTTCGTAGAACCGGCCACGGAGCCGTTGCATGCGCTCGGTCGAGCGCTTGGACCCCATCGCGCGCCGTAGCTGGTCGGCCTCGGCCGCGGAGAAACCGGCGCAGTCGACCGCCAGTTGCATCAACTGTTCCTGAAACAACGGCACACCCAACGTTTTCCGCAGGGCCGGCTCCATGGAGGGATGGTCGTAGGTCACCGGGTCCAGGCCGTTGCGCCGCCGGATGTAGGGATGCACCGACCCGCCCTGGATGGGCCCGGGCCGGATCAGCGCGACCTCCACCACCAGGTCGTAGAAGATCCGGGGCCGCAGCCGCGGCAGGGTGGCCATCTGGGCCCGCGACTCGACCTGGAACACGCCCACCGAATCTGCCCGGGACAGCATCTCGTACACAGCGGGCTCGGAGAGGTCGAGCCTGGCGAAATCCACCTCGATGCCCTTGTGCTCGGCCACCAGGTCCCGGGCGTAGTGCAGCGCCGAGAGCATGCCCAGACCCAGCAGATCAAATTTCACCAAACCGATTGCCGCACAGTCGTCTTTGTCCCACTGCAGGACGCTGCGGTTCTCCATGCGCGCCCACTCCACCGGGCACACGTCGGCGATCGGGCGGTCGCAGATCACCATGCCGCCGGAGTGGATGCCCATGTGCCGCGGCAGGTTGCGGATCTGCTCGGCAAGGTCGACGACCTGCTCGGGGATACCTTCGATATCGGCGGGCTGCCCACTCCAGTGACTGATCTGTTTGCTCCACGCATCCTGCTGCCCCTGCGAGAAGCCCAGGGCGCGGGCCATGTCGCGCACCGCACTGCGTGCCCGGTAGGTGATGACGTTGGCCACCTGGGCGGCATAGTCGCGGCCGTATTTGTCGTAGACGTACTGGATGACCTTTTCCCGCTGATCGGACTCGATGTCGATGTCGATGTCGGGTGGCCCGTCGCGGGCGGGCGACAGGAACCGCTCGAACAGCAGATCGTTGGCCACCGGGTCGACCGCCGTCACCCCCAGGGCGTAACAGACCGCGGAATTGGCCGCCGATCCCCGGCCCTGGCACAGAATGTCGTTGTGCCGGCAGAACTGCGTGATGTCGTGCACCACCAGGAAATAACCAGGAAATCGCAACTGGGCAATGACTTTCAGCTCATGCTCGATCTGGGCATACGCTTTCGGCGACCGCTCGGCCGGACCGTACCGATCGGCCGCACCCGCCATGGTCAACGTGCGCAGCCAGCTGTCCTCGGTGTGCCCGTCGGGAACGCCGAACGGCGGCAGCTGTGGCGCGATCAATGCGAGGCCGAACGCGCACTGCTCGCCGAGTTCGGCAGCGGCGGCCACCACGTCAGGGCCCCCAAAGGGCACATGCGCGAACAACCGGGCCATCTCCTCGCCCGAGCGCAGATGTGAGCCGCCCAGTGGGGCCAGCCACCCGGCCGCGGCGTCCAGGGACTGCCGGGCCCGGATCGCGCCCATCGCCATGGCCAGCCGGCGTCGCGACGGTCCCGCGAAATGAGCCCCGGTGGTGGCGACGACACCGACCCCGAAATACGGCGCCAGTTCGGCCAGTGCCGCGTTGCGTTCGTCGTCGAGCGGCTGACCGTGATGGGTCAGTTCAACACTGATCCGCTCGGCGGTGAACCGGTCCACCAGATCGGCCAGCGCCCGCTTCGCCGCTTCCGGTCCCCCTGTGGAAAGCGCTTGCCGCACTGCGCCTTTGCGGCATCCGGTGAGAATGTGCCAGTGCCCGCCGGCCGCCGCGGTCAACGCGTCGACGTCATAGCGCAGCTTGCCCTTCTCACCACCGGCCAGGTGCGCGGCGGCCAGCTGCCGGGACAGCCGCCGGTAGCCTTCCGGGCCCCGGGCCAGCACCAGCAGATGGGGACCGGGCGGATCCGGCTGTTCGGTGCGGGCCACCGACGACAACGACAGCTCAGCGCCGAACACCGTTCGCACGCCGAGTTCGGTGGCCGCTTCGGCGAACCGCACCGCCCCGTAGAGGCCGTCATGGTCGGTCAGCGCGAGGGCACGCAAATCCAACCGCGCGGCCTCCTCGACCATCTCTTCCGGCGTGCTGGCCCCGTCGAGAAAGCTGTACGCCGAATGCGCATGCAGCTCGGCGTAGGCGACCGAGGAACGAACCCGCCGCCCGTCGGGTCTTGCCGTGTACGACCCCCGCTTGTGCGATAACGGAGCGTCACCAGCCGGCACCACCGGGGCCTCTACACCGGCATGGCGCGGCTTGCCGTCGAGCACCCGTTCCATCTCGGCCCAACTCGGCGGCCCGTGATACCAGCCCATGAACCCACTTTATCGAACAAACGTTCGATACGCCATGCGTCACGAGTCGACCGTGCGAACATCGTCACAACGGCACCGAAACGATTTGCGAACAGCGTCACGCGCCCCTCCATCGCCGCACGTAAACGCACCTTTATCTGGAACACACGTTCTTAACCTGGCAGACCTGGCAATGTGCCGGCACCGACCCGATACTGGTACAGATTGAAAAAACAACGGCGGGGGCTGGGCATGGCGGAACTGATGGCACCGGGCACGGCAGATTCACGGGCTCCGGACTCGGACCTGCCCGCGGGCATGGCGACCGGAGCCGTCGCCGTCCTCGCCGGCCCCGTCCCCGGGTGCGGCGAGATCAAAGATCTACTGGCCGAACGGTTCGCGCCGGACCCGGGCTTGGACATCACGGCGCATGTGCACCGGGTGGCACTCCCGACTCCCGGTGACGACAGCGAACTGTTCCGAGCCATCGCCCACGCCGCGGAACGACCGCTGGCTGCCGACGGACCACGATGGGAATGCTGGATCATCGAAGGCCTGCAGGACGACCGATGGGCGATCCTGATCAGGATCGCCCGGGACCTGGCCGAGCACCTGCCTGCAGCCCATCTGCTCGCCCGCCTCTGCGCCCCCGAAGACCGGGGCGCCTTCACCGATTCCACTGTCGGGCAAACCGTTTCACCCACGGACACCCCCGGCTGGGCCGGCGCTCTATGGCAGGCCGCGGCGCGCGCCGTCAACGGCCTTGCCGCCGTCGCTGGAGCCGTACTCGCCGGCGGCCCGCCACCGAGCGCCCGCCGCTATCGGACCGTCGTCGTCCCGCGCGGCGCGGTCGACCAGATTTCGCGCAAGTTCGGCGTGACCGCCGACGTCGTCGCGTTAGCGGCGGTCACCGAGGGATTTCGCACCGCCCTCGACCAACGCGGCGAACAGCCACGAAAGGATGCGCTGCGCATTCTCGGGCCGGCGCTGTCTCACCTTCCCGTCGAGCACCGGGACCCCCTTCAGCAGCTGCGCGCCGTGCGTGCCCAGGCCAGCCCGCGACCCGCCGCCAAGTCCCCGGTAGCATTGTGCGTCAACGTGATTCATGCGCTGGCTCGGATGCCCCGGCAGACTGTGGTGACACTGGACACCACACCGCCCGGGCCGCGCCATCAGTTGCGCCTGCTGGGCCGGCGACTCGAGCGCCTCCTGCCGATCCCACCGACGCCCCCGGAGCGCGGCACCGGGGTCGCGGTTCTCAGTTACCGCGATGACCTGATCTTCGGCATCACCACCGATTACGACGCCACGCCTGACGTGCTCGCCGAGGGCATCGCGTCGGGCGTGGCGCGCCTGGTGGCGGCCAGCCGTGACTCGGTCGTGCTGTTCGACGGCCGACGCAAGCGTCCGACGCGCGCACTGCCCAACCGCGCGGCGCGGTGGCGGCCGTCCTCGCCGCCGGCGCGGGTGCGCCACTGACGAACTGCCGGACCGGCCTTCGTGAGAAGGTGGGGCATGCCAAAGTCGGGGTCCGTCACCATTGACCCACGCCATCATGACGCGGTGTTGTTCGACGCGGCGTTGCCGCCTGCGCCGGCACTACTCGACCGGCTGCGCTCGGTCCGCGTCGATACCGCCGGCTGCGCGCCTGACGGCCTGATCGAGGCGGCACGGCAGTTGTCCACCCGGCCGGGCCGGTGCGCCGTCGTCGCCTCGGACGCAGCCGGTGTCAGTGCCGCCCGCGACGCCGGTTTCGCACTGGTCATCGGTGTCGGCTCCGAGCCGGTCCCCGGCGCCGACGCCGTGGTCACCGATCCGGGTGAGATCACCGTGCGCAGCGGGGACAAGCGGATGTCCGAACTCCCCGACGCCCTGCACGCCGTCGACCGCGCCGGCAGGGCACCCGCGGTGTTCTTCGACTTCGACGGCACCCTGTCGGACATCGTGAACGATCCCAACGCCGCCCGGCCCGTCGCGGGCGCATCCGAAGCACTGCAGGCACTAGCCGCACAATGCCCGGTCGCGATACTCAGCGGCCGCGACCTGGCCGACGTGTCCAAACGGGTGGGTCTGCCCGGCATCTGGTACGCCGGCAGCCACGGGTTCGAGCTCACCGCACCCGATGGCACCCACCATCAGAACGAACAGGCCGCGACGGCCATCCCGGTGCTGGAACAGGCAGCGGCGCGGCTTCGTGAGCAGCTGGGGTCGATTCCCGGTGTTGTGGTGGAGCACAAGAGATTCGGCGTTGCGGTGCACTACCGCAACGCCGCGCGGGACCGGGTGGGTGAGGTGGCGGCGGCCGTCCGCACCGCCGGACAGCGCGACGCGCTGCGGGTGACGACGGGACGCGAAGTCATCGAGCTGCGCCCAGATCTGGACTGGGACAAGGGCAAGACCTTGCGCTGGGTGATGGAGCATCTCGGTTCACAGGAAGGGCCCCGGCTGCCGATTTATCTCGGCGACGACATCACCGACGAGGACGCGTTCGACGCGGTGCGCGCCGACGGCATCCCAATCCTGGTGCGGCACAACGATGATGGCGATCGGGCTACTGCGGCGCTGTTCGGCTTGGACAGTCCCGCACAGGCCGCCGAATTCACGCTCCGGCTGGCCCGGCAATTATCTGACGCTCGCGTGAATTAAATTGCGGCTCTTCCCATCCCGGGGGGGACGCCGTGCGAGGCGTGCTGATTGGCGCTAGGCTGCGCGGCAGTCTATCGGGAAGGCCGCCATGTCGTTCGTCTTCGCAAGTCCGGAATTCATGACCTCAGCGGCAACGGACCTGGCGGCCATCAGATCAGCTGTCGACGCGGCCCGCGTGGCGGCGCTGGGCCCCACCACGCAACTGCAGGCCGCGGCGGCCGATGAGATCTCCGCAGCGATCGCCGCGGTGTTCGGCCAGCACGCGCACACTTTCCAGGCCGTCAGCGCGCAAGCGACGCAGTTTCAAGCCCAGTTTGTTATGGCCATGACCAACGGCGCCAGCGCCTACGCGGCCGCCGAGGCCGCCAACGTCCAGCAGACTTTGCTCGACGCCATCAATGCGCCCACCCAGACGCTGTTGGGCCGAGCGCTGATCGGCAACGGCGCCGACGGCACGGCGACCAACCCCGACGGCGGGGCCGGTGGCCTGCTGTACGGCAACGGCGGCAACGGCTACTCCCAAGCTGCCAACTCCGGCCTCTCCGGCGGCGCCGGCGGGGCGGCCGGATTGATCGGCAACGGCGGCAGTGGGGGCAGCGGCGGCACGGGCATACTCGCCGGCGGATCCGGCGGCAGTGGCGGCGCCGGCGGTGCCGGCGGGTGGCTCTACGGCAACGGCGGGGCCGGCGGTAGCGGCGCCGCTGGCACCGGCACCACCGGTGCCGCCGGAGGCAGCGGCGGGGCCGGCGGCAGCGCCTTCCTGTGGGGTAACGGCGGTGTCGGTGGGACCGGCGCGGCCGGCGCGGCCGGCGCCGCGGGCACCGCAGGTACCGGCAACTCCGGCATCGACGGCGGCGTCGGGGGCAATGGCGGCAGCGGCGGCAACGCCGGTCTGCTGTTCGGCAACGGCGGCCACGGCGGCGACGCGGGCAGCGGCGCCAACGGCGGACAGGGCGGCACCGGCACCGCTAACCCAACCGGCACGGGCGGTACCGGCGGTGACGGCGGAGATGGCGGCGCGGGCGGCTCCGGCGGCGCCGGCGGCAAGAGCGGGTTCCTGATCGGCGACGGCGGCAGCGGCGGCCACGGCGGCCTGGCCGGCGCCGGCGCCGGCGGCGGGAAAGGGGGCGTCGGCTCCGGCGGCACTTCCGGAAGCGGCGGCGGCACCGGTGGCAACGGCGGCGCGGGTGGCAGCGGCGGGGCCGGCGGAGCCGCCCAAAACGGCGGGCTACTGATCGGCAATGGCGGCAGCGGTGGCAGCGGCGACGCGGCCGGCGGCGGCGGCGTCGGCGGCGCGCCCGGCAGCTTCAGCAGCGGCAAGGCCGGCGTCAATGCGGCTAGCGGTAACGGCGGAGCCGGTGCAGCCGGCGGGAACGCCGGATTGCTCTTCGGCGCCGCCGGGAACGGCGGAGCCGGCGGAAACGGCTCGACGGGCGCGAACAGCTCGACCACAGCGCTTGGCGGCGCGGGCGGGGCCGGCGGCCACGCCGGCCTGTTCGGCAACGGCGGGATCGGCGGGGGCGGCGGCGTCGGCGGGGAAAACAACAACACCGGAGCCGCCGGGGGCGCC
>NZ_LQOY01000046.1 GCF_002101675.1 Mycobacterium gordonae | reverse complement strand
ACCCAGCCCGTTTCGCGGGCATTTTTATGTGAGGCATGGATCAATTTTCGCGGGCATATTTACATGAGGCATCACGGCCCCGACAACAGCGGAAAGCAGCGCACGCGCCGTAACGCGCGTCGTATTTCGCTCCCAACAATCGAGCCTGGCAACCCGTAGCGGCTGTCGCGTGCGCCCGGTGAGCCGAAAATCTGGACTCTGATTCGTCCTGTCAGCACCACACTGGAGTAGGGTCTGATTAGCGGACGCCGGGTGGGCATTTTCAGACCCGGAAAGGCGGTTCGGAACCCCAACTTCGGGTCTGTCGTTCGTAGTGACGCCTCAGCGGACACTCCAGGTGCCTTGAGAGGAGGCAGCCGAGCCTGGCCACTCCTAACATGAACGATGAATCGCACAGCGCGGCAAAGGGCACCCGCCAGGCCGAACAGGCTTCGTCAAGGGGTTTGGCCGCGCTGTCGCGTGTCACTTTCAGTGACTCCGACGTCGGCGAGATCTTCCGCGTCGCGACCGCCGCCGTTGGCAGTCTCGGGCCCTACAAAGTCGAGGCCAGTTACCGGTCGGTTGACGGCGAGTTCGTTCGCTTTCCACCATCCCAGCCGGCACACCCCGACATCGCACGGCACCGCGAGTCCGGCTGGGACGGGCTGGTCGACGTAAAAGACGGCCGGTGGGGGTGGGCGTTCCCGCTGAGCCACCGACGCGCCATCAACGGGTGTCTGGTGGTCAGCGCCGATACTGCACCGTCGAAAGATCAGATCCAGCTGTTGACCATCCTGGCCCAGCAGACCGGCGCCGCCCTGGCACATGCCGCACTGCATGACCGCGACTCCAGTAGCGCGGCGAAGCTGGAAAGGGCGAACGCCGATCTGGAGGTAGCGAATCGCGAACTTGTCACAACGGTGTCGCGGCTGCAGCAGCAGACGAACATGCACGAAGCATTGAGCACAGCGGTGGCCGCGGGTATGGGCGAGCAGGGTATTGCGGATGCGCTGTATGACCTGACGGGGCATTCGGTGGGTATCGAGGATCGGTTCGGCAACCTGCACGTACATGCATCTCCCAGTGAATACGCGATCCGACATCATCGGCGCGCGCATCGAGCAAGGCAAGACTGCTCGCTGAAACCCCCACCGGAAAATCGTAAGGGCACCTCAATAGGTTGCTGAGCAACAATTTTCGCCGCGCACCCGCTACCGCGCTACGGAAGACGGTGGGTCGTGTGGTGACGCGCTCTGGCGTGCTGACCAAGAGATTGACCACGGTGTCGCAAACGCGCCCTAGCATCAGCGCCATGCTTGGTTTCTGGGTTACCGCGTCGGCCGGATCGCTTCTCTTCGCGACGTTGACTGTTGAGACATACGTGAAGCGCCGATGGCCATCCCGCAGCACCCTGGGGCTGGGCGCGGTCGTTGGGCTCAGCGCCACCCTGTTCGCGTTCGTTGGTATCGGCGCCCTCGTCGAAGGCGCCCTTCACAGTGCGGCGTGGCTGCGCGACGACGAGATGGCGCTATGGGTCGGAATCCTGTGCCTCTGGTCCATCTTCGCGTTTGGCGCCCTCCGAGCAATCCCCTGGGTGGTCGCGCAGCGTGAGTGACGATGACAACGCACTTCTAGCTAGCGTGCTGGCCTGAACACTGAAATGTCCAGCAGCACAGCAGAAATGCGATTCAGGTTAACCATCCGCTCGAACAGTGAACACCTCATCGGCGACGCCTGCTAGGGCGGCGCGCGCATCGTCGAGATAGGTGAACATCGTCGCCCGACCCCTGCGTGCCAGGGTGAGTTGAGTCCAGTGGTTCATAGCAAACCGGCCTGATGCAGGGCGAGATACGGATCAACACGCCATGAGCAGTTCGATGATGACGTCGGTGCATGACAAT
>NZ_LQOY01000045.1 GCF_002101675.1 Mycobacterium gordonae | reverse complement strand
GAATTCGTGCACCGCCGCCCAGAACAACGAGAATCCGGATGTCTCATGAGACATTCGGATTCTGGAGAATACCTGCAGGCGCCCGTGGTCATCGCCGGCGACCAGCACTGGTCGGGCTTTCGTCCCGACCGCATCAAAGGCCTGGTCAACGACCTCATGCAGGCGGTGCCCGCATGAGAACCGCAGCCTGGCGCCGGGGCCTGCGCCCTGTTGCCGCCGCGTCCGTAGCAGGGGTCCTCGCACGATTCGCCGCACAGCGCACCCGCCCGTCGCGCCGTGCCGCATCAGACCCCGACCCGGCAGCAACCCCCGCCGGTGAGGTCATCCGCTGGCCCAACGGCGACATCTGGATTCCCACCCCGATGCCGCTGAGCGGCCTGTTCGGCACCCCCACCCGCCGCGACTGGCAACACCACGCCCGAGCCGCCACCGCCCAAGCCCGCGCCCTGGCGCGAGTAGTCACCCTCTACGACTCCCACCGCGCCGACGCGCAGGGGTTATCCCAGCGGCCCGGCCCGCACCAGTGAAAGCCGCCGACATGCATACCACCGAACTGCACGTCGGCACGACCGCCGTCCTGCTGCATGCGTCTACCACCACCCATACACGCAAGGCCGCCCCGTCACCACAACGTCGGCTGCCTTGCTCCTAACAAGGCAGCGGCGACCAGGTCCGCATCCCACCCGTCGGCAACGGCGGCGCGGATGGCACGTGAGCGCTCGGCCCGCGACACCGCACCGGCTTCACGGGTCAGGATGGCACGCCGGCCGCCGCCGCGCCGCATGCGCGCCATGTGCCGCATATTGTCGCGCCGATCACCGCCCACCACGTGTGGCCTGACGCCCCGCGTGATCTCCTCCGCGCACGTTGTGCGCACACAAATCGGATTGTCGCACTCATGTAAGGCGAACACGTCCGGTCCCAGCACAATCCCTTTGAGCGACAACGCAAGCGCGTACCGCGACGTCCGCACCACATGGCGGACGCCATCGCGGGTGATGCGAAAGACGCCGTACCCGTCGTCACTGAGCCCACCGCTCCAGACGTGGCAATCGGTGTCCAGCGGACCCATCACGATGCGCCGTTGGAACCGCACGATCTCGTCGGCATGCTCGACGGGATCAACACGCAGCGGTAGCGGTCGCGAACTCCGGTGGGTGCGCCCACCTTCGGTGATCATCCTGTCGCCCAACATAATTGATGGAGTTCCCTAGTGGGCGCCCAACGCAGCTTCCGGCGGTGTGTAGTTACCAGTCTCTGGCGACATACGGTTGGGCAGCGCCACCACCTGGGCGTCTGGCGTCTCCGACTGCGCGGCATTCTCCGTGTGGTCCTCGGATGCGAACTTCAACAACTCACGCAGCCGACTGACGCTCAGGCCGGTGGTGCTACTGATGCTCGCTATCGTCTCGCCGCGCAACCGCATGGCGTGCAACGCCTTTCCCGCTGCAGCGCGGTGAGCGTGGCGCTTACGCTCCGCCTCTTCCTTCAACTTTTCGACCCGCCCTGCGTACCAGGCGTCGACCTCCTCCACCTGCGCCATGCGCACCGTGAACTCCGTCATATCAGCGAGATTGGCGCGCTCACGTTGTACACGCGCTGCCGCCGCCTGCTGCTGAGCCTCCAGCAATCGCCGACGGGCCAACTTGCGACTCGTGGTCTTCTCCATGCGGGCCAATCGTAGGGGCGACCCAGGACACTTCCGGCGAATCTCGCAGCACCCTCTCGCGTGCACCGCCGCTCCCCACCGTCCAGCGCCTCACTCTTCGCTTTTCAGCCGTCACACTGCAGTTTGCTACTGACCTGCCTTGTCATCCATCCTGCCTCTCGATCCACCACCGTCCACCACCTCACGTTTCGTCTCTCGTTTCCACCACATCCGCCCTCTACCTGCACCCTCCGGTTTTGCCCCCGCTTCGCACCACACACCTCTTGCACTAAGGTCACGAAACGGTAACGGCCCGGTTTGGGGGTAGCTGCGACGAGATTCCCCAGAAGTGTCCCGACGGGCCCCTACCGTTGATTTGTGACGCGGTCATGATGGGCATTCACAAGCTCACAGCGGGCGACGGGTACCTCTACCTGATCCGCCAAACCGCCGCGCACGACGCCGACCAACGGGGCCGCGGATCCCTGGGTGACTACTACACCGAAAAGGGTGAGTCCCCCGGACAGTGGGTCGGTAAAGGGCTGGCCGGTCTAGCCGATCAGCCCTCACGTACCTGGGTCACCGACCTCGAAGACCGGATGTGGCGTATCGAGCCCGGCTCGGCGGTCACCGAAGATCAAATGAAGGCGCTGTTCGGTCTGGGACTGCACCCGAACGCCGGCAAAATCGCCGAGCATCTGATCGCGAACATGGGTGTGCCCAAGGCTGCTGCCAAAGAGGCTGTGAGCCTTGGCCGCCCGTTCGTCATCAACGACGCCTCCACCGAACTACAACGCCGCCTCGCGGTCGCCTACCGCGACCACAACCTCAGCGAGAGCCTGTCGTGGAACGCACCAATTGACGAGACGCTGCGCGCCCAGATGCGCACTCAGATCGCCCGCGAGCTGTTCGCCGAGACCTATGACCGCCCGCCGCTCGATGATCGGGAACTGACCGGCTTCATCGCGACCCAGACCCGCGACCAGACCACCTCCACCGCCGGATACGACTTCACGTTCAGCCCGGTTAAGAGCTTCTCGGTGCTGTGGGCGCTGGCGCCGCACGACATGGCGAAAACCCTTGAAGAGATCCACGATCAGGCCGTCGCGGACACGCTGGACTACATCGAAAGCAATATGGCGTTCACCCGCATGGGCGCCCAAGGGGTGGCCCAACTCGACGTAGACGGCGTCATTGCCACGGCCTTCACTCACCGCGACAGCCGCGCCGGAGACCCCGACCTTCACACCCACCTAGCGGTGAGTAACAAGGTCCGCGCTCGCGGACACGACGGCATTTACCGCTGGCTGGCTCTCGATGGCCGACCACTCTTCAAGGGCACGGTCGCGGCCTCGGAGTTCTACAACTCCCGCATCGAAGCGCTCTCCGTTGAACGCGTCGGGCTGCATTTCGCCGAGACACCCCCGGCAGAACGGGGCAAGCGCCCGGTCCGCGAGATCGTCGGTGTGCCTACCGAAATCAATGAGGGCTTCTCCTCGCGGCGGGTGATGATCAAAGCGCGCTACACGGAGTTGGCCAAGGCTTTTCAAGCTGACCACGGTCGCGAACCGACCACGATCGAAGCGATCGCGCTGCACCAGCGCGCCACCCTGGAAACCCGTACCGCCAAGCACGAACCGCGCTCCCTGGGCGAGCAGCGTCAGCAGTGGCGCACCCAAGCCATCGAGATCCTGGGCAGCCCGCAAGCACTGTCGGACATGCTCATGGCCGTTCGCACACCACGGCGCCGCCAGGCGGCCGACATCACTGAAGAATGGATCGCCGAACAGGCCAGCGCGGTCGTGGAGACCGTCGCCGAATCGCGGTCGAGCTGGCAGCGCAACCACATCTACGCCGAGGCCCTGCGGGTCGCGCGCGCGGCGGGCTGGGCCACCGATCACGACGTCGTCGAGGCGATCACCGCCGTCGCCCTTAGTCAGCCCAACAGCGTGGAACACGCCCGGACCACCGACACCGACCTCGCCGAACCCACGGTGCTGCGACGGCGCGACGGGGCCAGTGTGTACAGCACTCACGGCACTGCACTGTTCACCAGCCAGGCCATCCTCTCGGCGGAAAAACGGGTGCTGCACTCCGCCGGTCAGACCGACGGCCGCCGCCTGGACACCTCCCTGATCGAGATGGCGTTGCTGGCCGAAAAAGCCGAACGCGGACGGACATTGAACGCCAGCCAGGAGACGATGGTCCGGGAGATGGCGTGCTCAGGATCGCGGTTTCAGCTCGCGTTAGCACCCGCCGGAACCGGCAAGACCACCGCCATGTCCGTGTTGGCGCGAGCGTGGGAGGAATCCGGGGGCACCGTGCTGGGCCTGTCCCCCAGCGCCAACGCCGCCCAAGTGCTGCGCGATGACATCAAGACCACCACCGACACCATCGAGAAATTCATTTGGCTGCGCCGCAACCCCAATGCCACAGATGATCCCGCGCGCAAGTGGTTCGACGCCATCGACGCCGACACCTTGATCATCATCGACGAAGTAGGCAAGGCTGGCACCCTGCAGCTCGACGAGGTCAACACGATTGCCCAGGCTCGCGGGGCCAGGATTGCTGCGATCGGCGACGACAAGCAGCTGGCGTCGATTTCTGCCGGCGGGATTCTCCGCGACATCGAAAGAACCTACGGCGCCCTGAATTTGACCGAGGTGGTCCGGTTCAAGTCTCGCGCCGAGGCTCAAGCCGGCTTGGCGCTGCGCGAGGGCGACCCGGCCGGGCTGGCCTTCTACGCCGACCGCCAACGCATCCATGTCGGCTCCGCAGACACCATCATCGACGCTGCCTACAGCCGATGGGCCAACGACAACGCCGCGGGCCGAGACTCGGCAATGCTGGCTCCAACTAACGACATCGTCGCTCAACTCAACGAACGCGCCCGCGCAGACCGTCTCGACGCACAGGCCGCCGACCCCGCACACGCCACCACCGCGGCCAAGACCCGCGAAACCACCCTGGCCGACGGGCTGCGCGCATCAGCCGGTGACATCGTGGCCACCCGCCGCAACAAGCGCACGCTGCGCCTAGCTGGCGGCCGGGACTTCGTCCGCAACGGACAACGCTGGCGCGTCGAGACGGTGAAAACCGATGGCTCCCTCGCGGTCGCTCGCATCGACACAGGGCAGAAAGTCACCCTCCCTGCGTGGTACGTCAACGCCTACACCACCTTGGGCTACGCCTGCACCATCGACGCCTCCCAAGGCATGACCATCGGATCACGAACCGCCACCGGAACGTGTCACGTCATCGGATCCGAAAGCCTGACCCGCCAGCAGCTCTACGTCGCGATGACCCGCGCCACCGACGAAAGCCACATCTACCTCGAAACCGCTGAAACCGACGCCCACAACGTCTTAACCCCGAAAGCCACCCACCCCAACACCGCAATCGACGTCCTGCGACGGGTGCTGGGCCACGACGGGGCGCAAGTGTCGGCCACCACCGAAGCCGACACCGCCGCAGACCCGTTCACCCGGCTGTGCATGGCCGCGCGGATGTACACCCACTCGGTTGGGGCACTGGCCGAAAACTCCCTGGGCCCCAGCCGCATGGCAGCGATCGACGCGGCCGCCAACCAGGTCTACACCGGCCTAACCCGGATGCCGGCCTGGCCGGTCCTGCGGATGCACCTGGCCACCGTCGCCGTGTCGGGCGAGAACCCCATTGCCCGTCTGCGCGACGCCGTCGCGCAACGCGACCTCAGCACGGCCGCCGATCCAGCTGCCGTGCTCGACTGGCGCCTAGACAGCAGCGGCGCGCACTCAGCGCGCACCGGCCCGTTGCGTTGGCTGCCTGATCTGCCGGCCGGTCTTCTCGACGACGATGACCAGGCGACTTACCTGCACGCCCGCCACGACCTGGTGACCAGTCTGGCCGCGGCCATCCGCGAGACCGCGGCCAAGTGGGACGCCAGTAACGCCCCGGCCTGGGCGCGGCCACTGCTGGGCGCCAGCCCGGAACTACGCGCCGAAATCGCGGTCTTCCGTGCCGCCCACGAGGTTTCGGCGGCCGACACCCGCCTAACAGGCCCCGACCAGTACGCGGTACGCGACCGCCACATCCAGACGATGCTCGAAGACACCGCTGCCCAGGCACTTGGGCGCACCTGCCCGGCCACCGCCCGCTTCGAGGTCCTCGTCGACACCGTGGACCCGCGGGTACGCCGAGACCCCTACTGGCCACAACTGGCAGCCCATCTGGCCGAGGTCGCCCGCACCGATATCAACCTGTCCCAGCTACTCGGCGACGTCGCCGCCGAGGGACCATTGCCCGACCAGATGCCCGGCGCCGCCCTGTGGTGGCGCCTAGCCGGACGTCTACAACCGGCCGTCTTGGAGGCAACCCACCAACACTTGCGGCCGGCCTGGTTGCCGGATCTGACCGCCGTGTTCGGAAGCGCCGAAGCCGAAACCATCGCCGCCGACCCCGCATTCGCGCGTCTGGTCGCCGCGATCGACAATGCCGACCCCACCCGCTGGCGACCCCGCGAGCTGCTTGAGGTGGCCTACGAACACCTGCGCGACGCTGACCACGCCGAAGACCACCGCCCGCCGATCCGTGCCGACGAATACGCCCGCCTGCTCACCTACTCCGTGGACCTGTTCACCGGCGAACACCCCTACGACCGCGAAGAGATCCCGCTCCCGGACCAGGCGCCGCTCACCGACGAAGAGTACGAAGAACTCCAACTGCGCTACCCCGATCCCGAATACGCCACCGGCGAAGACAACCCGCACTCCGCCGGCCTGTCCGATGACGCCCTGTTGGCCAAACTGGGCCTCGGTTACGCCGGAAGCCTCATCGCACCCGCCCTGGACGAGGAGGTCCCACCGGAGCCCTACGCGCAGGTGCTCGACAACGACGACGAGTTGGCGTTCGAGGATCTGCTGACCGAGCGACCACTGCCGCGCCCCGTCGCTGACGTGGTGGCCGACGTCGTCGCCTTGCGCGGCCAGCATCACGCCGCCGCCGAAGCCTTCAAGCGTCAACGTGCCCTGGTGATGGCCGACCAGGGCCCGGCGATGCGCGCCGCCGCGCCCACGCTGCTGGCATTGCGCGCCCGGGCCGAACACGACCGCCCCTACATGCTGGCCGTCCAGGACGTCATGGCCCGGTGGGCTGACGCCGAAGACCACTACGACGCTATGACCGCCTATGTACAACATGAACGCGACCAGCTCGCCGCACTCCAAAACAACCCCAACGCCGCCGAACTCGACCTAGCCAGCGCCCGCGCCGCGGTCCGCCTCGCCCTGATCGCACTGCCGCAGACCACCCCGGCCGCCCAATTCCACGCCGAACTCACCGACGCCATGGCCCGCCGCGCTCAGGCAGCCGGCGGCAACGACCGCATCGTCACCGCCGAGGACGTCGACGCCGCCCGCGGGCGAGCCCAGGACGAGGACATCGCCGCACTCAACGCCGCCCGCGCCGAACGTGACCGCCTCGCCGCGGCGCTCGAACGCGCCGAAACCGCCACCGCCCTCGCGTTCGCCCAAGCCGAGACGCGCAACGCTGAACACATCCACGAAAACATGGCCGCGCTGCACACCGAACTCGACATGCTCACCGCCGCCGGTGACTACAAAATCGAGCGCGGATTCAGCATCCCGCCCGATCTTGCCGCCGAGCTGTCCGAGCAAACCGCCCGAGGCCTAAATGCCATGACGCGCAGCGGCTTCACCGTCACCGCCGTGCACGCCGGCGACAGCGAGACGGCACTAGACGCGCTAAGGGTGCTACGCGAGACGGCTCGGACAGGCGAGCACCGCATCTTGTGGTGCAGCACCGATAGCGACCGCGCCGCCCGCATCGCCGAACCCGATCCGGCCGAAGCCGTGCACACTGTCGCCGACCTACACCGCCTGATCGCAAACGAGGGCGAACAACTCGACAACCAAACCACCATCGTCGTCGACCGGGCCAGCCACGCGCCCCCCGAAGTACTCGCCGACTTGGCCGAACACGCCGCCGACACCGGCGCCCGCCTGCTCCTCGTCGACGGCCAGGACCGGGGCTGGCCCCCGGCGCCGTCGGCACCCCTGCTGGATCTGCTGCACCAGGACCTCCCCTGGTCGGTAACCCTCACCATCGACACGGCCACCCCCGCGCGAAGAGCGGCCCAGCCCGACCTCGACGCAGTCCTCGACCAAGCCGAGCGCTGCGACCCGGCGCTACTCGACACCGAGGTCACCGACGCACTCCACCGTCGCCGCCAGCTACGTCAACAACACAGGACCGGCTACCAGGTACATGCCCACCTGTGGGACCGCATCGACGCAACTGACCACGAACACGACCGCACCCGCGAACTGTAAACTGTGAACTGTTGGAGCGTGTGCAGCAGGCAAAAGCGGCGGCATCGATGAACGTGATTCGGGCTCCGGCTCTGTTATGGGCCGAACTCCAACGTCGACGTTATGACCGAAACTTTCTTCGGCTATCCCCCGACTGAAGTCGAGGGCTTGCGCCGAAGAAAGTTTCGGTTAGCGTCTCAACAGGCGAATACGCTGCTGCTCATCGCCGCGCCGGCAACCGCCGGTCTCCTTGGCAGCGCCGCTAGGCGGGCCAGTCAGCTGGTTGCGCGCCGATTTACGGCCCCAGTATTAAAATTAAACGGCATCGTTGCAAGTCGGTGACTCTCAGATCGGGTCGCCCAGCCTCAGCGCAGGCTCGACTGAACATGGGATACAGCGTGGACGGCGACAGGTGACGATCGCAGTCGCGGACCGACGGAAACAATAGCGACTCGCGGCCTTGCGCTACGTGGCGTCGAAGATGCGCGTCGAGCTCCGCTAGCAGCGCTGCTGGGATGGCAATATCCCTGATTCCTTCGGTGCTGTTGGGAGTAGTCACCTGGAATCGGCCTCGCACGAGCGCCACCGCGCGGCGCACGCGGACGACCTTCTGCGCTAAGTCGACATCCTTGCGCCGCAACTCAACCAGCTCGCTGAGCGGCATCGCTAACCAGGCGGTCATCGGCACGAGCGCCTGGTAGGCCGGCGGCATCGCTGCGGCGATGGTCTCGATCTCGGCGCTAGTCACAGGACGAAACTCGAAGCTGGTGCGCGAGGTGGAGACGCCGGGGATCTGACAGGGATTGGCGCCGATTAGACCGTCGGCCAGCGCGTCGCGCATGACCGATCGCAGAAGCGAGTATGCATGAGCTCGGACGGTCGGCGGGCCAGTCCAACCCTCGTACCACTCACGGACGTCATTCTCGTCGATCGCGGCGATATCGACTCCGGCGAATGCAGGCAAAAGGTGCGCTGTAAGGAGGCGGCGGTAGTGATCACGCGTGCGTGCTGAGACATTGCGCGACGTCAGCCACCGTTCCGCGTACGCGCCAAAGGATGTCGGATGATCCGCCATCTCCTGGGCATTAGGGTTGGCTCGCATTCTCGGTCCCGCCTTCCGGCCGCCTCATGCGAGATGGTACTCCCGGGCTGACGTGATCGCCGTGGCCCGCAAGGGTGAAGCCCCGCTGCGCCAGATTGCGAGGGACTTCGGGATCTCGGAGGCTTGCCTGCGCGTTGCGGGCCTCGGAGATGGCCGCTCGCGCCCCGCCGGTGTGCCGGATTCCCCAGCTGGCCTTGGCATCCCGCAACGCCGCCGATTGGGTGTTGGCGCACACGATGCGGATCGGGGTGACCAGGAAGGCGAACTTCGAGGACCCGTCGTTATCTGCCCTTCACGACGGCTTGGACTATGACCGTGTTCGTCCGACCAGCGTGTCTTCCAGGGTCAACGGGTTCCATGGTGTTGCGCTACGTATGGCACGCTGCGTTCGATTTCTTACAACAGGCTTTGCGACGAGCCCGGATGTCTGTTTGGTCGATGACCAAGGTGTCGCACCACAGGCAATTGGCACTCAAATCCGCGGCATCGCAACCCGCGGCGTCGTGTGGAACTCATGCCGACCTTCGCGGTAGCGACCCCGCCCGCCGGCGACGACGACACCATCTTCGTTAGATTGAGATGCCACTCGGTTGGGCGCCGCGGCGAGAGTTGCGGACTCTGAGTGCTTCTGCCGTCGCTAGCGGTCTAGCGAATGGGGGTCGCTGCCGAAGCCGGCTTGGACCTCGACGACGACGCCGCTGCGATCCGCAAGGGCGGCGCCGTCATGCAACAGCTGCACGACGCGCAGAACGCCGCCGTGGTCTGGACCGAAGCGCTGCGCGGATTTCACGCGTGTGCCGCCGCCTCGGGTGTCCGAGTGGCTGGTTATCCGGTGCCGCCGGCGCTAACGCCGGCGCGCAGAGCCGACCTGGCGCCCGCGATTGAGATGGCCCGCGCCGAACGGACCGAAGCCGACGCGTGGATCCTGGCCCGCGCCGGCGTCCCGCTCAAACTCGCGACCATCGCCGAGTTTTGTTCCCGCGCAGCGCAGTTCGATGCCGACGCCGCAGCCGAAGAACGCGCCAACCAGGAGGCGCGCCTAGAGCGCGTCGTCAACAGCTGGTAGCCGGCCAACGACAGGCCCGCGGTCGGCGCGCGTTTGACGTAGGCGCAGCGCCGCCCGCGTGGCCACAATTGCAGCGACGATGAGGACCAGGACGTGACCAAGCTCCCCCAGCCAGCACCCACGCCGGGTGACCCGCCC
>NZ_LQOY01000044.1 GCF_002101675.1 Mycobacterium gordonae | reverse complement strand
AGCCCGGCCTCCGGCCGCCCCGGCCCCACCGGTGCCACCGGTGCCACCGCCGCCGAACAGAAGGGCGGAGGCACCGCCGTCACCGCCCGCGGCCCCGGCGCCACCAGCGCCTCCGGTGCCACCGAAGCCGTAGAAGATGCCAGCGGCACCACCGGTTCCGCCGGCCTGGCCCGGCGCACCGGACCCGCCGTTGCCCCCGTTGCCGAACAAGATCCCACCAGCGCCGCCCGCCTGCCCGGTACCGGCGGCTCCGTCGGTGCCATTGCCGATCAACGGCCGGTTCAGCAGAAACTTGGTGGGAGCGTTGATCACCGCCAGGATGTCGTCGACCACGGTTTGCAGCGGGTTGACGCTGGCCGCTTCGGCCGCCCCGTACGCCAGACCCGCCCGGGCCAAGGCCAGCACGAATTCTTCGTGAAACGCCGACACTTGTGCGCTGATCGACTGGTATTCCTGGGCATAGCCACCGAACAACTGAGCGATCGACGTCGACACCTCGTCGGCGGCCGCGGACACCAGACCTGTGGTCGAAGCTGCCGCCGCCGCGTTGGCCTGATGGATCGCGGCTCCGAGCCCGGTCAGGTCCGCGGACGCCGCCGTAAAGGCCTCGGGTAGGGCGATCAAGTAAGACGACATCTAGGCTCCCGGGAGATTTGACGGCACCGATTAGTTCACGATCGTTGCGGGACTTTACGCGGGTCCGCCAAGAGCCGGTTGGATTCGCCGCAACATGGCGCGATCAACCCCACCGATCGCCTCAGCCGCCCGCCCCGCCGGCGGCAACCAAAGAAGTCATCGAACCCGGGTGAACCGGTGCAGCAGCCAGGCCAGCGGGATGGTCACCACCATGGTGGCGACGAACAGGTTCAGCATCGGGCCGGTGTAGACGTGCGCCCGCACGATGTACACCATCGCGAATTCCATTGTGATCAAGTGGATCAGGAAGATCTCATAGGAGATCTCGCCGAGCCAGACCATCGGCGCGCTGGACAGCAGCCGGGAATACCAGCCCGTGTCTCCCAGGGCCAGCGGCGCCACCGCCAGCGTGGCGATCACCGCGTAGAACCCCGTCTTCCACAGCGCTTCGGGCAGCGACGCCGGTGAGGTGGTGGGGGCGCCCGCGATCGGAGTGGAGACGATGAAATAGCAGACGACGGCCAGCGGGATGGCCGCGAACGCGTAGCAGCGCACCCCCATCTGCTGCAGCACCGTCAAGATCATGCCGCCCAGGAACCAGGCCAGGTACGTGGGCAACCACAGCCGCGCGCCGTCGGGAAAAAAGCGGTCGATGTGCACCAGCACCAGCCAGCCAGGGCTGATCAGCGTCAGCGCCGCCAGCGCCGCCAGCACCAGTTTCGGTTGCCATCGTCGCCGGCTGAGCACCACCAACAGCAGATAGGCCAGCAGCGGAAGCGTCACGTAGAAGGCGGCTTCCACCGCCAGGCTCCACATCTGGGTCAGGCCTTGGTGCAGGTACTTGCCGAGGTAGCCGTCGGTGTAAATCTGGGTCAGCGTGAGGTTCCGGACCAGGCCCAGCCAGCTGTGGCCGGGATTGGGACCGGCCTCGCGGTAGTGATACAGCACGTAGGCGAACAGCACCGTGACGACGTAGGCGGGCATGATCCGCCGCACCCGGTTACGCGCGTAGCGACGCACCGACGGCCACGGGCTGCCGGTGGCCGCGGATTTCACCCACGGGCGGAACAGCAAGTAGCCCGACAGCACGAAGAACATCGGGACGCCGATCTCCATGCGAGCACCGACCAGGCCCCAGTAACCGTGCGTGTACTTGCCGGTGGTGTAGGCCGCGTGGGTGCCCACCACCAGCAGCGCGGCAACGGCACGGACACCGGTCAGCGACGCGACCCGGTCGACGCCAGAGGTCTGCTCGAGACCGCCCTGGGCGTCCTCGGCTTCCGACACCGTCATGCGCCGCGCTTTCGGCTCGGCTTGCCCTTGCCGCCGGGTTGCCGCGGTGTCTGGGCTTTCTCCGAACGCCGGTCCGGCCGCAGGTTGATCAGCACTCCCGAGATACGGGTCTGTTCAAGCTTTTTCAGCGTCGCCCGGGGCAGCTTGGCCGGAAGCTCGACCATCGAGAAGTCCGGGCCGATCGCGATATGACCGAAATCGCTGCGATGCAGGCCCCCCTCGTTGGCGATGGCGCCGACGATGGCGCCCGGGCCGATGCGGTGCCGCTTGCCGACGTCGATGCGGTAGGTGGTGAAAGCTTTTGTCGGCCTTGGCCTTTCCGGTCGCTCGCGGTCTCGCTCCTTACGACGCTCCCGGTGCTCCGGCGGCGGATCCGGCGCCAACAGGAAGGCCTCGCCGTCGCGGGACTGCAACGCCAGCGCCGCCGCGATATCGGCCATCGGAACGTCGTGTTCGCGTTCGTAGTCCTCGACCAGGCGGCGGAACAGTTCGATGCCCGGGCTGCCCAGTGCGTCGGTGATCGAATCGGCGAATTTGGCCACCCGCTGGGCGTTGACGTCCTCGACCGAGGGCAACTCGGCCTCGATAAGTGTTTGTCGCGTTGCCTTTTCGATCGCCTTGAGCAGGTGACGTTCCCGCGGCGACACGAACAGCAGCGCGTTGCCGGAGCGTCCGGCCCGGCCGGTGCGCCCGATGCGGTGTACGTAGGACTCGGTGTCGTGCGGGATGTCGTAGTTGAGGACGTGGGAGATGCGCTCGACGTCCAGCCCGCGGGCGGCGACGTCGGTGGCGACCAAGATGTCGATCCCTTTCAAACCGCCTTCCTTCAGGGCCGCGATGGTCCTTTCCCGCTGGCCCTGCGGGATGTCGCCGTTGATGGCGGCCGCGGAAAAGCCGCGGGCGCGCAGCCTTTCGGCCACCTCCTCGGTCGCCTGCTTGGTGCGGACGAAGACGATCATCGCCTCGAACGGCTCGACCTCGAGGACTCGCGTCAGCGCGTCCATCTTGCGGGGACCCGCCACTTGGATGTAGCGCTGCGAAATGTTGTCGGCGGTAGCCGTTTTCGCTTTGGACGTGACTTCCAGCGGATCATGCAGGTATTTGGTGGTGATCTTGCGGATGGCCGGTGGCATGGTGGCCGAGAAGAGGGCCACCTGCTTGTATTCCGGCGTTTCGGACAGTATGCGGTCGACCTCTTCGGCGAAGCCCATGGTGAGCATCTCGTCGGCCTCGTCGAGCACCAGGTAGTCGACCCGGGATAAATCCAGGGTGCCGCGCTCCAGGTGGTCGATGACGCGGCCCGGGGTGCCGACCACGACCTGGGCACCGCGCTTGAGCCCGGCCAGTTGCACCGTGTACGACGACCCGCCGTAGATGGGCAACACGTTGAGCTGCCGCAGCTGGGCGCCGTAGCGGCTGAACGCCTCGGCCACCTGCAGGGCCAACTCGCGGGTAGGCGCCAGCACCAGCGCCTGGGTGGCCTTGCTGGTGGTGTCGATCTTGGACAGGATCGGCAGCGCGAACGCCGCCGTTTTGCCGGTGCCGGTCTGGGCCAGACCCACCACATCCGAGCCCGCCATCAGGGCCGGAATGGTCGCCTCCTGGATCCCGGTCGGGGATTCGTAGCCCACGGCAGCGATCGCGCGCACGACATCGGGATGAATCTGCAGGTCGGCGAACGTCGTCACGGGCGTTTCGGGGGGACTGTCCGGAATTGCCATCAGGAGATGAAGTCTAGAGTGTGCCGCCCGGGCGGCCATGCCTGCCGCACCCCTGGCCCCGATGACGGTACGGTGCCCGGTGTGTGGACCCTGCCCTACCGCGCCGCCCCGCTGGTTGCCGTCTGCACGCTGGCGTTGGCCGGATGCGGGTCGGGGGATTCGACGGTCGCCAAGACGCCGCAGGCCACCAAACCCACATCGGCGGCCATGACGGCGGGACCGGCGAACCCACCGCCGGGCACTGCAGCCCCGTCCAGTAGCGAGGCGCCGCCCGACCCGTGCGCGGTGAACCTGGGCTCACCGACCATCGCCAAAGTCGTCTCGGAACTGCCCCGCGACCCACGCAGCCAACAACCCTGGAACCCAGAACCGTTAGGCGGCAACTACAACGAGTGCGCGCAGCTGTCCGCGGTGATCATCAAGGCCAATACCAACGTGGACAATCCGACCACCCGCGCGGTGCTGTTCCACCTGGGCAAGTTCATCCCGCAGGGCGTACCGGACACCTACGGATTCAACGGGGTCGACCCGGCGCAGAGCACCGGGGACACCGTCGCGCTGACGTTCGCCAGTGGGGTCGGCCTACCCGCCACGGTGAAGTTCCGCTGGAACGGCAGCGGAGTGGAGATCATCGGTAATTCGCCGGGCCGCTGAGCGTGGGCGGATTGACCTGCGCTGTCGCCGTCCCCTCCGCTGTTGCCCAAGACGTTCAGGTTGCCGCCCTGGCCGCCCAGGTTGCCGGACGCGGCTCCGCGCCACCGATGAGCATGCAGACGATGTCGGCGTCTTCGCCGCCGCCACCTCGGCCGCGGTAGGCCACGTCATCACCTGCATGCAGGCCGCCGCGCCGACACCCGGGGTGAGACCGCGCCGGTGCCGGTCGCTTCGGCTTTCCCGCTATCATTTCCGTTGCCGCCGAGACCGCCGCCCGGGGCACCGTTGCCATCGGTAGCTCCTGCCGACGGTGGTGGCCGCGCCACTGTCACCGTTGTTGCTCGCGACGACCGGCACGCCGACATGTCACACCCCTCGCCTACCGTTACACCTGTGTTCGTCACTGACGGCAACATCGTCTACAGCGCATCGGATCTCGCGTCCGCCGCGCGATGCGAGTACGCCCTGCTGCGAGATTTCGACGCCAAGCTCGGACGCGGCACGGCCGTGTCCGTCGAGGACGAATTGCTGGCCCGCACGGCCGTTCTCGGTGATGACCACGAGCGCCGGAGACTAGACCGGCTGCGCGCGCAATACGGCGACGAAATCGCTGTCATCGGCCGTCCCGCCTACACCCACGCCGGGCTGACGGCAGCGGCAGAGGCCACCCGTCGCGCCATCGCCAAAAGCGCACCGGTGGTCTACCAGGCGGCCATGTTCGACGGCCGCTTCGTCGGTTTCGCCGACTTCCTGATCCGCGACGGCGAGCGCTACCGGGTCACCGACACCAAGCTGGCCCGCTCGGCGAAGGTCACCGCACTGCTGCAGCTGGCGGCATACGCCGACGCACTGACAGCGGCCGGGGTGCCGATCGCCCCGGATGCCGAGCTGGAACTTGGCGACGGCACGGTGGTGCGCTATCGCCTCAGCGACCTTATGCCCGTCTACCGCACCCAGCGCGCGCAGCTCCAGCGTCTGCTGGACGGGCATTACGCCGCGGGCCGCGCGGTGCGCTGGGATGACGACGAGGTACAGGCCTGCTTCCGCTGCCCGCTGTGCACCGAACAGTTGCGCGCCGCCGACGACCTGCTACTGGTCGCGGGCATGCGGATCAGCCAGCGCGAGAAGCTGATTGACGTCGGCATCACCACCATCGGCGAGCTCGCCGCCCGCCGTCGCCCAGTGCCCGGCCTTAGCGCCGGGTCCCTCGACAAACTGACGGCGCAGGCCGAACTACAGATACGGCAACGTGAAAGCGGTGCCGCGCAGTTCGAGGTGGCCGATCCCCAGCCGCTGGCTCTGTTGCCCGAACCGAACCCCGGCGATGTGTTCTTCGACTTCGAAGGCGACCCGCTGTGGACCGCCGACGGCCACCAGTGGGGACTGGAGTACCTGTTCGGTGTCCTGGAAGGCGGCCCCGCCGGCAGATTCCGTCCGCTGTGGGCGCACAACCGCATCGATGAGCGCGAGGCGCTGAAGGAGTTTCTGGCCTTGGTGGCCAAGCGCCGCAGGCGCTATCCGAACATGCACATCTACCATTACGCGGCCTATGAGAAGACCGCGTTACTGCGCCTTGCCGGGCGCTACGGCGTCGGCGAGGACGAGGTCGACGACTTGTTGCGCAACGGTGTGCTGGTAGACCTTTACCCGTTGGTGCGCAAGAGCATTCGGGTGGGCGCGGAAAGCCTGAGCCTCAAGGCCCTCGAGCCGCTGTACATGGGCGCCCAGTTGCGCTCGGGTGATGTCACCACGGCCACCGACTCCATTACCTCCTATGCGCGGTACTGCGAACTGGTGGCCGGCGGCCGCGCCGATGAGGCGGCCACGGTGCTCAAGGAGATCGAGGAGTACAACCACTACGACTGCCTGTCCACCCGCAAGCTGCGGGACTGGTTGCTGATTCTGGCGTGGGAATCGGGCGTGACACCGATTGGCGTCCAGCCGGTCCCCGAGCGTGGCGCCATCGAAGACCACGATCCGCTGGCGGCCACGCTGGCGAAGTTCACCGGCGACGCCGCAGCCGGCGACCGCACGCCCGAACAGACGGCCGTCGCCCTGATAGCCGCCGCACGCGGATATCACCAGCGCGAGGACAAGCCGTTCTGGTGGTCGCACTTCGACAGGCTGAACTATCCCGTCGACAAATGGTCGGACAGCACAGACGTTTTCGTGGTGGAATCCGCCTCCGTCGTCACCGACTGGCACACGCCACCGCGGGCCCGCAAACCGCAGCGCCGGGTCCGGCTGACCGGCGAACTGACCCGAGGTGACCTCAGCCAGGAGGTGTTCGCACTGTATGAACCGCCGGCCCCGCCCGGCATGGCCGAGGATCCCGACCGCCGGGGGGCAGGCCGAGCCGAGGTCGTCGGGGTCGACGACCCGAGCCTGCCCGCTGAGGTGACCATCCTGGAGCGAACGACCAGGGACGGCAACACCTTCCAGCAGTTGCCATTCGCCCTGACGCCTGGCCCGCCCGTGAAGACGACCGCCCTCCGGCTGTCTGTCGCGTCGACGGCGCACGCCGTCGCGGCCGGATTGCCGCAGCTGCCCCACACTGCACTCATGGACCTCCTGCTGCGGCGCCCACCACGCACCCGGGCCGGGCTGCCGCGCAGCGCCGACACCATCGCCGACATCACGGCCGCCACGCTGGGCCTGGACTCGTCCTATCTGGCGGTGCACGGGCCACCCGGCACGGGCAAAACCCACACCGCCGCCCGGGTGATCAAGTCTCTGGTCACCGACCATTCATGGCGCGTCGGCGTGGTCGCACAATCCCACGCCGCCGTCGAGAACGTGCTGGACTGTGTCATCGACGCCGGCCTGGATCCGGCTCTCGTCGCCAAGAAGGGCGCCAGTGCCGCGCGATGGCAGGAGATCGACGCAAGCCACTACCAAGCGTTCATCGCCGACCACCCTGGTTGCGTGATCGGCGGAACGGCTTGGGATTTCGCCAACGCCGAGCGGGTATCGCCGGGCTGCCTGGACCTGCTGGTCATCGACGAGGCGGGCCAATTCTGTCTGGCCAACACCATTGCGGTCGCACCGGCAGCCACCAACCTGTTACTGCTCGGGGATCCGCAGCAGCTTCCGCAGGTCAGTCAGGGCACCCACCCGGAAAAAGTCGATATCTCCGCGCTGGAATGGCTGGTCGACGGACAGCAGACCCTGCCCGACGAACGCGGCTACTTCCTGGACCTGTCCTACCGGATGCACCCCGACGTGTGTGCCGCCGTCTCGGCGCTGTCCTACGAAGGCCGGCTGCGTTCACACGCCGAGTTCACCGCGGCACGCCGCCTGCACGGCCACGACCCCGGCGTGCATGTGTTACCCGTTCGCCATCACGGCAATTCGACCGACAGCCCCGAAGAAGCGGCGGCCATCGTCGCCGAGATCGGGCGCCTGCTCGGCCGGCCGTGGACCGATGAGCACGGCACTCGCCCGTTGGCCGCCTCCGACGTGCTGGTGCTCGCGCCGTACAACGCGCAGGTGACCCTGATCCGTGACCAGCTCACGAAAGCCCGCCTGGCGGCGGTGAGGGTCGGCACCGTCGACAAGTTCCAGGGCGGACAGGCACCGATCGTCTTCATCTCAATGACGGCATCGTCGATCGACGAGGTCCCGCGCGGCATCTCGTTCCTGCTCAACCGCAACCGGCTCAACGTCGCCATCAGCCGCGCTCAGTACGCGGCGATCATCGTGCGATCGGAAATGCTGACCCAGTATCTGCCCGCCACCCCGGCCGGCCTGGTTGACCTCGGCGCCTTCCTGGCCCTCACCGGGGGGCAGTGACGCTCAGACTCGACCGGCGACCGGATCGTCGGGGTCCGGCCGACGCGCATAGGCCGCCACCCGGGGCACTGCGACCCTGGGAGCGCCGTTGCGCCGGGGCACGGCGGCCACGGGCTGGGCGCTGACCTCATAGTCAGTGTCCGTTTCCCGGCGCAGGATGTATTCGACGTAGCCGTCATCGTCGTCTTCCAGGTCGTCGTCGGGCAGCACGTAGCCGGCCAGGTCATCGACCTCGCGCCGGCCCAGGGCCGAACCCACCGCGCCGACCAGGAATAGCGACGCGACGATCCCGAACAGCGAAATGAACGCCGGCAGCAGCATCGACTGCGACATCGCGGCCGAAAAGGGTTCCTGCAGGAACGCGGGCAACTGCAGGGCAGCGTCCTCGGCGGGCGCCTGCCCACCCTGCGGCAGCTCGGCGCCGATGCGCCACGTCATGAACGCGGCCATGCCCGCGCTCCCGAGAACCGCGCCGAGCTGCCGGGTGGCGTTGTAAACGCCAGATCCCGCGCCGGACTGCTCGATCGGCAGGTTGCGGGTCGCCGTCGCGGCCAGCGGCGACCAGACGAACGCCATCCCCACCCCGATCCCGATGAACGGCAACACCAGCCGCCAGATTGGCGTGCCCGGCTCCAACTCCATCGCCAGCCACGTCATCGAGATCGCCAGCGCCGAGAACCCGAAACCCAACAGCGGGACCGGGTGAACCTTGTCGATGATCAGCCCGACGAGCGGCGCGAGCAGGCCGCTGCTGATTGCCACGGGGGCGATCAACAGGGCCGAACGCGTCGGCGACAAGCCGCACACCGACTGGGCGTAGAAGGTCAGGGGCAGCATCATCGCCGTGGATGCGAACGAGACGATGGCCACTCCCACGTTGCACAGGCTGAAGTCGCGGTCAGCGAACATGTTTAGCGGAACCAACGGCGCACGCCTGTTGACCGACTGCCAGTAGATGAACGCCGACATGAACCCGACGCCGGCCACCAGTACGGCCCAGATCCACGGCTTCCAATGAGCCGACTCGCCTTCCTGCAGTCCGAACACCAGCAAGAACATGCCCGCCCCGGACAACACGACGCCGATCGGGTCGAAACCGTGCTCGCGAACGGGCAGGACCGGTACCAGCCAGACCGCCAGCGCCAGGGCGATCACGCCAACCGGCACATTGACGAAAAAGATCCATTGCCAGCCTAGGCCGTCTACCAGCGTTCCCCCGGCCAGCGGTCCGATCAGGCTGGCAACTCCGGCGGTGGCACCCCACATGCTCATTGCGGAGCCGCGATGGTGGGCCGGGAAGATGCGGGTGAGCATCGACAACGTCTGCGGCGTGAGAAGTCCGGCGCCCACGCCCTGGACGACCCGGGCGGCGATCAACATGGCGGCGCTGCCCGACAGCCCACACCACACCGAGGCGAAGGTGAAAACAACCAGGCCGATCACATACAGATTCTTGGGTCCAAACCGGTCGCCGAGGCGCCCGGCTACCAGCAACACCACCGCGTAGCCCAGCAGGTAGGCGCTGGTCACCCAGACAACGGTGTCGTAGCCGATGTGCAGCGCCGTCATGATCGTCGGATTGGCCACCGCGACGATCGTCGAGTCGAGCATGATCATGAAGAAGCCGAGCATCATCGCCCACAGCGCGGCCCACGGGCTGCCGGAGAGACTGTCTCCGGCCACCCGGCTGGTCGCCGTGCTCATATGTCGCACCTCGATTCGGCCCCCGCGTCAGGTCTCGCACGAGTCCAGCCCGCATTATTCCCGCTCGGCTCACCGCTTCGCTCTCCGGTAGGGCGGCAGCACGAGGCGAGCCCCCCGAATCTGTGCCCGGCGCTCATCCTGCGAGACGCGCGTTAGCCTGAAGAAGACGCCATCCCGAGGAGAGGCACTATGAGCTTTCGACGAAGCAAGTCGGTACCGGACCAGCAGCCCGCCAGCATGGCAGGTCCCGGGGGCCGGCCGAAGGCATCCAGCAGGGCCCTGGCCGGGATCATCGAACGCAGTTCACGCATTCAGGGTCCGGCCGCCGAGGCGTACGTGGCGCGTCTGCGCCGGGCGCACCCGGGCGCCGGCCCGGCCGAGATCGTCACCATGCTGGAAAAGCGCTTCGTGGCCGCGGTGACGGCCAGTGGCGCGGCGGTGGGCGCTGCGGCGACGTTGCCGGGCATCGGCACTATCGCCGCGCTGTCGGCGGCCGCCGGTGAGACCGCGGTTTTCCTGGAAGCCACCGCATTGCTGGTCCTGGCGCTGGCGTCGGTGTACGGCATCCCGCTCGACCATCGCGAACGGCGGCGTGCCCTGGTACTGGCCGTGCTGGTCGGCGACAACAGCAAGGAGGCCGTGGCACAGCTGATCGGAGGCGGGCGGACCAGTGGCGGCTGGGTGTCGGAGAGCATGGCATCACTGCCGCTGCCGGCGGTGTCCAAGCTGAACAACAGCCTGCTCAAGCGCTTCGTCAAGAGGTTCGCGCTCAAGCGCGGCGCCCTGATGTTCGGCAAGCTGCTGCCGGTCGGCATCGGTGCGATCATCGGCGCCATCGGCAACCGGATGGTGGGCAAGAAGCTGGTCCGCAATTCCCGCTCGGCCTTCGGGCCGCCCCCGGAGCGCTGGCCCGTCACCCTGCACGTGCTGCCGCCGGTCCGGGATGCCAGCTGAGGCGGATGCCGGCCAAAGCGCTCGGTCTCTCTCGCGGATCGCGGGCAAAGCGCTAGCCTTTATGGGTCAGAAACGGTCGGGACCCGTCGCCGACCACCGAGGGGTGTGAGGCGCCCCACCACCCGGGGCGCCAGGAGTCGCAGGCGTTCGCCAAAACGCTTGCAGGACACAAGAATTGAGGCGAACAGCGGCCGTGGCCAACATAAGTTCACCATTCGGGCAAAACGAGTGGCTGGTCGAAGAGATGTACCGCAAGTTCCGCGACGACCCCTCCTCGGTCGACGAGAGCTGGCACGAGTTCCTGGTTGACTACAACCCGGAGTCCTCCGGCGAAGCCAGTCAGGACGGCCCGGCCACGAAGGCCAAGCCCGCCGAGACGAAGCAGGTGACCAAGCCCGCGGAACCCAAGCCGGCCGAAGCCAAGCCGGCAGCGCCGCCAAAGCCTGCCCCCGAGCCCGTCAAGCCCGCCCAATCCACCGCCGCGGGCGCCTCGGGCAACGGTGCGCCGACGCCCGCCCAGCCGGCCCCGAAGGCCGCCCCTCCCCCACCCGCCGAGGGTGACGAGGTGCAGGTGCTGCGCGGCGCCGCCGCGGCCGTGGTCAAGAACATGTCGGCGTCGTTGGACGTGCCGACGGCGACCAGTGTGCGCGCCATTCCGGCCAAGCTGCTGATCGACAACCGGATCGTCATCAACAACCAGTTGAAGCGCACCCGCGGCGGCAAGATCTCGTTCACCCACCTGCTGGGCTACGCGCTGGTGCAGGCGGTCAAGCAGTTCCCGAACATGAACCGCCACTACACCGAAGTCGACGGCAAACCCAACGCGGTCACCCCGGCGCACACCAACCTCGGTCTGGCGATCGACCTGCAGGGCAGTAACGGCAAGCGTTCGCTGGTGGTGGCCGGCATCAAGCGGTGCGAAGAACTGCGCTTCGCCGAGTTCGTCTCGGCCTACGAAGACATCGTGCGACGGGCCCGCGACGGCAAGCTGACCGCCGAAGACTTTGGCGGCGTGACGATTTCGTTGACCAACCCCGGCACCATCGGCACCGTGCACTCGGTGCCGCGGCTGATGGCCGGCCAGGGGGCGATCATCGGCGTCGGCGCCATGGAGTACCCGGCCGAGTTCCAGGGCGCGAGCGAGGAACGCATCGCCGAACTGGGCATCGGCAAGCTGATCACCCTGACCTCGACCTATGACCACCGCATCATCCAGGGTGCGGAGTCCGGTGACTTCCTGCGCGCCATCCACCAGATGCTGCTCTCGGACGATTTCTGGGACGAGATCTTCCACGAGCTGAGCATCCCGTACCTGCCGGTGCGCTGGAGCACCGACAACCCGGACTCGATCGTCGACAAGAACGCCCGCGTGATGAACCTCATCGCGGCGTACCGCAACCGCGGCCACCTGATGGCCGACACCGACCCGCTGCGGCTGGACAAGACCCGGTTCCGCAGCCACCCCGACCTCGAGGTGCTGACTCACGGGCTGACGCTCTGGGACCTGGACCGGGTTTTCAAGGTCAGCGGATTCGCCGGCGCCGAGTACAAAAAGCTGCGCGACGTCCTGGGCCTGCTGCGCGACGCGTACTGCCGCCACATCGGCGTCGAGTACACCCACATCCTCGACCCCGAGCAACTGCGCTGGCTGGAAGAGCGCGTCGAAACCAAGCACGTCAAACCGACTGTGGCGCAACAGAAGTACATCCTGAGCCGGCTCAACGCCGCCGAGGCGTTCGAAACGTTCCTGCAGACCAAGTACGTGGGGCAGAAGCGCTTCTCGCTGGAGGGCGCCGAAAGCGTCATCCCGATGATGGACGCCGCGATCGACCAGTGCGCCGAGCACGGCCTGGACGAGGTGGTCATCGGGATGCCGCACCGCGGCCGGCTCAACGTACTGGCCAATATCGTCGGCAAGCCGTACTCGCAGATCTTCAGCGAGTTCGAGGGCAACCTCAACCCGTCGCAGGCGCACGGCTCCGGCGACGTCAAGTACCACCTGGGCGCCACCGGTGTGTACCTGCAGATGTTCGGCGACAACGACATTCAGGTGTCGCTCACCGCCAACCCGTCGCACCTGGAAGCCGTCGACCCCGTCCTGGAAGGCCTCGTGCGGGCCAAGCAGGACCTGCTCAACCACGGCGACACCGACAGCGACGGCGAGAAGGCCTTCTCGGTGGTGCCGATGATGCTGCACGGCGACGCGGCGTTCGCCGGCCAAGGTGTGGTCGCCGAGACGCTGAACCTGGCGCACCTGCCCGGCTACCGGGTAGGCGGCACCATCCACATCATCGTCAACAACCAGATCGGCTTTACCACCGCGCCGGAGTACTCCCGGTCCAGCGAGTACTGCACCGACGTCGCCAAGATGATCGGCGCGCCGATCTTCCACGTCAATGGCGACGACCCGGAGGCGTGCGTGTGGGTGGCTCAGCTGGCCGTCGACTTCCGGCAGCGGTTCCACAAGGACGTCATCATCGACATGCTCTGCTACCGCCGCCGCGGTCACAACGAGGGCGACGACCCGTCGATGACCAACCCGTACATGTACGACGTCGTCGACAACAAGCGCGGCGTGCGTAAGAGCTACACCGAAGCCCTGATCGGCCGCGGCGACATCTCGCTCAAAGAGGCCGAGGACGCGCTGCGCGACTATCAGGGGCAGCTGGAGCGGGTGTTCAACGAGGTCAAGGAGCTGGAGAAGCACGGCGCCCAGCCCAGTGAGTCGGTCGAGTCGCTGCAGATGATCCCGGCCGGCCTGGACACGTCGGTGGACAAGGCGCTGCTGGCCCGCATCGGTGACGCGTTCAAGGCGGTGCCGGAAGGGTTCACCGCTCACCCGCGCGTGCAGCCGGTGCTGGACAAGCGCCGCGAGATGGCTTACGAGGGGAAGATCGACTGGGCCTTCGGTGAGCTGCTGGCGCTGGGTTCGCTGGTGGCCGAAGGCAAGCTGGTCCGGTTCTCCGGCCAGGACACCCGCCGCGGCACGTTCTCGCAGCGGCATTCGGTGATCATCGACCGCAGCACCGGCGCCGAGTTCACTCCGCTGCAGCTGCTGGCGGTGACGAAGGACGGCACCCCCACCGGCGGCAAGTTCCTGGTGTACGACTCGCCGCTGTCGGAATACGCCGCGGTGGGCTTCGAGTACGGCTACACCGTGGGCAACCCGGACGCCGTGGTGCTGTGGGAAGCGCAGTTCGGTGACTTCGTCAACGGCGCGCAGTCGATCATCGACGAGTTCATCAGCTCCGGCGAGGCCAAGTGGGGCCAGCTGTCGACGGTGGTGTTGTTGCTGCCGCACGGACATGAGGGGCAGGGCCCCGACCACACGTCCGGGCGCATCGAGCGCTTCCTGCAGCTGTGGGCCGAGGGGTCAATGACGATCGCGATGCCCTCGACGCCGGCCAACTACTTCCACCTGCTGCGCCGGCACGCGCTGGACGGTGTCAAACGGCCGCTGATCGTGTTCACGCCGAAGTCGATGCTGCGCAACAAGGCCGCGGTCAGCGACATCAAGGAGTTCACCGAGATGAAGTTCCGCTCGGTGATCGAGGAACCCACCTACGAAGAGGGCGACGGCGACCGCAGCAAGGTCACCCGCATCCTGCTGACCAGCGGCAAGCTCTACTACGAGCTGGCCGCGCGCAAGGCCAAGGACAAGCGCGACGACGTAGCGATCGTCCGCCTCGAACAGCTCGCCCCGCTGCCGCGGCGCCGGCTCGACGAGACGCTGAACCGCTACCAGAACGTCAAGCAGTACTTCTGGGTGCAGGAGGAGCCGGCCAACCAGGGCGCCTGGCCGTCGCTGGGGCTGACGCTGCCGGAGGTACTGCCCGAGCGGCTCAGCGGGATCAAGCGGATCTCGCGGCGGGCGATGTCGGCGCCGTCGTCGGGGTCGTCGAAGGTGCATGCGGTGGAGCAGCAGGAGATCATCGACACCGCTTTCGCCTGACGACTTTCTGTCGCGAGCGCCCGCGTTTGTACACGGACACGCCGCGTCGGCTGGCATTTTGCGGACGCTCGCGAGGTGAATGCGGCCCGTCGATCCGGGCCGCTGGTGGGGCAACCCGCACATCAGATCTGGTAAACCCCGGCGATACCGCCTATCCTCGCGCACGCGCGAACCCCACGGTAAGACGGACCGCCGGTACCGGCTAATCTCGACGCTGAGCCAACGACAGGGAGGGTGCTCATGGAGGGGTTCGCCGGAAAGGTCGCCGTCGTCACCGGCGCAGGGTCGGGCATCGGGCAGGCACTGGCGATCGAATTGGGCCGCTCGGGCGCCAGCCTGGCGATCAGCGACATCGACACAGAAGGCCTGGCCGACACCGAGGAGCAGCTCAAGGCGATTGGCGCCCAGGTCAAGGCCGACCGGCTCAACGTCACCGAGCGCGAAAGCTTCCTGCTCTACGCCGACGAGGTCAAAGAGCACTTCGGCAAGGTCAACCAGATCTACAACAACGCCGGCATCGGCCACACCGGCAACGTCGAAGTCGAGCAGTTCAAGGACATCGAACGGGTGATGGACGTCGACTTCTGGGGCGTCGTCAACGGCACCAAGGCGTTCCTGCCGCACCTGATCGCCTCCGGCGACGGGCACGTCATCAATATCTCCAGCGTGTTCGGCCTGTTCTCGGTGCCCGGCTACTCCGCTTACAACGCGGCCAAGTTCGCGGTGCGCGGCTACACCGAGGCGCTGCGCCAGGAGATGCGCCAGAGCGGCCACCGGGTCGGGGTCACCACGGTCCATCCGGGCGGAATCAAGACGGCGATCGCCCGCAACGCCACGGTGGCCGAAGGGCTCGACCGCGACGAGCTGGCCCAGTTGTTCGACAAGCGGCTGGCCAACACCAGCCCGAAGAAGGCCGCCAAGATCATCCTGAACGCGGTGCGCAAGAACAAGGCCCGCGTGCTGGTCGGACCGGACGCCGTCGCGCTGGACATGATGGTGCGGGTAACCGGCTCGAACTACCAGCGGATCGTCGAGCTGGTAACGGGCCGGATCATTCCCAGCTAACGCCCAACTAACGCCCCAGCGGGTGCTCCCCCAGCCACGCGTCGGCTACCACCTGCGGGTCGGCGCCGGCGGCCACCCGGCGCCGCAGGTCGGCCAGCGCCGCCGTGTCCAGCACCCCGGCGATCTCGTTGACCGCCAGCAACTGTCGAGTGCTCAACGCGTTGCGGCGGTACAGCGGCACCACGTTCTCCGCCTGAATCAGCGAGTTCTTACTGCCGTCGGCCAACGCCATCAGGTCCGGCGGAATTCCAGGGTCGGCTGAACTGGCCCACGCCGCGGTCACCTGGCCCGCCCGCAAGGCGGCGAACATCGTCGCGTCATCGGGGAATTCGCGCGGAGCCGGCAACCGGCAGGAACCCACCGAAGTCGGGACTCCACGCCCCGTGACCACACCGACCGCCAGCCCGGCACAGTGCCGGAGCAACAGACTCAGGTCGCTGCCACCCCACGCCGCTGACGTCGCCGGAGTCACGATCAGCGTCGGCTTGTCCTCGGCCGCGGTGGCGTAGTCTCCGGCGGCCACGCCTTCGGGCAGCGCGGCGTTCATGGCCTGGTACACCTGCTTGTCGGACAGCTCCGAAGCACCGGGCTGTAACTGCCGCAACACCCGTCCCGTATAGCCGGGGACGACGGTGAACGCGCCCGCGTCCAACTTGGCCATCGGGTCCGCGGCCGTCTCGGCGTGCGAGGGAAACCCGTACGACCGCAACGCCGAAACGTACAGGGCGGCAAGTACCTTCGAGTCACCGTCGGAGGCGGATCCGACCACCAGATCCCGGGGCCGACCGCCGTCGCCGCCCGAGCAGCCGGCAGCAATCAGCACCAGGCCGAGCAGCAGCGCGGCCAGCCTGCTGATGCTCACACCCAGTCGGGGTCTTCTGCGGCGAGCGCCACCGCGGCAGCCACGGCTTCCCCGACGCGCCGGTCCAGCGGGCTGGGCACGATCCGGTCGATAGCCAGGTCTTCGCTGGCAACCGAATAGATCGCCTCGGCCGCCGCCACCATCATCTTCTCGGTGATGCGGCGCGCGCCGACGTCCAAGGCGCCGCGGAAGATTCCGGGGAAAGCCAGCACGTTGTTGATCTGGTTCGGGAAGTCGCTGCGCCCGGTGGCCACGATCGCCGCGTACTTGGCCGCGATGTCGGGATGGATCTCCGGGTCCGGGTTCGACAGTGCGAACACGATCCCGTCGGGCGCCATGGTGGCGATCGACTCTTCGGGGACCAAGCCTCCGGACACCCCGAGGAAGGCGTCGGCACCGTCGAGGGCCTCGATGAGTCCGCCGGTGCGGCCGCTGGGGTTGGTGCGCCGTGCCAGTTCAACCTTGACGCTGTTCATGTCGTCGCGGCCGCTGTGCACAATGCCCCGCGAGTCCAGCACGGTGATGTCTGAAACGCCCATGGCCAGAAGCAGATTCGTGCATGCGACACCGGCGGCTCCGGCGCCGGAGACCACCACCCGCAGCGTGGCCATGTCGCGGCCCAGCACCTTGGCGGCGCCCATCAGGGCCGCGAGCGAAACCACCGCCGTGCCGTGTTGGTCGTCGTGCATCACCGGGCAGTCCAGCGCCTCGATGACGCGCCGTTCGATCTCGAAGCAGCGCGGCGCCGAGATGTCCTCGAGGTTGACGGCGCCGAACGTCGGACGCAGCCGCACGAGGGTTTCGACGATCTCGTCGGGATCCTTCGTGTCGAGCACGATCGGGATGGCATTCAGCCCGCCGTATTCCTTGAACAGCGCGCACTTGCCTTCCATCACCGGCAGTGACGCGGCCGGGCCGATGTCACCCAGGCCGAGTACCGCGGTGCCGTCGCTGACGACGGCGACCAGCCGGCTGGCCCAGGTGTAGCGGCCGGCCAGGGTCGCGTCGGTGGCGATCGCCCGACTGACCTGCGCCACGCCCGGGGTGTAGGCCAGCGACAGCGCACGCTGGGTGTCGAGCGGAGAGGTCAGGCCTACCGATAGCTTGCCGCCTTCGTGTGCAGCAAAGATTTCGTCATCCGTGATGATGAGTTGGGAGCTCTCGAGGGTTTCTGACACGGCACTCAGACTACTCAGCCTGGCTATCAATCCAGAATCGCTATCCATACAGACGCGTGGCTCCCATTTCAGCGCGTTGGGTCAGCCCGTGACGACCCTCGGCGGGCACCACGCGTCGAACAGGAGAACAGAGGAAATCGCCGCCGATGCAGCGCATGTATGGCCCGCCGCTTTCCCGCAGGAAAGAGGAAATAACCGCCGCATCGACTACGCTCGCGTCCCGCGCGAGCCCGGCCAACTGCGCGGGCAGACGCAAAATCCCCCAGGAGCACTAGCTCCCAGGGGATTTTGCGTCTGCTCGCGCTGACTCAGATCAGCTTCAGCTCGGTGACTGCGTTGCGCTCGTCGGCCAGCTCCGCGGTGGACTTGTCGATCCGGGCGCGGGAGAAGTCGTCGATCTCGAGCCCCTGCACGATCGACCAGTCGCCGTCCTTGGTGGTCACCGGGAACGACGACACGATCCCTTCCGGCACGCCGTAGGAACCGTCGGAGTAGACGGCCATCGACACCCAGTCGCCGTCGGGGCTGCCCAGCAGCCAGGAGCGGGCCGCATCGACGGTGGCCGACGCGGCCGAGGCGGCCGAGGAGGCGCCACGGGCGTCGATGATGGCCGCACCGCGCTTGGCGACGGTGGGGATGAAGTCGTTCTCGATCCAGTCCTGGTCGTTGACCACCTCGGCGGCGTTCTTGCCGCCCACTTCGGCGTGGAAGATGTCGGGGTACTGGGTGGCGGAGTGGTTGCCCCAGATCGTCATCTTCTTGATGTCTGTGACCTTGGCACCGGTCTTACGGGCCAGCTGGGAGATGGCCCGGTTGTGGTCCAGCCGGGTCAGCGCGGAGAACCGCTCCTTCGGGATGTCGGGGGCGTTGCTCAGCGCGATCAGCGCGTTGGTGTTGGCCGGGTTGCCGGTCACCCCGATGCGCACGTCGTCGGCGGCGACCGAGTTCAGCGCCTTTCCCTGAGCGGTGAAGATCGCGCCGTTGGCTTCCAGCAGGTCACCGCGCTCCATGCCCGGGCCGCGCGGCCGGGCACCGACCAGCAGAGCCAGGTTCACGCCGTCGAAGATCTTGTTGGCGTCGGCGCCGATCTCCACCCCGGCCAGCAGCGGGAACGCGCAGTCGTCCAGTTCCATCACCACGCCCTCGAGCGCCTTGAGTGCCGGCTCGATCTCCAGCAGACGCAGCTCTATCGGACGGTCCGGGCCCAGCAGCGAGCCGCTGGCCAGGCGGAACAACAGGCTGTAGCCGATCTGGCCGGCGGCACCGGTGACGGCAACCTTGAGAGGACTCGCGCTCACGTCGGTTCTGCTCCTTTGGGTAAGACGGGTTCGCGTCGAAACTAGCGCACCGCCGCCGCCGCGGAATCGCCGGTCCGTTGCGCAGCTGGGAATCACCTGCTTACAGCACCGTTTATTCGGTCCGGGCGCGTACCATGACACCGCCTGTAGACCGGCGCTGTGATTGGAGGTGGAAATGTTCCCAGGGTTTGACGCATTGCCTGAAGCTCTGCGGCCCGTCGCCCGAAACCGCCAGCAGCACGTCCACCCGGTTGCCAATCCGCCGGCCCAAACGCTGGTCGATTGCGGCGTCTACGTCGACGGACACCGGCTGCCCGGCCGGTTCACCCCCGCCGAGGCGCTGGCCAAGGTCCGCGAGATCGAGCGGGACGGCCAGAGCGCCTTCGCCTGGATCGGGCTGCACGAGCCCGACGGAGCGCAGATGCAGGAGGTCGCCGACGCCTACGGTCTGCACCCGTTGGCCGTGGAGGACGCCGTGGTCGCCCACCAGCGGCCCAAGCTGGAGCGCTACGACGACTCCCTGTTCCTGGTGCTCAAGACCGTCAACTACGTCCCGCACGAGTCGGTGGCGCGGGCCCGCGAGATCGTCGAAACCGGCGAGATCATGATTTTCGTCGGCACCGAATTCGTGGTCACCGTCCGCCATGGCGAGCACGGCGGACTGCACGAGGTCCGCAAGCGGATGGATTGCGCCCCCGAGCACTTGCGTCTGGGCCCGTATGCGGTGATGCACGCGATCGCCGACTACGTGGTGGACCATTACCTCGGGGTCACCAGCTTGATGGAAGACGACGTCGACGCCATCGAGGTGGTCGCCTTCGCGCCCGGCAAGAAGATCGACGTCGAACCGATCTATCTGCTCAAGCGCGAAGTGGTGGAGCTGCGCCGGTGTGTGGCGCCGCTGTCAGGTGCATTCCAGCGTATGCAGGTCGAGAACAAGGACTTGATCAACAAAGAAGTCCGCCGCTATCTGCGTGACGTCGCCGACCACCAGACCCAGGCTGCCGAGCAGATCGCCAGCTACGACGACATGCTCAACTCGCTGGTGCAGGCCGCGCTGGCCCGGGTCGGGATGCAGCAGAACATGGACATGCGCAAGATATCGGCCTGGGCCGGTATCATCGCGGTGCCCACCATGGTTGCCGGGATTTACGGTATGAACTTCCACTTCATGCCGGAGCTCGATTCACGGTGGGGCTACCCCTCGGTGATCGCCGCCATGGTGGTGATCTGTATCGCCCTAT
Organism: Mycobacterium gordonae; assembly: GCF_002101675.1. Taxonomy (GTDB): domain Bacteria; phylum Actinomycetota; class Actinomycetes; order Mycobacteriales; family Mycobacteriaceae; genus Mycobacterium; species Mycobacterium gordonae. The sequence continues at coordinate 16,483 of NZ_LQOY01000044.1, read as the reverse complement.
ACTTCAGTTTCCGTCGCCGCGACTGGCTCTAGATACCCTCCGCACGCCTTGAGTGGGTATTCCACGACGCGTCATCAGCGTGTCGCGTCGCACGATTCCCACTCGGCGGGTCCGGTCAACCCGGTTGTGCGGCAGGGCGGTTCGGGTCCAGCACGTCCACGCCGTCATTCAGCCAGGCCTCGCGCATGGCCGCCGCGCCCTTGAGCCGCACCCAGGCCGCCTCGTTAGCGGTCAGCGGCGTCGCGGACAAGAATTGCACCGGCTCGCGCGGCGGCTCCAGTGGCAAATCGGGAACGTCGCTGTGCCCCAACAACACTGCGGTGAACGGAGCCCCCGACCACAACGGTGCGCCGAGGTCGATCAACGCGTCAGGCACCAGCACCAGTCCGTCGACGGCCGGGGTGGCCGCCAGGATCGCCATGGTGCGCACCATGCCGGTGATCGGGCCCGGATCACGCAGGGCCAGCACCACTTCGGCGCGCGGACCGCGCAGGTGGTCGGTGACCATCTCAGTCGGGTCGGTCATCGGATACCGCGAGCACCCCAGCGACGCATAATGCACCACTTCGCCCCGGAATCGAAGCACCTCGATGGGTTCGGCGCCGAGGAACGTCACGCTCGCCGAATCAGGCTCGGCGTCGTAGTGGCTGGAAAGATGCGCACGGACAGCGTCGAGAATCATCGAACGACAGGCACCGTCAGGTTGACACCGGAGTCGGCGTCGAAGACGGCGACTTTGGCGGGGTCGAAGGCCAATTCGATCGGCTGCCCGATCGCAGCCTTCGACTCGGTGGGAACCCTTGCCACAAACCGGTTCTCATGAACCTCGGATTCGGCGGCAACCTCGTCCAACCGGGCCGAGTGGACCTGCGGCCCCGTGGTGGTGAAGTACACATACTTGTCAGAGCCCAGAGACTCGACCAGGTCGACGGTCACCTCGAAGATCAGCGAACTGATCCGCTGGTATCCGTCGATCAGTGCCGCGTCCTGGATGTGCTCGGGCCGCAATCCCACGATGACGTTCTCCGGCTTGGGGTGCCCGGCGATCACCTGCTGAACTTCCGGTGCCAGCGCCACCTCACCGAACGACAGCGTCAGCCCGAACGGCGTCAGCGTGGCCGGGAAGAAATTCATCGCCGGGGAGCCGATGAAGCCGGCCACGAACAGATTCGCAGGCCGCTCGTAAAGTTCAGTGGGCGTGCCGATCTGCTGTGCGACACCACCATGCATCACCACCACCCGGTCCCCCAGCGTCATGGCCTCGGTCTGGTCGTGGGTGACGTAGACGGTGGTGGTGCCCAGCCGCTTCTGCAGGCGCGCGATCTCGCCGCGCATCTGCACCCGCAGCTTGGCATCCAGGTTTGACAGTGGCTCGTCCATCAGGAAAGCCTTGGGCTGACGCACAATTGCCCGGCCCATCGCCACCCGCTGGCGCTGGCCACCCGACAACTGCGAAGGACGGCGATCCAGCAGTTCGGTCAGATCCAGGATTCGAGCGGTCTCCTCAACCTTCTGGGCGATGTCGGCTTTCTTCATCTTGGCCAACGTCAGGGGAAAGGCGATGTTCTGCCGGACTGTCATATGCGGATACAGCGCGTAGGACTGGAACACCATGGCGATATCGCGGTCCTTGGGCGCCTTCTCGTTCACCCGCTCACCACCGATGCGCAACTCGCCCGACGAGATATTCTCAAGTCCAGCAATCATGTTCAGCGTAGTGGTTTTGCCGCAGCCGGACGGTCCGACCAGGATCAGGAACTCGCCGTCGGCGATGGTGATGCTGAGATCCTGCACCGCGGTATGACCGTCGGGGTAGCTCTTCTTGACGTGTTCCAGCACAATCTCGGCCATCGCGCTATCCCTTCACAGCCCCAGAGGTCAACCCGGCGACGATCCGCCGTTGAAAGATCAGGACGAAGACAATGATCGGGATCGTGATCACGATCGCGCCGGCCGCGATCGACCCGGTCGGTTCCTCGAATTGCGAACTGCCGGTGAAGTTCGCGATCGCCACCGGCGCGGTGATCGCCGCCTTGGTAGCGGTCAGCGACAGCGCCAGCAGCAGGTCGTTCCAGGCGAAGATGAAGACGAGGATCGCCGCCGTCACCAGACCCGGAGCCGCCAACGGGACGATCACCTTGACGAACGCCTGCCCGGGCGTGGCGCCATCCATCTTGGCCGCCTTCTCCAAATCCCAAGGTATATCCCGGAAGAACGCTGACAGGGTGTAAATCGCAAGCGGCAGCGCGAACGTGATGTACGGCAGGATCAGCCCCGGCCAGGTGTCGAACAACCCGACCGCGCGTTCGATGTCGAACAACGGAGTCACCAGAGAGATCGCGGGAAACATGGTGATCAACAGCGTCATCGCAATCAGGGCGCGCTTGCCGGGGAAGTCCAGCCGGGCCACCGCATAGGCCGCCATCGCGCCGAGCACCACCGCGATCACGGTTGTGGTCAGCCCGATTCCAATCGAGTTGACCAGCGCCGAGCTGAAGAAGTCCCCCCGGAAAATGCCGCGGTAGTTGTCCAGCGTTACCGAAGACGGAATCAGCTTGCCGTCCTTGACCATTGAACTCGGCTTGAGCGACAAGCTGAGGATCCAGAGCACCGGCAGCAGCGCGTACGCCACCACCAGCACGTCGATCACGACCCAGAACGTGGCGCGCCTCAACGAATCACCGGCCATCGGCGTCACTTCCGGGCGCTGCTGCGCCGAACAGTTTGATGAAGACGAGCGCGATGATGCCCACACACGCGAAGATCAGCACACTGATCGCCGATCCCAACCCCACGTTGAAGCCCTTGAACAGGTTGTCGTAGCCCAGGATTGACACCGATCCGGTGTTGTTGGCGCCGGCCGTCAGCACGTAGATGTTGTCGAAGATCCGGAACGCGTCCAAGGTCCGGAACAGCAGCGCCACCACCACCGCCGGCTTGATGATCGGCAAGGTGATCCTGGTCAGCCGCCGCCACCCGTTCGCGCCGTCGACCTCTGCCGCCTTCAGCAGGTCCTCCGGTACCAGCGCCAACCCGGCCAGCAGCAGCAGCGCCATGAACGGTGTCGTCTTCCAGACCTCGGCGATCACCACCACGCCGAGCGATGGAATCTGTTGCGTCAGAGGCGCACTGCCGTCGGGCAGCAGGCTGGCCAGGTAACCGGTGCCCGGCGTCCAGGCGTAGTACCAGCTGTAGGACGCGACCACGGTGACGATGCCGTACGGGATCAGGACCGCGGTGCGCACCAGTCCTTTGCCGATCAGCGTGCGGTGCATGACCAGCGCCAGCGACAGTCCGAGCACGAACTCGATCGTCACCGAGACCACGGTGATCCCCAGCGTCACCCCCAGCGCGGTCCACCAGTACCGGTCGGTCAGGATGGTCTGGTAGTTGCCCAGGCCGATGAACGCGGTGTCGCTGGGGGTGGCTAAGTTGTTGCGCTGCATGCTCAACCACAGTGCGTAACCGATCGGGTAGGCCGTCACCGCCAGCATCAGAGTCACCGCCGGCGCGACGAGGAAGTACGCCAACCGCCGTTCTGTCACGGCAGCAGACCCTTGCCGTCGATTGCCTTCTGCACCTGAACCACGAGTTCGTCGGCCGTGCGTTCCGGGTCGATCGCCGTGATCGGGCTCAGCACGGAGGCCATCCGGATCGACACAGCTTGGTAGGCCGGTGTCGCGGGCCGCACCGCGGCGTCGGTGAGCTGCTGGCGGATGATGCCGTACATCGGGTACTTCGACTGGAACTGCGGGTCGGAGTACAGCGAGGTCCGAACCGGGGGCAGTCCGCCCTCGATCGCGATGTACTTCTGGTTCTGCAGACTGCGCATGCACCGGAGGGCCTCGAACGCTTCACGGGGATGCCGGGTGGTCCTGGCCACCGCCAGATTCAATCCGCCGATGGTCACTTTGGCCGGCTGCCCCGGCGCCACCGCCGGGTATCGCGCGAAGCCGAACACCTTCTGGCTGGCCGCGTAGGCGATGTTGAACTGCTCGTCACTGGGCGCGAATGTGCCGACGCCGTTGATGCTGCCGGCCATTGCCGGTTCGCGGTTCAGCGGCAAGAAAGCCACCCCGCCTTTCACCGCGTTCTCCAGCAGAGAGGCGAAGACGTAGGGCCAGTTGACCTCCAGTGCCGCCTTGCCCTGTTCTACCGCCAATCGTGCGGCGCCCTCGTCGCTGCGGGTGATCGACGGGTCCGCACCCGGCGCGGTCGCCACTGACTTCAGGATCCGCAGTGCAGCCACGGCGGCCGCCCGGTGTTCGGGAGTATCGGTCAGTGTGACGCGCTTGCCGTCCTCGGAGAGCACCTGTCCGCCGGCACTGACCAGCAGCGTGTTGAACCACACCACCAGACCTTCGGCCTCGTTGGCCTGCACGGCGATCCAGCTGGGCTCACCGGCCGTGTGCAAGCGGCCCGCCTCGGCCACCATGGCAGTCCAATCACGAGGTGGCTGACTCACCAAATCTGTTCGATACCAGAGCAATTGAGTGTTCGTCGTAACCGGCGCGCCGTAGAAGCGCCCCTTCCAGCTCGCGGACTTCAGCGGGCCCGGCAAGGTATCGCCGGTCGCGTCGGACTCGGTCAGTCCGGACGGGTCGTCGGACAGGGGCAGCGCCCAACCCGCTTCGGCGAACTCCGCCGTCCACACCACGTCGAGCGCCATCACGTCCAAGGTGTCGTCGTGCCCGGTCAGCCGCCGCGAAAGCTGTAGCCGTTGCTGGTCGGGCGATCTGGCCAGGCTCACGTGCTGGATGCGATACCGGCCAGCCGCCTGGTCCGTGCAGCGTTGCGCGACGGCGGTGAACGTCGCGCCGTCAGTGGCCGGCGTGTAGAAGCTGATGACCAGGCCGTGATCGCCGGATCCGCAGCCCGAGACCACCGACGCGGCGCTCAGCACCGCCAGTGCGGCCAGCCTGCACCGCCTCGCGCGACGGTTCACCAGTCAGATCGCCAAACGCGCCAGCAGATCCCGCGCTTTCTCGGCGTTCTGGGGGTCGCACAGCACGTCATAGCGGCCGGCAACCAGTTGCATCGTCGAGCTGAAGTCCCTGGTGCCACGCGCCATGGCGTACGGGACGGCTGAGGTGATCAGCCCGAAGAAAACCCCGGCGACCAGGCCGGTGATCAGCGCGCCCCACGGATTCGGGCTGAAGAAGCCGAGCACCAGGCCGATGAACAGACCGAGCCAGGCGCCGCTGAGCACCCCTCCTCCGAGTACCTTGCCCCAGGTCAACCGGCCGGTGACACGCTCCACCTGCATCAGGTCCACACCGACGATGGTCACCTGCTGGACGGGAAAGTCCTGATCGGACAGGTAGTCGACGGCGCGTTGGGCCTCGGCGTAGGTGGGGTACGAACCGACCGGCCACCCTTTGGGCGGCGTCGGCAGTCCGGGCACATTACGTCGACCCGAGGCGCCACCGGCGGGTGGTTGTCCGGGTTGGAATGGGCTAGTCATCGGTACCTCATTCTCCTCCTGCCCGCCTTTACCCAAGCCATCGTTCCATCTCGGCTACCAGGGCGCACTATCCGCACCCGGGGCCCGCACATTTTGCCTGGCCGGGACCCGGCCGGAGCGGCCGATGTCGCCGCGGTACCCGACGGCCGCACATACGCTACGTTCATCACCATGACAGCTCCCGGCGACTCCTCCGGCGAGGGCAACGACAGCGCGCCGCAACCCGCTTCTGAGCAGACGCAAGCCGCTGAGCAGCCGTTATCCGATGCTCCGTGGGCTTCGCTGCCGTCGTCCCCGGTCGTGGACTATCCACCCCCGGTGGACTACCCGCCCACCCAGGCCGCGCCCCTGCCCGCGTACCCGCCTGACCCGGCAGCCGGATACCCGCCTGGGCCGGCGGCCGGGTTTGGACCCGACCCTGCGGCGGTGGGCTACCCACCACCCAGTCCGCCCTTCGGCTACACACCGCCCGGGTACCAGCCGTACGGTGCAGCACCGCAAGGCTTCGGCGCCCCGGCGTCCTACCCTTCGCCCCTGCCCATGCCCGGCCCGTACGGCTCCTATTCCGGTGGCTACTACCCGGGGCCGGATTACGGCGGCGGCTACGGGGCAATGCAGGCCGGCACAAACACCATGGCGATCATCTCGCTGGTCGCCGGCGTCCTCGGCATCTTCTGCTGCGTCAGCTCGATCGTGGGCATTGTGTGCGGAACGGTCGGGATCAACCAGATCAAGCAGACCCGCGAAGACGGCTTCGGCCTGGCGGTGGCCGGCATCGTGATCAGCGCTGCCACTCTGTTGGTCTACTTCATCGCCGTGATGTTCAGCCTCGGCTCCCGCTAGTGCCAGAAGCGCCGACGGTGGCGACCCCAGAGCGCCGCTAGCCCCAACCTGCCGTCCCGACGCCCGCTGCCTACGCTCTGTCCTATGGCGTCGGTCAACAGGGTGTACGTGGCACGGCTGCCGCGGATGATGGTGCTCGGCCCACTCGGCGAGTCCTTCGGGCGCGTCCGCGACGTCGTGATCAGCATCAGCATCGTCCGCCAGCAACCCCGCGTGCTGGGCCTGGTCGTCGATCTCGCCACGCGGCGCAGCATTTTCATCCCGATCCTGCGGGTCGCCGCCGTCGAGCCCAACGCGGTGACACTGAGCAGCGGCAACGTGTCCCTGCGCCATTTCGAGCAGCGCCCCGGCGAGGTGCTGGCGATGGGACAGGTGCTCGACACCCGGGTCCGGGTCAACGACCCCGACCTGCCGGATCTGGCGGGCGTCGACGTCGTGGTAGCCGATCTGGGCATCGAGCAGACCCGCACCCGCGACTGGGTGGTCACCAAGGTGGCCGTGCGCACCCAACGTCGGCTGGGCCGTCGCGGTCCGGTGCACGTCGTGGACTGGCAGAACGTGCAGGGGCTGACGCCGTCGGCCCTGGCCATGCCGGGACAGGGCGTGGCACAACTCCTCGACCAGTTCGAGGGACGACGGGCCGTCGACGTCGCCGATGCCATCCGCGGGCTTCCCACCAAACGTCGCTACGAGGTGTTCAAGGCGCTCGACGACAACCGGCTCGCCGACATCCTGCAGGAGCTGCCGGAACTCGATCAGGCTGAGGTGCTGAGGCACCTGGGCACCGACCGCGCGGCCGACGTGCTCGAGGAGATGGATCCCGACGACGCCGCCGACGTGCTGGGTGTGCTGAATCCGACCGACGCCGAGGTGTTATTGACCCGTATGGATCCCGACGACTCCGACCCGGTGCGACGACTGCTCACGCACTCCCCCGACACGGCCGGCGGTTTGATGACCTCCGACCCGGTGGTGCTCACCCCGGACACCTCGGTGGCCGAGGCACTGGCCCGGCTGCGTGATCCCGACCTGACCCCGGCGCTGGCATCGATGGTGTTCGTGACGCGCCCACCGACTGCCACCCCGACCGGCCATTACCTGGGCTGCGTACACCTGCAGCGGTTGCTGCGTGACCCACCGTCGGAACTGGTCGGGGGGATCGTCGACACCGACCTGCTCACGCTGTCCCCGGAGACCGAGTTGAGCGCCGTCACACGCTATTTCGCCGCCTACAACCTGGTGTGCGGTCCGGTTGTCGACGACCAGAACCACCTGCTGGGCGCGGTCACCGTCGATGACCTGCTGGACCATCTGCTGCCGCATGACTGGCGCGTGGACGTCCAACAGCTCGATCCCGCCGGCCGGCCGCCTCGAACCGGAGATGTCTTGTGAGCAAGTCGCAAACGCCGCGGCGGCTGTACACGCCGCGGACCTCGCGCCGCTACACGCCGCGGTTGGACCCGGAGACGGTGGGGCAGTTCACCGAATCCATCGCGAGGTTTTTCGGAACCGGCCGCTATCTTCTGCTCCAGACGATCCTGGTGATCCTGTGGATTGCGATCAACATGCTCGCCATTCAATGGCAGTGGGATCCATACCCATTCATCCTGCTCAACCTGGCCTTTTCCACCCAGGCCGCCTACGCCGCCCCCCTGATCCTGCTCGCTCAGAACCGGCAGGAGAACCGCGACCGGGTCGCGCTGGAAGAAGACCGGCGCCGCGCGGCACAGACCAAAGCCGACACCGAATACCTTGCCCGTGAACTCGCCGCGCTGCGACTGGCCGTCGGCGAGGTCCCAACCCGCGACTATCTGCGTCACGAGCTGGAGAGCCTGAGGAACCTACTGGCGGACAAACAGACGGCGGTGCCGGACGGCGCTGAGCGCCGTGCTAAGAAAACCACCTGAGAATCGGCTTTGCGGCATTGCGCAACTCCCGTGACGAGAGTTATGTATGGTGATCTAGTTCACGAAGCTAACAAGTAGTCAGTTTCCCGGCGGCTCACAGAATTTGAGGACGGTCGAGGTGCATATAGGGGGACGCTGGGCTGACAACCCGGCTGTCGCAAAGGTGCGGCATACAGCACTACGCGTTACCCGCGCCCCCGTCTTCGGCGTCGCCATGATCTCTCCCCTGATCTTCGCCAGCGCCGTCGGTGCTGCCGCGCCCTCGTTCCACGGAAAAAATCCGCATCGCGCCGCCATCGCGCCGGTGGCCGCGGTTGGGCCCGCCCCGCACATCGACCTGTCCGGTCCCACCGTCATCTCCATCCAGCGAGTGCCCACCAGCTTCCACGTCGCGGCGGCCACCAGTTCCGCACCGCCGCCTCCCACCGTCGTGAATACCCCTGGCACGCTTGGCATTCCGATCATGGCCCTGTCGGCATATCGCAACGCCGAGCAGAAGATGGCCACCGCGCAACCGGCTTGCGGAGTCAGCTGGAACCTGCTCGCCGGCATCGGACGCATCGAGTCGGGCCACGCGGGCGGCGGCGCCGTGGATGCGCGTGGCACCGCGACCAACCCGATCTACGGTCCTGCCCTGGACGGCACGCTGCCCGGCAACGAGGTCATCATGCAGCGAGACCAGGGCAACCGCGTGACGTACGCACGTGCCATGGGTCCGATGCAATTCCTGCCCGGCACCTGGGCGCGCTATGCCGTCGACGGTGACGGCGACGGCATACCCGACCCGCAGAACCTGTTCGACGCCACCCTGGCCGCCGCCCGCTACCTGTGCAGCGGCAACCTCAACCTGCGCGATCCGCAGCAAGTCATGGCCTCGATCCTGCGCTACAACAATTCGATGTCCTACGCCCAGAACGTGCTCGGCTGGGCCGCCGCCTACGCCACGGGCGTGGTTCCGGTCGACCTGCCGCCGATCACCGGCCCACCGCCGCCGATCGGGGACGCGCACCTCGAGCATCCCGAAGGGCTCGGGCCGAACCTGCCGCTCAACGTCACCGGTCTTGGCGTCGGCGACCCGATGGGTCAGCACATGCCGCTGATCGACTTCGGCCAGCCGCAGATCCTCTCCCAGTACCCGACGTCGATGTTCCCGAACCCGCAGACGCCCATGTGGCCGTGGATGCCACCCGCCCAGGTGCCGCAGCCCGCCCCGGTGGCCACCCCCGGCTGCACGCTGATCTGCATCAGTTCACAAACCCCCGACTCGCTGCCGCCAGGCGGCGCACCGATTCCCAATGGCGGCATCGTCATCGCACCCGCGGCGCCCCCGGCTCCTCCGGCCGCACCGGCGTTCCCCGACCCGTTCGCACCTCCGCCGCTGCCCCCGGCGGCGCCGCCCGCGCCACCTGCAGCCCCCGCTCCGGCGGCGCCGGCGGCACCGGCCACCCGGGCGCCCAACGGCGCACCGGTGCCCAAGCCGGCCGGTCCGGCGCAGCCGAGCCCGCCGGCTCCCGGCGAACCGGTGCTCGCCCCCGTCAGCTGACCGTCGGCCAGGTCCTGGGTCCACGACGCCTACACTCGGCGTTGATGTCCGCAACCCAAGATGACGCAACCGATCTGACTACAGCCATCCGCTCGGCCCTGGGCAAGGTGATCGATCCGGAACTACGCCGCCCCATCACCGAGCTCGGGATGGTCAAGAGCATCGACTTGGGCCCGGAGGGCTCGGTCCACGTCCAGATCTACCTGACCACCGCCGCTTGCCCGAAGAAGACTGAGATCAGCGAGCGGGTCACCAGCGCTGTCGCCGATGTCCCCGGCACCGGGGCCGTCAAGGTCAGCCTGGATGTGATGAGCGACGAGCAACGCACCGAGCTGCGCAAGCAGTTGCGCGGCGATGCCGCCGAACCCGTCATCCCGTTCGCCCAGCCCAGTTCGCTGACGCGGGTTTATGCCGTGGCGTCCGGCAAGGGCGGCGTCGGCAAGTCCACGGTCACGGTCAACCTGGCCGCCGCGATGGCGGCGCGCGGCCTGGCCGTCGGTCTGCTGGACGCCGACATCCACGGCCATTCGATTCCCCGGATGATGGGCACCACCGATCGGCCCACACAGGTCGAGTCGATGATCCTGCCGCCTATCGCCCATGAGGTGAAGGTCATTTCGATCGCCCAGTTCACCAAGGACAACACCCCGGTGGTGTGGCGCGGGCCGATGCTGCACCGCGCGCTGCAGCAGTTCCTGTCCGACGTGTACTGGGGCGATCTGGACGTGCTGCTGCTCGACCTGCCGCCCGGCACCGGCGACGTCGCCATCTCGCTGGCGCAGCTGCTGCCCAACGCCGAGATCCTGGTGGTGACCACACCCCAGCTGGCGGCCGCCGAGGTGGCCGAACGGGCGGGCAGCATCGCGATCCAGACGCGCCAGCGCATCGCGGGTGTGGTGGAGAACATGTCCGGACTCACGCTGCCGGACGGCACCACGATGCAGGTGTTCGGCGAGGGCGGCGGTCAGCAGGTCGCCGAGCGGTTATCGCGCGCGGTGGGCGCGGACGTGCCGCTGCTCGGTCAGATCCCGCTGGACCCCGCACTGGTCGCTGCCGGCGACACCGGGGTGCCCATGGTGCTCAGCACGCCGGACTCCGCGGTGGGCAAGGAACTGGCCCGCATCGCCGACGGCCTGTCGTCCCGTCGCCGCGGCCTGGCGGGCATGTCGCTAGGCCTGGACCCGACCCGCCGCCCCTAGCGCGACCAGACGCAAAAGCACCTCGGAGCGGACGCTCCCGGGGGCTTTTGCGTCTGCTCGAGCGCCTAAGTGGCGTCGGTGTCGAAGGGGGTGCGGTCGGGGGCTCCGGGCGGAGCCGGTGGCTCCGGCCTAGCCGGCGACTCGGGCTTATCCGACGCCGGCGCGTCGAAGTTGCCGGTGAAAATCGAATCGTCACCATCGAGCAGGTGCTTGGTGAGCGCCGCGCGCGGAGTCATACCCCGCAACTTCTGCAGCTCGCTGAGTTGACCGCGGATGTCGTCGAACTCCGGGCCCATGTCCTCCCGCAGCTGATTGGACACGCCGCTGAGGTAGTCGCGCGCCTGCCGCAGCGCGCCCGCCGTCCAGCGGATCGCGCCCGGCAATCGCTCCGGTCCAAGGACCACCAGCCCGACCACGACGAGTACCAGCATCTCCCCCCAGCCGATGTTGGCGAACATCAGGTCGGAGGGTGATGACCCGCCGCGCCCGGCTGCGCCGCGCTTGCGATCATCGGGAGCCGATGGTGATGACCCGCCGCGCCCGGCTGCGCCGCGCTTGCGATCATCACGAGCTGGTGTCGGGGTCAGGCTTGACGGTCAGAGTGACGTGACGCCCGTCGCGGACCACCTCGATCTGCGCGTCCTGGCCGATGGTCAGTTGCCGCACCGCGACGACGGCTTCGTCGGAGTCGGCGACTTTACGGCCCCCGATCTTGACGATCACGTCGTTCTCCAGGATTCCGCCCTTCTGCGCGGGTCCCCCGGCCTTCACGTTGGCCACCTGCGCGCCGGAGGCGATCGCGTTGCTTACCGACCGGGTGCTGATACCCAGCGTCGGGTGCAGGATCTTGCCGTCCTTGATCAGCGTCTGCGCGACTAGCTTCATCTCGTTGACCGGGATTGCGAAGCCCAGCCCGCTGGCGCTGTCGGACAGCGACTTGCCGGCGGTGTTGATCCCGATTACCTGGGAGTCCATGTCGATCAGCGGACCGCCGGAGTTGCCGTGGTTGATTGAGGCGTCGGTCTGAAGGGCGTCGATAACGGTGTCGGTATCGGAGCCCTCCCCCGACAGCGGTACCGGGCGGTGCAGTGCGCTGATGATGCCGTGCGTCACCGTGCTGCGCAGACCCAGCGGAGCGCCGGCCGCGATCACCTCGTCGCCGACCCGCACCTTGTCGGAGTCACCGAGGCGGGCCACGCTCAGGTTGTCGACGTTGTCGACTTTCAGCACGGCCAGGTCGGTTTTGGGGTCGCGCCCGACCAGGCTGGCAGGCACTTCCTTGCCGTCGTTGAACACCACCGTGGTCTTGAACTGGCTGGGGTTGTTGGCAGCTTCGGAGATGACGTGGTTGTTGGTGACGATGTAGCCGCGACCGTCGATGACGACCCCGGAGCCCTGCATTCCCTCCTGGTCGCTCTTGGACTCGATGGTCACCACCGAGTCGGCGACCGCGGCCGCCACCTTGGTGAACCGGCCGGCCGGCTCTTCGGCGTTACCGGCGGTCGACAGTGTCACCTTGGACGTGGTGAAGGCTTCCACCACCTCGGCGGTCTTGCGGCCGATCACACCGCCGATCGCACCGATCACCAGGGCGATGATCAGCAGCACCGCCAGCGCGAGGTAGGACACCTTGCCGCCGAACAGCACGTCGCGAACACCGAGCTTGCCGGTGTGGCGCAAATCGCCGTGGGTGACGACCGGCGGCAGCGCCGGGGTGCCCAGCGCGGCGGCCGCGGCGGGATCGCGCCACGGATCCTCAGGTTCGTCGGCCTCACCGTTCTTCTCACCGGCCAGCGCGGCGGCGTCGATGGGATGGCGCTGCAGCGTCTCGGTGCCGCCGAAGGGACGGCCGAAGGCCTCGGCGAGCACCGGGTCGGCCGGCTGCTCGTGCGGGCGGAACTCCGACTGGTCCCGGTACTTCTGCGGACGCACGCGATCAGCGACAAATGAGCCCTGTTGCCCGGACGGGCGGCCGAACGCCTGACGCGACGCGGGGTCGACCGGTGGCCGGTAGATGGGACGCGGTGCCAGCCGTTCGGTGTCCTGGCCGCTGTTGTTGCCTTGGTCGGAGGTCACGGTTCCTCTTCTAGATCCGTCTCGGAGCCCGGCACCGGGCCGGCCGTATGCGCAGCAAAGGACCGCACGGTCCTGGAAATCCTGTTGATGCCCACCCTAGTATCCACCGATCCCGGTCGGTCGCCATGAACGCACGCAACGGCCCGCGCGGGGAACGCAAACCTCAAGCTAACGGCGCTTCCGCTGATCGTCGCGCTCGGCGAAGTTGTCCGAGAGCGGCAGCGCATCGTCGTGCGGGTAGTGCGGAATCTCGGACAGCAACCCCAACAGCGAACTGGGTATGCGGATCGGGTGTGAGTCGCGCAGCGCCGCTCGCGCGCGGCTGTGATCGTCGACTTCGGCCGCGCACTGGGGACACAGCGACAGGTGGTGCGCGGCCCGCAGATGGGCGTTCATCCGCAGCTCACCGTCGACGAAAGCCGCAATGGCCTCAATCGAGAGGTGCTCAGTAGACCGGAACTGGCGGGGCGCGCCTACCGGCGCGTCGCTCTGGGAGGCGAATTGAGCGGGGAGCCACGAGAACGCGCGCCGGAACACATCTCCCCGGTCGGCCATCACCAGCTCCCTCCGCGCCCTTGTAAGCCTTTTGTATCTCGAATGTAGCGCGGTGTGCTGCTTGATAACCATGATCGGCCCTTCAAACCCCGGAATTTGGGATCAGTTGGCAACCGTGCGGTGGCCGAAACGATGATTCGGCCGCCTCCGGCGACTTAGCTGGCCGCCCGCATCGAGCGGTCGTCGTGCAGGCCGAGTTCGGGATGGGCGGCCAGGTAGTCGCGCAGCGCCTGTCGCCCGCGGTGGATTCGGCTGCGCACCGTGCCCAGCTTGACGCCCAGGGTGGCGCCGATCTCCTCGTAGGACAGCCCTTCGATATCGCACAGGACCACTGCGGCACGGAATTCCGGCGGCAGCGAATCGAGCGCGGCTTGCAGGTCCGGACCCAATCGCGAGTCGTGGTAAATCTGCTCGGGGTTGGGCTCGTCGGCGGGCACCCGGTCGTAGTCCTCGGGCAGCGCCTCCATCCGGATGCGCGCCCGGCGGCGGACCATGTCGAGGAACAGGTTAGTCGTGATGCGGTGCAGCCAGCCCTCGAAAGTGCCGGGTTGGTAGTTCTGGACCGACCGGAACACCCTGATGAACGTCTCCTGCGTCAGGTCCTCGGCGTCGTGCTGGTTGCCCGAGAGACGGTATGCCAGCCGGTACACCCGGTCGGCGTGCTGACGCACCAGCTCATCCCAGGACGGCATGGTGGTCTTGTCGCCGGTCGCGTCGAAAATCGCGGTGCCGAGCAACGTGTCAGATGGTTCCACCCAGTCGTCATCGGCAACCTGTTGCGGGTGCGACATGGTGGTCGGGCTCAAAGTGGTGATGGTGTGTTCCTCCGGTTGTCCCCTGCCCTGCAGGGTCGCCAGTTCTTCACTCGACGAAACACGAAGTTCCCACCTTGTATTCCCGCCGTCCTCGCTCCAGAGTGCGCCGCGTTCCATACGGCCTACCGTCGCCTACCCGAGTGTGGGCGAGGTATGAGCAGTCTGAGCTTTAGCTGAGAAACCATACTGTTACCTGCGATTTCCAGCGGTTATTGAGTTTGCTGTGACCTCGGTCCCGGCGCACTTCCCGGGCGTGTCGCCGGCTGCCCCGACGGGCGCGCCTGAGCGACGGGTCCACCGGTTGGGCATACTCTGCGGACATGGAGGGCACGTCCAACACCAGCGACGAGACCGGTCACGCGACACGCAGCAGGGCGGATTCGCTTGTGGCGCACGCCGAAGGGTCGATTTCTGAAGATGCGATCCTCGCCGGTGCCCGGGAACGCGCCGTGGACAGCGGTGCCGGCGCCGTCACGCCCGCGGTCGGCGCGCTGCTGAGCCTGCTGGCGAAACTGAGCGGCGGCAAGGCGGTCGCCGAGGTCGGGACCGGGGCCGGGGTCAGCGGGTTGTGGTTGCTGTCGGGCATGAGCGACGACGGCGTCCTGACCACCATCGATATCGAACCGGAATATGTCCGGCTGGCCCGGCAGGCCTTCGCCGAGGCGCAGATCGGGCCGTCACGCACCCGGCTGATCAGCGGACGAGCCCAGGAAGTGCTCACCCGCCTCGCCGACGATTCCTACGACCTGGTGTTCATCGACGCTGACCCGATCGACCAGCCGGAGTACGTGGTCGAAGGGGTCCGGTTGTTGCGATCCGGCGGCGTCATCGTCGTGCACCGGGCGGCGCTGGGCGGTCGCGCCGGTGATCCTGAAGCGCGGGACGCCGAGGTGGCCGCGGTGCGCGAAGCGGCCCGGTTGATCGCCGAGGACGAACGCCTGACGCCGGCGCTGATACCGCTGGGTGACGGGCTGCTGGCCGCCGTCCGCGACTGAATCAGGCGCCGAGCAGCGTTTCGGCGAGCGCGAACGGGAAGTGCACGGTGGCCGTGGTGACCTCGCGAACGCCGTCACGCACCGCATTCACAATGGTCGCCGGGTTGCCGGTGAGCACTGCGGCCCCGAGGTCGTAGCCGGCGTACTGCGGCGCCGTGACGAAGTTTCGCACGTCGACGAATAACTGGGTGGGCAGGCTGGCGGGTCCGACGGGCACCCCGTCATAGCTCACCATCGTCCAGCCGGTAGCGGGACTGCCCTGCACCACCACGACACCGGTGTTCGGCAGCGTGCGGGTGAGCAGGAACAGTGGGTTGGGGTTGTCGACCATCATCATGGTGCCGGTCTCGATGGTCAGGGCACTGGAATAGGCGACGACGGCATGGCTGGGATCCGCCGCCCCGACGTTGTACATGGTCTGCACCGCGCTGTTGAACCCGGCAGCGAAATTCAGTCCGGTCGGGTTGGTGGAGAGCGGGACCAGCATCGGGAAGGCGGGCAGTCCGAGCGTCCACACCAGTGGGCCGCCCAAGTACAGCAAGCCCGCCGGGATCTGCGGCAGGTCTTCGAACAAGCCGGCATTGATCTCATTGAGGCCGGGCAGCACCAGCGCCGCCGGCTGTCCCGCGTAGGCCACCAGCGCCGCGGCGGTTTCCTGCGTTCTGAGCATCTGCGAGTCGAAGATCCCGCCGAAAATGCCCTGCCCATTGAGCACGTTGGCGATATTGGCGGCCTGCAGAACGCCCGTCGCGTCCAGCGGGGGGCCGGGTACCGCTGTGTCGAGAAGACCGGCCACGTTGCTCGCCGTCTGGCCGTGCCGGACGAACTCGATGGTGACCAGCTGGTCGTTGAGGACCGGAACGGTGGAACCGCCCAGGCCGATGAACAGGCCGGGGAATCCGCGGGTCCCGAAGGCTCCGGTAGGGGTACCCCCCCCCCCCCCCCCGCCGTACCCGCCGTCGCCGAACAACAGCGCCTGGCCGCCGGCGCCGCCCGCACCGCCAGGGTCGGCCATGAGCAACCCCGCACCGCCCAGGCCGCCCCGGCCGCCATTGCCCATCAGCAACCCGACCGGACTGAATTTCG
>NZ_LQOY01000043.1 GCF_002101675.1 Mycobacterium gordonae | reverse complement strand
GGCGCAGGAGCCAACCCCCAGAAGCCGTCAAGCATCTCCTGACGACAAAACGTCAAGAATGTCCTGAGTCCTTACACCGACATGGAATCCACACGACCCGCGGCCGGTCTGGGCCGATCTTGATATCGCGCGGAAGTGAGAGACCCGCGCCGTTGTGCTGTCGCAGAAGCATAGCGAAGCTGCGGGTAGCCCGAACCGGGAGACGCCGGTAAGGGTGGCAAGCAGCCCCGACAACGACGGGACAGGCCAGTACTACCGGATGGTCTGGGTCCGGCAAGCATGAGGAGAAGGTGTACGCGAGGAACCAGTGCCTTAACACCTCTTAAGGTCTCCCGCCAACTCTAACCCGATGGATTCGGGCTAGATTGCGATGCGCACCAACATAATCCGTACAGCCTTCGGGTTCTCCGTGCGCGCTTCTGATACCGGGCCGCGGGCGTCCGCCGCGGCGTTCGACGCATCAACCCTGTCGCCGTAATACCGTAGGGGGTATGGTATAAAAGGGTTATGGCAAGCTCACTTCACGCTGATTTGGCGGTGCGGATGGGGTTGACCCGGTGTGTCCGATGCCCTGAAATCTACGAACTTCGGCTCGGCGACGTCCCCGAGACGACTGGGTCGGCCGCTGATAGGCAGCCGATGAGCTTGGCCATCCTCAACGAGGGACGAGAATCATCGGCCCAAACCGGGCGAAGTGCGCAACTCCCAGCAAGTCCGCCGGCTAAAGGCCGCTGTCAATGCGGTACAGGGCGCCGCCGCACGCAAGCTGCCTCGCCGGCGGTAGGTAATAAGCACTACCGCGGCGGACCCCGTCCGAGGGAGGCGCCGTGGCGCACGTCCTGGGCGCGGTGGGCGCCCGCCAAACCACCCCGCGGCAATCTCAGACACATCGCTCGACGCGGTCGTCCGGCATCGGCATCGTTGTCTGATGCGGTGCGAGCTGGACCGCAGCTCAATTCATCCCGCTGCCCCGGCGGCGCGCCGTGATTAATGCGTCACCAGCGTGTGTGCATGCCGTGCAATGCCGCGTCTTCGCCACGACCACCGGCGCCAGCTGCGAGCCGTCACGTCATTGCCGTCAAAGGCCGGGTACCCGCCGATCCAGTGCTGCGACAACCCTCTTGACACTCAGTTCGCACACTCGGCCCAGACAGAAGAAAGATGGGGAAACAAATGCACACCAAGCAAAAGCTTGTTATCGTCGGCGCCGGCATCGGTGGACTCAGTGTCATCCACGAACTCACCGAGTCCAACGTCGCTTTTGACGCCCTCGACATCACCGTTATCGACGAAGACTTCTCGCATTTTCTCGGATTCACCCTACCGTGGGTGATGCGCGGCTGGCGCGACCAGGACAGCGTGCCCATCCGCCCCGCTGCCGACGCACTGTCCGAAGTCACGACCATTACCGGCTCGGTCCACCGCATCGACCCCGGCGCGCGCACCATCACCTTGGCCGACGCCACCACGATCGCCTTCGACGCCTTGATCATCGCCGCTGGTGCTCGCAACGCCATCGACCAAGTCCCTGGATTGCAAGCCGCTGTAGCCGCCGGCGTGGCGGTGCACTACTACAGCGCCGACGCGGCCGCTGACGCGCACCGCGCACTGCAGACCTTCACCGGCGGCAAGTTAGTCTTCCTGGTCACCTCCCAGCCTTACCGATGTCCAGTCGCCCCCTACGAAGGCGCTCTCCTGGCTGCAGATCTCCTCACCGAGAACGGCTCTCGCGCCGCGACTCAAATTTCGATCTACAGCCCGGAGGCCCAGCCCATGCCCTCGGCAGGCCCCTATGCTGGCCCCGAACTCGTAGCACTACTCAACGCCGACGGCATCGATTTCTACGGCGAACACAGCGTCTCGCACGTCGACGCTGACCATCAGTTGATCGCATTCCAAAACGGCGCCGCCGTGGACTTTGACCTGCTCATGTTCATACCCCCGCACGAACCGGCTGTCGCTCTCGACCGGCCCGGCTGGATCAGTGTCGACACCACCACAATGCAAACCCGGCACCCCGGCATCTTTGCCATCGGTGACATCACTACGGTCACCTCACCATCCGGCCGACCCCTGCCCAAAGCAGCGATCTTCGCCAGAAACGGAGCGAAGGCCGCCGCTGAGAACGCACTTCATTACCTCGAGCTGACCAATAACACCGGCATTCTCTCGGGGGAAGGGTACTGCTACATCGACACCGGCGCACACACCTCCGCCCAGGGCAAAGGAGACTTCTTCACCCTGCCCCACCCCGCCATCCACCTCACCGCGCCGTCGAACGAACTGCATCACGACAAACAACAAGAAGAACAGGACTGGCGACGTCTGTGGGAACACCAAAGCTCTGCCGCGCGATAAGGCACCTCCCGGGACGCAAGTGATCAGAGAGGATGCCGACGTTTGCGCCAAGCGCCCCCAGAGCGAGCCTCAGCACAACCTAGTGCAAAACGATCCTCGACCCCGGCCGCCGTGTTGCCCGGAAGCCATCCGGTCCTATTTTAAAAAAACACTATTGCGGTCACACCCCAGCGCCTGATCGGTCAACTTGCGCGGGCATCGCGCGGCGGCCGATCACTGCAGGCGCACACTGCTATACGCGGCGGACGGGGCGATACCGAACATCTCGTGAAACGCCCGGTTGGCGTGTGAGCTGTCGGTGAATCCGGCGGCGTGAGCCGCGTCGGTCAGGGTCCCCCCGCTGCGGGCCACTTCCATCGTCCGGATGAGCCGCGCCCACCGCACATAGGCGGGAAATGACAGGCCGACGTCGCGGGCGAACAGACGACCAAGCCGGTCAGCCGAGAGGTGCACCGCACGCGCCACGTCGGTGAGCCGCACCGGCCCGCACAGCAAATTGGGCAGAAGGTCGATCGCCTCGCGCACGCTGGAGTGCGGTGCGCCCTCATTCGACACCACCGAACCGGAACCGCATAGTTGCTCTACTACCGCACCGGCTGCGGAGCAAAGGTCCTGTTGTTCCGTCGGATTGATAACCCGCCTCGCCGCCGCCAGCCAGGCTCGTGCATCCTCACGGGCACCCGGAGCCAACAACGCGGCCAGCCTGCGACCGGTAGCGCTAGTGGGCTCGAGATAGATCATCAGCCCCGTAGCGGGGCCGGCGTCGAGGGCGTGGGCTGCACCGGCTGGGATGACCCCGGCAAGCCCCCGCGCCCGCCGCCCGGCGCCGTCGATGAAGGCGATAGCCCCTGAGGTGGTTGCGGCGATCTGGACAGCGGCGTGGGCATGCATGTGCGCGGCTCCCAGTTGCCCACCGTAGATAAGGCGGCCCGGTTCAATGACCGCCGCGCCAGACCACATCACACACTCGAGTATCCACCGGTGCTCAACCGTGCAAGTCGACGGATCTGTACATGCCTCACCCCCCGCCCAGCCTCAAGACTTCCATCCATGGTCAAAACATTGGCGCGGTACGGGTACGTGCCGCTGATGCTCGTCGGGATCAACGGTGTTGCGATCGCGGTAGCCCGCACACCCTGGGCCGGATTGTGGATGGTCGTGCTGATCACCGCGGCAATTGGATTATCGTTTGCGGTGGAGCGCGCCCTGCCCTACGACCAGGAATGGAACGACTCACTCGGTGATGTGCGCCGCGACGCGGCGCATGCGTTCATCAACGAGACCGCGACCCTGGTGACTGTCCTGGTCATCCCGGTGACGGCGCTATTGAGCCCTTTTCATCACTGGTGGCCGGCATCGACGCCGTTCGCGCTGCAGGTGCTGCTGGCGGTGTTGGTGTCCGATCTCGGCATCACGCTGGCGCATATGGTCAGTCACAGAGTGGGCTGGCTGTGGCGACTGCATGCGGTACACCACAGCGTGAAACGGTTCTACGGCTTCAATGGCCTGATGAAGCATCCCGCGCACGGCGCAGTCGAACTAGCCGCAGGCACAGCGCCTTTAGTCATTATGGGAATGCCCACGTCGGTGGCCGAGGCGCTGGCGGTATGTATCGCTGTCCAATTATTGCTACAACACTCCAATGCCGACTACCAGATCGGCCCGCTACGTTTAATTCTGGCGCTCAATGAAGGCCACCGATTTCACCACCTGAAATGGGCTGGTGTGGGCGACGTCAACTTCGGGTTATTCACACTGACCTGGGATCACGCCCTGCGCACCTTCTCATTCGACCCCCACCGCCGGTTTCGTACCGACGACCTCGGAATGGCGGCGAAACCCAATTACCCCGTGGCATATCTTGCCCAGCTGATCGAGCCGTTCCGCACCAGGGCCGCATGCCACTTAAACGACCCGGCCGAAGGCGATCCGCGGCAGCCGGTGGGGGGCCAAGCCTAGCGGGGTTGCCACACACCCTGAAGCTGTAATGCGGCTCGCAGCGGCTTCCTCTCGAATCGCGAGCCGTCAGCGCGAATTCTCTGATGCAAGGTATCGCGCATCTGGCACATGCTCAGCATCGCCATGCCCTACCACGACCTCGGCGCCACCTACTTCCTCGACTGCGCCAGCAACACCGACGCCACCAGACGCCGCAACGGTCACTTCCACAGCGCAGGGCGATCTCGGCCCTATCCGGCCCCTCGTGGGCCCTCAACAGTCTTACGGAGGGGATTCGGTGCCGGGCAGCACCGCCTCGGGGCTCCGCGATCGCCCCCTTCGTCGAGCGCAGCACCGCTTTTGTTGTGCTGCTGCACCTGCGCGGCGAACACACGGCAGACACTGGCCGAAGCGATGTCGGCCAAAGTCCCCGAGATCCCGGAGAGCTGGCGTCGCTCGCCGATCGGGGACCCAGCAGGGGATGGCGCAATACACCGAGATCACCGAGGCCACCGGCATGCCGATCTGCTTCTGCGATCCGCATAGCCCCTGCTAGCGCGGGAGCAGCGCTCCATCAATTCGTCAAGCGCTCTGAATTGCGAAGAGCCTGTTTATGCGCGCCCATTGGGGTAACACCGGTAACGACAACACACGACCGCAGCGGGAAGGGAACCGATGACGCCGCATGTAGTGATCCTAGGAGCCGGGTTCGGCGGGCTTGAACTCGCTACCAGACTATCCGAGTCGCTGGCCGACCACGTGCGGTTGACACTGATCGATAGCAACGATTGCTTCTCGTTCGGTTTCTCCAAGCTCGACGTGCTACTCGGCAAACGCAGTCAAGACGAGGTGCGGATGCCATACGCGTCGTTCGCCAGCCCAGGTGTTGAGTTCCGGCAGGAAGTCATCACCGCGATTGACCCAGAAAACCGCTACGTACGTACCGAAGCTGGTTCCTATCAGGCGGACATCCTTGTTGTGGCCTTGGGGGCGCAATATGATCCAGCGGCGACCCCGGGATTCGCCGAGGATGGTTACGAGTACTATTCACTGGCCGGTGCGGAACGCCTGTGTGCCGCCTTACCGACTTTTCAGGGCGGCAATATTGTGATCAGCGTCCTCGGCGAGCCGTACAAGTGCCCACCCGCACCCTTCGAGGCGGCCTTCCTGCTTGAGGATTATTTCGCCACCCGGGGCTTAGGTGAGCAGGTGAGCATTACCGTAACGGGCTTTATGGGCGCCCCAGTGCCGGTCGCCAAGGAGGTTTCCGAACCGATTCTGCAGCACCTGACCGCGCGAGGAATCACCTTCGTCGGAAAGCGGACGGTGTGCCAGCTGAACACAGCAGACAAAGTCGCCCAGTTTGCCGAGGGCGGAGGACTTCCTTATGACTTATTCATCGGTATCCCGGTGCACCGGGCTCCGAAGGTCGTGGCAGACTCCAAGCTGGCACCAGACGGATGGATTCCCGTCGAGAAGACCAACCTGGCCACTCGGTTTTCCGGTGTTTATGCCTTGGGCGATGTCGCTGCGGCGTTTACTGCAAAAGCCGGCACGTTCGCCGAGCGTGCCGCTCAATTCGTCGCTGACAATATCATTGCCGACTTGCGCGGCACTCCCCCACCCGGCCCCTACGACGGAGCGGGGGACTGCTTTATGGAGTTTGGCCGCGGAGAAGTCGCTAAGATGCACGCGGACTTCCTCAGCGGTCCGACGCCGACCGGGGTATTGCGAGGCCCCTCGACCGAATTTGTCGCCGAGAAAGCTGAATTCGCCCGCACCCGCCAACAGCGCTGGTTCGCCGCTCTCTGAAATTCGATCGGTCGGGGCGCCGCGCACGATTATCTGTTGTCACGCGGCATCGGCATGACAACGCGAGACTGCTGATGCTGGCGATCAGCGTTGCGGCTCAGGGCATTCGGAGAAGTTGACGTCGGTGGTGTCCCCCGACCGATCCCGAGTAGGCGGCCGCGATGTGCCGGATGAAATTGTAGGCGCCATACCCGTCGAAGAGGACATGGTGC
>NZ_LQOY01000042.1 GCF_002101675.1 Mycobacterium gordonae | reverse complement strand
AGTTGGTTTCTCAAGCGCTGCAACGGTTCTGCGAGGGCAAGGTCGGCTTGTCCTATATTCCGCCGGGTACCCCGTGGAATAACGGCTACATCGAATCATTCAACAATCGCCTGCGAAAGGAGTGCCTCAACCGCAACCACTGGAACACCCTGTTCGAGGCCCGGGTCGTCATCGGCGACTTCAAGGACGAGCACAACCACCGACACCGGCATTCGGCCCTGGGCTACCGAACACCGGCCGAGTACGCTGCCCGATGCAGCCACACCCACTACCCCGTGGCCTGCGAGATCAACTGAATCCGAACAACAACAACCTGACTCTAAATCCGGGTGGACTCAGTATCGGGGACTCGCCACTGGCAGTGATGAGTGTTGATGGGTTCGTGCGTGCTGCCGGTGCCGCGATGGGTATGGCTCGGGAGAGTTTCGGCACCGGCGTTGGGTTCGCGTTGGCGCCACCTCCAAGTGTGGGCCCGGTGCCGGATCAAACCGGTGACGGCTCAGGTCAGGCAGCTGAGGGGTTCACCGATGAGTCCGCAGCGGTGGCCAGAAGCGTTGAGGCACTTGCCGATCACGACGCAGCAGGCCATGGTGACCTGCAGGCGGCGCTGGCCTCGGCCGGCGCGTCCCGCGCGCGGATGGATGCGGTCATCGCCGCGGCAGTGGCTGATGTGCAGTCAAAAGGGTTGGCGGTCAACACCCCGGCCGGCCAGCAAGCCTTGATCTCGGCGATCAAACGTCACCTCCAAGACACCAAGTCCACCCTCGATCAAGGCAGCAGTGAGGCCGCAACGCACGCCGCGGCCGCCGACACCACCGCAGCGGGCTATCAGAGCATCGGGCACCCTCCGGGCGGGGCTGCACCAATGACGCCCCAAATGCCGACGATGCCGCAGATACCGATGACCGGCGGCGGGATGGGCGGCGGGATGCCGATGGGCGCAATGTTGTCCCCACTGGGTGGTCTGACGAACCTTCTCGGTCAACAAGTCTCACCCAATACCGAGTCGGTGGCGGGCTCCGAGGGTAGCGCTCCCAGCGGTGCAGGCGTGGAGAACCGCACTGACGCTGGCGCAATACCGGTCGAGGAGGTGAACCTGGCCAAGCAGGGCTTTCCCGGCGGCCCAGACGCTTACCGCCAGTACCTTGGCAAAGCCCTCGACACAATGGGCATCACCGATCCCGTTGCGCGCGCCAACTGGACCCGCGGGTTGATGACGGGGCTGGCGCGGGAATCCGGGTACCACCCCGACGCGGTGAATTTGAGCGACCCCAACGCTCACGGCGCCCGGATGGTCGACGGCGCACCGGCAGGGTCCTCGCGTGGCGGGTTGCAAACGATTCCCGCGACGTTCGCCTCGAACCACCAGCCGGGCACCTCACGCAACATTTATGACCCGGTCGCCAACATCACCGCGGCGATGAACTATTTGATGCGCCGCTATCACGTACAGCGTGACGGATCGAACTTGTCTGAAGTGGGTCAGTTCAATCCCCACCATGCTCCGGGTGGTTACTGATGCTGGTCACAAAGCCGTCGATGGAGGGTCGGCAGCGATGAGTGTTGATGGGTTCGTGCGTGCTGCCGGTGCCGCGATGGGTATGGCTCGGGAGAGTTTCGGCACCGGCGTTGGGTTCGCGTTGGCGCCACCTCCGAGTGTGGGCCCGGTGCCGGATCAAACCGGTGACGGCTCAGGTCAGGCAGCTGAGGGGTTCACCGATGAGTCCGCAGCGGTGGCCAGAAGCGTTGAGGCACTTGCCGATCACGACGCAGCAGGCCATGGTGACCTGCAGGCGGCGCTGGCCTCGGCCGGCGCGTCCCGCGCGCGGATGGATGCGGTCATCGCCGCGGCAGTGGCTGATGTGCAGTCAAAAGGGTTGGCGGTCAACACCCCGGCCGGCCAGCAAGCCTTGATCTCGGCGATCAAACGTCACCTCCAAGACACCAAGTCCACCCTCGATCAAGGCAGCAGTGAGGCCGCAACGCACGCCGCGGCCGCCGACACCACCGCAGCGGGCTATCAGAGCATCGGGCACCCTCCGGGCGGGGCTGCACCAATGACGCCCCAAATGCCGACGATGCCGCAGATACCGATGAGCGGCGGCGGGATGCCGATGGCCGCAATGCCGCTGGCTCCCTTAGGCATGCTTGGCAACCTGCTCGGCGGGGGCCGGCCGGGGTGGGCTCAGCAGGCAGTCGGCGCGCAAGCGCGTGCAGGTGCCAACGCTGATTTCGGCGGGAGCGGTGGCCCGCAGGGTGACCGCATCGTCAAAGCTGCGTTGACGCAGCTCGGCGTTCCGTATGTCTGGGGCGGCACCAAACCGAACGTGGGTTTGGACTGTTCTGGTCTGGTGCAGTACGCGTACAAGCAGGCGGGGATCGCCATTCCGCGTACCACGTACGAGATGACCGGTTGGGGCGTGCGCGTGCGCCCAGAAGATGCCAGGCCTGGCGATATTTTGCTGTGCAACAAGCAAAACGGCGAGTACCAACATGTGCAGCTGGTGATGAATGATCACCAGACGATCGAGTCCCCGAGCCCGGGACAGAGCGTGCGGATCGGTAAGTGGCCCTCCGGGGGATTTGAGATCAGACGCGCGGCGTAGACACAGTTCGAAGGGGACAGGGAGATGGCACGACGTGGCGGATTGAATTACGCTTCGCTGGAACAGGTTTCAGCATGGCGGTTCCTTCGGCATCGCATTTCGGTGGGGATCGGCCGGCGCAACGTGCGGCTGGTGCACGATCCGTCGAAGAACTCGGCGGCGTCGCTGCTGGTGGGGTTTGTGGCTTCGGTGGCCATCGTGGGGGTGTGCGCGATCGTGGCGTTCATCAAGCCGATCGGGCAGATCGGGAAATCGGAGTTCGTGGAGGCGCGCGGCGGCGGCGGTATGTATGTCGAGGTGGGTGGAGTGATGCACCCGGTGCTGAACAAGGCGTCAGCGCGGCTGATCACCGGCCAGCCCAACGATCCGACGATGGTGCCGATGAGTGAAATCCTTAAGGCGCCGGTGGGGCCGATTCTCGGGATTCAAGGCGCGCCAGATGATCTGACGGTGCGCACCCCCGGGGACACCGGGTGGGCGTTGTGCGACCGGTTGGGTTCGCAAGGTTCTCAGGTGGTGCCGAAGGTGACGGTGATCGACGGTTTGGCCGATCTCGGCGACTGGGCGCACACGATCGGTTCCCCGCAGGTGGGGTTGATGACGTACGCCGGTGCGACGTTCCTGGTGACTGATGGGCACCGCTCAGAAATCGACCTCGCCGATAAGCCCGTGACACTGGCGTTGGGGTTGCCGGTTGGGAATTTGCATCCGGCGGCGATGTCGCGGGCTTTGTACGAGGCGTTGACGCCGACGGCGCCCGTGCGGGTGCCGGCGATACCGACGCCGGGCGGACCGGTCAGCTACAGCACCGCCGACCTTGCTGTGGTGTCGGGCAGCGTGATTCGTGTCTCCGATGTGACAGGTGATCCGCAGTTCTTCGTCGCGCTACCGGCTGGGGTGCAGCGCGTCCCACAGACGGTGGCCACCATGATCATCAATGCCGCGGTGGTGCCAGGGGCGCAGGTCATTCAGGCCAAGTCAGCAGCCTTGACGGGGGCGCCCCAAGCGGTTGGGTTTGATATCTCGGTCTACCCGAGGGGCCTGGTGCAGTTGTTGGACAAGGCTGTCGAGCCGGTGACGTGTGTGATGTGGCGCAAGACTAACGGTGAGCCGCAGGCTCAGGTCAGCACTATTTCGGGGCGGCGATTGCCGATCCCGGTGGGCGATGAGCGCCGCGTGGTGCCCTTCGTTAGTGCCGGTGTCAACACCGCCAACCAGGTCTATGTCAGCCCGGGCTCGGCCAACTTTGTTCAGGTGACCGGTGTGCAGCCGGATTCGGTGCGTGGCGAGAGCTTGTGGTTCATCGGCAACAACGGTGTGCGCTTTGGTGTGCCGAGTACCGGCGGTGGCGGTGAGGACCAAAGCCGGCAGGCACTGGGATTGAAGGCTGACCTGCCCACCCCGGCGCCGTGGTCGGTGATCAAGTGGCTTCCGGCGGGGCCAGCTTTGTCCAAGGCTGCGGCGATGACCCAGCATGACAGCTTGATGCCAGATCCGAATGTCGCTGCTTTGCAGGCACCAACGAAGGGACCGGGCCAGTGAGCCGTATCGGTTTCATCCGCCAACAGGTTGGCAAACCAGATGTTCCAGAGTCTGCGGTGGAGCTTCCCGATCCGTGCGAGATCAGCAGGCCGGCGCCGAGTAAGCCGCCGATGTGGGTGTGGGTGCTGATCTTCGTCGCAGCGGCGGTGGCATTGATGGTGATGCTGTATCTCTCGGGTGCCCGGCAGCTCTCGGGCGGCTCCTTCTTCCTGTTCCCGGTGATGCTGATCTCCATGCTGGGGATTCTGCGAAACCGGATGGGGGGCAACGGGAAGAAGGCTCACGGCAGCGCCATCAACCAGGACCGCGCCGACCATTTGCGGACCCTCGACGAGCAGCGCGCCAAGATCCATGCCGCTGGCCGTGCGCAGGCGCGCGAGATTTGCTATCACCATCCCGATCCAACCAACGGCTCCCTGGCGACGCTGGTCGGCACCGGCCGGATGTGGGAGCGCACCCCCAGTGAGCGCAATTTCGGGCATGCCCGGCTCGGGTTAGGTGTGACCCGACTCAAGACGAAACTCCAACCGCCGACAAAGGTTCCGCCACCGGAGTTCCGAGAGACGGTGACCACAGTCGCGGTGCGGGATCTGCTCATCGCGCAGAACGTGGTGCACGACGTGCCGCGGCCACTTCATCTCTTTGATCAGATGGGGTGGGCGTTTTTCGGCGAGCCTGAGATGCGTTCGGCGGTCCAAGGACTGTTGCGGTCGTTGATCTGTCAGGTCTGCGTGTTCCACGGCCCCGATGACGTGAAAATCGCCATCATCAGCGATGATGAGGCGGCGTGGGATTGGGCGAAGTGGTTGCCGCACAACGGCGATGACGAGTTGGTCGACGCCTGCGGACCGGTACGGCTCATCTTCTCCGACGTGCCTTCCTTTATGGAGCGTTACGGCGATTCGGTGTCCCAACGCGGCCCCTTCCAACCTCGACAGGAAGGCAGTCCGCTCCCCGACAGCTTCTTAGTCCTGGTCGTCGATCTTCCCGAGGCGGACTGCTCACCAATACTCGGCGTCCAAGGGCGACTGGGGGTTTCGGTCTTGGAGGCCACCGGCAACGAACACAGCGTGCTGGCCAACGGCGCCACCGCATTCTTTATGACCACCGATGAGAGCGGCACCATCAATCTACTCAAGGCCGCTGGTCAGGAGGTTTACTAATGGTTGCAGTCACTCGGTCGATGCCCATGGGTCTGCGGTTCGCCGCCGAACCCGACATCATGCCGATTTATGAGGCCGAGGCGCTGGCACGGGCGCTGGCGGCGTTCACCCCCACTGACGAGGCAGAATCACTGCTGGCGAGAACGGCGGAGGAGGCCCGCGCCGGACAGGACTTCACCGATGCGCTAGGTATTTACGATCTGCGCGTGTGGGATCCGCGGTTGAACTGGAACAACCTGTCACCGGCCAACCGGCTGCGGGTACCGATCGGCAAGGCCCTGAATGGCCGACTGGTCTACCTGGACGTCAAGGAAGGCGCCGAGGGCGGCTTCGGGCCGCACGGGTCAATGGTCGGACAGACCGGCTCGGGTAAATCCGAGCACCTGATCTCCACCGTGCTTGCCCTATGCGCGACGCATTCCCCGCAGCAACTGCGGATCCTTCTGGGAGACTTCAAAGGAGAGTCGGCGTTCGGCCCCCTGGAGGATCTGCCGCACTGCGACGGCATCATCTCGAACTTGTCGAAATCACAGCACAAGCTCGACCGTTTCAAGCTGGTGCTGCGCGGTGAGTTGACGCGCCGCCAAGAGCTGCTCAACAGCACCGGGTTCGCCAGCGTGCGGCTCTATGAGAAGGCCCGGGCAGCAGGGCGCACTGATCTTGAACCGCTTCCCGCCCTGCTGCTGGTCCTTGACGAATTTTCCCAGATGCTGGACTTGGTGCCGGAAATGGCCAAGGTGATGGACGAGGTGGCCCGCTTAGGTCGGTCGCTGTGGATTCACATCCTTAACGCCAGCCAGCGCATGGAGGTGGGCAAGATGGCCGGCATGATCGCCCAACAGACGTTCGCGATCGGCCTGAAGGTCAAGGATGCCGGCGAATCCCGTGCGGCGATCGGCTCCCCTCGAGCGTGGGAGGAATTGAAGAACGCCCCACAGGGGTCAGCGTTCCTCGTCGTCGATGGCGAGCACACCCGCTACCGCAGCTTCTATGCCAGCGGCCAATTCATCGCACCGAAGATGAACGCCACAGAACGTGATCGCAGCGAAGGCCACTATCTTCCGGTCACCAAGTTCAGCACGGCACTGGTCCCGCTGCCCGACATCGTGGTCGGTGAGAGCGACGTGGAGCTAGATGATGCCCTAGAGAGCTCTCCGGAAGCCGATGCCCCCACCGTGGCCGAACTCATGGTCGATCGGCTGCGCGAGGCGGCCCGGACGATGCCGCGCGGCCACCGCATGTGGCGGCCCGCGCTCGATGACACCACCACGTTGACCCTCGATGTCATCTTGGGGGAGTACTGGAATCGTCCCTGGGACGAGTTCACCGAAGACTCAGGCCTGGTTGCAGCCTATGGGCGAGAAGACGATCCCTTCGAGCACTCCCAAGACGTAGTGGCGCTCTTGCTCGTTGACAGCAGCGCAGGTGTGGCCGGCGCCCCGCAGGCCGGTAAGACAACCGCGCTGCGCACCCTGATGATGTCCTTGGCCATGACGAACTCTCCGCAGCGGGTGCAGTTCTACGGCATCGACTTTGGTGGCCTGAAACTGCACAGTGTGGCCGGGCTGCCGCATGTGTGCGGCATCGCGGGCACCGGCGACGAAGAGAAGGTCCAGCGGGTGGTCGCCGAAGTCGAGCGGATCCTGCGCAACCGCAAACGCGACTGGACGCGGTGGGTGGACCCGGGCTCCTCCAACCGGCAGCCAACGGGGCTGGACCTGTCGCGCTTTCGGGCGAACAAGTTCGGTCCGAACCGGCGGGCGGTGCCCGAAGATGGCCACGGTGATGTGTTTCTGGTCGTGGACAACATCACCGCGATCAAGAACGAACTGCCGCTCATCCACGACCGGATCACCGCACTAGCCGACGGTGCCCTGAACTTCGGCGTGCATGTCATCATCAGCAACGACGCCTGGCTGGGCATGAAGGCTGAACCGAAGTTGAGTTCCAAAGTGGAGCTGCGCCTGGCCGACTCCACCAACTCGCTGATGGACCGCCCCACCGCTAAGACCGTCCCCGAAGACCAAAAGGGGCGAGGGGTGGTCAAGCCTGGTAAGCACATGCTGGTCGCCGTACCTTTCGTCGCTCAGGTCGCCCACGTCGGTGGTGAGGTGGCGGCCACCGAGGCAACGGCGGCCTTGGTGGCCGACAAATGGGCCCAACGGGGCTTCGGTCCAGCACCGCAGCTGCAGCAACTGCCCGGCGAAGTCGCCTTCACCGACCTGGAACCACTGCCCGACACCGCGCCACGGCACGCGCTGCCGATCGGCATCGGGGAGCGCGAGATGTCTACAGCCTGGCTGGATCTCAACCTCTATCCGCACGCGTTTTGCACCGGCACCACCAAAGCCGGGCGCACCATGTTCCTGCGCACGGTGTGCGCAGCGATCATGCAGACCTACCGCCCAGACGAGGTCCAGGTGATAATGTTCGATCCCGATTTCTCGATCGGCGACGCCCTGGCTGACGAGTACCGCACGGTATGGGAGACCGATCACGCCAAAATCGGTGAAGCCGCCGCCCAAATCGGGGCCTTGTTGGAGCGGCGTCGCCCCCCGGCGGACCTGGATCCACGTCAGCTTCGAGACTGGAAGCCCGTGCGCCCCAAGTGGTTCATCCTCATCGACGACTTGACGATGCTGAGCCCCAATGGACCCTCCACCACGGTATTGCACCCGCTGTTGCCGGCAGTGGAGTCGGCTCGCAACCTGGATCTGCACGTCATCGCCTCGGTGACCAGCGAAGGCTGGTACTCCCGCGGCGGGATGAACAAGCTGATTCAGGCGATGCAGCGCGGCGGTACCTCGGTGCTGGTGCTCGACGGCGACAAGAAGGAATACATCATCGACCAGGTCCGCCCCGCTGCCCGGATACCCGGTCGCGGTGAGCTTTACCTCCGCAAGGCCGGCGGCCAGCTGATCCAGGTCGCCCTACCGCCCGCGCTGGACTAAGAGTTGACCCGAGTAAGTGGCTCTTGAGGTTCCAGAGTCCCGCGATGATTTGGAGGCCGTGGTTGATGGCGTGGCCGCGGCGTCGACACTGTCGCAGTATCTGCCAATCTTTGAGCCGGACGATGACGTGCTCGACGCGGGCGCGGATGCGGCAGTGTTGCCGGTAGTTGGCATCGTGGATGATCCGGCCGGAGTGGTCGCGCTGTGGGTAGTGTGCGCCACTGATCACTCAGGTTGCATGATTCGTGAACAATGCGGCGTTTACTCTTTCCGTTATCTGCTTCTTTGTGGTTAGACTGTCGGGCAGGCAGTGCATTTCTATCTCTAGTGAGGAGTTTCCTATGGAGCCGTTCATCATGATCGAGCCCGAGGCAGTGACCGGGGCCTCGGGTGCTGCGGCCGCGCTGTCCGGTGAAGCCGCAGCACACGGCGGCCAGGCGGCAGCGTCGTCGGCCGTGGTGCCCCCGGGGCTGGAGGAGATCAGCGCGGCCAACGCCGCCAAGATTGTGGAGTTGGCCACCCAGGCCTCTGCGGTCATCGAGGCTGGTGCGGCGTTCCATGCCGCGCATGGCGTTGCGGTGGGAACCTCGGCGGCCATCGTCGATCTGGCAGATGCGCTGAACTACGCCGCCATCGGCGAAATTCTTTAACGGACCGCTGGATGATCGGCAGGGATTAAGGCCATACGATGGCGGGTGAATGGGGTGCAGACCCACCAGAGGTGAACAGCGCGGGCTTTTGGTTCGGGCCTGGCGCGTCCACTTTCGTGGCCGCCGCTGAGAATCTGGTGAGCGTGGCCGCCGGGCTGATTGCGAACCTGGGCGGCCAGGAAGCGATCAACGCTGCGCTGGCGATGTCGTGGCCGGACCCGACCGGGGAACTGGCAGTGCTGGCGAAGGTGCCATTGATGCTCTGGCAGGCCGCTGCGGCCGGTCAGATCGAAGCACAAGCGGCCGTCATTCACCAGGTGGCCCTGGCGTTCGAGTCCCTTAAGGCAGCCACCCCCACGCCGGGTGAAATCGGGGAGAACCAGGTCGAGCACGGCACGCTGCAGGCCCACAACTTCCTGGGCATGCTCACACCTGCGATTATGGCCAACCGCGCCAACTACGGTCGGATGTGGGTCACCTCGGCGTCGAACAAGTACGAGTACGCCGCAGCATCCATGCCGATGCAGGCCCTTCCACCCTTGCCGCCGCCTCCGCCGGCGACCGCCAGTGGGGGAGCCACCCCCTCCATGCCAGCGCCGCAGGAGAGGTCCGCTGACCTGCTCAGTGGAGGCGGCGAGCAGGCGATGTCCGCCTTCATGGGGCCCCTTGGCCAGGTCAGCAGCATGGCCGGGCAGCTGGGCCAGGGTGGACCGTTCAGCAGCCTTGCCCAGCTGCCCCAGCAGGGCATGCAGCCGCTGATGTCGCTTTTCCAGGGCGGCATGGGTGGCGGCAATCCCGCTGATGCGCTGTCGGCGGCTACCGCTGCGGACTGGCTTACGGCCACCCCTGCAGCCGGTGGGCCGGTCGCGGCGAACCTGGTGGGTGCCGGCGGTGGGGGCGGCGGAATCGGTGGCCTCGGGGCGCTTCGCGGGCCTGCCAGCTTTGGCTCCACCCCGGCAATCAACGCGGCGTCCTCCACACCTGAGTCCGCGTTGTCGCGAGTCAACGAAGCACGTTTGGCTTCCGGCGCTCAAGTCAGCGGCGCCGGCATGGGCAGCAGCGGAGCCATGATGGCTCCGATGGCGCACGCCGGCGGCGAGCAGAACAAAGAGGAACGCAAGAGCACGCCACTGACCTCGCTGGCGGCACTGTACCGGGCGCCGACGACGGTTCCGGTGATCACCGGTGGTGGGGGGGCGGTCTTCCGACCGTGGGAGGGGGGCGGCGACCGAACCACGTGACCCCGACCTCCACGCCCGCTGCGGCGGACCCCGCCGACCTGGGCTCACACACAATTTCACTACATCCCTTATTTGAAAGGACGATTCAATGTCAGGACCCATTCACGGCGATATCGAGGCCATCGGCAGGGACGCCGGCAGCCTGCAGGAGATCTCCGATCAGCAGGCCTCAATCATGAACGCCCTCGGCAGCGCAATGGAGTCACTCGCCCCGGCCATGAGAGGTGGCGCCGGAACGGCGATGCAGAACGTCGGCGAACAGCTGCAGCACCAGGGCCAGCAGTTCTCAGCGGCCTTCGCCGATCACTCGCACAAGATGTCCAACAACGCGACCATCCTGTCCACGGCTGACGAGCATCACACTTCGATGATCAACGGCATCAGCAGCCTCATCGTTTAAGCCACCCAGCCCAACACACGTATAGATCACCGGAAAGGACTTTGCAATGTCAGGAGTCATTCACTACGCGACCCCCCAGATCGCGGAAGTGGCCCAGCAGATCGCCCAGGCCGCCACTCAGACCGAGCAGAATCACCAGCACTCCCTGCAAACGGTGAACGCCAACGCAGAAAACTTCGGTGGCCGCGGCTCGGATGCCTTCCAGCAGGTCATCGCTTCGCTCAACCAGAAGTACGCCCAGAGCAAGGAAACCATCGCTCGGGCCGGCCTCGTACTAACGCAGGCCAACGACGGCATGACCGAGGCCGACGGACAGTCGGCCCACCAGTACTGAGCTGCGCCGGCTAGAACCTCGCTAACCCTGCGGCCCGGCGAAGGGCTGGACACGCCACGGCGTGAGACCAGCCTCACGCCGGGCCGCAGTGGCGAGAAGAGATCTATCCACCATCAGCAGAGGGCTGTCTACCCGTGACCCGACCACCGTCGTTCATCAAGCGTCCGCCACCATCTGCGCCCGGCCCCCGGGCGATCACCGCGATCGACACCACTCGAGAGGGGGTGTGGCTGCTGCAGGCGCTCTGTGGCATCGAACAGTTGCCCGCAGCCATGCTGTTGCGGCCCTACGTCTCTGCCAGCGGCCGGCCCACCGACCACCCCGGTATCGAGATTTTGCGTCGGGCAGGCGCCATCCTCGACGAGGACACCGTGCATCCGACAGTGGCCCGCTGGCTAGAAACGCTCGCTTGCCCCGATATCGCGCTCACTGTCGACGTGAAGCGCCCCGGGGTCGAATTCATGCGGATGGTGATCGCCCGCCGCGGCAAGTCCCACGCCGCGATGTCGCGCAGCGGCCCCGAGGTCGCTGAGGACATCACCATCGAAGAGGTGGCCACCGTGCCCTCCCTGCGCGCACTGTATGACCGGATCATGGTGCTCTGCGACCGGGGACGGGGCCCGGTCGAACCAGCATCGCTGTCTCCGGTGACGGTGCGCACTGCCGACCTGGTGGACAGCTTCGCCAAGATCGCGGTCGGTGACCACACCCCGGCCGCCGCGCTGGCCGCGTTGAACCTCAACGCCGATCAGCGCCGCATTTTGACATTGGCCGCCGATCAGCCGCTGATGGAGGTCAGCTTTGCCTTGACCATCCGCGACTCCCGAGGAGAACACGTGGCCATGGCGTCGGCGGCGGTTACCGACACCGCCGAGGGGCGCATCGTCACAGGTCCCATCCTTGGTGAGGACCGCACGTGGTGGACGCAGATCGTTCCGGGCACCCCGGACGCGGGAGGAAGCGCCCTACGGGGGTTGGTGGCCACCGCGGGCACCACCTGGGAGGGACACTCCCAGTTCCAATAAAAACACAATTCATGTGTTCACGTAATGCATTGATTGTCTCAATTGTGTTATTTTCAGGGTAGGGGTTTGGGGGCGTCGGGTTAGCCCCGACACGACGTTTGGGAGAACAAATGAGCGAGACCAACAGCGAGAACGACTTCTACAGTCAGTATGTTGGCGAGGGGGCGAGCCCGAGCCCGACCCCACCTGCATGCAGCGGCGACGACGCCGAGGAGGATGCGGGGGCTACCGTCTCGCCGTTCGACCCGCCATCACCGGAGCCGGAGCCACCCTCATACGTCCCGCCCCCTGCGGAAACCGTTGCGCCCCTTGACTCCGAGGATCACACACAGATCGTCGACCGCGAGCAGATGCGCCGCGAGATGGAAAACTTGCGCAACGCCAAGTCTCCATCCGCGCCGCCGGTATCCGAGGAGACCACGCCGCCTTATTACGGCGCAGCTGTTCAGCGGCCGTGGGACAGAGCCGCACAGGCCCCCGAGGGTGGGCGCCACACCGCGCCGCCCCCGCCGCCACAAATCTTCAGCGCCCCGCCCCCAGCGGCGCCGCACGGCGGGCCACCTTCCCAAGAGGCGTTGTTCGGCGGTCCGCAAACCGGGATGCCGCGCCAGCCCATAGCCCCTCCTACCTCCCCGCCCGGGTACCGCCCGCCGACTAGGGACCAGGGGCGCTACGGCGCCCGTGTTGAAAACGATCCGTTCGCCTCGGTCGGCGCCATGCGCGCCCAGATCCACGACGGTCAGGTCGCCGCACCGTACAAGCCAGTTCCCGAAACCGGTTGGCGCCACGGCTTGTACAAGATGACCAGGATCAACCTCGGCTTGTCGGCCAAGGAAGTGCACTGGAACGACTTGCGCCGGCGGCTCAAAGTCAACTTGCGGGGCAAGTACGTCATCGCAGTGATGCAGTCCAAAGGCGGGGTCAACAAGACCAGCACCACTGTGCTGCTGGGCGCAGCATTGTCAAAGTACCGCGACGAGAAGATCGTGGCGATCGACGCCAACCCGGCCAACGGCAACCTGGCCCGCCGTATCGACGAACCATCCACCATGTCCTGGCGTGGGCTCAACAGTGACCGAAACTTGCGCGATTACAGCGACTTTCGCGAATACCTCGGAAAGGACAACCATTCCGGGCTGGAAGTCTTGGGCAGCGACAAGGGCCGCACACCGATGACCGGAGCCGACCTGATCACCGCGTGGTCCAAACTGCAGGTGCAATATCCCATCGCCATCGTGGACTGCGGCAACCAGCTCGACGACGACCTCACCCATGCTCTGCTCGAGCACATCCGGGTCGATGCGATCGTCGTGCCGTCCACCACGCGCCTGGACGGCGCCCAGGGCGCGGCCGACACGTTGAACTGGCTTCTAGAAAGCGGCTACCCGCACCTGGTGCGCGAGGCGGTCGTGATCGTCAGCAACATCAACAAGGTCGACGCCAGCGCGCAGGTCAAGCAGCTGCACGTCGACTTCGGGCGCACGGTGCGCTCGGTGCACACGATCGACTTCGATGCGCACCTCAGTGACGCCGTACCTATCGAGTTCGACCGGTTAGCGCCCAACACTCAGCTGCACTACATCGAAGCCGCCGCTTCCCTGGCCGACGGCTTTGCCCGCGCCACCGACCGCGATCCCGGCGCCCGCCAACAGCGCATCACCGGAGCGCCCGAGGGGCAGCCACAGCCACCGCAAGGCGGCGGCTACCCCGGTCCGTGGCCCCCGGCGCCAGGCGGTCGAACGTGGGGTCCCCGCCAGTGAGCACCGTATCGGAGCCCACAGGCATTCGGCCGGCGGCCCAGGTACGGATTCGCGAGCAAGTCCGGGTAGCGGTGCTGTTCGGGGATCGGCAGACCGATCTGGTGCTGCCCGCCACCGAGGCGGTAGCCACCCTGGTCAACGAGGTGCTGGCCCAGGTGGTCAACACCGGTGATGAGGTCCGCGGCCCGGATGACAACGATCTGATCGTCCCAGGCATAGTGACGCTCAAGCGAGTCGGCGGCGCTGCCCTGACCCGGGGCCAGTCGCTGCGCGAACAAGGCATCACCGACGGCAGTCTGCTGATCCTGGAGGTCGACGACGCTGAGGTGTCGTTTACCGAGGTGATCGAGAACGCCTCCTCAGCTATCGCCCACCTCAACGCGCAGCGATTCAAATCAGTCACTGCGCAAACCGCACTCAACGTCGCCGCAGTGACCGCCGCAGCCGCGGCAGCGATCGTCTGTGGGCTGCTGCTGTGGGTCTGGCACCTCAACCACACCGCCGGCGCCTACTGGCCGGTGATTCCCCCAGCGGCAGCCGCAGGTCTTGCGGTGGTCTTGTTTTTCGGTGGCGCCGCGGCGTGGTGGCGCCAGCACGTGGCCGCCATAGCTTACGGCCTGTGGGCAGGAGCATTGTCCGCCATCGCCGTCGCGGGCTACACCGCCGTGCCGGGACCAGCTGGCTCCTGGCATGTCGTGCTCGCGGCAACGCTGACCCTGGTGGCTGTCATCGCATTGTGGGCGCTGTCCCCGGCCCCGGCAGGAGTGCTGGCCTGGCTGACGTTGGTGTGCCTGGGTGCCGCCCTGCTGGGCGGCCTGCACGCGATCGGAATACAGATGCACTACCTGTGGATCGGCACCATGGTGGTGGCCTTGGTAGTGCTCAAGAAAGTCGAGTCGCTGGCGGGTCTGCTCGCACGAGTGCCCATGCCAAGCTTTCCGACGGTCACCGGCAAGCTGGTCTTCGACGACGCCGAAGGTATCGCCGCCGAAGCGCTGGTAGCCGCTGAGACCGAAGGCACGCCCAGCGTCGCGGAACTCAAACGCGCAGCCGAGGCCGCCAACAGCTATTTGCAGGCCATCGTTGCGGCGGTGTCACCGTTCTTCATCGCCGGCGCTGCCGGGATCGTGACCCCCGGACACGGACGCTGGATTCTGGGCACCGTGTTCGTGCTGGGCATCGCCGCCATTCTCGTCCTCGGAGGGCGCGCCCTAGAAGACCGCGCCGCAGCGGTCACCGTTGTGGCAACGGCTCTGGCGATGACGGCCGCCCTCGGCCTCAAATATGCGCTATCGAGCCACAATCCGACAATTAGCCTGATCATCAGTACACTCATCATCGCTGTGGGACTGGCGGCGCTGGTCATCGCCGCAGTCGTCCCGCAGCGGCCGTTTTCCGCGCCATTCCGCAAGTTGGTGGAGTGGCTGGAGTACGGCTTGCAGTTCCTGGTGTTCCCGCTCAGCCTGTGGCTGCTCAACATCTACTTCCTCGCCAGGACGGCACTGTGATGACCGGTGCGTGGACCCAGCGCGGGGTGTGCGGCGCCGCAGTGAGCATGTTGGTGATGATGACCCCGCTCAGCGCGGGCGTCGCGGGGGCGATATCGCCCCCGGTGATCGACCCCGGTGCGGTCCCCAACCCGCTGCCGCTGGGCCCGGGCGAGCCGCTGCGCCAAGAGCATCAATGCATTCCGTCGGGCCTGATGCCCGACACCGACCTCGGGGCTCCCACCGCGGCGCAAAAGTTCATGGACCTTCCCGCCCTATGGCAATCCGCGGGCCGCGGAGCTGGCCAGACGATCGCGATGGTCGACACCGGAGTTAACGTCTCACCACGTCTGCCACACATCCACGGAGGCGGCGATTACGTGGATGAAGCGGCAAATGGCTTGCAGGACTGTGACTCTCATGGAACGGTGGTCGCGAGTATCCTGGGTGCGCAGCCGACCCAGACCGACGGTTTGGTCGGCGTGGTCCCCGACGCCGACATCATCTCCATCCGCCAATCCTCGGAAGCATGGGTGCCGGCCAACCCAACCTCAGCCGACGTCGAAGCTGACCGGCGCGCCGGAACGGTCGCCTCCTTGGCTAAAGCCATCGTGCTGGCCGCCAATACCGGCGCC
Organism: Mycobacterium gordonae; assembly: GCF_002101675.1. Lineage (GTDB taxonomy): Bacteria > Actinomycetota > Actinomycetes > Mycobacteriales > Mycobacteriaceae > Mycobacterium > Mycobacterium gordonae. The sequence continues at coordinate 5,482 of NZ_LQOY01000042.1, read as the reverse complement.
AGGGTGATGAACATTTCCATCGTCAGCTGCATCCCGGTCCTCAAGCCCGTCGATCAGACCACCCTTGGGGCGGCCGTGCGCTACGCGGCGGTGGACAAGGACATTGTCATCGTCGCGGCCGGCGGCAACTTGGGCGGGGCGGGGTGCGCGCAGAACCCCGACATCGATGCCACCAGCGCCAAAGATCCCCGTAACTGGAACGGCGTCGTCACCATCTCCACCCCGGCCTGGTTCTCCCAGTATGTGTTCTCGGTGAGCGCCACCGACGGCAGCGGCCAGCCCGCCGTGGACACCAACCACCGTGAGATCAGCCTGTCCGGGCCGTGGATCGGAGCCGCGGCTCCTGGGGTGTTCATTGAAGGACTCGACGACAAGGGCGGGGTGATCAACGCGACCTTCGACGCAACCGCCGGTGTGCTGCGGCCCATCAACGGCACCTCCTTCGCCGCGCCCTACGTGACAGGCCTTGCCGCGCTAGTCCGCGCGAAGTATCCCAATCTCACTGCAGCGCAGGTGATTAAGCGCATCGAGACGACCGCGCACTCGCCTGCGGCGTCCCCGCAGGACGTCGCAGGGGGGGCGGTGGTGGACAACCGTATGGGGTACGGGGCCATCGACCCGGTGGCCGCGCTCAACGACGATGTGCCGTTGGGCCCGGCCCTGCCGACCGAACATCTCAGCCGGCCCCTGCACCCGCCGCCACCACCACCGCCGCCGGACCATCGGCCGATGATCGTCGCCCTCGGCGGCGCGGGCACCGCGATCGGGATCCTGGTGGCGCTGTTCTTCATCGCCAAAGTCTCTCGGAGGCGGCAGATATGACTCTGGTTCAGCTGACGGCGGCCTCCGCCGACAACGCGCCGCAGCACACGCCAGGGGAGCGGTTGCCCCGCTGGCAGGTTCGGTTCCCGCTGCGCCGGGCGATCATCGCTGAAGTCGCTGCGACGCTCGCAGTGGTGCCCTTGGCATCCCGGATGCCGTGGTGGGCGCTGATCTCGATTGCGGTGCTGGTGTTCGTCGCGGTGGGCCTGATGTATCGCGGCACGACCGGTTGGACCTGGCTCACCCGGGCACGGCGAGTGCGCCGAGCTCGGCGCAGCGCCACGGTACGGCAGGCGCGCGGCGCACTTCCGGGCCCGTTCGAGGCCGAGTTGCCCGGTGTGGGCCCTGGCGGGCTGATGTGGGACGGCGAGTACGCCATTACCATGATCGCGCTGCACGGACGGCAGTACGCACCCACGGTGCTGGTCTCCGAAGGCGCCGAATCGATCGACACAGTGCCGCTGACTGTGTGCGGGGCGCTGCTGCAACAGTTCGGTGGCCTGGAACTGCACTCCATCGACACCATCAGTATCGGCACCCGCACCGCCCACGACGGTCAATTCACCGGCCGCTACGAGGAAACCGTTGCCGATCGGGCGGCGGTTGGTGAACGTCGCACCTGGCTGGTGCTGCGGCTTCGGCCAACCGCGTGCCTCGACGCCATGCTCTATCGCCACAGCGTGGCAGAAGCCATCGAAGCGGCCACCGAGCGGATTCGCCAAGCCGCTGCCCGCGCCGGATGCCGCGCGGTGACCTGCAGCGCCGAGCAGATCCGAGTTGCCATCACCACCCTGCTGGTTGGCCACGACCTAGCCGACTACCAGGAACGATGGACCGACCTGCGTGTCGGCGACGACTACGTGACCCCCTACCGGATGTCGGGGGCCGACTTGAGCACTCGCGTGCTCAACGACGTGTGGACCATCCGCGCCACCAAAGCCGTTGTGCTGGTGCGCATGACACGTCATGCCCAGACCGGTGAACTGATGGTCGGGGCGCTGGTGCGCGTGCACACCCGGGCGCATCTGACCCACCCACCGCTTTCCACGTTACAAACCGTGCCCGGTCAAGCCTTCGATGCCTTGGCGGCAACCCTGCCCCTGGGTGATCGCTCGTTGAGCGTGCCGCTGTCGATGCGGCCCCTGCAAAGCGCACCGCTTCCCGTGCAGGTCGGGCCGACAGGTTTCCTGCACGGGATGGCCGAGTGGTCCGGCGTACCGCTGCTGCTGAATTGGACGGATCCACTCAAGTTTGTGCGCGTGGCCATCGCCGCGGATCTCGACGTTGTGCAAGCCCTGGTGCTGCGGGCCACCTCGGCTGGGGCGACCGCGGAGATTCACACTGTGCGCCCCACTCGGTGGCAGCCGATCTGCGACAACATCCGCATCAGCATGGCCCGCAATCAAGAACGCTCCAAGGTCGCGACGCTGATCGTGGCCGACGGTTCCCAACCTCAGCAGGCTCTGCGTGAAAGCGGGGAACGCGGACATGCGTTGGTGTCGGTGATGCGCCCTGACCAAGCGCTACCCGAGGACGCCGACATCTGCATCCGCCAGGTTGGTCCCAACCACATCACCGTGCAGACCCCGGCCCGGCCCCGGCCGATGACGCTGGGAATCATCCGGCCGCGCAACGAAGCTCACACCTTGACCCACCTCCTCTCACCGTCCAGGAGCTCACACCGATGAGTCAGCGCAGTACCGAAGCCCTGCGGGCGGGCATGAAGACCTTGAAAAGCAACCCACGCCGTGCCCTAGAGGTCTTGAAGCTGGCCACCGACGACGATCCCGGCATGGCTGATGCATGGCTGGGTCGCATCGCTGCCGGCGACCGCTCACCGGGCACGATTGCCCGGCTAGCCGACGCACGCGACCGCCTCGGCAGAGACCTGGGGACCTGCGGCTGCGATGTCCGCGTCGTCGATCTCGATGTCACCTTCGACATCGAATACCTGCGCTGGCGCATCGAGGACTCCACCACCGCCCAACTCGCCTACGTCGGGATCCTGCTGGCCGACCACAACTACGCCGAGGCCAGCACACGGTTGGCCGGGCTGGGCACCGACCCCAAGGTCCAATACACCCGCGGTGTCCTGATGCAGATGACCGAGCGCTGGCCAGATGTTCTCGCCGCCGTCGCGGGCCGCGAGGCGTGGTTCAACGACACACTGCTAAGCAGAGGTGGCGCCCTCCTAGAAGCCAAGGCCTCCGCGCATCTAGGCATGTGGGAACGGGCTACAGCTGCGGTCGAGGCAGCCTGCGAGAACACCTACGCACCCGACCTCATCACCCGCGACGCCACTTTCCACAAAGCGCTCATCGCCCGCGCGCAAGGAGACGACGACACCGCACGTCAGATACTGGGCGACGTCGCCATGCGCTGGCCCGAACTCGAGCTGGCGCGAACAGCGCTGACGGACCCCACTTTCGGGATCAAGGTCGTCGACCACGCCACCATCGACACCCGCGCCGACCCGTGGGACCCGACGACCGGGCGCACCCCAGAACAACGCCAAGACGACCAACATGCTTCCGAGGCCCGCAAGGACCTCGCGGACGCAGAGGCGACCCTCAAGGCGATGATCGGCCTCGACGAAGTCAAGCAGCAGGTCCGCTCACTCAAGGCCACCACCGTTGCCCGGATCCTGCGGGAGCGCAAGGGACATACCAGCACCGCAGTCACCAACCATCTCTTGATGATGGGTCCCCCCGGGGTGGGAAAGACCGAAGTCGCCCGCGTCATCGCAAGAACATTTTGTGGGCTGGGGATTTTGCCCCATCGCGACGTCCTGGAAACCAGCAAGGAAGCCTTAGCCGGTCAGTTCGTCGGATCCGTAGAAACGCAGACCCGCGAGTTCCTTGCCAGTGCGATCGGAAAGACGGTGTTCTTCGACGAGTTCGGCGAACTCCTGCACGGCGGGTACGCCGGTGGCGACCCGATCGGTCAGGCCATTGTCGCGGCGATCGTCCCCTGGATGGAGAACAACCGAGACAAAGCTGTGTTCATCGCCGCAGGCTACCCGCGAGGATGCCAAAAGGTGATCGACTCCAACGCCGGCCTGCAAGGGCGCTTCGCCACCACCATCCAATTCAGCTCCTACCCTCCGGACAAACTGATCGCTATCGCACACGCAATCCTGGCTCGCGGCAGCAACATCGTAGAGCCCGGCGCATTGGAAACAGTTCTGCTGGAACCCTTTACACGGTTTTATAGCGAGACCAAGATCAATGCGGACGGGGACACCGTGAGGGCTATTGACGATCTCAACAACGGCCGATTCGTACGCAACATCCTGGAGAAGGCTCAGATCGTGCGCGACGTCCGCGTCCTGGACAATCTGGGCCTCGACGAGCTCGACCTCAGCGACGCCACGCTCGGTGACTCCATCGCCGAGAACGACCTACTCTTGATCACCCGGGAGGATCTGTGGAACGGGCTGCAGCAGGCCACACCACCCGCCTTCCGCACGAACGGCTCCCGCTGAACCACCGGCCGAGGCCGATGTCGTCGCGAGCGCGCGAACAGGCTCACACTAATCCGAAGTTGCGGTCGCCGATGTTGTTGAAGCCGAGGTTGTTGTAGGTGTCGTTTATCTCATACTTCTGAGGCTAAGCCCCTGCGATGGCCTACGGCGCCGGCACCAAGCGATCGGCACCGCCCGCAAACCCTAATGGGTATCGATCAGCGCGCCGTTGACGGGGATTTTCCTTTCGCCGGGGCAGGCTGATCAACCGAGCCGCCGGCCAGTGAGCACTTTGTCGGCCCCGGAGTGGGATTCGGACTCCTACGTCTAGATCGTGCCCTGGCCGGTTGGTGAGGTGGCCTGTAGCGCTGATGGGATGTCGTGCCGGTTGGAGCACTGATCCATTAGGTTGCCGCCGGGTGCCTCGGGCTCGAAACGGGGTTGACGACAGCTGAATCGAGGAGGGCGGTGGTTGATGATCTACGTCGGTGATGATTGGAGCGAAGCCCATCACGACATTTGTGTGCTCGATGAGGCCGGCAAGCGATTAGGGTCGCGTCGGCTGCCGGAGGGGCTGGCCGGCATCCGTGCACTGCACGAGCTGATCGCCACGCACGCTGAGCAACCCCAGGGCGTGGTGATCGGTACTGAAACCGACCGCGGCCTGTGGGTAGAAGCCCTGGTTGCGGCCGGGTATCAAGTGTTTGCGATCAATCCGCTGGCGGCGGCCCGCTACCGCGACCGCCACCACGTCTGGCTATGACAGTTTGATTCAGGACCGGTGTGACGGCCTGATTCAGGACCACCTTCTTTCAGACCGGTGTGTTGTGACGGTTTGATTCAGGACCACCCTCGACGGTTGGCGTGTCGATTATTGGCTCGCTGTCGGAGGGTTCCGGATGGGAAGTCGTGTGGAGCTGTTCGCCCAGATACGTAGGGACGCCCGGGTCGAGGGTTTGGGTATTCGGGCGCTTGCTCGTAAGTACAAGGTTGGCCGGGATACGGTCCGGCACGCGTTGGCGAATCCGGAGCCGCCGAGGCGGAAGACACCGGTGCGGGAGTCGCCGAAACTGGGCCCGCTCAAACCTGCGATTGATGCGATGCTGCGGACCGATCTGGATGAACCATCCCGCGTTTGATGCGCACCTCCTTCCTTGGGAAGGTGCATGTCATGCCGAGCAAGTACGACCCGGAGAC
>NZ_LQOY01000041.1 GCF_002101675.1 Mycobacterium gordonae | reverse complement strand
CGGCTGGGTTGACCGGGTCGCGGTTTGTGGCGTGCCCGTTCGCCGGGGTGGGGGGGCAGCGGATGTATCGCAGCGGGGATCGGGTGCGCTGGGGTGCTGATGGGCAGCTGGTGTTTGTGGGTCGGGCGGATGAGCAGGTCAAGATCCGCGGATACCGCATCGAGTTGGGTGAAGTCCGCGCCGCGCTGGCCGGGCTGGATGGGGTGGGGCAGGCGGCGGTGATCGTCCGGGAGGACCACCCCGGTGACAAGCGTCTGGTCGGCTATGTCACCGGCGCTGTGGACCCGGCCGCGGCGCGTGCCGCGCTGGCGCAGCGGTTGCCGGTCTATATGGTGCCTGCGGCGGTGGTGGTGCTCGAGGTCCTGCCGGTGACGGTCAACGGCAAGCTCGACACCGCCGCCCTGCCGGCACCGGGATACCAGCAGGTGGATCAGTATCGCGCCCCGGCCACTGCGGTCGAGGAGATCCTGGCCGGCATCTATGCCCGGGTGCTCGGGCTTGAGCGGGTCGGGGTTGATGACTCGTTCACGGTGCTGGGTGGGGATTCGCTGTCGGCGATGCGCCTGATCGTGGCGGTCAACAAGGCTTTGGGCGCCGATCTTGGGGTGCGCGCGGTTTTCGAGACTCCCACGGTCGCCGGGTTGGCCGCCCGCATCGGGCAGGGCAGTGGCCGGCGGCCCGAGCCGTTGACGCCCGTGCCGCGCCCGGCGGTGGTGCCGTTGTCGTTTGCCCAGTCCCGGCTGTGGTTCTTGGATCAGTTGCACGGGCCCTCACCGGTCTACAACCTGCCGGTCGCGCTGCAGTTGAGCGGGCGGTTGGACCCCGAGGCGCTCGGGGCCGCGCTGGCCGATGTGGTGGCCCGTCAGGAAAGTCTGCGCACGCTGTTTGCCGCACCCGAAGGCACACCCCGCCAGCTGGTGGTGGCGCCTGAGGCGGCTGGTTTTGGCTGGCAGGTCGTTGACGCGAGCGGCTGGCCGGCCGAGCGGCTGCACGAAGCCATCGATACGCTCGCCCGTCACAGCTTTGATCTGGCGACCGAGATCCCGCTGCGGGCACAGCTTTTCCGTCTCGGCGAGGACGAGCATGTGTTGGTGGCCGTGGCTCACCACATCGCCGCCGATGGCTTGTCGATTGCCCCGCTGCTGCGGGATCTGGGGGTGGCCTATGCCGCCCGCTGTGCCGGTCGGGCCCCGGGCTGGGCGCCGCTGGCGGTGCAGTATGTCGATTACACGTTGTGGCAGCGCGCCCAGTTGGGGGAGCTGGCCGATCCCGGCAGCCCGATCGCCGCCCAGCTGGCCTATTGGGAGCAGTCCCTGGCCGGGTTGCCCGAGCGGCTGGCGCTTCCTACCGATCGGCCCTACCCGCCGATCGCCGATTACCGCGGCGCCAGCGTCGAGGTTGACTGGCCGGCGCAGTTGCAGCAGCAGGTAGCGCGACTGGCGCGCGAGCACAACGCGACCAGTTTCATGGTGATGCAGGCCGGGTTGGCGGTGCTGCTGGCCAAACTCAGCGCCAGCACCGAGGTCGCTGTCGGATTCCCGATCGCCGGGCGCCATGATCCCGCCCTCGATGATCTGGTCGGGTTTTTCGTCAACACCTTGGTACTGCGCGTGGACCTGGCCGGTGATCCCAGTGTTGCCGAGGTGCTGGCGCAGGTGCGCGCGCGCAGCCTGGCCGCCTACGACCACCAAGACGTCCCCTTCGAGCTGCTGGTCGAGCGTCTGCACCCCACCCGCTCACTGGCCCATCACCCACTGATCCAGGTGATGCTGGCCTGGCAGAACCTCGCCCGACCGGAAAGCGGCTCCGCCGCCGGGCTGGGCCTAGGTGATGTGCAGGTCAGCCCGCTGCCGGTGGACACCAGCACCGCCCGCATGGACCTGACGTTTGCCCTAACCGAACGCTGGGACGGGGCCGGTGAGCCCGCCGGCATCAGCGGCACGGTCGAATTCCGCACCGACGTCTACGACCCGGCCACGATCGCCACCCTGATCAAACGGTTAGCGCGGGTGCTGGCAGCAATGGCCGCCGACCCCACCGCATCGCTGTCCACCATCGACGTGCTCGACGCGGCCGAACACATCCGCCTTGATCAGCTCGGCAACCGCGCCGTGCTCACCCGACCCGCACCGGACGGTGCCTCGATCCCGGCGCTGTTCGCCGCGCAGGTGGCGCGCACCCCGCAGGCGGTGGCGATCAGCTTCCAGGGCCAATCGATGAGCTACCGCGAACTCGAGGAAACCGCCACCCAGTGTGCGCACCTGCTGGCGGGGCAGGGTGTGGGCCCTGGGCAGTGTGTGGCGCTGCTGTTTTCCCGTTCCGCCGAGGCGATCGTGGCGATCTTGGCGGTGCTCAAGACCGGGGCGGCCTACCTGCCGATCGACCCGAGCCTGCCCGCGGCCCGGCTCGGGTTCATGGTCGCCGACGCTGCCCCGATCGCCGCGATCACCACCACCGCGCTCGCCGACCGGCTCGCCGAGCACGATTTGGCGGTCGTCGAGATCGATGACCCCGCCGTGTTCGCCCAACCCAGCACCACCCTGCCGGCGCCGGCCCCCGACGACATCGCCTACCTCATCTACACCTCAGGCACCACCGGCGTCCCCAAGGGTGTGGCCGTCACCCACCACAACATCACCCAGCTGATCGATTCGCTGGATCCGGCTCTGGCAGGGCCACAACGAGTGTGGTCGCAGTTCCATTCCTATGGCTTCGACGTTTCGGTGTGGGAGATGTGGAGCCCGTTGCTCCAGGGCGGGCGGCTGGTGGTGATACCCGAGCCGGTGGTCGGCTCACCCGAACAGTTGCACACGGTGCTGGTCAGTGAGCAGGTCGATGTGCTGACCCAGACCCCTTCGGCGGTGTCGGCGTTGGCGCCGCAGGGGCTGGAGTCGGTGGCGTTGGTGGTTACCGGTGAAGCCTGCCCGCCCGAGGTGGTGCAGCGGTGGGCGCCGGACCGGCTGATGATCGACGCCTATGGACCAACCGAAACCACCATCTATGCCACCACCAGCGCGCCCCTGACAGCCGACACCACACACTCGGGCGTAGTCCCCATCGGCTCCCCGCTGCCCGGAGCTGCAGTCTTCGTCCTCGACCCGTGGCTACGGCCCGTGCCCACAGGAGTGGTCGGGCAGTTGTATGTGGCCGGCGCCGGGCTGGGCATCGGATACTGGCGCCGACCGGGGTTGACCGCGTCTCGGTTCGTGGCGTGCCCGTTTGCCGGGGGGCAGCGGATGTACCGCACCGGGGATCTGGTGCGGTGGCGTCCTGACGGGCAACTGGACTATCTCGGACGCGCCGATGAGCAGGTCAAGATCCGTGGATACCGCATCGAACCCGGTGAAGTGCGGGCCGCTTTGGCCGGGTTGGACGGGGTGGAGCAGGCGGTGGTCATCGCCCGCGAGGACCGCCCCGGCGACAAGCGGCTGATCGGTTATGTCACCGAGGTAGTCACCGCCACATTGGTGCCGGCCGCGCTGCGCGCCGCGCTGGCCCAGCAGTTACCGGCCTACATGGTTCCCGCTGCGGTGGTGATCCTCGATGCGCTGCCGCTCACCCCCAACGGCAAGCTCGACACCCGGGGCTTGCCGGCCCCGGAATACCGCGACGTCGATCGTTACCGTCCCCCTGCCACGGCCGTCGAGGAGATCCTGGCCGGCATCTACGCCCAAGTGCTCGGACTCGAACAGGTCGGGGTCGACGACTCGTTCTTCGAGCTTGGTGGGGACAGCATCTTGTCGATGCAGGTGGTGGCCCGGGCGCGTGCGGCGGGTGTGTTGTTGCGGGCGCGTGATCTTTTCGTCGAGCAGACCGTGGCGGGGTTGGCCCGGGTGGTCGGGGTAGTCGGCGGCGTTGATGGCGACGATCAGGGCATCGGGCCGGTGGTGGCTACCCCGATCATGCGCAGGCTGGCCGGCGTGGAAGAGGCCGGTGGCCCGGTGGGGCAGTTCAACCAAACGTTGGTGGTGCAGGCCCCGTCGGGGGCGGGCGAGGCCGATGTGGTGGTGCTGTTGCAGGCGTTGCTGGATCGCCACGCGATGTTGCGGCTGCGGGTGGACCCCGGCGGTGGAGATCGGTGGTCGCTGTGGGTGCCTGAGTCGGGTTCGGTGGATGCGCGTGGGTGCGTGCAGGTGGTGGAGGTGTTGTCCGAGCAGGCGGTGGTGAAGGCGCGGTCGCGGTTGGACCCGGCCGCCGGGGTGATGGTGTCGGCGCTGTGGGTGGGCTCGACGGGCCAGCTGGTGTTGATCATTCACCATTTGGCCGTTGACGGGGTGTCGTGGCGCATTCTGGTGGAGGACCTCAACATCGCCTGGGCCCAGCTTCGCGGTGGCCTGCCGATCGCGTTGCCGGCCAATGGGACGTCGTTTGCGCGGTGGGCGTCGCTGCTGGCCGGGCATGCGCGTCGCCCAGAGGTTGAGGCTCAGGTGCAGGCGTGGCAGCAGGTGGTGGGAACCCCGGCGGTGTTGCCGGTGGTCGAGCCGGCGGTGGATACGTTGGCCACTGCGGGGCGTTTCTCGGTGGTCCTGGATACCTCGACCACCGAGATGTTGTTGGGCGAAGTCCCTGCGGCGTTTCACGGCGGGATTCAGGAGATCTTGTTGATCGCGTTCGCGATCGCGTGGTCGGAGTTTTTCGGGTTCTCGGGTCGGGGCGGTGCGCCGATCGGCATCGACGTCGAAGGCCATGGCCGCGATGAGGAGCTGGCCCCGGGTCTTGACCTGACCCGCACCGTGGGGTGGTTCACCGCCTTGTATCCGGTGGCGTTGACGGTCAGTGGACTGTCGTGGGCGCAGGTGCTGGCCGGGGAGGCCGGGTTGGGGGCGGTGATCAAGGATGTCAAAGAGCAACTTCGGGCGCTGCCCGATCCGCTGAGCTACGGGCTGCTGCGCTATCTGAACCCCGATGTGGAAGTGGGCGGTTCGGACCCGGCGATCGGGTTCAACTATCTGGGGCGGCTGGGCGCGGCGGCCGGCGAGGCCGCCGGTGACCTGTGGCGAATCTCCTCCGAGGGTATGGCGATGACCGGCGTGGCCGCGGCGCTGCCGATGCCGTTGCCTCACACCGTGGAACTGAACGCCCTCACCGTCGACACCGAGGACGGCCCGCAGCTGCACGCCAACTGGATGTGGGCACGCTCGGCGCTCGACGACGCGGCGATCATCCGGGTCAGCGAGTTGTGGTTTGAGGCCCTGGCCGGCATCTGTGCGCATGTGCGCGCCGGTGGGGGCGGATTGACGCCGTCAGATATCGCCCCTGCCCGGCTCAGTCAGCCCCAGATCGACGAGCTGGCGCGCCAATACCGGGTCGCCGATATCTTGCCGCTCACCCCGCTGCAGCAGGGGCTGCTCTTTCACGCCGGCACCACGCGCGGGAACGACGACACGGTGTATGCGGTGCAACTGGCTTTCACCGTGACCGGCCCGCTGGACCCGGACCGGCTGCGCGCGGCGGTGCACACCGTGATCACCCGCCATCCGCACCTCGTGGCCCGGTTCTGCAGACGGTTCGACGAGCCGGTGCAGATCATCCTGGCCGATCCGCAGCCCGGGTGGTGCTATGTCGACAGCGACGACGCAGACCCCGAGGACCTGGTTGCTCGGTTGTGCACCGCCGAACGCGCCGCGGTCTGCGACCTCGACGCCGATCAGCCGGTATTTCGCGTGGCGCTGATCCGCATCGCAGCAGACCGGCACCGGGTGGTGCTGACCAACCATCACATCGTGATGGACGGCTGGTCGCTGCCGATCGTGCTGGGGGAGATTTTCGCCAGCTATCACCACCAGCGCCTGGCAGCGGCGATCCCGCAACGCCGGTTTGTGTCCTGGCTCGCCGAGCGAGACCTCGACGCCGCCCACCTGGCCTGGCAGCGGCTGCTCGCCGGATTCGACACCCCCACCCTGGTGGCCCCGGCGGGCCGGCTGAAGACCGGACGTCAGGGCGTTGTCACCCACCGACTGCCCGCCGCCCTCACCGAGGCCATCACCGAGCTGGCCCGCTCGTCTCACACCACGATCAGCACGGTGTTGCACGGCGCCTTCGCGCGGCTGCTGTGCTCGTTGACCGGCCAGCACGACGTCGCGTTCGGCACCGTGGTCTCGGGCCGCCCCGACGACCTGCCCGGCGCGCAATCCATGGTGGGCCTGTTCATCAACACGGTGCCGGTCCGGGCCACTATCACCGCGGCGACCACCACCGCCGACCTGCTAGGGCAGCTGCACAACGCCCACAACGACACCCTCGAGCACCAGCACCTGGCACTGGCCCAGATCCATCACCTCAGCGGCCACGACCAAATGTTCGACACCCTCTTCGTATACGAGAACTATCCCGTCGACACCGCCGCCTCCGCCGCCGCCAGCGACTGGGACATCACCGACATCACCGGCTACGAAGCCTCCCACTACCCGCTCGCGATAGCCGCCCAGCCAGGACCAGAACTGGGCCTTCGCGTCGAATACAACACCGACATCTTCGACACGGCCAGCATCGACACCCTGACCAGCCGGCTGCAGAACCTGCTGGCAGCCATGACCACTGACCCCACCCGAGCGCTGTCCTCACTCGACCTGCTCGACGCGGCCGAGCACACCCGCCTCAACCAGTGGGGCAACCGGGTTGTACTCACCCAACCCGCACCCACCGCGACATCGATCCCGGCACTGTTCGCCGCCCAGGTCGCCCGCACCCCCGAAGCGGTGGCGGTGACCGTTGAGGGCCGCTCGATGAGCTATCTCGAGTTGGACAAGGCGGCCAACCAGTTGGCGCACCTGTTGGCCGGCCAGGGTGCGGGTCCGGGGCAGTGTGTGGCGCTGCTGATGGAGCGGTCGGCGCAAGCGATCGTGACGATCTTGGCGGTGCTGAAAACCGGGGCAGCCTACCTACCGATCGACCCAAACCTGCCCGATGCCCGCATCGAATTCATGCTCGCCGACGCCACCCCGATCGCCGCGATCACCACCAGCCGGCTGCACTCGCGGCTAACCGGCCACGACTTGGCCGTCATCGATGCGGAGGACCCTCGCATCCGGGCCTGCCCCGACACGGCCCTGCCGGCGCCGCAACCGGACGATATCGCCTACCTCATCTACACCTCGGGCACCACCGGTGTCCCCAAAGGCGTGGCGATCACCCACCACAACATCACCCAACTGCTGGCGTCGCTGCAGGCACGCCTGCCGGCGGCGGATGTGTGGACGCAATGGCACTCCTATGCCTTCGACTTCTCCGTGTGGGAGATCTTCGGTGCACTGCTGCACGGCGGGCGGCTGGTGGTGGTGCCCGAAGAGGCGGCGCGCTCCCCGGAGGATGTGCATGCTCTGCTCGTCGCCGAACGGGTCAGCGTCTTGACCCAAACCCCCTCGGAGGTGGCGGCGGTCTCCCACGAAGGTTTGGGCTCGGCGGCGCTGGTAGTCGGCGCAGAGGCCTGCCCGGCCGAGCTGGTGGATCGGTGGGCACCGGGGCGGGTGATGGTCAATGCCTACGGCCCGACCGAGACGACCGTGTGTGCGTCGATGAGTGCGCCGCTGGTAGCGGGGTCGGGGGTGCCGCCGATCGGGTCGCCGGTGGCAGGGGCGGCGTTGTTCGTGCTCGATGGGTGGCTGCATCCGGTGCCGGTCGGGGTGGTCGGGGAGTTGTATGTGGCCGGTGCCGGGGTGGGTGTGGGCTATCTGGGTCGGGCGGGGTTGACCGGGTCGCGGTTTGTGGCGTGTCCGTTCGGGGTGCCGGGACAACGGATGTATCGCACCGGGGATCTGGTGTCCTGGGGTGCTGATGGGCAGCTGCGCTATGTGGGGCGCGCCGATGAGCAGGTCAAAATCCGGGGCTACCGCATCGAACTGGGTGAGGTGCGGGCGGTGCTGGCCGGGCTGGATGGGGTGCAGAGCGCGGTCGTCGTGGCCCGTGCGGACCAGCCGGGGGATAAGCGCCTGGTCGGATATGTCACCGGGACGGTGGAGCCGGCCGCGGCGCGCGCGGCGTTGGCCCAGCGGTTGCCCGGATACATGGTGCCCGCCGCGGTGGTGGTGCTCGAGTCGTTGCCGCTGACACCCAACGGCAAGCTCGACGTCCGCGCGCTGCCCGCCCCGGAGTACGCCGACGTTGATCGGTACCGCGCCCCGGCCGACCCCACCGAGGAGATCCTGGCCGGCATCTACGCCGAAGTCCTGGGCCTCGAACGGGTCGGGGCCGACGACTCGTTTTTCGAACTCGGCGGCGATTCACTGTCAGCGATAAGGGTAATCGCGAAGATCAACACGACCTTGGGCGCCGATCTAGCGGTACGCACGTTGTTTGAAGCGCCCACGGTTGAAAGCTTGAGCCGACAGCTGAACTCACCGAAGAAATCGGCAGAGGTTGTTCCCTTTGAGGTATTCAAAGAGGGCGATGGGGTCCCCCTGTTTTGCATTCACCCCCTGGGCGGCATCGCGTGGCCATATCGAAATCTAGCTACGTATCTGGACTGCCCAATCATCGGTATGCAACAAACCACGCAAAGCGGGGAATCCGCTGCCAATTCAATCCGGGAACTGGCCGAGAACTATGCAGATACGCTCCAGGCGGTTCACCCGGACGGCCCATACAATATTTTGGGTTATTCTCTCGGCGGTGTCATCGCGCACCAGGTTGCCGTAGAACTGCGACGTCGGGGATGCGCAGTCGGGCGCCTGATCGTTTTCGATGCCAGTCCCGACACCCCAGGTGACATCCAAGAAATCCCAGAGCTCGCGTCGGAAAGCGACGCTCTGAAGATGATTTTAACGACGGCTGGCATCGAGCTCGAAGACCTCGATTACGGGCAGGGATCTCGACCACTTACTTATGGACAGGCCGAGGCCCTGGTTCACCAGCACGGCGCGGCGGACATCGTTCTCCCATCCAGACAGCTCATCGAAGTCGTCGTCAAGAACATGAACACTGGTATGCGCCTCCTGTTGCAGCATGTGCCGGAAGTATTCGACGGTAGCCTGGTGATCTTCTCGGCCCGGCAGCCTGAAGGCGGTTCGCCGCTTGCGCGAAGTTGGCGGCCATACATTTCTGGCGACATCGCCGAATACCCTGTCGATTGCGAACATCACGAAATGCTGCAGAAGGAGGTGCTGAAATCCTTCGTAGAACAGCTCAAGATGGCACTAAGTTGCGCCGGAAAGGATGAGTGCTGATGGTGCCAGCTGAAAGCGTCGCAGCCCCCGAACAACGCATGCTCAATCTGCTTCGCCTGCACTGGGTCTCGATAGCGATGAGCGTGCTGATGCTCGGCGTTGCGACCGCGCTCACCCTGCTGCAGCCGCTGCTGGTTGGTCGGCTCGTCGACCCTGCAAGGGTCGGCTCACCGGATTCGAAGTTGGCCATCTTGCTGGTGAGCTTGCTTGTCGGGCAGCTGCTGGCGGAGGCGCTAGGGCATTACTGGCTGGCTCGGGTCGGCGAGAAGATCGTGTTGCGGTTGCGGGCCGTCTTCACCGCTCACGTTGTTCGCCTACCCATCGGACTGCTGGACGGGAGTCGCACCGGAACCTTGCTGGCCCGCGGGACAAGCGACGCAGGTCTGTTGCGTGAGCTGCCACGCGCGGTCGGCGACGTGGTCTTCGGGGTATTGACCTTGCTCGGTGCCGGCGTCTTCATGCTGACAATCGATGCGCTCACCGTGGGTATCGTCGTAGCGGCCATGGGAGTGGCGTTCGCTGCCGGCAGTCCGTTCCTGGCCCGGATCCAACGCGCCGCGCTGAACTGCCAGGTCGCGGTGGGTGACTACACCGCCGGATTGGAGCGAGCCCTGGGCGCCGCGCGCACCGTCAAGCTATATGGCGCCGAAGACCGCGAAGCGAAATCCATTGGCGGCAGTGCACACGCCGCCTATGAGGCCGGCGTCCGCATTGCCTCATCCACCGCCACCAGCATTGCCATTTTCCGGTTGGGCCTCACCGGCTCGTTCGTGGCAATCATGATCGTTGACGGGCACCGCGTCGCGGACGGCAGCTTGCCCGTCGGCCAGTTCGTCAGTCTGCTGGCCTTCGCCGTATACGCCGTTTTTCCCGTCACCGCTGCTTTTATCGCATTCGCCAACGTGCGTATCGCAGCCGGCGCGCATCAGCACCTCGTCGCCACCCTGCGGGAACTGCCAGAGGGCGACCCGCCGTCACCCGCCGTCTCGGACGGTGTCGACCAGCTGAGCGCACCCAGGCTGGCCGGGGGAGGCCAGAGCGGCGCGCCGCTCGTCGAGTTCGATCACGTGTCGTTCTCCTACGGGAGCGACCCCGTCCTCGACGACGTCTCCTTTGCCCTCCTGCACAATCAGACCACCGCACTGATCGGGCCGTCGGGCGCCGGGAAGTCAACCATTCTGGCGTTGCTGTGCCGTTTTTATGACCCGAGCGCCGGGACAGTGCGGTGGCAAGGCCGCGACCTCCGCAGCATGCGCCTCAACGACCTGCGCGGCCGGCTCGGGCTTCTTGAACAAGACGCACCCGTGCTCCACGGCACAATCCGCGACAACCTGCTCATCGCCGATCCGGACGCCGGCGAAGCCGACTTGTGGCGTGTCCTCGAACAGGCAAATATCGCCGACGAGATCGCCCGTCTTCCGGAACGGCTGGACACGCCCGTATTTGAACGCGGACGCAGCCTTTCCGGTGGCCAACGCCAGCGACTGGCCTTGGCCCGGGCATTGCTGTCCCGATCGCAGCTCATCCTCATGGACGAGCCAACTGCCCACCTCGACCGCGCCAACGAATACGACGTCATGACCAACCTGCTGCAAGCGCGCGGTTCGCGCAGTCTCCTGGTGGTTGCTCACAGACTCTCGACCGTCACCAATGCCGACCAGATCCTGGTTCTCCGGCAGGGCCGAATCCATGCAATCGGCACCCACACCGAACTGTTGGGCATGCCCGTCTACCGCGAACTCATCGAGCATGAACTCGCGCGGCAGTGAGCGGAGGTCGGTGGCGCTGACCACTTGGTTACGCGCACAACAGGTGGCGCGCGCACAGGAAGTCGGCAAAGCCGTCGACGGCGAGTCCTCATGACTCCAGCCGCTCAATCGGGAACTCCCGCCCGCCCGGTCGCTCTGTTCGTGATGGGCATACACCGGTCCGGGACGTCGGCGCTCACGCGGGTTCTTTCGCTTTGCGGTGCAAGGCTCCCGGCCCGCCTGGCGGGGGCCAATTCGGGCAACCCGCTTGGCTACTGGGAGCCACGCGCATCACTGTGGATCAACTACACAATCCTGCGCCGGCACGGCAGTGATTGGTACGACCCGACATTGCGCTTGCAGGAGAAGGGCGAGTTCGATGCCGACGAGTATGCGGCCTGCGTTGCCGAGATCAAGGCGTTCATGGCCACGTTGCCGGCCGCGCCGCTCGTCGTCATCAAGGATCTGTACATAACCCTGCTGGCGGACATGTGGTTCGAGGCGGCCCGCCTGGCCGGCTTCGACGTCGTGGCCGTGATTGCGGTGCGCCACCCACAGCAGGTCGCCGCGTCGCTTGGGGCGCTCAATCGAACCTCGCCGGAGCTCGCAAATGCCTTGTGGCTGAAGTATCTTCTGATCGCCGAGAGGCACACGCGCGAGGTGCCACGCGTATTCGTCGAGTACGCCAACCTTCTGGACAACTGGCGCCGGGAAATTGCGCGGATCTCCGCGGCGCTGGCGATCGATCTCAACACCCGGGATGAAGGTGCGATCGAGGAGTTCCTCAAACCGGATCTTCACCGCCAGCGACACTCCGGGTCTGTCGTAGAGACCTTCGGCACAGACTGGATTTCGACCGTCTACGAGGCGCTGCGCGCGGCGGCGCGGGACGAGCCCTGGGATCAGTCAGCGCTGCAGCGCGTTTTCGACGAGTATCGAACGAGCCAATATGGCTTCCAGACGGCGCTCGAGGATTTCCACCGCCTCCGCAGACGTAACCGCTTCGCCAGGCCGTCCATTACCAATCTCATCTACGAGGTCCAGGCCATCGCCCACCGGCGCAGGGGGCCCTGGGCCTAGTGCCCCCTCGACTCTGCATCTGAGTCACACCGGAAACCACCGTCCTTCATAGACCGTCCCCAGCACCGCAAGATCGGCCAGCCGAGCCGGATCGACCGTTAACGGGTCCTCGGCCAATACCGTGAAGGTCGCCGCCTTACCCGCGGTGATGCTGCCCAGTTCATTCTCCAGCCGCCAGGAGTACGCCGCACCGATGGTCACCGCCCGCAGGGCGTCGTACACCGAGATCCGCTGTTCGGGGGCCACCACTCGTCCGCTGGGGGTGCGCCGGTTGACGGCGAAGGACGCCAACGCCAGTGGTTCGGCCGGGGCCATCGGCAGATCGGAGTGCAGGGAGAACGGGATGCCCCGGGCCAGCACCGAGGCGGCCCGCACCATCGAATCGGCTCGGTCGGCACCCAACCCGTGCAACGCGTACTGGTCAGCGAACCCCACGGGATAGTAGGGATTCGCCGAGACGATGCAGCCCAGCGCGGCGATCCGATCTACCTGCTCCTCAGTCGAATTGGCGAAGTGCACGATGACCGTGCGGTGATCGGTGCGCGGATGCTCGGCCATACAGGACGCGATCGTGTCGAGCACCAGATCCAGTGCGGCGTCGCCATTCACATGAATGTTCAACTGCCAGTCGGCATTCCAATACGCCCTGGCGAAAGCGCGGAAAACCTCCGGTTGCATCATCCACTCGCCGTGATGGCACGGGTCGGGATTCCCGGCGTCGTCGAGGTAGGGCGAACGCATCTGCATCAACTGGCTGATGATCGCCCCGTCGGCGAACAACTTCACCCCACGCGGCAGCAGCCGTATCTTGCCCGCCGATGCCCGCGCCAACTGCGCCTCGGCGTCAGCCACCGCCTGCGCAGGGTCCATGCCGGAGTCAGCTTGGCTGCGAGCGTCAACGAGAAACGTTGACGTGAAAGGCGTTTCAGGGGAACCGAGGATCTGCTGGTAAAGATCCCACGGCTCGACCGCCCACATGATGCCGGGCTCGTTGATCGTGGTGACGCCGTTGGCGTGCAGGTAGGCAACCAACTGATGCAGACCCTCGACGAGCCGCTGCGGGGACATGAGCACCGGTGTGAGACTGGGCAGCAGCAAGTTGGTGCCCGACTCCCACCAATGCCCCGCCGCGAAATCCATCATGGAACTTGCCGGTTCCTGGCCGGCCATCTGCTCGGCCGTCAGCCCCAACGCGGTGATCGCCGCCGAGTTCAGGAAGAACGCGTGACAGGACCGCTGCCACACCATGATCGGACGGGTTGCGCTCACTTCATCCAAGGCCGCCCGGTCCAGCGGGCCGTGCCACAGCTCGTGATAGCCCCAGGTCAACAACCACTCACCGGGCGGCAACGCCTGCTCGGCCTGGGCCAGCCGCCGCCGATAATCCTCCGGGGTGGCCGCCGCAGGGAAAGTACGCCCAGGCAGCACCCAGTCCTCGGTAGAGATGACTTCCGTCATCAGGGTGGTCGCCCCCAGGATCGGGTGCAGATGCTGGTCGATCAGCCCCGGAAGCACAACGGCGTCGGCGAACGTCTCATCAACAACACCGGCCTCCCGCAGATCCTCAACCGAGCCGACAGCCACGATCCGCCCGCCGCGCACCGCCACCGCGGTCGCGTCCGGAACGGCGTCATCCATCGTGATGACCCGCCGGGCGGTGAAGACGGTGGTCTGGGCCATGGCGGGAATCTGTTCGCTAGAAGCGGGCCGGAGAACCGCGCCTGACGCATCGGCCTGGGCTTTCATCGTCGGCCGCCGACACCGGGCGGCCCTACCGAGCGTTGCCGACTCAGCGCGCGCCATCGATGCCTAGTCACAGTTGTCAGACGAGTCACTTCCCTGCCTCATCACCACGATCAACGCTGAACCTAGCTTCCCGACACCGATCTCGGCAGACTGATCGCCCATTTCTTCCGACGCCGGGCATGCTCGGCCCCGGCGGGTGTGCAGGCAGGCGGAAGGAGGCGCAGATTGGGGACAAACGGCCCTAGGCCGAGGCGCGAGAACGGGAAAGGATCGGGACGATACAAGAAAGACCAGGTCGGGGCGCGACCGTTCCGCTAAATTTGCCAGATGAGACAGGCCGGACGAGGGGGAGTCTGTAACGCGTCGAGCTAGGGCGCGGGAATCGAAATACTATGGCAAAGGCTACGTTTCGACCGCGAAGCACCACCGCGAACTGCTCGGCGGTGGCTTGCACCGATGCACGTGTGACGCCTTCCGCCCCGGTGAGCCCAACGGTCAGTTTGCCTGCGCCTTCACGTCCCGGTCCACGACGGCGACCGGCCTTCGGCGAAGGCCCGCGGGCCCTCTCTGGCGTCGCTGCTGTGCTTGCGCCGTTCTTCACACGGATAGACCTCGTCGAAGGCGTCCCGCAGCGGCAGGTCCAGCGAGCGCCACATGGCCTGCTTGGTCGCGCGCACGGCCAGCGGTGCGCCCCGCAGCAGGTCGTCCACCCAGGCTTGCGTCGCGACGTCAAGCTCATCCGGCGCGACGACCTCGTTGACCAAGCCGTAGCGCAAGGCGTCGTGCGCTGTCATGCGGCGGCCGGTGAGCAGATAGCCGGCCGCCACCCGCGCCGGCAGCTGACGGCCCAGCCGGAACACGCCCCCGGCGCCCGCTACCAGCCCCAAGCGGACCTCGGGCAATCCGAACTGCGCGTCGCTGGAGGCGACGATCAGGTCGCAGGCGAGCGCAAGTTCGAAGCCCCCACCCAACGCGTATCCGCGCACCTTCGCGACCAGAGGTTTGGTGATATCAAAGCGGTCGGTCAGCCGCGGTGCGCCCGGCTTACCCCTGCTCCCGAACGACGACACCCCGGCGGCTCCGCTCGTGTCGCGCTCGGCGAGTTCTTTGAGGTCCTGTCCGACGCTGAAGGCGCGATCTCCCGAACCGGTCAAGACGCCGGCCCAGATCTGCGGATCGGTCTCGAAGTCCTCCCAGACCAGGCTGAGCTCCTCATGCATGCGCACGTTCATCGCGTTGAGGACTTCGGGGCGCCGCATGGTGATCGTGGCTACCCGATCACGCTTCTCGTATCCGACGAACTCCAACCGATCCAACGCAGCGGACATGGCACCAGATTAGGCAGGGAAGCCTGATGCGGGCGCGTCTCTGCGGGGTCGGCACCAGCGTCCCACCGTTCCGGTACACCCAGGACGAGCTCATCGAACGTTTCCGCATCGAGGACCACAAGATCCGCGCGCTGTTCAAGAACAGCTCGATCGCGTCCCGGCACCTGGTCCTGCCTGCCCGAGACGCCGACGGCCGACCCGCACCGGAAAGCCAGGGCGAACTGCTCGACAAACACCGCGAGTGGGGCATCAAGATGGCCGGCGAGGCCCTGGACAAGTGCCTGGCAAACATCGGCCGCAGCCCTGCCGACGTCGACTACCTGTGCTGTGTGACCACCACCGGCTACCTCAGCCCGGGGATGTCCGCGCGGCTGATGAAACACCGCGACATGCGGCCGGACTGTGCGCGACTCGACGTAGTCGGCATGGGGTGCAACGGAGGACTCAACGGGCTGGCGGCGGCGTCGGCCTGGGCCGAAACACACCCCGGCAAACTGGCCGTGCTGATCTGTGTCGAAACATGCTCTGCGGCATACGTTTTCGACGGCACAATGAAGACTGCCGTGGTCAACTCGCTGTTCGGCGACGGGGCCGCGGCGCTTGCGATCAGCACGGACCCGCATCTGGCTCAGTCGCCGCACCCGCTGGTGCTCAAGACCAGCAGCCACCTCATCCCCGAAGCGCTGGACGCGATGCGCTACGACTGGGACGACGACCGGTCCCTGTTCAGTTTCTACCTCGACCCGCAGATCCCCTACGTCATCGGCGCCAACGCCGAAACCGCGGTGAGCCGCCTGTTATCTGGCACCGGGCTGGACATCACCGACATCGACCATTGGGTGGTGCACTCCGGAGGCAAGAAGGTCCTCGATGCGCTACGCGTGAACCTGGGGTTGAGCCGCCACGCCGTCCGACACGCCACCGGCGTGCTTCGCGACTACGGCAATCTCTCCAGCGGGTCGTTCCTGTTCACCCTCGAGCGGCTGAACCGAGAGAACGTCATCCAGCCTGGGGACTACGGAGTGATGACGACGATGGGCCCCGGCTCGACCATCGAGATGGCCCTGATCCAGTGGACATGAGAGGACTCCATGATCGAGCCGCCTGGTCAGCGCGCCGATTCCTTCACTCTGCCGGCAGGTGACCTTGCCGGCCGGACGAGGGCGTTGACCGACTTCATCCGGTCCTTGGCCGGCGGTCTGGCCGTTATCGATCTGCGCGAGGCTGGAGTGGAGCACCTGTCGCCAGACGACGGCATCGGCGATGTCAACGGCTGGGAGCGCGCGCTGCACCTGATCGAGCGCTCGTCGGCGGCCACGGTGGGACTGTTCGGGCGCCAGATCGGCGGATCCGCGCTCGAGGTCGGGCTGGCTTGTGACTTCCGCATCGCCGACCCGGAGTCCCGGGTGATCTGGCGCAACGACGGCGCGGTCTGGCCGAGCACCGCGCTGTTCCGCCTGGTACGGCTGATCGGCCCCGCCCAGACCATTCGGCTGACGATGCTCGGTGAACCAGTGCACGCCAGTGCGGCGCTCGTCAGCGGCCTGGTGGACGTCGTCACCGACAACCCGGAGGCCGAGGTAGACATGCTTCGGGCAGCGGTGGGCAGACTCGACGACCTCCGGATCGTCCGCCAGCTGATCGCCGAGGCCGTGCACACCAGTTACGACGAAGCCTTGGGTGCCCACCTGGCGGCGTGTGAGCGCTATCTGCGGCGGCGCGGGGTTGATTAGATGACCGACCGTACTCCGCGGCCCAGTCCGTGGGATCGGCCCTCGACGGCGCCGCAGCTACGAGCCGCCGGGGCCTGGTTCGACGAGCACATCGACGACATCTACCGGACGCTGACGGCGGGCAGTGACCGCAGGCCGGTCAGACTGGGCGACCTGGTCCGCGCCGCCGGTGACCAGCTGCCCGACCTGCTGCCGGATCGGGCCACCCGAGAGCGGGACGACGAGCTGGGATCGAGCGAGCGGCTGCAGGTCGAGCGGGACCAGGGCAGGTTCCTACGAGCTCTGCTGCGCAACCCCGCCACCGCCGTCCCCGCGCTGACCGACATGCGCGCCCCGCTGCCCGAGTCCGCTGCCCACGCCGCGCACTTCCAGGCCACCGGTGAGCTCGTCCTGGAAACCGTCTCGCTAAGACGCGCGGCCGGCTTTGCCGAACTGACCCTGGCCAACACCATGACGCTGAACGCCGAAACAAACCAGTTCATGCGCGACGTCGAGGTGGCCGTCGATGTGGCGACACTGGACCCCGCCACCTCGGTAGGTGTAATCCGCGGCGCCCCAATGGAATACACGTCCTATGCCGGCAAGCGGGTGTTCTGCGCCGGGATCAACCTCAAGCACCTGGCCGCCGGCAAAATCTCCTACCTCGACTTCTTCATCGCCCGCGAAGCAGGGCTGCTGTCGAAACTCGCGCGTGGCGTGCATGATCCAGCGACGGGGCGCGACGTCGCCCGCCTGTGGATCTGCGTCATCGATTCCTTCGCCATCGGCGGCGGCATGCAACTCACCCTCGTCTGCGACCACGTCGTCGCCGTCGATGACGCCTGGGTGAGCCTGCCCGCCGCGAGCGAGGGCATCGTCCCCGGCGTGGCCAACCTGCGCCTGCCCCGGCGGGTCGGCGTGCCGATGGCCCGCGAGCTGATCCTGCGCGGACGCCGACTCAGCGGTACCGAGGCGATGCAGGCCGGTCTGGTCGACGCCGTGGTCTGCGCCGCCGATGTCGATGCGACGGTGTCGTCGGTCGCCGCGGCGCTCTCGGAGCCCGCGGTGATGCCCAACAAGCTGATGCTCGCCCACGGCATCGAGTCCGAAAGCGAGTTCGCGACGTATCTGGCCGACTTCGCCGTCGTCCAAGCCGAGCGCATGCACGCCCCCGACGTGCGCCGCAAGCTGTCGAGCCGTTTATGACGGGCACGCCAGAGACCGAAGCCGAGATCTTGGGCGCTATCGGATTTCTCAATGAGGTGATGGCCCGCTACCCGCAAGCCATCTCGTTCGCCCCAGGAGCGCCGTTACTCGACGGCATCACCCGCGAGCGCGTCATCGCCGCTGTCGACGAGGTAGCCGGTCATTCAGGAGCGCCGGGGTGGAATGCCCTGTTTCAGTACGGCCCCAGCCAGGGGATCGTCAACGCCGATCTCGCCCGAGCACTCTCGGCTGCCGGTGCCTGCACTGTCGGCGCAACCGACATCACCATCACCGTTGGCGCCCAGGAGGGGTTCATCCTCGTCCTTCGCGCACTGGAACTCCATCGCCGCGGAACCCTGGGCATCGTTGCGCCGGCCTTCGCCGGGATTCGCGGCGCGGCGACCTTCATGGGTGCCCAAACCGTTGATGTTCTCGAGGGCCCCGAGGGCGTCACAGCGGCGGATCTCGAGGCGGCCTGTGGGCGGGCCGACGCCTTGGGCGAGCCGTTGCGAGCCTTGTACGTGGCACCCGATTTCGCAAACCCGTCAGGGACCGTGATTCCCCGGCAGGCCCGCCTGGAGCTGCTGCACGCCGCTCGCGGGCGGCAAGTGCTCTTAATCGAAGACACCACTTACGGTTTCACCGATCCTGACGTCCCGCCGTCCCTGAAGGCTCTGGACGAGCACGGGGTGGTGATCCAGGTCGGCACCTTCTCCAAGGTGTGTTTCCCCGGAGCCCGGGTGGGCTATGTAGTCGCCGATCAGCCCTGGAACGGGTCCACGCTGGCCACCTGGCTGGCCACCCTGAAGAACACCACCACCGTCAACACGCCTGCCCTCAGCCAGGCCATGGTCGCGGGGCTGGTCCTGTCGGATCCGGCCGCGCTCGCCGAGCGCCAGCGGATGTTGCGAAACTCCTACCGCGACAAGCGGAATCTGCTGTTGACCGCATTGGACGACGAGTTCCCCGACGCAAGCGAACTCGGACTCAGCTGGAACCGGCCGACGGGCGGGTTCTTCGTCGTGATGCAGACCCGACGGGATCTGGACCACGCCGCACTCCAACACTGCGCCGCGTGCCATCGCGTGCTGTGGACCCCCATGCGCGACTTCTACGCCGGTCGGGCCGGTGACACGATGTTGAGGCTGTCGTGTAGCCACGTACCGAACGACCAGATCAGGGAAGGGGTGCGCCGGCTAGGCGCCTTTCTGCGTGAGACATCGCAAGATGCTGCGGCGCAATGAAATTCGTGCGCGGCGACCTTATGCGTCTGCAGCGGGTGTCATCGTCAATTCGGCGATGTCATGACCGTGCAGGAAGTTCGAATTCCGGTACTCCAGGCGGCCCGTAACAGCAATCGAGGAAACGACCCGCGTCAGCACGGTCAACAGAGCGCGCAGCTCGAGCCGGGCCAGCACAGCGCCGACACAGGAGTGGGGTCCGCTTCCCAAGGCCAAGTGCGGATTGTGGTCGCGGTCCAACACGAACCGCTCGGCGTCGGAAAAGACGGCTTCGTCACGATTGGCAGCCGCAAGCCACACGACGACTCGGTCACCCGCACGAATCTTGGCCTCGCCCAAAGTGGTATCGGTCAGCGTGGTGCGCATCACGTGTGCAGCCGGCGACGTCCAACGCAAGATCTCCTCGACAGCGGGGACGATGCGCTCTGGCTCTGCGCGCAGTCGCTGCCAGCAATCTGGATCCTGAGCAAAGACGGCCAAGGCGCCACACACTGCGAGTGGCGTCGTCTCCAGTCCGCCACTGAGCATGCCGTCGCAGTTGAGCAGTACCTCATCATCGGTCAGGGGACGGCCGTCCACGCTTGACTGAGCCAACGCGGTCACGAAGTCGTCCCGCGGTTGGGCTCGGCGCTGCTCCAGCAAGCCATAGAGGTACATGAGCAGATCGCCATGAGCCTGCGTCGCTTCCTGCACGGTGTCGGTGGCGTAGGCGGCGTCAGTCAACCGGGCGAGTTCCGTCCAGTCCTCTCGCGGTAGTCCGAGTACCCTCCCGAGAACTTGGTGTGCGATAACGGTTCCCAATTCGCCGCGCCCATCGAACGAGCCGCCCTTGTCCATCAGGCCGGTGACCACAAGTTCGACATCGCGCCAAATTTCAGAACTTATCCGGTCGATCGTCGAGCTCGACAGCCACGCCGAGTGAGCAGCGCGCAGCCGGCGATGAGCGGTGCCGTCCGTGACCACCAGCAGCCGTCCCGATGCCATTGCCACCGAGCGCGGGTTACTGCCGAGCCTCATGCCTGCCGTTGACGCGAACACGAGTGGGTGCTGTAGAACTTGGCGTGCCAGACCATGGGCGGTGACGGACCAGAAACCCCCGAATTCCGCCGATTCGGTCCAGGCAACGGGATGCGCTTCGCGCGCCGCCCGCCACACCTCGAAGCGGCCAGGGGACGCATGAAACGCGGGGGCTGCGGGGTCGACAGCCGAAAGTCCGGGCGACCACACGGGCCACCGGCCTCCTGGCCCACTGCTTTGCTGGTCGGGCACGTCCATCGGATCCATGTCTGGTCGGCTGAAGCTGTCTGTCCAGCGCCGAGCGATTCGGCTACACGCTAACCAGGTGGGCGCGGATCGTCCAGTTGCCCGGCGCTGCAGTCCCGCTCAACCGTCGCCCGCACCGACCTCCCGAAATACCGCGGTGATTTCCGCGACCCTTGGATCCGCCTGCAGCTGCTCGAACGTCTCCGGCAGTGGCAACCGCCAGTTCGGGTACTCGTCAATGGTCCCGGGCAAATTGGGCTGCCGGACCTCGGCCAGCACGTCGTAGGGCGAGATCAACTTCAGCCGGCTCGGAGTCGCAGCCAGCAGCCGGTGCATCGCGGTGATGATTGTCGCCTCCTCGGGCTCGGCCTCCGCGGTCTCGGCTTCAGGGTCCAGCAGTCCTTCGGATCGCAACAGTGCCAGCCACTCGGCGCGTTCCTTTGCGGCCGAGGCCTGTTCGGCCGGAACGTCGTCGAGCAGTCCGAGGTCGGCGCGTGCTCGCACGTGTTCGGCGCGCAGGAATCCGGCGGCCGTCGGCAGGTCGTGCGTCGACAGACTGGCCGCGGCGCGGGCAGGCCACTTGGCCGGCACCAGCAGCGGCTCCTGCGCCACGGACTGATCGCGGGTGAACCACGACACCGCGCAACCCAGCATCCCGTTGTCGGCCAGCGCCTCGGTGACCTCGGGCTCGACGGTGCCCAGGTCCTCACCGACGACGGTGGCCTCGGCCCGGTGGGCCTCCAGCGCGAGCACCGCCAGCATCACCTCGGCGTCGTAGTGCACGTACGTGCCGCGATCAGGTCCGTCGCCGGGCGGGATCCACCACAACCGCCACAGCCCGGCCACGTGGTCGATGCGCAGCCCGTCGGCGTGAACGAGCACCGCGCGCAACATGTCTCGCAGCGCGCCATAGCCGGTAGCCGCCAGCCGGTCCGGGCGCCACGGTGGCAACCCCCAGTCCTGCCCGCGCGGGGTGAAGTTGTCCGGTGGTGCCCCGATGCTGACGCCGGTGGCCAGCACGTCGGCCAGCGCCCACGCGTCCGCGCCGTCCGCATCGACGCCCACCGCGAGGTCATGCAACACCCCCAGCGCCATACCGGCCTCCCGTGCGGTGGTCCGCACGGCGAGCAGCTGCTCGGCGCAGCGCTGCTGAACCCAGGCATGAAGCGCCAGTCGCGGGGCGAGCTCCCGGCGCGCCGCACCGACGGCCGGTCCGTTCACATCGCGCAGCGGCGCGGGCCATCGGCTCCACCGGCCGCCATGCCGCTCGGCCAGCGCGCAATAGGTGGCCCAGTCGCGCAGGCCCTCGGAGGAGCCACCCAAGGGATCGGGCCGCCCCTCGGCGCGCCACAGCAATTCGAGCGCCGACCGCTTGGCCGCCCACACCAGATCGTGGTCGATCCGCTCGGTGGCGGGCGAGACGCGCAGCGCGTCCACTTCGGCGCGGGTGTCGGCGTCGGCGCGCCGGTAGGCGTCGAGGTCCTCGATGCGCAGCGCCAGCGGGTTGGCGAAACGCCGGCTGGACGGGGTGTAGGGCGACGGCTGCACCGGGTGGGTGGGGCCGGGCGCATGCAGCGGGTTGAGCAACACCGCCCCGGCGTGGTGCGCCGTGGCGGTCCAGTCGATGAACTCCCGCAGGTCTCCCAGGTCGCCGATGCCCCAGGAGCGCGCCGACCGCAGCGCGTAGAGCTGCAACATCCAGCCCCAGGTGGCGGGTGTGGACGGCACCCGCGGCGGCGCCGCGACCACGGTGGCCTGCTGACCGTCACGGGTTTCCGCCCGGTACCACCCCGGTGTCAAGTCGCCCGGCAGTTCGTCACGGACGTCGAGGCGGGTACCGTCCTCGGCTTCGAGCATGACGGCACCCGGCAAAGGCCGGGGGTGCCCGCCGACCCGGATGGCGACGGTGGGCGGCAAGACGCCGGTGCGGTTGGCCTCGGCAAGCTTGCCCAGTTCGCGGCGCCGGTCGTCTTCGGTGCGGGCTTCGACATCAAGGAGGCTGAGTACCCGGATCACCACGTCGGCGTCGACGTCGACCGGCTCCCGTCGCTCGTTGCGGTAGGACGTTGCCACGCCGTGTGCCGCGGCCAACTGGCGCAAGCTGTCGGACGCGGGTGAGGGTTTGGCCACAGCGCGGGTATACCCGGGCCGGGGTTTCTCACACCCGCGAAAGGCCGTGTGCTGCGGCGATTTTTGACTAGACGTCGAGCGCACCGGCCGCCACCGCGGCCGCGTTGATCTTGGTCAGCACCTCGCGCAGATGCTCGAGTTCGGGGAGATCGACACCCAGACGCTCGACCACCGCAGGCGGAACTTTCAGCGCTTGCCGGCGAAGATTGCGGCCCTGCGGCGTCAGCGCGATGTGGGTGGTGCGCTCGTCGGCGGCGCTGCGCGTCCGGGTGATCAGGCCCTGCGACTCGAGTCGTTTGAGCATCGGCGATAAGGTGGCCGAATCCATCTGCAACAGGTTCGCGATGTCCTTGACCGACAGCGGACTTGCGCCCGGTTTCCGTTTCGCGTTGTCCCACAGGGCCAGCATCACCAGGTATTGAGGATGAGTCAGGCCCAGTGGTTCCAGAAGCGGCCGGTACACGGCGAGCACGGCGCGGTTGGTGATGGCGAGTGCGAAGCAGACCTGGCGCTCTAAGGACAGCGGGTCGAGTTCCACAGCGGTTCTTGTGCCCATGGCGATCGCTCCTTCGTAGCCGCGGTCAGAACGGGCTGCTGTTGTCCTGCCACTTGGCCTCTTCGGGACGCGGGCCGAAGCGCCGGGCGTAGTCGTCGTGAATATGGGCCTGCTTCTGGCGTTTGATGACGTCGACCAGGCCCGGGTCCAGCCCGTGCTGTGCCAGTCGGTGTCGGCGCCACACCTTGTTCAGCGCCAGCGCCATCAACAGGACCCAGATGAAGATCGGCGCCGTCATTTCCGAGTGCACGTACAGCGATGCCGGCAGCAACCACAGCGGGGCCAGGACGATGATCGCGGGGATCGCCATCCGGATCAGGTGCCGGCGGATGGCTCCGGGGCCGGCAAGGTCGCGGGAGACCCAGTCGCGCATCGAATCGGGCAGCCGGCGCCCGTAGCTGTAGGTGATGTATTGCCAGGGGTTCGGGCGAGCGTTGGACATGATCGCTCCTAGAAGAATTCGAATCGCGGCGGCGCCGCCGGTTCCGATTGTACGCGATTAGTTAGTGGCCTAACTATGTGGGCCTCGTCACCGCCGAGCGGGAATCCCACGACGCTCGGTCGGCGTGTCCCGTCGTCAAAGTCACACTCGGCGGAAACCGGGCGCCGTTCAGGCGGCCACCAGTTTCACCGGCAGCCGGTGGTGCCGGTGAATGATGTTGTTGATCGCCCAGACCGGTTCGCCGGTCACCTCGATCCGGTCAACGCGTTCCAGCAGGGCGCGCAGGATGGCGGCGGTTTCCATGCGGGCCAGCCCCTGCCCTGCGCACGCGTGGGTCCCGTTGCCGAACCCGATCTGGCGGCCGGCATCGCGGCGAATGTCGAAGGTCTCGGGGTCGTCCCACTCGTTCTCGTCCCGGTTGGCCGATGCGTACAGGATCAGCAGCCGTGAGCCCCTCGGAATCGGGGTGCCGTCGACTTCGGTGTCGTCACGGACTTGGCGCGCGAAGGCGCGCAGCGGCGATTCATAGCGAATGACCTCGTTGATCGCATTGGCGACCAGGGTCGGATCGTCCTTGAGCAGGCGCCATTGTTCGGGATGTGTCGCCAGCAGGTAGACGGCGTTGGAAATGGCGCTGATCGTGGTGTCCAGCGAGGGAGCGATGTAATCGACCATCAGCTTCGGGCATTCCGCGTGGCGGAGCTTGCCGTCGTCGGCGGCGCAGAGCAGCTCGTGCGCCACACTGCCCTGCAGCACCGAACGGTTGCGCACCACCCGGCGCGCGAACATCAGCATCTGCAGAGTGCGCGGAATGGCTTTGACGGCTTGCCAATTCAGCGGCCCCAGGATGTCGAACGTGGCGCCGCCCCAGGCGATGAGGTGCTCGCGCTCGTCGCGCGGCCAGCCGACGAGGTCGGGAACGATCGCCAGCGGCAGTGCGGTAGCGAGATCGGCGACCGCATCGACGGCGCCGCGGCGCACCGCGGCCTCGACCACCGCGTCGGCCTGCTCGTCGATCGTTTCCCCGACCGAGCGCAGCGCTCTGGGCAGCAGGCGGTGGGCCAGCAGCTTGCGGCGTTGGTCGTGTTCGGCGCCGTCGCTGTTGAGTGTCGTGCCCCGGGACAGGCGATTGCTCAGCGGGTTGAGCGCGACACCGTTGCCTGAGATGAACAGGGCGTCGTTGCGCAACGTGGCCTTGCACTCCGCATAACGCGGTAGCGCGTACACGCGGTGCCGACGCAGCCACACGACCGATCCCGCGCGGCGCAGCCGCCGGTAATGGGGGTAGGGGTTGAGCAAAGCGTCGGTGGCGTAGATGTTTGCGTGATCGATGGGCACGCCCGCAGTTCGACCGATGGGAAGACCTCCTACGGGACGATGGGCAAGATCTGACGAAATCGTCACATACTGATGCGGGTCCCGTCAACACTTCCTGACGAAACCGTCACCTAGGATGCGTCGAGCGGAGGCATATGGTCGAGCGGTGACAATCGCCTACGACGACGCGCTGCGTGCACAGATTCAGGAGCGTCTGGCGGCGCATGACCGCAGTGCCGTCATCGACCCGACGAAGCGGCACGCGGCCGTGGCGGTGGTCCTTGTGGACTCCGAGATCGGCGAAGACCGAGTCGATCCGGCTCCGCTGGATGACTGGCTCGACGGTCGTCCCTTGCCGGACGAGTTGCTCGACGGTCACATGATCGACGTAGCCGGCGGAGCCGCTTTTCTGTTGTGCCGCAGGACCTCTCGGTTGCGGACCCACGCCGCGCAGTGGGCGCTGCCGGGCGGCCGTCTAGATCCGGGCGAAACGGTGATCGAGGCGGCGCTGCGCGAATTGGACGAAGAGGTCGGGGTCCGGCTGCCGGAGTCGTCGGTGCTGGGTCTGCTCGACGACTATCCGACCCGGTCGGGCTACGTCATCACGCCGGTCGTCATTTGGGGTGGCGGCCGGCTGGATCTGCGTCCGGCGCCCGACGAGGTGCTGGCGGTTTACCGGGTGGGATTGCACCAACTACAGCGCGAGGATTCACCGCGCTTCATCAACATCGCGGAAAGTCCTCGTCCGGTCGTGCAGATCCCACTGGGCAACGACCTTATTCACGCTCCGACGGGCGCGGTGCTGTTGCAGCTGCGCTGGCTGGGACTGGAAGGCCGCCACGATCGGGTCGATGAACTCGAGCAGCCGACGTTCGCCTGGCGGTAGACGGTCAGTTGCCGCCGCCGCAGCCCCCGCCGCCGCAGCCGCTACCGCCGCCGCAACCGCTGGACCCGCCGCCGCAGCCGCTGGCCCCACCACTGCAGCCGCTGGAGCTGCAACTGCTGCCGCCGCCGCAGCCGCTGGAGCCGCCGTCGGATCCCGATCCGGATCCCCAGACGCCGTCGGACCCGTGGTCCCGCCACGATCCTTGCCGGCGTATCGCAAAAATGACGAGCCACACCAGGCCGGTGCCGCCCAACGCAATCAGCAACGGGAGGCCGCTGTTCATGCGCAAAGGCTACGCGAGGATTGCGCCGGTAATCCGCGGCAATTCTCAGCGCCCTCTACAGTGAAGCCGTGTGGGGCCGGCGGCGCGATCGTTACGGTCGGGCACGCGTCGCGGTGACCGAGCTGGAACTGCCAGAGGCCGTGTTCAAGACGTGCCCGTGGCAGCCGAGGGCGCTGGTGGAGACCGGATTGCGGCAGTGGCTGTTGTGCTGTGCGGCCGCCCTGCCGGACAACCAGGTGATCGGTATGCCGTCGCGCGCGGTCGATGAGGCCTGGCACGGCTTGATCCTGTGCACCGCGCGGTACGCGGCGTTCTGCGACAAGGCCTACGGCTGCTTTCTCCATCACCACCCCGACGGGGGCGCGCCGGCAGACGCCGCCACTGACTCAGCGGCCGAGCAACTTCGCCGGACGATCATCGCCTGGGAGTTGGTCGCGGGGCGGGGCGAGCAGTGTGTGTTGTGGGATCTGGACGAGCGAGTCGGTGTCGACCCGCCTTGGGGTGTCAGTGTCGATCGGGTGGCGGAAATCCGATCAGCGGTGGCCCGCGCCAGAGCCGGTGCCAGGGTGCGGTAGAAACACGGAGTGCAAGGCGATTCCGACGACGATGCCGCGGCATCGCAGCTGCCCTACTTTGTTCGCGACGGAAAATGTTACCTACCAACCGAAATCGCGCGGGGCGGGTGGGGTCCTACGCTGAGCGGTCACGTCGTCGGCGGCCTGCTCGGCTGGGCGGCCGAACGGCTCGTGGACGACCCGCAATTCCAGCCGGCACGTCTCACCATCGATCTGCCGCGTCCGACCGCTCTGGAACCGGTCGAGGTGCACACCCGGGTGCGGCAGGACCGCCGGCGACTGCGGCTGGTCGATGTATCCCTGCTCCAGAACGGCGACCCGGTTGCTCAGGCCAGCGCGCTTTTCCTGCGGCGCGGACCGCAGCCCGACGGGCAGGTGTGGTCGCAACCGGTGCACATGCCACCGCTGCCGGCTGAGCAGGGTGACGTGGCGTCACTGTTTATCCGGACCTACGGCTGGGGTGCCGATATTCAGAACCCCGACCCCGATTGGGCTGACGCAGCCGGGCAGAAGTACACCTGGCTGCAGGAGACGCGCCCGCTGATCGATGCCGAACCCATGACCGCCTTCACTCGCGCGGCCATGGCTGGTGACATCACGGCGTCAATCGCCAACTGGGGATCCCGGGGGCTGCAATTCATCAACGTCGACTACACCCTTACCCTGAGCAGGTTGCCCGCGGGACCGCGCCTTGGCCTGGCGTCGCTGACCCACTACAGCGACGACGGAGTGGCCACGGGTTCAGCGGTGCTGGTCGACCCCAGCGGTCCGATCGGCAACTGCGTGTCGGCTGCCATCGCCCAGACCGGCTTCCTGGCTCCATGATCAGGCCGGCAAGCTCTGTCGGCGGTGCGCATCTCGGCGCAGCCGTACGGCCCGGCTGATCGCAGCGGCCGCCGCCAAAGCGGCCAGGCCCAGGACAATCGAGGGCCATGTCACTTCTCGCCGCGGCAGTTTCGTGCTACACACCAGTACGTGGCAGAACCGGCAGTGCTGCTCGAGCGGGACCAGCACATCCTCACCATCACCCTCAACCGCCCTTCGAAGCGCAACGCCTTCAACCCGGAGGTGTTGTGCCGACTCGCCGACGCCTGGGATCTGCTGGACGATGATCCGGATCTGCGGGTGGCGATCATGACCGGGGCGGACGGTCATTTCTCCGCCGGCGCGGATCTCGATCGTCTGGTCGGTGCCCTGATCGCCGGGGAACCCGCGCAGAACGAGTATGAGGAGCGGGTCAGGTCCGATTTCGCGTTGATCTATAAGGGATTTCTCAAGGACCACTACGTCAAGAAACCGATCATCGCCGCGGTGGAGGGTTACTGCTACGCAGGCGGGATGGAGATCCTGCAGGCGTTCGACATCCGGGTGGCCGCCGAGAACGCGCAGTTGGCGATCAGCGAAGTGCAGCGCGGGTTGTTTCCGATGAGCGCGTCAACGATCCGACTGCCGCGCCAGATCCCGTACACCGTCGCGATGGAGATGCTGATCGCGGGCACTCCGATTTCCGGGCGCCGCGCCTACGAGGTGGGCCTGGTCGGACACGTGACCCCGGCCGGGGGTGCACTGGGCCGGGCGCGCGAGATAGCGCAGCAGGTGGCCGCGAATGGCCCGCTGGCGGTCAGGAATATCAAGGCCTCGGTCATCGAGAATCTGGAAAAGACTGAGGCCGAGGCATTTCCGCGGGAACTCGAACTCGGCATGGCGGTGATGGCCTCGGCCGACGCCAAGGAAGGACCGCGTGCGTTCCTGGAGAAGAGACCGCCGAACTTCACCGGCACGTGAGGGTGGCGTCGTCTCGACGCGCCAGCAGTACTGATGCAGTCACCAACTGCCACAGGAAGATCGAATAGGCGCTGCCTCGCTCCCAGACGCCGACCGGCAGCGCCGTGCAATTGCCCACCAGCAGCACCAGGCACAGAAACCCCAGCGCCGCAATGCCTACCGAGGCAGTGCGATACCACCGCGATGGCATGGGCAGAGCCGCTGACCCGGCCAGGATCGCGGCGTTGCCGCCCACTAGCGCCAGCGCCGCGCCGGCAAGGTGTATCAACCCACTGGGCACCGTGCCCACCAGAATGTTGCCGACCGCGTTCGCCGCAACCAGGCCCACGAACAGCCGACACCGTAGCCTGACCGGCATGCCGACAATGCACAGCGTCCCGAGCAGAAACATGCTGCCCTGCAAGCAGAACGCCGCCTGCATCAACGGCGCGCGCGGGCCGGTCCTTCCAAGATCGCTGATGTAGTTGCGCGCGTAGCTGTAGGCCGGCAGGTAAGCGGCAGCGGCGACGGCTTCCAGGATCAGATAGCCGGCGACACCCACGACCCAGCAGGCGGGCCCGATGGTGCGGCGGCTCACTCGCCGGGCTGCACGTGAACGTTCCTGGCGCCCCTCG
Organism: Mycobacterium gordonae; assembly: GCF_002101675.1. Classification (GTDB taxonomy): domain Bacteria; phylum Actinomycetota; class Actinomycetes; order Mycobacteriales; family Mycobacteriaceae; genus Mycobacterium; species Mycobacterium gordonae. The sequence continues at coordinate 5,291 of NZ_LQOY01000041.1, read as the reverse complement.
CATTCCGCAGTCCTGAGCAGTTCACGCAGCCGATGCACCCGACACAGTCGGTGCAGCGCACGCAGGCGAGGCAGGCGACGCATCTGAAGCAGGCGACGCACGCCAGGCAGGCCACGCATTCCCGGACGGCCACGCACACGACCGTGAGCAGGCAGGCGATCACTCCGACGCTGCCGGCGGTGGCCGCCGATCCTGCGACCGCGACACTGCCGGCGGTGGACACCGACCCGGCCACCGCGACGCTGCCTGCGGTCGTCACCGACCCGGCGACCGCGACACTGCCGGCGACTGCCGCCGACCCGGCGACCGCGACGCTGTCTATGACGGCGACCGAGCCCACGACGGACTCGTTCTCGGAATCGATGGTTACCGGCGAAGTCAGGGCAAGCATGGGCCTCATCATGTCAGCCACAGAGTCGAAGCTGAAGGCTCGGTCGTCAGTCAGCCGTCAGCGGCCGTGTCACGCCCGTGCGGTCTCGAAGCCGGTCATACAATTTGGTACACCCGGCAATTCGTGAGGAGTCACGTGGATCTGGAGCGCATCACCCACCCGTTGCGACTGGCGCGGGGTTCACACCAACCGGGCTCGGCCAAAGGCTGTGCCATGAACGTCATTTCGTACATCAACGGCGACGAACAGATCACCGACTTTCCGGCGACCTCGGCGCGCCCGCTGGCCGCGTTCGTCCAGTTGTGCAACGACCAGCTCGCCGGGCCCGACGGCTACTTGTCCCCACAGGACGCCGTGCTCGCCCTTGACCTGGGCTGGCTGACGGTCGGGACCGCAGAGGTGGACGAGACGGTAATCCGGCCGTGGGTGTCCAAGCTGCTCGTCAGCCCCCCGTGGGGTGTGGTGCGCTACGCCAATGGGCCTGCGGCCGAGGTGATCTCGGAAATCGCCGAGCTGCACCGCCGGCTTGCCCCCGGCGAGATGCCCGACATCACCAGCTGGGACAGGGCTGCCCGGGCCGCCCGGGAGATCAGCGCGAAGATGTCCCCGGGTGCCGAGAGATACGCCGTGCGGGCCGCGTATCAATCGACCTCTTTCTCCGATGCCGAGGCATGGGACACGCTGGATGCCGTGACCGGCAACGCCCTGCGCGCCCATCGGTTGGCGAACTTGGACGACGCCCCCGGGCCAGTCGTGGAGATGACCCGCCATGCGATCCGGTCCTGGCGGCGGTTGGCCGGCCTCTCGGTTGTCGGCAATGTACCCGCGTCGGTGACCAAGGCGCTGCAAAGCAAAGGCGCAGCTTAGACATCCCGGCGCCACCCCTTCCTTGCGCTATATACCGTAGGGGGTATGGTATATAGCGAGCCGAAAGGAGTTGGCGCCATGCCTGACGAATCCACCGGAGCAACGGTGACCATCTGGTTGGATCCGGTGTGCCCGTTTTCGTGGAACACCGCCCGCTGGCTGAAAGCCGTTGCCGACAAGACCGGCGTGGTCGTCGACTGGCGGCTGATGAGTCTGTCGGTGCTCAATGAGGGCAGAGAATTGCCGCCCAAGCAACATGCTCGGATGCACGATTCCGAACGGATCGGACGGCTGATGGCGGCCATTCGCGACCAGCACGGCAACTCCGGTCTAGAGGCGGGGTACTTCGCGTTCGCCGAGCGGTACCTCGACCGGTCCGAGTCGATTGACGACCGGCTGGTCCGGCAGGTGCTGGATGCCGTGAAATCCTGGGACGTCACCGCCGAGGTGCTGTCAGACTCCTCGTGGGATGAACTCGTCCGGCGCAGCCATCAGGCCGCGCAGGACGCTCTCGGCGAAACGGGAGGCAGCCCGATCATGCGCATCAACGGCCACACCTTTTTCGGACCGGTGCTGACGGCGCCGCCGGATCCGGAGTCGGTCGAGACGCTGTTCGACGCGGTAGCCTCATTGGCGGCGATCCCGCAGTTCGCCCAACTGCAGCGGCCCCGCTAGTCGTAGGAGTTTCGGATGTGTCACGCGGTGCGATGCCGGATCTGCGGGAAGACCACCTGGGCCGGTTGCGGCCTGCACGTCCAGGCGGTCCGGCGCACCGTGCCCGCCGACCAGTGGTGCGACGGGCACGAGCCCTCCGAGCCGCGCCCGGGCATCTTCCGCAAGAGGTGGTGACGGGCTAGCGGATGGCCAGCCCGGTCAACGCCCGCGAAATCACCAGGCGCTGAATCTCACTCGTGCCTTCAAAGATGGTGAAGATCTTCGCGTCGCGGTGCATCCGTTCGACCGGGTAGTCGCGGGTATAGCCGTTGCCACCCAGGATTTGGATGGCCTCGTCGGTGACGTAGACCGCGGTCTCGCTTGCCACCAGCTTGGCCATGGATCCTTCCGCCGCCTCGAAGTTCTGATTGTTGCGGGCCATCCAGCCGGCCCGCCACACCAGTAGGCGGGCGGCGTCGATCCGGCTCTTCATGTCGGCGAGCTTGAACGCCACGGCCTGGAACTCCCCGATCTTGCGCCCAAATTGCTCACGCTGACTGGCATATTCGAGTGCGTACTCGTAAGCCGCGCGGGCCACCCCGACAGCCATCGCGCCGACGGTGGGCCGGGTGCGCTCGAAGGTCTTCATGGCCGCCTGGCCGCCCGCGGAGGCACCGGACTTCACCCGCGCGATCCGCGCCTCGAACTTCTCCCGGCCGCCGAGAATTGCGTCCTCCGGAAGGCGGACGTTGTCGAGCACCACCTCGGCGGTGTGCGATGCGCGGATGCCGTGCTTTTTGAACTTCTGCCCCTGGGCCAGGCCCTTGGTGTCGGGGCCGATGACGAAGCTGGCCTGGCCGCGGGTTCCGAGTTCGGGATAGACCGACGCGACAACGATGTGCACGTTGGCGATACCGCCGTTGGTGGCCCAGGTCTTGGTGCCGTTGAGCACCCATTCGCGGGCCGCCTCGTCATATCGGGCGCGGGTGCGGATGCCCCCGACATCGGAGCCCGCGTCAGGCTCGGATGAGCAGAACGCGGCCAGCTTCGGCTCCTCGGCGGTGCCGAACATCTCCGGCAGCCATTGGCCCAGCTGTTCGGGTGTTCCGTTGCCGGCCAACGCCGCTGCTGCCAGTCCGGTGCCCATGATCGACAGCGCGATGCCGGCGTCGCCCCAAAACATCTCCTCGAACGTGGTCAGCATGCCCAGCCCCGTCTCTTCGGCGGCCTGCTGTGCCATGAAATCGGGGGAGTACAGACCCACCTTGGCGGCCTCCTGGATCACCGGCCAGGGGGTCTCTTCCCGCTCGTCCCACTCGGCCGCGGCCGGGCGGATGACTTCGGCGGCGAACTTGTGCACCCAGTCGCGCACCTCGATCACGTCGTCGCTGAGTTGCATGGAAAATGTCACGATTTTGCTCCTGTGTTTCGGGGGGTGCGGTAATGCGTGAGGACGCTGACGGTCTGGTTGACCCACGCCTCGAAATAGCGTTCTTCGTCGATGTTTCCGGGCAGCCGCCCAGTGAGCGCCTGCAGTGTGGCGGCGTAGGACAACGAGCCGATCGCGGTGGCGGCCATGGCATCCGGATCGGGGATCTGGGTGCGGCCGGAGTCGTTGGACGCGGTCAGTTCGTCGGCGAAGCGCTGGTAGGCGTTGTCGGTGATGACCTGCCAGGTCTTTTCGTCGAGGTCGCCGAGCTCGTCGGGCTCGCGCAACATGACCTTGAGCAGGTCCTCGCTCTGCTTGAAGTTGCCCCAGATCAGCTGGCCCGCGGTGCGCACCGCATCTTCCACGCTGGTCGGCTCTTTGGCGTCGTACTGCTCCCGCGCGGCCACGATCCGGTCGATCCGGTGTGTTACCGCGGCCTCGAGGAGCTCGCGTTTGGAGCCGAAGTGCTTGTACAGCGCGCCCGAGCCGGGCGCCAGGCCCGCGGCCCGCTGAATGTCGGCCACCGACGTCGCCGCGTAACCCTTGGCCGCGAACAACTTCAGCGCCTCGGCCAGCAGCCGGTCGCGTCCGCGGGGCGGCTCGGCGTCCATGGTGAGAGAGTACTCACTCACCATGGTCGACGGCAAATCCGGGTCAAGCTGCGGCGGTCAGCGCTCGAGGCCCTCCCGACAGAAAACCAGACCGGGAATCGAGAATTACAGCGATTTCAGGGCGCGCGGAACAAGAAAAAATGTCCTACGGGTGTCGGGCAAGCACGCTGAAATATGAACATGGCAGGTGGATTGCGTGAATTTACTCAAGTCGCCGCCGGACGGCGGGGACCGTGATCGGGATTGGATCGCCGGCCCCGAACGTGTTCCGTCACCGAAATCGCAAATAGTAGAACGCCGTTCGGAAAGTTCCAGGTGGCTTTGGGTCGCTGCGAACGGCGCGCGACGCCGGACTGAGTCGAGACTCTGATCGGTCGCCACCGCGGGGTCGTCAAGCTTTGACAATGAATTCAAAACGAGCAAGAAAGATTTCCCGAAAAGCCCTCTGCGCTGCGATATAGTTCGATTCTTTCGTGGATCGCGAAGTCCCGAAAAAATTCGTGAATAGCTAGGCGGGAGCCCCGGCATGTCGTACGTCATCGCAGTTCCTGATTTGTTCGCGACGGCGGCAGCCGATGCCGCGGGCATCGCCTCATCGTTACGTCTCGCGAATGTCGCTGCGGCGCTGCCGACTACCGAGTTGATGGTCGCCGCCGCCGACGAGGTGTCAGCAGCGATCGCGGCGCTGTTTTCCAGCCACGCTCAGCAGTATCAGGCGACCACCGCGCAGGCGGCGGCGTTCCATGCCCGGTTTGTGGAGGCACTGGCTGGCGCGGGTGCGTCGTATGCCGCCGCGGATGCGGCCAGCGTGTCGCCGTTGCAGGCCCTCGAGGACGCCGTCCTAGGGGTGATCAATGCGCCGACCAACCTGCTGCTGGGGCGCCCGCTGATCGGCCCGGGCACCAATGGGGCGCCGGGGACGGGGCAAGCCGGTGGTGCTGGCGGGATCTTGTGGGGTGACGGCGGCAACGGCGGGTCTGGCGCGCCCGGGATGGCCGGCGGCGCCGGTGGGGCCGCCGGCCTGATCGGTGCCGGCGGCATCGGGGGTACCGGCGGTGCCGGCGGTGGTGCCGGCGGTGCGGGCGGTGCCGGCGGATGGCTGTGGGGCAACGGCGGCGCCGGGGGCGCGGGCGGCATCGGCGGTGCCAGTGTCGCTGGTGGCATCGGTGGTGTGGGCGGGAGCGCGTGGCTGTACGGCAATGGCGGGGCCGGCGGTGCGGGTGGTGCGGGTGCACCCGGCGCGATCGGCGCCGCGGGCTTGGCGGGCACCTCGATTGTGCCCGGCGGTCAAACCGGCGGCCCGGGCGGCTCCGGTGGTAATGCGGGTATGGGTGGGACG